>NZ_JAKKIE010000013.1 GCF_021742065.1 Rhizorhapis sp. SPR117
CAAATTCACCGCTAGCCGAAAGGTCGGCGGCAGGATAAACTCGTTCTGCAGCGCAGATGGCAGTCATGAGAGCGTTGTTTATTGTACTCCTAACGCTACGTCCTCTTAATGGCCTACGGAAGCGCGATCGAGCAAGCAATCACCGGTATCCGCCAAGTTCACCCATGATCGCGACATGGCATTCGCGGGGGAGATTGGCCTAGCCAAGAAACGCCCCCCGGATGCGAATTGCATAGCCAGCGGCGGCTATTATCTAATCGCGCAACCTGCACGACACCCAGATGAGAACCAGAAACAATGCGCCGACTGGCGAGGTCGGTCATTGGATCTTGAAATTGCGGCGGGTGCTGTGCCGCAGGACATTCACCTTTCCAGCGGACGGGCCTGTCTCACCGTCAGATTTTCGCGCTCCTGAGCCGCAGCGCATTCGTGACGACGGAAATCGAGGAGGCGCTCATGGCGAAGGCGGCGAATATCGGACTGATGAGGATGCCGAAGAACGGGAAGAGCACGCCTGCCGCCACGGGCACGCCAGCAGCATTGTAGATCAGCGCGAAGAAGAGGTTCTGGCGAATGTTCCGCATGGTCGCGCGGGCGAGACGCCGTGCCCGCACGATGCCGTCGAGATTGCCTTTGACCAGCGTGATCCCCGCACTTTCGATGGCGACGTCTGCGCCCGTGCCCATGGCGATACCGACATCGGCCTGGGCCAGGGCGGGGGCGTCATTCACTCCGTCGCCGGCCATGGCGACCTTGCGACCTTCGCGCTGAAGTTCCTGAATGATGCGGGCTTTGTCTTCGGGCAGCACATCGGCGCGAATCTCGTCGATACCAAGACGCGCGGCGACCGCCTTCGCGGTACGCTCATTGTCGCCAGTTGCCATGATGATACGGAAGCCCAGCCGGTGCAGCGCCTTGAGAGCGGCAGGCGTGGTCTCCTTCACGGGGTCGGCCACGCTGACGAGCCCGGCAACAGCGCCGTCGAGCACAACGAACATCACCGTTTCGCCCTCGTCGCGATGGCTATTGGCCTTTTCCGTCAGGTTGGCGGCTTCAAGTCCGAGATCGGAGACCAGTTTCAAATTGCCAAGAGCGACGGGCCTTCCATCCACGACACCTTTCACGCCTTTGCCAGTTACGGCCTCGAAGTCACTGGCTTCGCCAAGCGCCACGCCGCGTTCCTCCGCACCCGTAACGATCGCTTCGGCCAGGGGATGCTCGGAACCTTTTTCAAGCGTTGCCGCGAGCCGCAGCACTTCTGCTTCATCATGACCCGGCTCGGGCAGCACCGTCACCAGCCGGGGCTTGCCCTCGGTCAGGGTTCCGGTCTTGTCGACCATCAGCGTGTCGACCTTCTCGAAGCGCTCCAGCGCCTCTGCGTTCTTGATCAGCACGCCCGCCTGTGCGCCGCGTCCAGTGGCCGTCATGATCGACATGGGTGTCGCGAGCCCCAGGGCGCAGGGGCAGGCGATAATCAGGACGGCGACCGCGGCGATCAGCGCATAGGACAGCGCCGGGGGTGGTCCCCATACCGCCCAACCGATAAATGCCAGGATCGCAATCGCGATGACGACCGGCACGAACCAGCCTGAAACCCGGTCGGCATATTTCTGGATCGGTGCGCGCGAGCGCTGGGCGTTGGCGACCATCTCGACGATCTGGGACAGCATAGTGTCAGCGCCGACACGAGTCGCTTCGATCACGAGGCTGCCGGTCCCGTTGATGGTGGCGCCGGTTACCGGGTCGCCCGCGACCTTTTCGACCGGCACGGGTTCGCCGCTGATCATGCTTTCATCGACCGACGAACGACCGTCCGTGACCACCCCGTCGACCGGAACCTTGTCGCCAGGTCGTACGCGCAAGCGATCGCCGACCTTGACGTGCTCGAGGGGGATTTCCTCCTCGCTGCCGTCCTCACGGATGACCCTGGCAGTTTTGGCGGCGAGATCGAGCAGCGCGCGGATGGCCTTGCCCGTGCCTTCGCGCGCGCGCAATTCCATCACCTGGCCGAGCAGAACCAGCGTGACGATGACCGCCGCCGCCTCGAAATAAGCCCCGACATGGCCTTCCGCATCGCGGAAACCGTCGGGAAATATGTCAGGCGCCAGGACCGCCACGACGCTGAACGCCCAGGCGGCCATCACGCCCATGCCGATCAGCGAGAACATGTTGAGATTCATGGTGCGGAACGAGTTCCATCCGCGCACCAGAAAGGGCCAGCCGCACCACAGGACGACGGGTGTGCCGAGCACCAGCTCGATCCACAGCGTCGTGCGTTCGCCGAATATGTCCCTGACGCCGCCCAGACCGAGATAAGGACCCATGGTGAAGATCAGGAGCGGGAGCGTCAGCACCGTGCCGATCCAGAATCGCCGCGTGAAATCGACGAGTTCGGGGTTCGGTCCTTCCCCGGCCATCGCTGCGGATTCGAGTTCCAGTCCCATTCCGCAGATCGGGCAGGAGCCCGGCTTGGTCTGGCGGACCCGCGGATGCATCGGACAGGTGTAGACGGCGCCGGAATAGCCCGCAGGAACAGAGTCGTAACGACCATCTGCGTCTTCGCTTTCATCCAGGGCAGAGTGCCCGTGATGGTGATGGCACGCGTGTGCACCTTCGGCCCCGTCCGAGCCCTCAGGGACCAGATGCATCCCGCATTTCGGACAGTCGCCGGGCTCACTTTGCCGGACTTCGGGATGCATCGGGCAGGTGTAAATAATGCCGTCTTCGCTTGCCTTGTGTTCCTGATGATGGGTGTGGTCTTTCATGGCTTTCACCTTGTCATTCGGGGGCGATGGCAACTACGCTGTCTGAGAGATCGTTAAATCTCAATTGCTCGAGAGCCTTTGCCAGCCCTCCGGCAAGTGAAACAGCGTTCGTTGGATGAGGGATCGAATCGGTCGTGACGATGCGCGCGGCGCCCGCCGCAAGGATGTCGGCGTGGGCGTTGCCGGCAAACACCGCATGGATCACCAGACAGACCGGCGGCCGGGTTCCTGCGTCCAGCAGCCGTTCAATTGCCTGGATCAAGGTTCGTCCCGAAGAAGCGATATCATCGAGAATCACCGGTGTTCCGGTCAGGAGCGCATCGCTGCGCGGCACGCTGACGTCGACATCGCGATCGCCGCTGCGACTCTTCTCCAGAACCTCATAAGGCCGGTCCGCCAGACGGGCAACTTCCGCGACCCATTGGCGGCTCTCACCGTCTGGCCCCAACAGCACCGCATCGGGCACGTTGGCGGCGATCCATTCGGCCAGCAAGGGTGCGGTGACGAGACGCCGCGCGGGTATCTTGAAAATATCCTCCAGAGACGGGATGCGGTGCAGATGCGGGTCCACCGTCACCAGCCAGTCGAAGCTTTCTTCAACAAAGCGGGCGAACAGCGGCGCACTGACAGCCTGTCCCTGCGCGAAGCGACGGTCCTGCCGCATATAGGCGAGATAAGGTGCAATCAGCCCCACACGGCGAGCGCCGAGTTCCCTGGCCGTTTCCGCAGCAAATCGCAGCGGCAGGGCGATCGGATCCGGGTCGCGCAAGGTGGCGATTATGGCGACATCCTGTCCGGCGAGGTTATCCGGCAGCGTGACAAGGCTCTCGCCATCGGGAAAGCGGTGAATATCCACCTCGCCAACTACGGCTCCTGCGAGCGAAGCCAGGCGCTCGCCCAGCGGGAGCATCCCCGGGAATGCCAGAATATGGGTCATGGAGTGTCCCCGATCAGGAAAGGCGATGAACCCGATCGGGCATAGTCTCGCGCCCATGCGAGCTCGCCGGGCGTTTCGGCGTGAATCTCATAGAGCGGCTGCCCCCGCTCAACCCTGTCACCCGGCCTCACAAGCAGGTCTACACCCGCGTTCTTGCGGCCGGGAGCACCGGCCAGTTTCGCGATCTTGGCGACGCGGCGATTGTCGATCGAGACTAACGCTCCGGACCGAGTGGCGATTTCGACGCTACGCTGCGGTGCTTTGTCCGGTTCACGGAATCCACCCTGCGCCTCGCAGATTGCCAAAAATTTCGCTTCGGCGGCGCCGCTGAGCAAGAGCTCTTCCGCCCTTTTCCGCCCATGTCCATCATTTGCCGCCGCAAGGTCAAGTAAGGCGCCGGCCAGATCCAGCGCCCGGTCCCGCAGGTCAAGCGGAGCATCCGGTTCACGGCGAAGGACCGCCAACAGGTCTCGGGCCTCAAGGGCTGGGCCGATGCCGCGGCCCACAGGAGCCGATCCGTCGCTAAGATGGATGAGCACTGTCATGCCGATGGCGTGGCTTACGGTCAGGAGTCGGTCGGAAAGTGCTCTTGCAGCCTCTTGTGATCGCACCTTGGCCGTGGGGCCGACCGGCATGTCGATCAGCACATGGGTCGAACCGGCGGAGGCCTTCTTCGAAAGCACGCTAGCGACGAGCTGACCATCGCTGTCGAAATCGAGCGGCCGCTCGATGCGGATCAGCAGATCGTCAGCTGGACTGAGATCAAGTCCGCCACCCCACACGACGCAGCCCCCCTCGGCTTCCACAACCCGGCGCATGGCGGCGATATCGAGCGCGACCGGCGCCAGCACTTCCATCGTGTCGGCCGTGCCGGCGGGAGATGTGATGGCCCGGCTTGACGTCTTGGGAATCCGGTAACCCGCTGCAGCGACAATCGCCACGACAATCGGCGTCGTACGGTTGCCCGGCAGGCCGCCGACGCAATGCTTGTCGAGAACCAGACCCGGGCCCCAGTCGAGCGTCTTTCCGGCACCCTGCATTGCCCGGGTCAGCGCGATGGTTTCGTCGACGTCGAGGCGGTCGCCGGCACAAGCTGTGATAAAAGCGGCGAGGTCGAGATCGGAGAGGCGATGAGCCACGGTGTCGCCAATGATGGCCCGGTAGGCCGCGATATCAAGGCGCTCCCCATAGACCTTGGCACGGATCGCCGAAGCGGAAGCGGGTGGCTCCGGATGCGAGAAAATCGCATGCTCACCGGCCTTCGCACCAAGCGCTGACCACGCGGCCTCGCTTAGCGCCGCCGTATCGGATGGTAGCCAATCCGCCTCAGTGACCACGTTGAGCGCTGCGACAATCGACCGCTTGCCAAGGGCGATCTCTACCTGGGTGAGCGCCGAGAACCCTTCGGCTCGGCATAGATGGCAATCCTCGCGCATATAGACGACCGGTTGACGATAGGTGTCGATACCGGCCCGGATCAGAGGAATAGTGTGCACATCCATGGTCATCCCGGCTTCTGGATGCTGACCCGCTCGAGATGTTCTGGCACACGCACATTCCATCCGAGTTCATGGTCGACGCGGAAACGAAGGGCATCGGCACTTTCCGGCTCGCCATGCGTGACATAGGTCATCTCCGGCGCTTGCGCCTGGCCCATCCAGGACAGCAATTCGTTGGCGTCAGCATGACCTGATATGCCCTCGAGCTGGATGACCTCGGCCCGGATTTCGACGTCGCGGCCAAAGAGCCGCAAATTCTGCTCGCCTCTCGCGAGCACGGCTCCCCTCGTACCGCCTGCCTGGAAGCCGCTTAGGACGATTGCGTTTCTTGGGTCTGGCCCGAAACTGACGACGTGGTGCAGAACGCGGCCGCCGGCAAGCATGCCGCTGGCGGAAATGATGATCATCGGACCGTTGCGGCGATTAAGTTCTTTCGATTCCTCGACCGTGCGCACCCGCTCGGCCAGATCGAACATGGCTTTGCAGTCTTCCCGGCTAACGTGGTGCTCGTCGTGGTGGCGATGATATATATCGGTCGCATTCACGCCCATCGGGCTGTTCAAATAGACGGGTACGTAAGGGATCGCGCCACGCTCACGGAGCCGGGCGATCTGCAGCATGACCCCTTGGATACGCCCCACCGCGAAGGCGGGGATCACGATCACGCCGCCGCGCCGGGCGACCCGGTTGATGATCTCCGCCAGTTCGGCTTCGGGATCGTTCTGCGGGTGAGCACGGTTCCCGTAAGTGGATTCACAGACGAGAATGTCGGCGCCCGTGAATGGCCGCGGACCGTGCATCAATGGATCGGTATCGCGGCCGACATCGCCGCTGAAATGTATTGTTCGCCCATTGAGGGACAATTGTATCTGCGCTGCGCCCAGCAGGTGCCCCACAGGAATGAATCGGGCTGAAATTCCTTCTCCGAGGTCAATATCCTGGTCGAAAGAAATATCCTTGAAATGCCCCAGCGCCGCTTTGGCGTCCTCCAACGTGTAGAGCGGCTTGGGGTTTGCATGCCTGGAATAGCCCTTGCGCTGTGCGTAGCGCGCTTCCTCCTCCTGCAGATGCCCGCTGTCAGGAAGCAGCAGGCCGCACAGTTCAGCCGTAGCAGGCGTGCAATGGACATGGCCTTGAAAGCCATTTCTTACCAGTGCGGGAAGATAGCCGGAATGATCGAGATGGGCGTGCGTGAGAAGGACACTATCTATCGAATTCGGTGGAACCGGGAACGGATTCCAGTTGCGCAGCCGCAGCTGCTTGTATCCCTGAAACAGCCCGCAATCCACGAGGATACGTCGACCGTTGGCCTCGACCAGATAGCGTGAGCCGGTGACCGTTCCTGTCGCACCGAGGAAACTGAGCGAGGGTTCTTGAGCGGCATTCATATTCATCCCCTAGGTCAATAATCATTCAGAGCGCACGGCTTGGCCCGAACTCCGGGGCAAGGCTTGGTTGCGACCGAAGAAGTCATACAGCGGTCCAGCGGGCGGCTCCCGACGGCACCAGCAACGAAGCCTGGCGAGGTCGTCCGTTCAAAGCTTGCCAGCAAGGAACCTCGGGCCGCGCGGATGTGAAATCTCGCGGGCGCAAAACGACCAAAGCCCATACAGATCAATGAGGTGATGAGCAGGAGCATTCTGAGCGCCCAGCCTCAGGACCGAAGGCCACTGCCGGCAATTGCCTTGGTCATGCCACTCTCCTCTTGTCTATATACATACGGGGGGTATAGTATTTATTAGCACCGTTTTCAAGAAGCAACTGTTGCTGGAATTTTTTACCTTCTCGCTAAAAGAGCTGGCACGAGAGCACCGATGACCAACAAGTTCACTCGCGAAATTGCCCGGATGCGCCGGATCGAGGGCCAAGCACGCGGCATAATCCGGATGATGGAGGATGATCGGTACTGCATCGACATTCTCCAGCAGCTCGCCGCGATGGAGGCGGCGCTGCGTGCGGCCCGGATGAAGGTCCTCAACATCCATGCAAGAAATTGCGTCGAAGCGGCCATCGCCACTGGAAACAGGGCGGAACAGGCCGAAAAGATGTCGGAGCTGATCGCCCTATTCGAGAAGATGGGCCGCTGACCACAATAGCCTGAAATTGAGGGGCTGCTGGCATGTCGCACTCAGTTCGGTTGGTCACCTTGATGCTGCTGCCGCTCGCCGTTCTGGTTCATCCTTGAATGATCCATTCGGGAGTGGTCCGTGTGTCCGGCACCCTGCTGCTGCTTATCCATCATTCGGCAAATCGTCTTGCCGTCCATGTCTTTTTCGCAGCACTTCATCTTGCCGTCTTTCATCGGTTCGCATTGGGCGCCGTCATGCCCTTCATGCGCCAGAGCCGCAGCCGGTGCGGCGGCCATGAACGCGGCGATTGCCATGCCGACAAGGATATTTCTCATGCCATCTCCTTTGCGGGTTGCCGTGTTTCAGGAATAGCTGGCGAAAATCCACTGTCCTGCGGAGCCAAAGGCTATCACCTGATAGGGCTGAGTTTGCCCGCCCATATCCATTCCGGGCGAACCGAGCGGCATGCCGGCCACGGCGAGACCCTTGACGCCCACGGGCCGCGCCTTCAGCAGGCGGGCGATATCGGCAGCTGGAACATGGCCTTCGATGACATAGCCATCGACGACCATCGTGTGGCAGGACCGCAGTTCGTTTGGTACACCTTTGCCGTCCTTGATCGTGGTCATGTCCTGCCGGTCCTCGATCGACACTTGGGCCTTCATGCCGGAACGGACATGCTCGGCCCATGCTTCGCAACAGCCGCACTGGGGGTCGCGGAACATCGTAAAGCTCGTGGCCTGTGCCGCGTTCGAGCAGGCGGCCAGCGCCAGCAATATCCCGCGCGTAAGAGCCGGTCTGAACTGATTCCTGAATATCGCTTGCATGATGGTCTCCAGTCTTTTTGAAATCAGAAAATTCCCAGATGATTGGGCCCGAAAGCCATCTCGCCGCCCCAATACCCCTGCACAATGAGGGCAATTACTAAGGCTGCAAGGGCAAGTCTCGGCCCGGTGCGGGTTTCCTGGACACGAGTGGCGAGCCACCAGGCCAATAAACTGACCACGGCGATCACGGTGCCATTCCAGCGATGCAGGACCAACGTTTCCGAGCGGTCGTCAAATCTCCATCCGCCGGCGAACCAGCCCAGAAACGCGGCGATCACGGCGCCGATGGCTCCGGTGCCGACAAGAAAGCGAATGGTCGTCCCAAGCCCAAGTGCCGGCCTGAAAAGCAGCAAGAACTCGGCCAAGGCCGCCATAAGTAGCAGCGCCACCGGAAAATGGACGGCCACCGGATGGATGCGCCCGAGAAAATCTCCGAAGGAGGTCACCCGGTTCCGCTCTCGAGCTACTGCAAGAGCTTCTTCCTCGGACAAGGCTGGACTTGCAGCTAATGTCTCAGCACCAGGCACTGGCATCCAATGGCCCTCATGGCCCCATTCCGACCTCGATGCCTCTTCCATGCAGGCCTCCATGCAGGCTTGTCCGCCACCTTCCAGCGAAGATGGCATGCCGGCCATTTCGGCATCGGACACATTATCCCGATGTCCCTCATGCGCCGAAGCGGTTGGAAGCGGCGCCAGCGCAAGGAGGGCGGCAACCATTGTAAATATCGCCTTCATCGGCAGTCTCCTTGCTGGTTATTACGTCCGCCAAGGGCCAAGCCCTCAAAAAATTTCGAGGGCTTGAAGACTGTGCTGCGTATTGGAAGCGAACACTTTGATTGGGGAGACCGAGCAATGGATGACGAAAAACTGGATAGTTTGCTGGGAAGACTTTCGGCCGATGCGCCGGCCATGAGTGCGGGGCCAGAGTTTCACGACGAACTCTGGCAACGTATCGGGCAAATGATCGAAGCCCGTGAGCACCGCCGCAGGACCATATTGGGCCTTGCAATTTTCGTCGTCAGCCTTGGTGCGGGCATGGGAACGACGCAATATCCGGCCCACCTGGAAAACGCCGGCTACACGCTGGCGGACGGGACGGATCTTTCGCCCTCCGCACTCCTTCATGTCGCGCCATGAAGGTTACGCCCTTTTATGCGGCCCTGCTGCTGGTCCTGGCAATCGCCGCCGGCAGCCTTGGCGCCTTCGCCACTGGCCGCTGGCTCGCAAATGAAGATGCGCCCCATGGCATGCATGACTTCGTGCACAAGGAGCTACATCTGACATCTGACCAGGAAGTCCGGCTGGATGTGCTTGAGCGGGATTTTGCCGTCGAGCGACGCAAGCTCGAACTGGCACTGCGCTCCGCCAATGCGGGACTTGCCCAGGCAATGAGCGAAGAGCATCGTTACGGTCCCAAAGTGGGTGCCGCTATCGACGACGTCCACGCGCGGATGGGAGATCTCCAGAAAGCAACCGTTCGCCATGTCTTCAACATGCGCGCATTGCTCGATCCCGGACAGCAGAAGGCATTCGACCGCGAGGTCAGCCAGGCGTTGACCAGCGAACCCAAGAACTAGCCGTTTGTGCTGGAGGCCCGGGACAGTGATGAAGCGCAACAGCTTGCCGACGCTCGGGCCGGTGATCGCGGCGCGTTTGACCGGCTTGTCGCACGCCACGCTCCGAGACTGATCGGCCTCGCCGCGCGAATGCTTGGCGAGAAATCGGACGCCGAGGATGCCGTGCAAGACGCACTGGCCTCCGCCTGGTTGGCATTGCACCGTTTCGACCTCGATAAGCCTGCTGGCCCATGGCTTGCGACGATCACGATCAACAAATGCCGCGATGCCATGCGCCGCCGGCGTCTCGCGCGCCTGCTGAGCTTTGCGGCGGATCAAAGAGCCGATGACATCATCGATTTAAGTCCTGATCAGGAACAGCAGCTCGCCGAACGGCAGCTTCTGGCGCGGGTGCGGCGGGAAATCGCACGCCTGCCTCCCAAGCTCAAGGAGCCATTCGTCCTGGTCGTGTTCGATGACCGCAGCCAGGAGGAAGCGGCACGGATACTCGGTATCAGCAGGAAGTCGGTGGAAACGCGCATATATCGCGCCCGAAATTTTCTTCGCGAAAAGTTTGAAATATTCTGAGGGATTGCGCGTCCTGATCCGTAACCATCAGGGACATCCACATAAGGTTTCGATCATGCCGATACTCAATCGACGAAAATTTCTTGTCCATGGTACCGCCGCGATGGGCGCTCTGGGCCTTGCCCAAACGATGCCTGCCTGGGCGCGTGGCGGCGCGCTGGCGCGCAAGGGCAGCGACGTGCTGTCGGGCGAGCATCTCACGATGACTGTTGCCGACGCCTCGTTCCTCACCGGTACGCGCCATGGCCCGGCGGTTACCGTAAACGGCACCATTCCCGGCCCACTCGTCCGCCTGAAGGAAGGCCAGAATCTTGTCGTCGATCTCGTAAACGCCAGCTCGGAAGGAACTTCGATCCACTGGCACGGCATGCTCGTCCCGTTTCTGATGGACGGTGTGCCAGGCGTGACCATGGCTGCGGTGAAGCCCGGCGAGACTTTTCGCTATGAATTCCCAATCCGCCAAGCTGGCACCTATTGGTGGCACGCGCACACGCTGCAGGAACCGATGGGGCACTACGGCCCGATCATCATCGATCCGATCGAACCCGATCCCTTCACCTATGAGCGTGAATATGTGCTGATGTTGTCCGACTGGTCGCCGATGCGTCCCATGACGATCATGAAGAAGCTGAGAGTCGGCGAGGGATACTTCAACTACAACAAGACAACGGCGACCGACGACTATCCATTGAGCGGCGCGGACCGGCGGATGTGGGCCAAGATGCGCATGAGCCCGACCGACATCGCCGATGTTTCGGGCGCGACCTACACTTACCTCGTGAATGGGTACGGCCCCGATGACGGGCTGGAACTCGCCTTTAATCCGGGCGAACGCATCCGCCTCAGGATCATAAACGGCTCGGCGATGACCTTCTTCAATGTCCGAATCCCAGGCTTGCCGATGTCGGTCGTGTCTGCTGACGGACAGAATGTGCGTCCCGTCGAAACCGACGAATTCCAGATCGGCGTTGCCGAGACCTACGACGTGATCATCGAGCCCAAGGGTGTCGACGCCTTTGCTTTCGTGGCTGAAGCGGCGGACCGTTCGGGCATGGGCCTTGCGATGCTGACCACCCGGCCGGGCTCCAGGGCTGCCGTTCCCGCCCTGCGTGCTCCGCCACTGTTGACGATGGCCGACATGGGAATGACCCATGGGACAGGCACTGATCACGGTGGCTCGGGAACCCCGGCCATGGACCATTCCGCGATGGGAGGGATGGACCACGGCGCAATGGCGGGCATGGATCATGGCGCCGCCGGCTCGAGCATGTCGATGTCGGGCATGAACATGCGCGATACCTCGCTCCTCCCGCCCAACGTCAAGGTGGGTCCTGGTCTCGACATGGTGGCAATGAATCCTGTCGACCGGATGGGCGATCCCGGCATCGGGCTCGACGATGTGGGTCACCGGGTCCTGACCTACCGGCAGCTGGTTGCCGCCAAGCCCAATCCCGACCCCCGCAAACCTTCACGCCTAAAGGAGATCCACCTGACCGGGAACATGGAGCGCTACATGTGGTCGTTCGACGGCAAGAAATTTTCCGCCGTCACCGACGATCCCATCCGCTTCGCCTTCAACGAGCGCGTGCGCGTGCGGCTTATCAACGATACAATGATGGCGCATCCGATCCATCTGCACGGCCATTTCTTCGAACTGGTCAACGGCCATGATGGCTATCAGCCGCTCAAACACACAGTCAATGTCCAGCCGGGAGGCAGCGCGACGTTCGACCTGACGGCAAACGAGCCAGGCGACTGGGCGTTTCACTGCCACCTCTTCTATCACATGCACCAGGGAATGTTCCAAGTCGTCACCGTCCGCCCGCTGCAGGAAGGAGCCAAGTAATGAGGTATCTCCTCTCCCTGCCGCTGCTGCTGGCTGCCAGTCCAGCCATCGCCCAGGATCATTCCGGTCACGCCGACCATGATCCGGCAGCCCAGATGCCAATGCCGTCCGACAAATCCGATGGGGACAAGAGTTCGTCAGCTGATGGTCCGGCAGCCGACACTCCAGCAGGCATGGATGGCATGGGCCACCAGATGATGGACCACGGCTCCATGGATCATGGCGCGATGGATTCCATCGACATGCAGCATGCCGGTGACGCGGCAGCCTCGACCACGGAGGACCCTCCACAATCGTCCCCGCCGGCGGAAGCCTTTTCGGGGCCGGCCTTTGCCGCGGACCGGTATGTCGGGGCCGATGTGATGGCGGAATCGCGCGGCGAGGTCGTTCGCGAGGTCAGTGGAATGCCGGTCTTCTGGTTCCAGGCGGATCGCGCCGAATACCGCGCCCGCGAGAACAAGGACGGCTATCTCTGGGACGTCCAGGGCTATTACGGCGGGCACACAGACAAGCTCTGGTTCAAGAGCGAGGGCGAGGGCAGCTTCGGCGAAAAGCCGGAATCGGCCGAAGTCCAGGCGCTGTGGAGCCACGCCATCGGCCCGTGGTTCGACCTGCAGGCGGGCGTCCGCCAGGATCTTGTGGGTCCGTCCCGAACACATGCGGTGATCGGCGTACAGGGCCTCGTGCCTTATCAGTTCCAATTGGATGCAGCGGCGTTCGTTTCGAACAAGGGCGATGTGACAGCGCGGATCGAAGGAGAACTCGACCAACGCATCACTCAGCGACTGATCCTGCAACCCCGTGCGGAAATCAATCTTGCTGCTCAGGATGTTCCCGAACTTGGTATCGGCGCAGGGCTCGACCGGGCCGAGCTCGGCATTCGTCTGCGCTACGAATTCGCACGCGAGTTCGCACCTTATATCGGGATCGATCAGGAGTGGAAGCTTGGCCAGAGTGCGGACTATGCGCGCGCTGCGGGTGAAAAGCCACGCGTGACGAATTTCGTTGCAGGTGTTCGGTTCTGGTTCTGACTGGTGAGTTCCGGAGCCAATGTCGTGCCGTCCCCATGAACCATGGCATCCCACAATAGCCGGAAGGTAGAACTTGCCGACCGTGGAAGTGCGGCGATCGCCAGCCTGACCGTTGCGATCGCCGCCTCCAGGGCCGGTGAGGCCCGGATGCGAAACCGATCAGACGAGCCGTTTCCACCCTCTCCGGCGGGCCGGACTGGGAAGGTCCATCCGGACGTGAGCGGCGGCGAGCTAAAGTGCGAGGCCAGCCCTGGTACCGGCTGGGCGATTTTGCGCGAGCGTCATTCAATCAGCTCGAGAGTGGGCTCCTACAGCGAAACACTCGTGGCAGCCGCATGGGAATTGCCGACCGGACCTTGCTGAACGTTCACCCGCGCTTGACCCAGATCAAGGAATTCGATCGCGCTTGCATTAATGCAACTTATTCTTATTAGCGTTCGCAAAGTGACCCGGGGAAAGAAAATTTCATGAAGCTGCAATTCCACAGGCGCGCCGCGCTGCCGGCCCTCCTTGCGCCGATTATTGCGTGGAGTGCCTCCGCCTCTGCCGAAGAAGGGAGCCTTGAAGGCGGCGCCCCGGTGAATGAAGCGATTCTGGTAATCGCCTCCAAGCCAGAAGCATTCGAAATTGGCGGTTCGATCCAGTTCCTCGATGCAGAAGATCTCGCCGAATTCTCCTATTCAGACCCAAATCGGGTTCTGCGCCAGGTTCCGGGCGTGAACATTCAGGAAGAGGACGGCTTCGGTCTCAGGCCGAATATCGGCATTCGCGGATCGGGCAGCGATCGCTCGGCGCGCATCGCATTGATGGAAGACGGCGTGCTGATTGCGCCCGCGCCCTATGCCGCCCCTTCGGCCTACTACTTCCCGCAAATCGCTCGCATGTCGGCCGTCGAGGTCTCCAAGGGACCGGCCGCGATCAAATACGGGCCGATGACCGTCGGCGGCGCCCTGAACCTGATTTCCACGCCGATCCCCGACGAGGGCAGCGGCTTTGCCGAACTCCTTGCCGGCACCGATGAGGCCCGTCGGGCCCATGGCTGGGCCGGTGGGTGGACCACGCCTTCCGACGGTCTCGAAGCGGGCGCGCTGATCGAGGGGCTTTATGAGCATTCGGGGGGCTTCAAGCGCATCGATATCGGCGGCGACACGGGTTTCGAAATCACGGATATCGTCGCCAAGCTCGGACTGCGCAGCACCGATCAGCGCCACGCCGTGGAATTCAAGTTCCAGACCTATGACGAGACGAGTTCGGAAACTTATCTTGGTCTTACGCTCGATGATTTCCAAGCGTCGCCATACCGGCGCTACAATGCCAGTCAGCTCGACGAGATGAATGCCGAGCACCAGACCTATCAATTGAGCTACCGTTTCCGCCCGTCCGATGCTCTGGGCTTCACTGTCGTTGCCTATCGCAACGACACCAAGCGGGCGTGGTACAAGCTCAACGATGTGCGCGATTCCGCCAATACCGGCTGGAATTCGATCAGCGGCGTCGTATCCGATCCAGTAACATTCGCGGCCCAGATGGCGGACTTTGTCGGCGCGCCGGGATATACGGGGAGAGCCAACGGGCTAAGAGCGCGGAACAACAACCGCAAATATCAGTCGACCGGCATCCAGGGTGTACTCGAAGCCGGCTTCGCCACCGGCGCGGCAACGCATGAGCTGGAAATCTCCGCGCGCTATCACGAAGACGAGGAAGACCGGTTTCAGCAGGACGACGTCTATCAGATGGCCAACGGCCGGATGCTTCTCACCTCGGCGGGCGCACCCGGCAGCAATTCCAACCGGCTGGGCGAGGCACAGGCATGGGCATTCTTCATACGTGACACGATCACGCTTGGCGACGTCACCCTGACGCCGGGCTTGCGCTACGAAACGATCGATCTGAAGCGGACGGACTGGTCCGGAACCGATCCGGAACGGACGACGCCCACATCCGTCAGAAAGTCGAATGTCGATGTCTGGATACCCGGAATCGCGGCCTCTTGGGAGTTTGCGCCCGGAATGCGCCTGGTCGCCGGCGCGAATCGCGGTTTCGCGAGCCCCGGTCCCGGCTCCACCGTCAATGCCGAGACCTCTTGGAACTACGAAACGGGGCTGAAGCTCGCTCGGAATGGCTGGCATGGAGAGGTCATTGGCTTTTTCAATGATTATTCGAACCTGGTCGGCACCTGCACGAACTCCACCGGCGGCAATTGCACGATCGGCGACCAGTTCGACGGCGGCGCGGTCCATGTGAAGGGCGTCGAACTGACGGGCGGCTACACGATCGGCGGCATAGCCGAACAGGGCTTCGCCGTGCCGGTTTCCATCGTCTACACCCTTACCGACGCCGAGTTCCGCACGTCGTTCGAAAGCGGTTACGAGCCCTGGGGAACGGTCGAGAGAGGGGACCGGCTGCCTTATCTGCCGCGTCACCAGCTGACCCTGAACGCCGGGGTGGAACTGGACAAGGCCAGGCTCTCGGCAACGCTCAATCTGATCAGCAAGGCCCGCGCGACAGCGGGATCGGGGGCAATACCCGCCTCCGGGAAAGTCGACAGTCGCGCGCTCGTCGATCTCGCGGCCGAGTGGGACGTTTTCAAGCCGCTTTCGATATTCGCCAGCGTAACCAACCTGTTAGACAAGGCCTACAACGTCGCCTTCTCGCCTGCCGGCGCGCGTCCCGGTGCGCCCCGCATGGTGATGGGGGGCATCAGAACCCGGTTCTGATAACACCCAGTACAGGTTGCGCCACGGCAGTCGACAAACTCGCTCGAGCGGCTAACTCCAGGGCAGTTGGTGTAGAACTTCATGTAAGACTTGATGATCCCGCCGAGCGGGTAACTCCGCTGATTACCCTTGATGGCGCAAGCCGCGGCGAGACCGCATGTGCGTACGCACGCGATGCTCGTCGATGATGCCCTCACGCCCCTGACGGCTGCGGCACCAGTGCAGGTCACCACCGTCAACAGGGTTGCGCGCGCCAACAACGAAATCGAGCTCACCGATGAATTCGGCGCGACGATCACCAAGGTATTGAACGAAGATGCTGCCGGATGATCTGGAAATTCGCGGTTCGATGTAACTCTGCGCCTGGCTGCGCGTCCTATCGATAGGGCAAAGCAGAAAGGAGCGCGCCATGATCTCGAAACCGGGCCGGAACCACTGGCGATTGGCCGGGCTGGCCAGTATTCTCCCGGCGCTGTTTTTTGCCGTTCCAGGCCACGCTGGAGTGGTGAATGGCGTCCAGACTGCCGATGGCCTCACGATCAATCTCGGCGTCGTTCCGGCGGCCGTCGTACAGGCGCATCCGACAGATCATCCTGAGCCCGGCATGCATGGCGGTACTCCAGGAAGAAGCATCCACAACATGCATCTTGTCGTCGCAGTCTTCGACGCCACTGGCGCCCGCGTCACCAAGGCCTCTGTGGCGGCGCATATCTTTGAGCAGGGCGGACGGCAGTGGAAAGTTCCGCTTCGACCGATGATAATCAACGGCGCTCTGACCTTTGGCGGCTACACCGCCTTCCCCAAAGATACCGATTACCGGATCGGCATCAGCGTGCAGCGCCCTCAGCCAAAAAGGCGAAACCCTATAACGGTGCATTTCACATGGGCGCACGACTGAACTCGGTCGCTCACAAGCGAATGGATGCGTCGTACAGAACGACGTCCCGATCAGTGTCGTCGCATTGGGCTATGGTTTCAATCGCCAGGAAGTTGACACAGGTGGCGCATGATGAACCAAAAACTGCATCGTTTAATGTAACATTGAGCCAAGAAAGGCGTCCTTTTGATCGGGCCATGAACTGGAGGATGCCATGAACTCGAAAGCAGGCCGCTTCTCGCACAAAATCCTTGCAATGGCTGGCCTTGCCGGAATTCTATTTGCTCCGGGCGCGAGCAATGCCGGTGTGGTGGATGGCGTCCAGACCGCCGATGGCCTCACAATATATCTAGGCGTAGTTCCCGCCGCAGTCGTGCGGGGGCATCCCACGGGCCATCCCGAAGCGCAGATGCATGGCGGCGCAGCGGGCCGCAGCTCTCACAGCATGCATATTGTCGCTGCAGTGTTCGACAAGTCTTCCGGGGCACGGATTACAAATGCAAACGTCGTTGCGCATATACTCGAACCCGGCGGAATACAGAGATCGATACGGTTGCAGCCGATGACCGTCGAAGGCGCGCTTACCTATGGTGGTTATACAACCTTTGCCCGCGGCATTGACTATCGGATCGGCATCCGCGTCGAAAGACCGCCACATATGCCTCCCCAGCCGATGCAGCATCTCCCGCATCCGATGCATCGCGTTGCGTCAGTGACAGCGCATTTCACCTACACGCATGACTGAACCCAATCACCTCAAAAAGTCGGAAGGATCGAGCATGTCGACAGCAGATCAGATCAAAGTGGGAATCGTCGGTTACGGCGTCATCGGTCGACGCGTGGCCGAGTCGGTCTTGCTCCAGCCTGACATGGCCCTGGCCGGTGTTGCCGACGTCGCGGCCGACTGGCGCGTGGCGCAGGTCACGCACCACGGGACACCATTATTCGCGGCAAGCGGTGAGGGCAGGGCGGCAATGGAGACAGCAGGTCTTGCGGTTGCTGGTTCGCTCGCCGATCTCGTCGGGATGGCCGATGTGGTTGTGGATTGCACGCCAAAGCGGCGCGGAGCTGCGAATGCCGAGCTCTATCGACGCTTGGGCAAGCCGTTCATCGTCCAGGGCGGCGAGAAGCATGAGGTTGCCGGCCACTCCTTCGTTGCCGAGGCGAGTTATGCAGGGGCGCTCGGCCGGGAAGCCACCCGCGTCGTCTCCTGCAACACCACATCGATCGTTCGCACGCTCGGGGCGCTTAAGCGGGCGGGGCTTCTGGTGAAAGCCCGCGGCACATTGCTCCGTCGAACCACCGATCCCTGGGAAAGTCACCTCGGGGGCATTGTCAACACGCTTGTCCCGGAACCGCAGCTCCCAAGTCATCAGGGGCCGGATGCGCGCGCGGTCGATCCCGATCTCGATGTCGTGACACTTGCGATTCAAGTCCCCGAGACGCTCGGTCATCTTCACGCCTGGAGTGTCGAACTGACCCGACCTGCTTCCAAAGAGGAAATACTGGCGGCGTTTTCCGCTTCCTCCCGCATTCTGCTCGTTGATGGCCGCTCAGGATTGTCAGCGCTGAACGCGATCAAGGAGTGGATGGCCGATGAGGGGAGGCCTCATGCCAATCTCTATGAGGTGGCATTGTGGAGCAACCTGCTCGCCGTCGATGGCCGTGAACTCTTCTACAGCTACATGGTCGATAATCAGGCCATCGTCATTCCCGAAACGATCGACGCGATCCGGGCGCTCGCCGGACGTCAAGCCGACCCTACAACGTCAATTGCCCTTACCAATCAAACGCTAGGGATCGGATCGTTGAGGAGCCCCGGGCAGCCTATGGAATGAAAATCGGCAAGGCTCTCTCTGCGATAGGGAGCCTGACACTTGTTGCCTCACCGAACAGCTGATCTCCTGCGGGTTTGGTGTCCGGCGACGTGCTAAACTGCAAGGAGTGACCGCAGGAATCGACATCGTTCACTGTGGCATTTCCATCGGCCCACCGCGAAGGATTCGCTCAAGCATCCGGACTTCCTTCTGCTGGTCGCGCTTCATTCCTTCAGCTTTTCGCCGAATTACCGCAGAGGAATCTTGTCCGTGCAAAAGCACGTCAGACATAGCTACGGCCCCGCGATGGTGCTCGACCATCTTGCGCATCCAGGTTTCGGATAAATCCGCACACTCTATTGCCATCATGGCATCATGCATCTTCGCCACTGAGAGCTGATAGCGGAACGCACCTTGCTCATCGGGTTTCCCATTGGCGACTAGCTGCTGGAGATCCGCAATCTCTCTGGCCTGTATATCTATGGATCTCTGTGCCATCGTGGCGAAACGCCCGGACGGATTCAGCCGGAGAATAATCTTCGACAATTCAACGCCGCCCCTCTGGTGCTCGATCATTTTCCGTACCCAATTGTCGCCGGCATCGGTGCCGACCGCCCCCAGCAATCTTTCCTTCATCTCCATTTCGGCATGAAAGTATGGGCCCATGTCGTGAGACATGGCGTCGCCCGCAGCACCTTGGTCAGCCGTATTCCTGCACTGGTTGCCCGCTCTGTCGCTTCCGCAAGCGGGCAACGCCAAAGCCGGCAGGACCAGCACTGCGCAGGCGGCCATCTTGCACATCCTTTGTTCCTCCTGGCGCTCCCCCTGATCTGGAGTATTGCGCCAAAGCCGTAGAGCGCCAACCCTGCTCGCACCGGCGGGTGGCGGCATCGGCTGCTTATGATTACGGTCTTACCGCGCGCAGCTCCTCGAACCATCCCAGTCGGCGCATGAGAAGCTTCTCGCCTTCCAATAACAGCATCAGCATCACAGCCGAGAAAAGGATCAGCGCCAATTCCGATATCGAAAGCGGCCTGCTGGCGAAGATGCGGTTCATCAACGGCAGATAGGTGAAGATCAGCTGTGCCGAGACCACCGCGCCCACTGCTAACAGCACCGCCTTCGTGCCGAGTGCTCCGCGCAAGGTGATCGAGCCAGCGCGGAGATAGCGGACGTTAAAAAGGTAGAAGATCCCAGCCCCCACCAGCATATTGACCACCATCGTGCGCGCGGTCTCAACACTGCGCCCTGTATCCAGCGCCGTGAAGAAGATGCCAAGCGAGATGGCCGCGAAAAGGAACGAAACCAGGAGTACTCGCCACAGCATGAAGGCGGACAGAAGGGCCGCATTCGCCCTTCGCGGCGGACGCTCCATCACCCCGCGCTCGGATGGCTCAAAGGCCAGCGCCAGGCCCAGCGCGCTGTCGGTGACAAGGTTGATCCACAGGATTTGCGTTGCCGTCATCGGCAGGGTGAAGCCCATGAGGATCGCAAGGAGCACTATAACGGACTCACCGCCGTTGGTCGGCAAAGTCCAGGCGATCACCTTGCGGATGTTATCATAGACCGTGCGCCCCTCGTGAACTGCAGCGACGATGGAGGCGAAATTGTCGTCGAGCAGCACCATTTTCGCCGCTTCCCTGGAGGCTTCGCTGCCCTTCTGGCCCATGGCTGTGCCAACATCGGCCTGCTTGAGCGAAGGGGCATCGTTAACCCCGTCCCCGGTCATGGCGACAATGTGGCCCCGCGCTTGCAAAGCCCTGACGATGCGCAGCTTGTGCTCGGGGCTGGCCCTGGCGAATACCGATATCTTCTCGACCGCATTGAGCAGATCCTCCTCGCCAAGCCGCTCGATTTCGGTGCCGGTCATCGCTTTGGGTTCATCGGCGAGCCGGAGCTGTCTGGCGATCGCCAGCGCCGTCGCGGCATGGTCGCCCGTGATCATCTTGATCTCAATTCCCGCCCGCCTGCACTCGGCCACCGCATCCTGGGCTTCCTCGCGAGGTGGGTCGATGAAGCCGGCAAGGCCAAGCGGTTCGACGCCGGTCTTCAGTAGATCGGGGGCGAGCGCATTCACCGAATCGTCCACCCGCTTCGTCGCGAAACCGAGCAGCCGCTCGCCGGCCGCCGCCGCGCCAGAAATACGTTCCCCCCATTCTTTGCTCACCGACGAATTGCCGATCATGCGCAGCACGGCTTCGGGAGCGCCCTTGATGAACACGACATGCCCACCCTCCGGCGACTGGTGTAGGGTCGCCATGTATCGGTGCATCGCATCGAAAGGGATCTCGTCGAGGCGCGGCCATTCACGGCGCTCGCGGGATGGATCGAGCCCCGCCTTCATTGCGAAGGCGATGAGCGCACCCTCCATCGGATCGCCTTCGACCGACCAGCCGCTCTCGCCCTGTTCGAGCCGCGCATCGCCGCACAACAGACCGCACAGGGCAAGCTCGCGAACCGCAAAGCGGGCTTCATCGGCTCCGCCCTGCGTGCCGGCGAGTTCTCCTTCGGGCGCATAGCCAGAGCCACCGACCTGCACCTGTGCGTTCCCGGCAAAGACTTCGCGGACCATCATCTCGTTGCGCGTGAGTGTCCCTGTTTTGTCGGTGCAAATGACGGACACGGCGCCAAGCGTCTCCACCGCCGGCAACTTGCGGATGAGCGCGTGACGCACTGCCATCCGGCGCACGCCGATGGCGAGCGTGATGGTGATGACCGCCGGCAAGCCCTCCGGAATCAAGCCAACGGCAAGTGCCACCACCATTATCAGTGCTTCGCTCCATTCGAACTGCCGCATCCAGACGAGGAAAGCGAAAAGCAGGATCGAGCCCACCAGCATCACGCGGGTGAAACGAGTGGCGAAGCGATTGATCTGCCGAAGCAAGGGTGTGGAAAGTTCGGTCACTTCCTGCAGCATCCCGCCGATCTTTCCGATCTCGGTCGCCCGGCCCGTGGCGGTGACAACCGCTGTCGCCTGGCCGGTCTTTACCAGAGTGCCTGAAAAGACCATGCTGCTGCGGTCCCCCAGCGCGGCCTCCGCCGCCACCGCTGCCGAACTCTTGTCCGCAGTCAGTGATTCCCCGGTCAGCAGCGCTTCGTCCACCGACATAGCGCGGGCACGCACGATCCGCGCGTCGGCCGGCACCTTCTGCCCCGCTTCCAGCAGCACGATATCGCCGGGCACAAGCTCATCCGCTGAAACGCTGGTTCGCTGTCCATTCCGTTTGACCATCGCCTGACGCGAGATGAGATGCCCGATGGCGCGCAGGGCCTGCTCGGCCTTGCCTTCCTGGACGAAGCCCACGATCGCATTGACCAGTATGACCGATCCGATCACTGCCCCATCGATGACGTGCCCCAGCATGAATGAGGCCAGGGCCGCAGCCAAAAGGAAATAAATCAGGCCGCTATTGAATTGCGCCAGGAAGCGGCGCAGCGGACCGATCCGCACAGGCTCGGGAAGACTATTGGGCCCCCAATCCTCAAGGCGTCGCTGGGCTTCAGCGCTGCTGATCCCGTCGATGCGGCTCTCGGCGCGGGCAAGACTTTGATCTGGGGAAAGCGCGTGCCAATCGGTCGTTTGGAGATCGGTTGGTGAATTACCGGCGATGTCCACTTTTGCTCCCAATCAATGCCCGTACAGGTAGATGACGTAGGAGCTCAGCAGATAGACGGCGAGGAGCGACAGGCTTATCCAGCCGAAGAGCCCGAAAAACCGGTTGCCGGGCCTGTATAGCAAACCGACGATGCTCAATCCCGCCATGATCGAGGCGGCAAAGGCGGTCACTGCATGAGTCGGCGAGACGACGGCGAAGAACGAGCCCGGCGTATAGGCGATGTCGTCGAGGGCGATGACCAGTATCGCAAAAAGATTGCTGCCCAGCAGATTGCCGATCGCCATATCGGCCGAGCCCATCCGCAACGCGCTGATGGTAACGATCAGCTCGGGTAACGATGTGGCCGCAGCCACCAGCAGGGTGCCGACAAAGCTGGTTTTCCATCCCATCACTTGTGCGATCTCGAGCCCGACGAATGGCAGCCATGCTCCAATTCCGCCGATGACTGCGGCAGACAAGATGTAACGGACGAGTGCGCGCTTCAGCGAGCTGCCCTCTTCTTCTTTGTCCAGCACGGGCGTGATCCGCTCTGGACGACGCTCATAGAAGAAGGCTGCGCGCATCGCCACGCCGTAGAGCACAAGGAGAAGCGGCGAATATACGCTGACATGGGCGATCCGGAAATTGAGGTCACTACGAGCGATCAGCACCAGCGCGCCGACAAAACTGATCAGAATGATCCCGAAGCTCGCGGTAAGGATATGGCCCTGGTCGATACGCCGCCAGACCGGCGTATCGCGTGACAGGGCGTCCAGCAGCGCCAGCATGACCAGGTTGAAGATACAGCTTCCCAAGGCATCGCCCATCGCAATGTTCGGCGCATCGGCTATGGTGACGGAGCTGATCCCGGTGAACAATTCCGGCAGGGACGTCGCTGTCGCCAGCATGATCAGCCCAACCCAGGAGGCCGACATCCCGGTAAGTCGCGCGATTGCCTGGCCGCTGCGTGTCAGCACCGGTCCGGCCAATCCGATCGCGAAGAGACAAAGGCCGAATTGAAGCCACGGGAGAATGAATTGCATCAGCAATTCACGGCCGCAAAGATAGCGGCTTGCCGCCCTTCGCCACGAGCGCGAACAATCGATCGATGTCTTCGGGAAAGGCAAGGTCTGTGCCCGGGGTCAGCACGGCCGCAGAGCCAGCGGCCATGCCGTAGCGGAAGGCGTCGACTGGCTCGTGCCCGACAGTTAGCGCGTGGACCATGCCGGCGAGGAAGCTATCGCCAGCGCCGACCGCACTTTTCGCCTCGATGGGTAAGGCGGGCAAGTGTAGCGCACCCTCCTGCCAGGCCAACAAGGCACCCCTGTAGCCCATGGTAACCGCAACAAGCTCGGATTGGCCCTTGCCGACGATGGCCTTGGCCGCCTCACCGATCTCCTCGATGGATTCAAGTTCACGGCCGACCAGCTGGCGCAATTCGCCCAGACTTGGCTTGACAAGCAGGAAGCCGCCACCCTCCAGCCCTTCCTTCAATGCCTCCCCGGAGGTATCGAGCACCGTCCGGATTCCCCGTTCGCGCATGATCTTGATCACGCGGGCATAGAAATCAGCGGGCACGCCGGGCGGCAGCGAACCGCTTGCCACAAGATAGCTGCAATCGACCTCGGCGAGCCGGTCGAGGCAGTCCTGCCATTCTTCCGCCGCCACCGGTGGGCCCGGCGGCGTGAAACGGTATTCCTTGCCGCTTTCGCGTTCCAGCACCGCGGTCGCGATTCGCGTATCATGTTCGATCGGAATGCGCGTACGCACCAGCTGGTGCAGGTCGACGAGACCATCGAGTGCCGCGCTGGTCGCCCCGCCAGACAGATAATAGCAACGTGCGGTACCGCCCAGACGGCAGAAGACCCGGGCCACGTTGATGCCGCCGCCGCCCGGAGCATAGCGTTCGTTGCGCGTGCGCATCTTGTGCGTGTGGAAGACGCCATCAACCTCGTAGGAGACATCGATGGTCGGGTTCATTGTCAGGGTGGCTATACTCTTCATGCTGATGATCCGTTTCGTCGTGCCCGTGTAAGGTTGACAGTACGCAATGATCCTTCGCTAAAATCATGCGCAAATGCGGTTCCAGAATAGCTTGATCGAGCATCGCGCCGTTACCAACTCACCGTCCGGTAACATTGTCAGGCATTCGAACTTTCCGTTGCCCGGCGCGCCAGTTTGGTGATTAGCACCCATGATGCCGGCGGCGAGGTCGCCCGGCGCTATCATGGCCTCCAATCGGAATGCCCTGCACCTTGTTCGCATAATCCTGTGGCGCAGCCTCGAAACGGTCGCGATTTTCCTTCGATGCGAAATAATAAGCCTTCCCCTCATAGATCGATGTGACCGCGCCGGCAGTGCGCACCGCGATTCCACTGACCGGATCCACCACTGCCTCCGGCGGCTGCGGCCAGGTAGCGGCTCCGCGTTCATCAGGCTCGGGGTCGTGATGGTTGTGATGGCCCGGATCGCCAGCCTTATCGAAGGAGCCGTGGCTACGTCCCCTATAGTCTGAGCCACCATGGCTTCGGTGGCCGCGCCGCAAGAAGAAGAAGGCGACGACCGCTACAGCAATCAGGATCCAACTCCAGTTCAGCGCCAAGCCTTGCATTACCCATTCTCCATGGCAGAACGAGGACGCGGCTTTCCGCGATCCACCAAGCAACTGACCCAGCGTCCGGAACGGACCTTGTCGGCCCGCCCTGGCCTGCGTTCAGTTCACAGGCTCGTCTGCACAAACCCTATGTAGGTTAGACGCTTCGGCGGGCATTTCTTACAGTCGCCAAGTTGGTTCCGAAAAAAGATCGCCGAGGCCGTTGCGCTGGCCATCAAGCTGGCAGATCACAGGGCGGCTGGCTCCAGACCCCGAATTCTTGCTGTCGCACCGAGACTCATCGCTGCCGAGAACCCAAGCAGCGCTGCGGCGAGAAGAAAGGGGATGTTTGGCACCAAGCCGCTGTTGAACAGCAGCCCGACGACGGCTGAGCCGATCCCTTGTCCGAGGCTTGCCACGGCAAGCTGTGACCCAAGATTCGCACCTTGCTGCGGTCCTGCTGCCAAGGAGATCCAATAGGTGAAGACGGGCACCAGTATCCCGCCACTCGCCGCCACCAACCCGACCGCGATCGAGAGCGAAAGAAGCCCGGTCGACCACGGCAACATGAGCACGCCCGCGCCCATGACGGCGAGGCCGGGCGCAATCGTTCGCCATGTCGCTGCCGCTTTGAACAAGGGCGAGAATACGATCGCCTGGGCGACAAACATGACCAGACTACATTCTGCAAACAGCAGCGCCAGCTTCGCCGATCCCAGGCCCAACGTGCGGTCGCCGCGAAGCGCCAGCCCGACCTCGAAAACGCCGACGGCGACACCCAGGACGAGCGAGAGAGCGAGCAAGACGTGAACAACTTTTCGCCCGGCCGCGTCCTGAGCGGTGGTCCGGAGGTTCCCGGAAGGCAGGCACTGCGGAAGTAGCGCGAGCGAACCAATCGCGGTGATGATGGCTAACGCCGCCGTCGAGGCAAAAGCCAAATTCGCTCCCGAATGCACCGCAGCGGCTGCCCCCACCGCCGGACCCAGAAACAGACCGGCAGTCGCTGCCATACCGAGCCACGCAAGCCGACGCGCCCGCCAATTCTCATTCGGAGCGCAATCACCAATCACGGCAGATGCCACAGGGCTGATGGCCGCAGCAAACAATCCCGACGTGAGGCGCTCAAGATAAAGGCCAGCAAGCCCCCCAAATGAAACGATCCCGAGAAGACTGACGCCGTAGCCGAGAAGCCCGACGATGATCACGGACCGCCGGCTATGTCGATCCGAAAACCAGCCCCACAATGGCGCAAACAGGAACAAGGCCAATGTGTAAAGCGAGGATGCCAACCCCGTGTGCCTGGCTACAGCATCCGTCGTCAGGCCGGCATCCGCCGCCTGGATGAACGACGGCAACACGGGCAGCATGACACTATAGCCGAACCAAACCACAAAGACCGCAAGCAGCAGTGCGGCGAGCGCCTGCGGGGGGAGTGCTCGCGCCGACTTCATCGCAGTATGACTAGCGCAAAGCGTCATTCCGGGGCGTTCGGCGGCGAACAGAATCCCCTCACATCGCCTCAAAGCTCGACGACCTTGTCAGGCAGTTCGTTGAGATTGTCAGCACTCTGAGGAAAATGCTCCGCAAGCAATGCCCCGACGCATTCAACGGCGTCCACCAATCCAGCTGCGATCTCGTTCCGCTTGATGCCGTTGATAACGGCGGCTGTCGCATCGCTCCAGGTCTCGGGCGGCACCTTCGCATAGATCCCCTCGTCGCTCACGACCTCCGCTTGCCGGTCGCTGAGCGATACGAAGATGAGCACGCCGGTGCGATTGGCGGTTCGGGACAAGCCCCTGGTTCGAAACTGTTCGAGCGCGGCGCGATGGACATGTTGGCGCCTGACACGCCGAGGCGTGAGCAGCCGCGAAACCGGCGGCACCAGCGTGAAGCCATATGTCAGGATAAACAACGCGATGGGCAGAACAGTGTAAGTGAGGCCAAGACGATGATAGGCGATGGTCGCAAGGTCTTCACCGTGACCGGGCTTCCAACCCGGGGACATCAACATCGCGATATCAATACCGGACAGCCAGAGGAGATAGGGCACGAGCAAGGCAATGGCGGCGGCCCAGGCGAGCGCCACCTGCGGATAGTAGCTGTCCGCCTCGTTCAAGACGCAGTAGATTTCGCCGGAGGTGCTGGTCTCCGCGCGGCGGATAGCATCGGCGACCTTTTGGTGTTCGGCATCGCTTAAGATCATTTCACCAGCCTCCGGATGCGCCGCCGCCGCCAAACGAACCACCGCCGCCGCGAAAACCTCCGCGAAAACCGCCACCGCCATGACCTCCCGGGCCCGGACCCCAAAGGATCATCGGCAAACCAGACCCGTGGCGATGCCGCCGCCCATGGCCATGGCCGCCAAACGCCATCAGCGCCCAAATGCCAAAAATCAGCAAGGGGAAAAGGCCGGCGGGGCCAATTGCGGAGCCTTCGTTCGCCTGTTTTGCGGCCTCGTCGCCGGCCTGGGCTCGTGCTTGCGCCTCGCCTTTGTCCAGCGAGAGCTGGCGGATGAGGGCGGCGGTACCAGCAACAACGCCTCCGGGGAGATCGTTCTGGCGAAATCTCGGCACAACTTCACGTTCGATGATGATTTTGGATAACCCATCGGTGAGAATTGGCTCGAGGCCGTAACCGACCTCAATGCGCACCCGGCGCTCCTTCAGGGCGACGAGGAGTATCACGCCATTGTTGAGCTGCTTCTGGCCGAGGCCCCACGCCCGTCCGAGCTGATAGCCATAGTCGGCGATGTCGTAGCCCTGGAGATCGGGGAGCGTGGCGACGACAAGCTGCCGGCCGTTCTGCGTTTCGAGACCTGCGAGCTCGTCGTTGAGCCGGGCCTCAACATCTGGCGGAAGGATGTTCGCGGCATCGACGACCCGGCCAGACAATTGCGGGAATTTTGGCTCCGCGAATGCCTGAGTTGCGAAAACGGAGCAGGCGAGCAGAACCACGGCTGGCAGCAATACTGCCCAGCGAAACTGCGAGGATCGCTCGGTGCGGGCGAACATGCCATGCTCTCCGGTCAGATCTTGCCGTCGAGGCTGGGGGCCACTTCTGCGCCCGGCGTCACGGCCTGATAGGGCACCATCGGCTTGGCCCCATAGATGATCCTGGCGGCGACGATGTCTGGGAAAGTCCGGATCGTCGTGTTGTAACTCTGCACCGCCCCATTGTAGTCGCGCAGGGCGACGCGGATGCGGTTTTCCTGGCCCTCGAGCTGGCTTTGGAGCATCTGGTAATTGGTGATGCTCTTGAGCTCGGGGTAGGCCTCAACATTGGCAAGCAGGCGTCCAAAGCCACCGAGCGAAGTCGAAAGCTGATTCTGCGCGGCCTGGAACTGAGCCATCTTGACCGGATCAGTCAGGTCGTCGGCCTTGAGTTGAACGCTGGTCGCCTTGGCGCGGGCTTCGACTACCCCGGTCAGAATGCCACGCTCCTGCTGGGCCGCACCCTTGGCGACGGCCGCGAGGTTGGGCACCAGATTGGCACGTTCCTGGAAAGCGGCCTGGACATCGGCCCACTTGGCCTTGGCGGTTTCCTCCCTAGTGGGGACGGTGTTCACTCCGCATGCAGCGAGCGTCAGCGGCATCGCCAGCAGCACGACGTTGCGGATAGAGGGCATAGCCTGAAAAGTACGCCAAACAACGCTAAGGTCGAACAATCAGTGAACGCTTAGCAGACCGTTGACGAAGTCGGCGGCGGCTGATTCTCATGTTCGAAATCAAGTCCGAAGGCGAGTTCGTTTGTTCGCCTTGGCGGCGGGATGGTATTTTGGCTGTGCAGGGTCGGACGCGGCGGCATTGAGACGACGGTTGATCAGACTCTGATGCGCGGGTTGGATACCGCAGGACCGTGGTTCGTCTCGGGCCTTCCTCCGTCTCAACTGTCGCGAGGTCGTGCTCGCAGAATCAGATCGAGGGTTGCCCTGACCGGCCGCCGCGCCCGACGCTGCACAGCATGGGCTTGCTTTCTGGTTTCCTTGTTTGAGTTTTTGCTGATCAGGCTGCCTGCATTGGGGGCGGTGTCCTGAGTGCGATCGCCCAGACGAAGGCGGCGAGTTCGCGCGCGATGGCGACGGCGACGACATTCCTGGGCCGTCCGGACCGTTGCAGGCGCCGGTAGCGCGCACAAAGTCGAACCTGCGCCTTCCAGCCTATCTCCCTGACCGGCTCGGGCAGATTGGCGCTGCGTCGCAGGAGGTCGCCAGCGACCCGCGCGGGCAATCGATAGCTCCAGGCGCTTTCCACCAGCATGCGCCGCGCCCGCGTATTGCCGGCCTTGGTGATATTGCCCTGCGCGCGGGTTGCGCCCGATGAGCGTTCGCGCGGCACCAGGCCGAGCCACGCCATGAGTTGGCGCGGATTGGCGAAGCGCCGGAAGTCGCCGATCTCGGCGACGAGCGTCACCGCCGCGATGAGCGATATCCCACGCAACGCCTGGATCGCCGCCACGGTGGAGCACAGCGACCAATCCGGCAACAAGGCTTCGATCTGGCATTCGATCCTCGCGCGTCGATCTTCCGCCTGCTCGATCGCGCGATTGTATTCCTCGAACGCGATCTGCTGCGCCGGATGATCGAAGCGCTGATCGCCGAGCCAGCGGCGATGGGCTTTGGTCCAGTGCTTGCCATTGGTCCTGTAGGCACGGCCGTGGCGCAGCAGAAAGGAAAGGAGCTGCTGCCGGGTCCGGCGGATCGCCCCCACTGCGGCGAGTCGCGCTCGGATCAGATCGCGCATCGCTTCATGTTCGGCATCAGGCACCCAGATCGGTGTGAGCTCACCCGCTCGAAACAGGCTGGCCAGAACCACGGCATCCCGGCGATCCGTCTTGACCTGACTGCCCGGACGTGCCGGTGTCATCGAGGGCGCTACCACCTGGCAAGGATATCCCAGCTGTGTCAGCTGGCGATGCAGGCCATACCCCGTCGGACCGGCCTCGTAGGCAAAGGCCATGCGTGCATGCCGGGTCGCCAGCGTTCTGACCAGCCTGGCGACTGCATCGGGCGCGCTCGAGATGCTCCCGTAAAACCGTACTTCCCCTCGATCGCCACCCGCGGCAATGCCGACCGCGATCGTCTTCTTGCTGACATCCAGGCCAACATATGTTGTAACTTGATCCATGGCTCGTCTCCCATGTCTGAGGCCATGGTCGATAGACTAACCCTCGCTACCGATATGTCGCGAGACGAGCCACCGGCCTCGCCCCGAACATGACGTCTCAGTGCGGCAGTGGGATTGGCTGGCGGGTTTGCGACGATGGCGATGGGGCGGGATAGCGAGATCCAGTCTGATTTGATCGTGACGTGGGCGGAGATACCGCGTTCGCCGGGGCACGCCTTTTACGACAAGCTCCAGAAGCTGCTGGCCGAGGCGGGCTTCGATGCCTTCGTCGAGGAGACGTGCAAGCCCTATTATGCGCCGCGGATGGGAGCCCCGTCGCTGCCGCCGGGCCGCTATTTCCGCATGCTGCTGATCGGCTATTTCGAGGGCATCGACAGCGAACGCGGGATTGTCTGGCGCTGTTCGGATTCGCTGTCGCTGCGCGAGTTCCTGCGACTGTCGAGCCGCGACAAGGTCCCGGATCATAGCTGGTTGTCGAAGACGCGGAGCCGCCTGCCGCACGAGGTGCATGACCAGATCTTCGGCTGGGTGCTGGCCCTCGTTGCCGGGCATGATCTGGTGAAAGGTGAGCGGATCGGCGTCGATGGCTCGACCATGGAGGCGAACGCCGCGCTGCGCACCATCGTGCGGCGTGACAATGGCGAGACCTACCGCGAGATGCTGATGCGCATGGCGCAAGAGAGCGGCATCGACACGCCGACGATCGACGACCTCGTCCGGCTTGATCGCCAGCGCAAGGGCAAGAAGCTGTCGAACGCGGACTGGGTGAGCAAGACCGATCCCGACGCGAAGGTCGCGCGGATGAAGAACGGCTCGACCCGCCTGGCCTACAAGCCCGAACACGCGGTCGATCTCGACACGGGTGTCATCGTGGCAGCGCCGATCCACCCGGCCGACAAGGGCGACACGACAACGCTCGACCCCACGCTGGAGGCGGCAGCACGCAACCTCACCGACATTGGCCTGGCGCCGACGTCCGGGGATCCCTGCGGTCTTGTGACCGATAAAGGCTATCATTCGCGCGAGATACTCAAGGATCTCGACGGCGACATCTGGAAGACGCGCATCGCCGAGCCGGCACCGCCGAATGGATATCTGCGCTGGCACGGCGACGAGGCTGCCCAGAAGGCCGTCTACGCCAATCGGTCTCGCCTGAAATCCGCCGTCGGACGCAAGGCGATGCGCAAGCGTGGCGAGATGGTCGAGCGTAGCTTTGCCCATGTCCTGGATCGCGGCGGCATGCGCCGCGCGTGGCTGCGCGGGCGCGAGAATGTTCACAAGCGCTATCTGATCCACGTTGCCGGGTTCAACCTTGGCATTCTCATGCGCGCCCTGTTCGGTTGCGGCACTCCGAAAGGCGCCAGGGGTGTATCCAAGGCGTTCTTGTTCGTTGTTCAGACCGATGTTGTGCTCGTCACCGCGCTCATCGCCGAGTTCGAGGGCGAAAAGGCCATGCTCCTCATCGTTTTTACCCCTGAAGGCACCTGACGCAGCATAGACACGGACCGGGCTAAAAAACCGACTTCGTCACCGAGCTGTTAGGCGACGCGGGCATTTTGCGGCAGGTTCAGGGCCTTGCGGCCAGCGGAAGCAGCAGCCCTATCCCAGAGAAAGTCTCCGGAAAAGGCGATATGTTCCCAGCCTACCGGCGATGTATGGGCAAGGAGGTGGTCGGACGCCGCGACCGATTCCGATCGTAGATGCTGGACAGCAGCGTCCATGTAGGTCGTGTTCCAATAGACGATGGCTGCGATGACGAGGTTGAGGCCCGATGCGCGATATTGCTGGGCTTCATGGCTGCGATCAATGATGCGCCCTTGCCGGAATGTGTAGATCGCCTGCGTCAATGCATGGCGTTGCTCGCTATTGTTGAGGCCGGCATTGCAACGCCGGCGCAGGTTGGGGTTTTCAAGCCAGTCGAGCATAAACAGTGTTCGCTCGACCTTGCCGATTTCCTGTAGCGCGACGTCGAACTGGTTCTGCCGCTCATAGGCGGCGAGCTTTCGCAACATGACCGATGGCGCAACATGACCAGCCTTGATCGAACCGACAAGCCGCAGCACATCGCCCCATTGTTCATGGATAATGTCGGTCCGGATGCGCTTGCCCAGCAGCGGGGCAATAAATGGATAGGCGGCCACTGGGGCGATTGACGCGAGACGCCTGTCGGGAAAGTCCCGCAGGCGCGGACAGAAGCGAAAGCCCAACATGGCGCACAGCGCGAAGACATGATCGGTCGCCCCGCCGGTGTCGGTATAGTGCTCGACGATCCTGAGATCGGTTCCATGGCTGGTGAGGCCGTCGAGCACATAGGGCGCCTCATGCGTCGCGGCCGAGATTACATTGACGTGGTAGGGTGCGCGCTGATCGGAATTATGGGTGTAAAAGCTGAAGCCATGATCGACGCCGTAGCGGGCGTTGATGTCGCCGCCGGATGCGCCTCGCTTCGCGCCTCTGAAAAATTGTCCATCGGAGCTGGACGTGGTGCCGTCGCCCCAGACCCGCGAGAATGGCAGGCGGTGATGGGCGTTGATGAGGGCGGTCAGCGCCGCGCGATAGCTGTCATCGCGGATATAGGTGTCATGGGTCCACAGAAGCTGATCGCGCGTGACGCCCTCGCTCGCGGTCGCCATGCGCGACAAGCCGAGATTGGTGGCATCGGCCAGGATTGTCGCGAGCAGCGCGTTCTCATTCGGACAGGGCTCGCCGGTGCGCAGGTTGGTGAACGCCGCGAGAAAGCCGGTTTCCTGGGCCACCTCATGAAGCAGTTCGGTAATGCGGATGCGCGGCATCATCGCATCGAGCCGGTCGGCCAGTTCTTCGGCGTCGGGTGTCGCGATCGTGCGAACCGGCGATATCTGGAGGCGGCCATCCCGGAAGCGGACGCCCTCCAGAACGTCGCGCTTCAACCGCTGGGCAAACTTCTTCAGGCGCCAGTCGAGTTCACGGCCACGCTGTTCCAGCCATGCGTCCGCCGACGACGGCAGGCCGAGCGCCGACACGACCGGCTTGGCCTTCGGTTCGCTGAGCAGGTAGCTGTCGAACCGGCGATAACCCGCCGATCGCTCGACCCAGACATCCCCGGAACGCAATTTGTTGCGCAGATGCGCGAGCGTGGCGATCTCCCAAAGCCGCCGATTGACCTTGCCATCATCGCCCACAACGATTTTCCGCCATTCCTTGCGGAACGGCATCGGGGCGTCGGCAGGCAGATCGCGCTTGCCCGAGCTGTTGAGCGCGCGCAGCATCTCAATGGCGGCGATCGTCTTCGCGCTGCCCTTGCCGGCGCGGAACTCCAGCGCTTCAAGCAGATCGGGGGCGAACTTGCGCAAGGTCGCATAGCGATCGGCCGCGACCGTCAACGGATCGAGGCTGGCCATTTCCGCGATAGTCGCTGCTTCCGGCCTGGCTCTCAAAAGGGTCGTCCATCCCACCGACGCGTCCAGGGCCTCAATGGGATCTTCGCCGGTATCGATCGCATCGGTAAGCGCGTCGATCGTCCTGCGGAAGATCAGCATCAACCGTGCCACATTCTTCGAGGTGGCGGCATAGTTGCGTGCCTGGGCGTTCCTGGCGCGGGTGAATATCCCGCCAATGAGCTTGTCCGCCATTTCCAGGGCGCTGTCGGTAAGCCGCTCTTCGAGGTCGATCAGAAAGGCGAGCAGCGTGGCATGGCGCCGCGAGGGTGTATATCGCTCGATCATATAGGCGGGAGAGGCACGGCCCTCCCTGACATATTGGCGAAAGCGATCCGCATGGATACGATCGGCCACGTCTGAAGAAATGCCGATTTTCCGCACCTGCCTCAAACGGTCGAGAATCTGCCGGATGTGATCGGGTTTGGCCGCAACGGGAATCGTCTTGAGCAAGGTGAGTTGACTCACGCCGCCAGCGTCGGCCTCACCAAAAAGCTGGTCGAGAGCACGGACCTGTACAGCGCTGAGGTTGGCGATCAGGGCATGGGCCGCTTGCTTGCGGGCACGAGCGCGTCCCGCGATGCTGGCGCGTTCGATGGTGGAGAAGGAGGGCAGTAGAATCCGGGCCCCGCGAAGAGCGGAGATGACACCGCTCACGATCGTTACCCCCTTGTCGGTCGCCCATGCCGTTTTCGTCGCGGCCTCGATCATGAAGGGAATATCGGTGCGGATCGGGCCACGCACCCCAAGGCGTTCCGCCAATTCGCGCGCATGATCCGTCATGGTCTGATCCCGCGCCGCATAGTCGGCCAGATCGGTTACGCGCAGGCCCATTTGCTCCGCGACGAAGACGGCGAGGTCATGGGGGATCGCTCCCCTGTCTCGCATCAATTGAGCGAGCGTGACGCCGGGGTGACGCAGAAGGGCGAGTTGCAGCGCAACCCCAAGCTGGTTCCGCCGCTCGCGTCGCTGGCCGATGATTTCGATGTCCGAGGGCTCGAAGGTGTAGAGCCGGGCCAGACGGTCCCGATCTGCCGGGATGGCGAGAAGTTGATCGCGCTCACTCTCGGTCAGGAGTTGATGTTTGCGCTTCACCATGCCGATTCCCGTCCACAAAAGGTCATTTGGGGCTATGGACAGGCAGGAGTAAAGAGACATAGTATGTGGACGGATATGGATGGGTGAAGCAGTCGCCTTTCACAACGTCCACGAAACGGCCGTTTGGGAGACGCACGGCATGGGCGGAATTTTGGGCTACGCTCGCGTCAGCACCGGCGATCAGGACGTGGCGGGACAGACCATGCGTCTGGAGAAGGCCGGTGCCATCAAGGTGTTCACCGACGTCATGTCGGGCAAGAGCATGGAGCGGCCCGGTCTGACCGAACTGATCGCCTATGCTCGCAAGGGCGATACGCTCGCGGTGGTCCGCCTTGATCGACTTGGACGCTCTCTCGTCGAACTACTCGCCACGGTCGAGACGCTGCGTGTCCAAGGCATCGCGCTTCTGAGCGTTGAGGAAAAGATCGACACCTCATCGGCCGCCGGCGAAGGGACTGTCAGGAATTTTGTGCGCGAGGCCATAAGATGGAATGGAAAGGACCCATCATATGGCTATCGACAAGGAAGTGCTGGACCAGTTGCTGGCAGGGCGTGATCCGCAGGAGTTGTTTGCGAAGGACGGTCTGCTCGACGAGTTGAAGAAGGCGCTGTCGGAGCGGATGCTGACGGCCGAGCTCGACGATCACCTGGAAAGCGAAAGCGCCGAAGGCGCAGCAGGAAATCGGCGCAATGGTAGCTCGCGCAAGACGATGCTGACCGGCACATCGAAAGTGATACTGGATATTCCGCGCGACCGGGCCGGCACGTTCGATCCCAAGCTGATCGCCAAGTACCAGCGGCGCTTTCCCGATTTCGACGACAAGATTGTGTCGATGTACGCGCGCGGGATGACGGTGCGCGAGATCCGGGGGCATCTCGAGGACCTGTACGGCGTTGATGTATCGCCTGATCTGATCTCGACGATCACCGATGCCGTGCTGGAAGCAGTCGGCGAGTGGCAGGGTCGACCACTCGATGCCTGCTATCCGCTCGTCTTCTTCGACGCGATCCGGGTGAAAATCCGCGACGAGGGCTTCGTGCGCAACAAGGCTGTCTACATCGCGCTCGGCATCCTGCCCGACGGGACGAAGGAAATCCTCGGCATCTGGATCGAGCAGACCGAGGGCGCGAAGTTCTGGTTGCGCGTGATGAACGAACTCAAGAACCGCGGCGTCGCCGATATCCTGATGGCAGTCGTCGATGGCCTGAAAGGCTTTCCGGAAGCGATCAACGCCGTCTTCCCCGAAACCATCGTTCAGACTTGTTGGAGTGGACGGCCCCCAATACGGCATCGATGTGCCAGAATGAGGTCGTTGCAGATTCTCAAGCGAAGGAGACCGTCCGTGGAACAGATTACCCGCATCGGAATGGACACGTCAAAGCACGTCTTTCAATTGCATGGCGTCGACGCGACTGAGGAGCCCGTGCTGCGCAAAAAGCTGCGGCGCAAGGAGATGATCGCCTTTTTCGAGAAACTACCACCAACTGTTGTAGCGATCGAAGCATGCGGTGGATCCCATCATTGGGCCAGGTTGCTGCAATCGTTCGGACATGAGGTGAAACTCATTCCGCCACAGTATGTTAAACCGTACGTAAAGCGCGGCAAGAATGACGCTGCCGATGCTGAAGCGCTTTGCGAGGCGATGAGCCGACCGACGATGCGATTTGTCCCAATAAAGAGCGTCGACAGTCAGGCCGCATTGATGTTGGTAGGCGTGCGCGATCAGTTGATTCGCAATCGCACGCAACTCGCCAATGCCATAAGGGGTTATGCAGCTGAGTTCGGGCTGAGCGCGGCCCAAGGAATATCTAAAGTGGAGCCGCTCCTCGAGCGTATCGCAGCCGATGAGACGTTACCGGAACTCGCTCGAGAACTGTTCGCCCTCCATGCGCGAGAATACGGACACTTACAGGTTGAGATCGACCGTGTTGAAGAGAGGTTGATGGCTTGGCACCGGGCCGACGAATGCAGCCGGCGACTGGCGAAAATTCCTGGCGTCGGTCCGATCGGCGCATCGCTGCTCGTCATGAAGATGCCAGCACCCAAAGGCTTCCAGTCGGGTCGGCACTTTGCTGCATGGCTCGGCTTAACACCGAAGGATCATTCAACCGCCGGTAAGGTCCGGCTCGGCGTAATTACCCGTGCCGGCGATGAAGTTTTACGAAGCGTGCTCGTGGCCGGAGCGACAGCTCTCCTCCGGCACGTTCGAGACGGACGCGGCAAGAACGCTTCGCCCTGGCTCGTGAACCTACTCAAGCGCAAGCCGCCAAAGCTGGTGGCTGTGGCGCTGGCCAACAAAATCGCCCGTGTCGCATGGAAGCTGATGGTGACGGGCGAAGAATACAGAGCCCGTGGCATGCAACCGGCTCATGTCCGAACGGCATAAAGATCTGCCAGTCGCGGCGAGCAATTATAGAAGGCTGCCGTGCTGAGCTGATGCCCGAACTTGCAAGAAACGAGCAGATGGTGACCGATCGATCCGAAACGCGAGGTAATCCGTACGATGCACAGGCCGGCAAAGGTCGCAGACTTGTTTGGAACTCGCGTAGCGGAAACCATCTTGGCCCGCGGTCATGTGCGACCGCATACGCAGAGGCCGGACATATGATCGCAAGCGATCGGTTCAAAGTTATGCCCGTCAATCTTGTAGGGAGGGGGCCGTCCACATATGCATCGTCCACCTGATCAGAAACTCGATGGGCTTCGCGTCCTGGAAGGACCGCAAGCCGATCGCCCAGGCGCTACGCAGCGTCTATCGCGCCGACAATGCCGAGGCTGGCCTGGCGGCGCTGGAGACCTTCGAGGAAGGGCCATGGGGTCAGAAATATCCGGCGATTGCCATGAGCTGGCGCCGGCACTGGGAGCAGGTAATCCCGTTCTTCGCGTTCAGTGCGCCAATCCGCAGGATCATCTACACCACAAACGCGATAGAAGCGCTGAACTCGAAGCTCAGGCGGGCCGTCCGAACTCGCGGTCACTTCCCGAGTGACGACGCAGCGATGAAGCTGTTATACCTCGTGCTTAATCAGGCGGCTCAGGAATGGAAACGGCCGCCGCGCGAATGGACCGAAGCAAAAACCCAGTTTGCCGTAATCTTCGGTGAAAGGTTCGTCATCTGATGACGAAAACCGGCCTCGCGCACAAAATTCCTGACAGTCCCCCGGCGAACTCATCTTCCATGTGTTCGGGGCCATCGCTCACTTTGAACGACGGCTGATCTCCGAGCGAACCAGGGATGGAATCGCGGCCGCCCGCGCCAAAGGCAAGCAACCTGGGCGTCAGCCCCTCGACCTGTCCAAGGTGGATGCCGCTATCAAACTGGTCGAAGCGAGTATCTCGCCGACAGAAGCAGCACGACAACTCGGCATCGGCCGATCAACCATCTATCGCGAAATGCGCCGCCTCGGCGTGGAAAGGCCTATCTGAATGTCCAGGTTGAAATCCGCTCACGATCTCTCCGGACTGATGAAGTATATGAGGCGTGCTCCCTGGGACGAGATGATGGACGAGATGCTGGTCGCGCATCTTGGCCCGGCATGCGAGGCGACTGATCTTGAGCCTGATGATATATTCGACATCATCGGCAACCATTGGGAAGGCCAGCTGTGGGGCTGTGCTTTTGAGGATTTGCTCACACAGGAACTTGAGCCTGGCGGCCTTAACCTCGTCGATGAGTATCTCAAGCGTCGGGGCTGGAACGAGAAGGCGCCGAACAAGACCTATATGCGCGCACTGCGCGATACGGTGATGTCGCTCTATGAAGTCAGCGAAGTCGTGCCTGGCCAGTCGATGACCTTGCGGGATCTTCTGCGTGATATTGAGCCGGTCACGGTGCGCGAGCATAGCGCTACGCAGACCCTTGTTAACTGGGACAAGATCGCCGCACGGATAGTCGATGTGAACGGGCGCTATGGCATCTCCGGCGCATTGCTGCCGTTCAGCGCGGATGGCGCCGAACGGGTGATCGAGGCATTTTCCCAACTTGAAACCGATGGGCCAGGTATTGGCAGACTGTCCCCTCCCGAAAGGGAAGCCCTCCTGAAAGCGTCAGGTCCGATTTTCACCAATATCTGGTTGCTTGATTGTCTGGGCATGGCCATGCCCGACAACGTGCCTAAAATGGTCAATGCCGATGGCGATGAACTTGTCTTCCATCGTATCGTCTTTCCCTTGGCAAAGGGTGTCGTCGGCAAGAGCGTGGCTCGCAGGCTGAACGCGGCACAATGGCTCGAACCTGCCAGCGACAGTTTCTGGAACTGGCTGGCTCCGGTAACCGAGAAACCGCAAGCAGCCAAAAGCGGGCAGGCTTTTGTGACAACCATGGAGGACGGCACACCCGTTTTTGCCAATGTCGAGTTGGCGGGACGCAAACTGATCGTTGAGGTCAACAGCGCCGCCCGCGCTGAACAGGTGATTGCGCAGATGAGCGAATGGCTTGGTGATTGCGTGAGCACACCTATGACCGAAATCCGGACTCTGGCCCAGTTCATGGCCGATGACGCCCGCGCTCCGCAGGAAGAGCCGCTCGATATCCCGCCGGACGAAATGGAGCGCATCGTTCATGAGATGCTGACACGCGAATATACCAAGACGCTTGATGAAGCGGTGCCAGCCCTCGGGCACAAGACGCCACGCGCTCTGGCCCGCACGAAGGCAGGCCGACCGAAAGTGGCCGACTGGCTCAAATATATAGAGAATGGAGCTGCAAAATCCGGGGCTGGCGAAGCGATGGCCACCTATGATTTTACGTGGATGTGGCAAGAGCTGGGCATCATCGACCTGCGCCGTTGACCGCCATTATACCGACGTTCTCGCACTGTTCTCCCTTAGCGTTGTCTGGCGTACCATCCACGCTATGCCCTCGATATACTGTCGCCAATCGACCATAAAATATCCCTCTATTCGGAACGCAGCATTGGGGCAGGATCATTGCTCGAACTCAGAGACGCGATCGCGCGACGCCTTCGTCAAGCCGACACCCAATTATTGGACGCGCGGAGCGGCGCGCCATTACACTCAGTCTATGAACGGTCTTGGCAGATCGGCGTCGGAGCGGTTTGCGATGCGGGAGTGCCAGCGAATCTGGCACGCATCCGCGCCGCCAGTCGCCCCATTCACCATTGCCGCTTGAACAGGAACCAGCCTCCGGCAAACATCGCCGTGCTGATTGCGATCAGCACCACGGCATGTGACCAAAGTTCGCCGATACCCGCTCCCTTCAGGAACAGCCCCGACAAGATGTCCACATAATGGCGCAGCGGGCTGGCTAGGGTAGCAGCCTGCAGCCACCCGGGCATCGTCTCGACCGGCGCGATCGTTCCCGAAAGGAACAGCAACGGGAACAAGCCGAAAAAGCTTACGAGCATGGCCTGCTGCAGGGTGTTGGTGATTGTCGCCACGAACACGCCAATCGAGACTGCACTCATCAGGAAGACGACTGTCAGTACAAGCAAGGTTCCAATGCTTCCTCGCATCGGCACGCCCAGCAGCGTCAGGATCAAAAGAGCCGGAAAAACCGCGCCGGTGCAAATCACGATGGTCGGCATGATCTTGGCCAGGAACAATTCGTAGGCGCGAATGGGGGTTACCCGCAGCTGTTCTATCGTGCCTCCCTGTTTTTCGCGTACAATCGCGGCTGCCGGCAGCACCACTCCGAGCATCAGCCCTGCCTCGGCCAACATTGCCAAGGCTATGAAGCGGGTGTTCGTCAGATCGGGATTGTACCAGACCCGCAAAGCCGGCTGGACGCCGTGCGCGTGCTTGAGCGTGGCGGTTCGCTCTTGCGCGAAGCGCGCGAGGATCTCGATCACATAGGCCCGGCCGCGAGCGGCAACGTTTCCATTCGATCCGTCGACGACGACACCGAGATCGACTCTGCGACCGGCAGCGATCCGTCGGGCGAAACCGGGAGGAATCTCCACGACCGCGTCGAGGGCACCACGCTGCAGATGATCCTCGACCTGGCGCGTGTCGGCAAAGTGGGCGGCCAGCACGAAATTGTCGCCTCCTGTCAGTTCCTGAATCACCGTGCGGCTGGCTTCGGTCCGGTCATGATCGATCACGCCGAGCTTCAGGTTCTGGACATCGAATCCGAGCGCCAGCGTGCAGATCACCAGTTCGGCGCTGTAAAGAAACACAATGAGAAGGAGGATCACTGGATCGCGTAGGACCTGCGTGAATTCCTTGACGGTCAATCCCGCGATGCGCCCCCACATCAGGCAATCCTCTTGCGAAACCGCCAGGTGGCGAGCGCGAACACAACCACGGTGTAGGCCGCGATGATTGCGACAGAGACCCAGATTTCTCTTGGGCCGGCCCCACGCAACACGATGCCTCGGGAAGCCTCGAGGAAGTAGCGTGTCGGAAACGCCGAGGCGTAGAACTGGAACGCCACAGGCATGGTGAAGATGGGATAGATGAAGCCAGAGAACAGGAACGCCGGCATCAGAGTAACGATCAGCGCGACCAACATGGCAGCCAACTGCGTGCGGACCAGCGTGGACACCAGCAAGCCGATCGAGACGGTGCAAACGACATAAAGAAGGCCTACGGCGATCAACAGCAGAAGGCTACCGCGAATTGGCACGGAAAACCACAGGAGACCGCCGCCGACCACGATCAGGAGTTCCAGAAATGCAATGACCGCATAGGGCAGGAGCTTGCCCGCGATGAACTCGCCCTTGGTCATGGGTGACGCGTAGATCTGCGCGATCGTACCCAGTTCCTTCTCCCGCGCTACGGCGAGCGCGGTGAGCAGCGGCGGGAATGCCATCAAGATGACCGCGAACAGGCCCGGCACGATGAAATCCCGGCTCCTGAGCTGGGGGTTATACCAGACCCGGACTTCCGGCCGGATCGGCGGACGGAGTTCTTCTGGAAAGGCGTACAGGATTGCCTGCCCATAGGCCGACAGGATGGAAGCCGTGGTCGCATAGGTGCCATCAATGACGAGTTGGACCGGCGCGGGCTCGCCGCGGCTCAGGCGCCGTGCAAAACCTTTGGGGATGAATAGCGCGGCGCGCGTCTCGCCCCGCATCAGGGCATGCTCGGCCACGCGTGCATCATCGGGCGCGGCCTTCAGCATAAAATAGCCCGAATTCAGGAACCGCGCCTGCAAATCCCGGCTTGCCGCGCTCTTGTCCTGATCGACCACGACCAGGGGCGCGTTCTCGACATCGAGCGAGATCGCGTAAGCGAACAGGAACAACATGACGAGGGGCATGAAGATTGCGATCGCGACGGTGAAGCGATCACGCGAAATCTCCAGAATCTCCTTGCGGGAGAACGCCAGCATGCGCCGCAGCTTCATGTCGATTTATCCCTCAGACGCTCGCGGGCGATGAAACCGAGGAATACGTCCTCGACGCTTGCCGTGCTGAGGCCGAGGTCGGCCATCAGGGCTCCGAGCGCGCCTATGGCGATCAGCCGTCCATCCATCATGAGGCCAAGGCGATCGCAGAAGGTCGCTTCTTCCAGATAATGGGTCGTGACCACAATGCTCACGCCTTCGGACGCAAGCAAGGCGATCAGCCGCCAGAACCGGAACCGCGCGAGCGGGTCCACACCGGAGGTCGGCTCGTCGAGAAAGAGCACCTGAGGTCGGTGCACAATGGCGCATGCGAGCGCCAAGCGCTGGCGTACCGCGCCCGAGAGACCCGCGACCGGCCTTTCCTCGATCTGTTCGAGACCCGCGCGGGCTACAACCCAGCCGATCCGGCCTTCTAGCTCCGCGCGGGGCACGCCGTAGGCTCTACCGAAGAAGCCGAGATTTTCGCGCGCGGTCAGATCCGGATAAAGCGAAAATTTCTGTGACATATAGCCGATGCGCGCTCGTACGGCTTCACTCTGACGCGCCACGTCGAATCCGGCGATTTCGGCTCGACCCTCAGTGGGCGCGAGGAGCCCGCAAAGGATGCGGATCAGGGTGGTCTTGCCGGCGCCATTTGGACCCAGAAGGCCCAGCACCTCCCCGGCGCGGATGGACAGGCTCACCTGATCGACGGCGGTAAAGGCACCGAAACGCCGCGTGACCCCGTCGGCCAGCACTACCGATCCTTCCATCTTTTGCTGGGACGCTGCGGCTTGCGGCTCGTCGACCGGCGTCGCTCCGTCCGCCGAACCGACGGTGAAGACATCCTCCATTGTCGGCTCGGCTGCTTCGATTGAAGCAACGGCACCTGCGCTGATCGCGGGCGGCCGCTCCGCGCGCATCTGCGCCCGGATCTCGTTGCCCGAACGGCGCTGGAAGCTGATCACTGCCGGATCGGCCGCGAGCTCGCGTTCGATCACCGCCGGTTCGGCGGTCGCGATCCGGAAAACCCGGCCCTGCGCGCTGGCCCGCAGTTCGGCAGGCGTTCCCATCGCCAAGGGACGTCCGTCGCGGAGCAGCAGCACCTGGTCGCTGGCGTCCGCCTCGTCCATATAGGAGGTCGCGAAGACAATGGAGCGGCCTGCCGCCCTGGCCGCCTCGAGAATCTTCCAGAGTTCGCGGCGCGAGAGCGGGTCGACACCGAGGCTCGGTTCGTCGAGGATGAGCAACGGCGGCTCGTGGATCAGATTGGCGCACAGCGCCAGCTTCTTGCGCATCCCACCCGACAGCGCACCCTCGCGCCGGTTCTGGAACCGCTCAAGTCCGGCCATCGCCAATAGCTGCGTTCGGCGCTCATCCAGAGCCGCCATGGGGACGTCGCGAATATCCGCGGCGAAAGAAATGTTCTCCGCGACCGTCAGCCGGTCGTAAAGCGAGAAGCCTTGCGACATATAGCCTACGCGCGCCTGAACAAGCCGGGCCCCGCGGCGGACATCTTCACCCAGCACGCGACAACTGCCCTCGCTAGGCGTCAGAATGGCAGCCAGCATCTGCAGCAATGTCGTCTTTCCCGCGCCGTCCGGGCCGACGACGCCGAATACCTCGCCGCGTCCGACACGAAAGCTCACGTCCTGTATGACCGCCCGTCCGCTGTATCGGCGGCCGAGCCCCTCGGCTTCGACGATGGGATCCGAAAGCATGGCCTATTCCGGCACTGTCAGGCGCGCGGGCCATCCAGCGCGGGCATTCCACAGAATCCAGGCGTCAGCGGGCATCCCGGGCTTGAGAAAGCCATCAGGGTTGGCTGCCTCCAGCGTGATGCCATAGACGGTGCGGCTGCGCTCATCCGCCATGTGAATATCGCGGGGAGTGAATTGCGCTTGTGCATCAATTCGCGCTACCCGGGCGTCGAAGTACCGTTCCGGAAAAGCGTCGACACGCAAACGTGCCACCGCCCCCAGGCGCACCTTGCCGAGATCCCGCTCGCTCACGAACAGCTTGAGCTTCACGCGGGACAGGTTCGCCACGACCGCCACCGCCTGGCCGGGGGCCAGCACCTCGCCCGGCTCGACGAGCCGCTCCAGCACAGCCCCCGAGATCGGGGCGAAAATTCGGGTCTTGCCGATCTGCGACTGGGCAAGGGCCAGGCTCTTCGATGCCACCTCGGCCTCGGCGCCCGCTCTGGCTTGCTGCTCCTGCAAGATTCGCACTTCGTCGATAGCGGCCCGATTGGCGTTTCGCTGGAAATCGACCTCCCGCGCCGAGACGGCGCCTTCGGCGGACAGACTCTCGAACCGCTGAAGGTCGATTCTTGCAGTCTCCGCGTGATGTCGGGCAAGATTGATCTGCGGGACGAGCTGCGCGGCGGCGCGCTGCGCGGCCGCCCGCTGGGCAGCGGCACGATCGGCCTGTAGCACATAATCATTCGGATCCAGCCGTGCGACAAGCTGACCAGCGCTAAGATTCTGGCCTTCAACGGCTGCATTCTCGAGCAACCGTCCTGGGACCTCGACCGAAATCCGCACCTCATCGGCCTCGACGCGCCCGCTGCCGTAGATCACCTGAGCGGGTTGGGGCTGGGGTTTCAGCATCCAGTAAAGGCCTGCCGAAACCACAGCTATCGCGAACAACCCCAAGGCCACCAGGCGGGTCAGGTTTTTGGCTTGTAATGCCAAGGCAAACTCCAGTCTGTCATTCAGGTCGCGGCCGATCCATCGCCGAACATTGGGCAGCGATCCTTTAGACGCCGCGCTCAGGCCGATATTACGGGGCCCGTGCGGATTCAATCGCTCGCTGTAATATTCGTGGGCGCAAACGCGTCATGAGCCTGGGAAGACGATTTCAGCGCTCGGCGGAACGTTGCCTTCCAAACCGTGCTGGATCGAGCAGAGCCAAAGCGGCCGCAGTCTGTTACACAAGGAAGCATATGCGGATTCAGGACCCAAGAGAGGGCAGGCTGGCAAGCGTGCGGACGCGTCGAAGCAAGACCGGCTGGCGCATCACTCACATGGCCCCGATCTCGGCGGCGGTTCTTGCGGCTCTTGCCCTCGGCGGTTGCGTTGTCGGACCCGACTTCCAGCCCCCGAAACCCGATGTCCCCGCAGCATGGTCCGCGTCAGGAGCCGGACCGGAGAGTAGTGCGATCACCCAAACCTTGCAGCAGCCCGAATGGTGGGCGGCCTTCAAAGATCCGACTCTTACCTCTCTTATAGACAGGGCCGCAACGGCCAATCCCGACTTGCGACTCGCCGCCTTGCGCATTCAGGAGGCCCGGGCCCAGCGTGCCGTCGTCGGCGCGGTAAGGTTGCCTTCGCTCAACGCCGCTGGCTCCTGGCAGGAACAGCGCCTCAGCGAGAACACGCCCACCGGCCGGCTTTTCGGGCTGGCGGGCGATATCCCCGGACTGGCAAACTCGCCGAGCGCTTCGGTGTCGAACCCCTATGGACAATTTCAACTCGGTTTCGATGCGGTCTGGGAATTGGATCTCTTCGGGGGAATCCGCCGCAGCATCGAAGCGGCTGATGCGGATGCGGCAGCGGCCATCGAGGATTGGCGCGGCGTGGAGGTAGCGCTTTTCGGCGAAGTGGCGCGCGCTTATATCGATCTGCGTGGCACCCAGCTCAAGCGTGCGGTTGCTAGGGAGAACCTAGCGACCGCACGCGATCTTCTCCGCATCGCAAAGCGAAGGCGCATTCTGGGGCTATCGAGCGAGATCGATGTCTCCCGCGCGGCGGCGCAGGCGAGCCTGATCGAAGCGCAATTGCCTCTCCTCGAGCAGCAGGTCGTTGCCGATATCAATGAGCTGAGCCGGCTGATTAACCGGGAGCCGGGCGCGCTCAGGACCGAGCTTGAATCCCCGCAACCGGTCCCGCCGGTCCCGCCTGAGATCGCAGTCGGCCTCCCCGCCGAACTCGTCTGTCGGCGTCCCGATATCAGGAGCGCCGAAAAACGCCTCCATGCCGCGACTGCTCGCCAGGGCGTGGCTATTGCCGACCGCTTTCCGCGACTGACCTTGACAGCCGCTGGAGGATATCAGGCGCAGGATCTGACCAACCTGCTTGATTGGGCGAGTCGATTCGGCGTGATCGGACCGCAGCTTGCGCTGCCGCTTTTCGATGCCGGCCGCCGCCGCGCAAAGGTCCAAGTGGCGACCTATCGTACGCAAGCCGCGACAGTGGACTATGGCCGCACGGTGCTTAATGCGCTGCACGAGGTGGATGGTGCTCTTACCGCCTATGCCGACGAACAGCAGCGACGCGCCTCGATTGTCGAGGCCGTGAGCCAGAACCGGGCCGCCGTTCGCCTGGCCCGCTTGCGCTATGAGAATGGCCTGGACAGCATTCTCGGCGTGCTCGACGCGGAAAGGACATTGCACGAAGGCGAGGCGTTGCTGGCAGACAGCACGACGGCGATCTCGATAAGCCTTGTTGCGCTCTATAAGGCTCTCGGCGGCGGATGGGATGGTTCGGAGAATGCAGTCAATTCCTGCGCGAATTGAACGCTCCAATTGCATTGGCGATCGACTATACCGCCTTGGGACTGGAAAACATCCCATCACGATCAAATCGGTTCTGACCGGACTTTCGAGTCGAACCGCTGCTCCTCAAATCAGCCGCAGAAGCGAAGGCGGTCTTCAAGGCAACGTTGAGACGCGGCGTCCACAGCAGGCGACTGAGTTCTGCTGACCCGCAGTGCCTATTGTTGGTCGCTATGCGCTGGCCAGCGCGAATGCCGGTGAGCAAGCCGTACGTCCCGAAGTGGGGGTAGAGGCGCCGAACGAGGCCGGCACTGTATCAATCGCATCGCGAAGTGCACGGCGCGCCCTATGGGCCCGAACCGTCAGATTGTTCACGCTTATGCCCAACTCTCGCGCAGCGTCTTCCTTGGGCTGGTTTTGCAGATCAAGCCGGTAGATGACATCCGCATATTCCTGCCTGATGTTCGACATCAGACCCATGATCGTGCCCACCGGATCTGGCAAGCTGTCCGTCAAGGACTCGTGCGGACGATCGTGATACTCCATCTCGAATGCCACCTCGCGCTGACAGCGGGTTCCCCGGCGACGGCAGAAATCGATCAGCGTGGTTTCGAACAAGCGCCGAAGCCAGCCATGGACCGCCTGGATATCACGCAATTGCTCGATGCGCTCCAAGGCCTTGAGCGCGAACGCCTGCACCACGTCATCGGCCGCGACCTCGTCGCGCAGCCGCCGCGCCGCCATGGCCCGGTAGCGCTGGCAGCAGCACGCCAGTTCCTTGCGCACAAGGCGCCGCTTCGTCTCACTTGCCTCTTCCCTACTGGAAGAGACGCTATCCTCGGCGTGATTTTCGTTGCCGGAACATGTATCGAACATGGCTATGCTCCCATCATGATTTGAACGGCCGTCCCGTTACGGCGCGGCCTGAGGGGCGTCGGACCGCAATAGGCAGCGCGTCAGTCTTCACCGCATGTCTCCCGCGACGAGTGCATCGACGGCGGAACGCCGGGGGAGGGGCCCCGCGGGAACTTCCAGAATGGTGACGGTTCCGCGGTCGACAGGGTTTGATCCATGCCGGCGAGCAGCATTTCTTGACGTTCCCGACCTACGCGCGCTCCAAGCATCCGCACGCCGGCATTCAGCGTCGTCAATATATTCCGAAGGTCATGAACAACATTTGGCATGATGCTGTTCAAGGCGTTCGGAGAATGTTCCATCGCATTGGAAGCAGACATGCGATACTCACGAGGTATCGCGCTATATTCTATTCCACGTCCGATAGAACTCGACTGCGCCAGCATGATGCCCTCCACTGATCTGATGGGAATGGGCTATCATGCGTTTCGGCCAGAAGGACTACGGGCGGTTACCTAATGCTGCCCATCATCTTATCGGCGGCGTCGTGATCGAAGCGCCATAGATTCCGGAAAGTCGCACGAACGGGAGTCCGGATAACCGCGATCGCAGATCTCGACCGGCAGTATATAACCGACGATGAAAGCCCTGCCTCAAGGTTTCCGACGAGGCAATTCGACAGGTGCTCCGGCTCCGGTCAGGACGCGCGTGTTGACCCGTCCTGCAGTGGCGGCTTGTCCAGGCACTGCGCGATCAGGTCGACCAGTTTCTCGTCGGTCAGGGGCTTTTCAACCAAAGCTGAAAATCCGGCTTCCAGCGCGCGCTTCTCCAGATCGTGCTGATAGCGTCCGGTAATGAGAATGGCGGTCCCCGGCCATCCGCTGGCGCGAAGCCGTGCAAGCAGCGTCAGCCCGTCCATCGAGGGCATCGAATAATCCGTGATCAGGCAATGGCTTTGCGCGCACGCCCGATCGGCCAGCAATTCGGCGGCCGAGCCGAAATCGTGGACGCTGAACCCGTGTGCGCGAAGGAGCAGCCCGACCGAGCGGCGCACCGCCTGGTCGTCGTCGACGAGCAGCACGCAGTGGCCTGCATCATCCTTCTCGTCCGTCCTGATCACCCGGCACGTCCCATCCAGTTTGTGTCGGCAACTCAAAAGCTGCCCTCTTTGATCTACGCCCGCCCCATGCCGGGCAGTATAGGTGCGATTCCTTAATGGGCGGGTGGCTTAAAGACTGGTGCCGAGACCGGCGGTCAGCGCGATGCGCAGGGCCTCGGGCAAAGTGTGCACGCCGAGCTTTTCCATCATATTGGCCCGGTGAATCTCCACGGTGCGCGGGCTGATCCCGTGAGCGAGCGCGATCATCTTGTTGGTCTGCCCGGCGGCCAGGCCCTCCAGGACGTCCCGTTCACGGGGCGTCAGCGTTTCAATGCGCGATATTGCCGCAGCCGCGGTCAGTCGCTGCACATCCGCCTGCTCGGCAAGGGCGAAGGCCTCCTCCAGAGCTTGCATGATCGTGACCTGCTCGAAGGGCTTCTCGATAAAATTGTGGGCGCCCTTGCGCATGGCTGTGACGGCGGTGCTGATGTCGCCATGCGCCGTCATCACGACAACCGGGAAATCCATCCCGGCGGCACGCATCCGTTCCAGCACGGCGATGCCGTCTATCTCGGGCATCCGCACATCCAGCAGAACACAGCCGGGCCGCAAGGATTCGGCAGCTTCGAGAAACGCGACGCCGGAGCTGTGACTTTCGACCGCATAGCCCTGCGTCCTGAGAAAGACGCTGGTGGAACGGCGAACCGAGCCGTCATCGTCGACGATATGCACTAGCCTCTCAACGGTCATCACTCTGCTCCAAGTTGTCCATCCGCGTCAACGTAAAGCGGAAGACCGTGCCTCCTTGCGGACCCGGCTCGGCCCAGAGACGACCTCCGTGCGCCTCGACGATCGTGCGGCATATGGAGAGGCCCACGCCCAGGCCATGCTCCTTGGTGCTGTTGAACGCCTCGAACAACCGATCGGCTATCTCGTCTGAAAGTCCGGTGCCGCTATCGGCGACCGCCAGCTCCACCTCCTCGTCGCTGCGCGCGCTGGTCGAAAGCACGAGCTCCCGGCGCTCGCATCCCTCCATCGCCTCGACCGCGTTGCGGATCAGGTTGAGCAGCACCTGCTGTATCTGCACACGATCGACGAGCACCAGCGACACGGCCGGATCGAGGTTCGTCTCGACCCGGATGCCGCGCAGGCTTGCGCCGGAAAGCGCAAGCGCCGCAGCTTCCTCGATCAATTTCGTGAGGCTGACTTTCTCCCGCTCGGTATCGCCTCGCGAAACGAAATCCCGGAGGCGGCGCACGATCTGACCGGCGCGCACCGCCTCCGCGACACCGTCGGCAAGCGCCTGTCGCGCTTCCGCCTGGGCATCTGGCCGGTCGGCTTCCAGAAGCGCCTGGGCGGCCATCGCGTAGCTGGCAACTGCCGTCAGGGGCTGGTTCAGTTCATGCGCCAGCGTTGATGCCATGGTTCCCACAGCGGACACGCGCGCGATATGGATCAGCTCCTCCTGGATATCCTGCAAGCGCCGCTCGATATCCTGCCTGGCCGTCAAATCCCGGATGAACCCCGTGAACAGCCGGGAACCATCGTCCCTCACGACTTCGCCGACCACGAGCTCCATCGGAAAGACGCCGCCATCACGCTTGCGGCCGGACACCACGCGGCCAAGGCCGATAATGCGACGCTCACCCGTTGTCAGATATCGGGCGAGGTAACCGTCATGGGCTTCGCGATGGGGCGAGGCGGCCAGCAGGCTGACATTGCAGCCCAGAACCTCGTTTTCGGCATATCCGAAAAGACGCTCCGCAGCCGTGCTGAATGACTGGATGATGCCGCGTTGATCGATAACCACCATTGCATCCGGCACGGTGTCCAGGATGGAGCGCAAATGCGCTTCCTGCGTCTGCAAGGCGGATAGCGCGCTCCGCCATTCGGTGATGTCGCGGACGACCTTGCCATAGCCGGCGATGCGACCGTTCGAGTCCCGCAAGGCATAAACCGTTACCTGCGCAAGGAACTCGGTCCCGTCCTTGCGGATACGCATTTCCTCTCCGGAATAGCGCCCTTGTGCGCGGGCGATCTCCAGGATCTGATCCGGCCTGCCTTCGGCAATCGCTTCTGCCGGATAGAGGAGCGACCAGTGGCGGCCGAGCATCTCATCCGCACCCCATCCCTTGATCTGCCCGGCGCCTTTGCTCCACAGCGTGATACGCCCCGCCTGGTCGAGCATGACAATGGCTTCGTCCCTGAGCTCGTCGATGAAATGCAGGACCTCGTCCGCTGTCGGGCCTGCCGACTTGCCTCCGCGCTCGGCAAACTGGCTGGGATCGTCTTTTTCCATCAGCCGCTTCATTCCCCCGATCTGTTAGCCTGACGACGCTGGTATCCTGGACGCAAGGACTCGCTCCTCATCGACGATGAGAACCCTCTCATGAGCTATACGCAGCCCAGGCGCGTACCCCTCACGGGGAGACGAAAAATATTCAGGATGCTGTAATCGCCGGCAGCCGGGAGCGTCTAACGGACGGCGTCGAACCTGTTGCCGCCATCGAACTAGGGGAACTTCGCGTGAAGAACATCCTACTGCACGTCCAGGACGACCCTGGAATGGAAGCCCGCTTCCAGACGGCCTTGTCGCTGGCGCGCCATCAAGGAGGACATCTGACCTGCCTGCAGGTGACGCCGACTCCCTATTTTCCGGCCGATGGTCCGATTTCACCGGAAACGTTCAATCTCTTCGTCGACAGCGTCGAGGTGCCCGCACGCGAGCAGCGCGCTGCTTTGGAAGCACGGCTGGGCAGCGATATGGTTTCCTGGGACTGGCGCGCCCGGAACGGGAACAGCGCAATCGAGATCCTCCGTGAAGCGCTGCTGGCCGATGTGATCGTCGCCGGTACAGGAGATGAGGCGCCGGACATTTCCACGGTCGGAGCGCTGGTCGTCCACGGCCATGTGCCGATTCTAGCCGTTTCAGGCGATGTATCGCAGTTCGACCCCGGCGGTCCGATCATGATTGCCTGGAACGGGAAGGCCGAAGCCGCCAATTCGGTTCGCCACAGCCTCCCGCTTATGAAGTCGGCCGCAAATGTCCATATCGCAACGATCACGGAACAACTGCTTGATTTTCCTGCTACCGATGTCGCGGCCTACCTCTCACGGCACGGCATTCATGCGGAAATACACGAGCGGCGAGCCGACCCATCGGTAGCAGAGGCGCTCACAGCCGCTGCCCGCGAGCTGGGGGCCTCATGCATCGTCATGGGCGGCTACGGCCATTCGCGGTACCGCGAGCGGATGTTCGGAGGCGTCACGCGCGCGTTGCTTCAGGACTGTCCGATCCCGTTGCTTCTGTCGCATTGACAGTCAAAGAGCTTCAAACGCTTGCTACACGGGCCTTCGCTGTGTCCGTCGCCACAAGGTTGACCGGATGGCCGGCGGCGAAGGCGCGTATGTTCTCGATCGTCATATCGATAAGCCGGCGAAGAGCGTCCTCAGTGTTATAGGCGACATGCGGCGTTATGAGGACATTGGGGGCGCTCGCCAGCACATGATGGGCAAGCAGCTCCTTGAGCGCATCGGTCCCCACATCCCGTCGACGAAAGACTTCGGCTTCGTCGCGGATGAGCGGCTCCTGCGGAAGAACGTCAAGGCCCGCTGCCCGTATCCTGCCGCTGGTGATCGCCCGCACCAGCGCATCGACCTCAACGATATTACCGCGCGCCGTGTTGATCAGGACGGCGCCCTTCTTCATCAGTGCGAATTCGGCATCGCCGATCATCCCCTCCGTGCGGGATGTCGCGGGCAGGTGGAGCGAGACGATATCGGCTTCGCCGAGAAGGGCGGCGAGGTCGACATAGCGAAAATCCAGGGCCTCTGCGACCTCCTTGCGAGGCGCGACATCATAGGCGACCACATTCATTCCAAAACCGCGGGCGATCCGGATAACGCATTGGCCGATCCGGCCCGTTCCGATCACGCCTATCGTCTTGCCGAACAGATCGAACCCGCGCAGATCGGTCTGATCGAAGTCGCCGTGCCGAGCTCTTTCGCTATAGGCAGGCAGATGGCGCGCCAGGCCCAACAACAATGCAAACACATGTTCGGCGACGGTCACATCGCCATAGCCCGGCACATTCGCGACAGCGATCCCCGCCTTGGCGCAAAAGTTCAGATCGATGTGATCATAGCCGGTCGATCGCGTCGCGATCAGCCTGAGATGAGGCATCTGGGCCAGAACCGGTATCGTCAATCTCGAATGCACGAAGACCGTTATGATTTCGGCGTCGTGATAGGCGGCGACATTGGTTTCGTCGAGCGCGCCCTCGGTGCAGGTGAACTCGATCTCTGATGGAAGAGCACGGCACGCTTCGGCTTCCCATGCCTCGGTTTCAAATACGACAAGCTTCATTGCCTACCTCTTGCCCGTTCGGGGAACAAAACGCAGCCCCGAATGTGGATCCGTACCGTCTCCACCACAGTGAGACGCCCGGTCAGGCCCATAGTTACAGGCCGATCCGAATTCGAAGGAGCTTCGTTCATCGAAAGCGTGCGCCGAACCGCCACCTTTTCCGACGCCGATGCAACTTTCTGCCGACGCCGACTGAGGGGTCGGGCCTTCCTGCGCGTATTGTCTTGAGGGGACCCTTGGCGGCGCCCCACGCACAAACGTGTTTCTTGCGGCGGAGGATGGCCAATGACGAGCTTGCGAAAAATCGATTTCCATCGGCATATGCCGAGCACGACATTCGTTGCCCTTGCCCTCCTGATCCTTTCCGGGCTGGGTGGTATCGCGATCTATCTCGGTTTGTACAACATCGCTGCCGACGCGCCGCATTACCGCTTTACCTATTGGCTCATTGAGAATCTCCGCGACCAGTCGATCGCGGCTCGGGCGCGTTCAATTAACCTCCCCAAGGATCTGGCGGACCCTCGGCGCATCACTGCGGGCGCCGGCCTCTACACCGAGATGTGCAGCAGCTGCCACCTGGCGCCGGGCATGGAAAAGACCGAAATCAGTCAAGGCCTCTACCCCCAGGCACCGGAACTCGCCCAGGTGTCGGACCATTCGCCGGCGCAGCAATTCTGGATCATCAAGCATGGTGTCAAGATGACAGCCATGCCGGCCTGGGGAAAGACACATGATGACAAGCTGATCTGGGACATGGTGGCCTTCGTCCAGCAACTCCCCAGGCTTTCACCCGCCCAATATCAGGCGATGATAGAAAGCGCGCCGCAGGATCATGATGCGATGATGCAGAACATGAACGAGCCTCAGAATGCGCCGCATGACGAAAACGGGCCGCATACCCACCATGACGCGGGACACTGACAACCGATGGATCAATAAAAGCCGTAAAATAATGGATTGAACTATGTCTTGGTTGCCACATCTGGACGCGGTCAGCTTGCACTGAAATATCATGTCCAAGCCATGACGAGTCGATCGGGGGATTATTGCTATGAACACGGGGCGCGATCTGGTCCGGGAACTGGTCGCGCGCTGGCGTGAGGATCCGGGCGCGACTTACCGAAGCTGGTTCCTCTGGCATGAGCGACTGAAGAATTTTCGTTCGATCCGGCGCGGAATCGCGCAAGTCGTCGCCGAGATCGAAGCCGGCCGGTTCGGCGTCGCCTATCGCGGTTCCTCGCTCGAGACGGTCGTGCATTCGGTGGCCGAGCAACGACAGATCTTCAAGGGTGCCGACCACGCGTTCCTCTGGAAACCGAAGCTTCGCATCCCGGACATATACGAAGATCGCGACAATCAACGTGCATTCGGTCGGCTGCTCCATCATTGCTCCTGCTGCGACAGCGCGGAGGAGATCATCGCCGGCATCCACGCAATCGACCGGTTGAAGATCAAGGGGCTGGGTCCGGCAGTCGCCAATCTTCTCTATTTCCTGCACCCAACGCTGGTTCCGCCGTTCAACACGGCTATCGTCAAAGGCTATAACGCGCTCACCGGCGCCAATGTGAAACTTGGAAGCTGGGAACATTTCCTGGCGATGCGAGCCGGCATCCTCGATCTCAATGACCGCTATCGCGATCTGCTTTCGAACGATCTGGGCGCGATCGGCGGGCTCCTGTTCGATGTGGGCTCTGGGCGCTATCCGCCGCCGCCTCTCGACGGCGCTCAGATGGGGGCAGGGGATTGGCTGGCACGGCTTGATCAAACACGGGAGCAAGCGCAAAAGCTCGATAAAGCAATGATCGCGCAAAATGAAAGCGATCGCAGTCACGCCGAGATCCAGGCATGGCTGCGCGATCTCGGCCTCGCGCTCGGTTATGACGTCTGGATCGCCGCGAACGACCGGGGAAGGGTTCATGACGGAATGCCGCTCGGAACCCATTGTCTCGATCATCTCCCCAATCCCATTGCGACGGCCGCGGGTGGGGATTCGATCCGGCTGATCGACGTGCTCTGGCTGGAGCGATCGCAAGCAAACGTAGCCGCCGCTTTCGAAGTCGAGCACTCGACCTCGATCTACTCGGGGATCGTTCGTATGCTCGATCTGGCGCTGAGCGGCGGGGACTTGCACGCGTCTGCCGGCTTGTTTCTTGTCGCCCCGGACGCGCGAGAAGCCGAGGTGCGCGCGCAGCTCCGCCGGCCGGCATTCAGCCGGGTCGGAGATCTCGACATTTCCTATCTGCCCTATGGCGAGCTCGAGCGCCACCGAGAGGCAATCGCGCGCTTCGGCACCGGTCTCAAGGCAATCAAGGCGATCGCCCATCGGCTACCCTGAGAGCCAAGGGCTATAGGCCAGATATTGGGGGCTCGAGCGTCCCGAGCCACGCGACCAGCCCAAGGATCACGAGCACGCAGGTGGTTTCGGTAAACAGGCTCTTGCGCAGCCCGTTCACGGCGGAAACGTGATCGCCGCAGGCGATAGCCTGCTCCAGGGCAGGGGTCATGTAGAAGCGATTGGCCGCCGCCAGTCCCAGCATGGCCGCGAACAACAACAACTTGACCAGCAGCAGCAGTCCATAGCGGGATTCCAATAGCGAACCGAAACGGTCTGGTCCGACGAGAAGCCAACTGTTCACCGCTCCCGTCAGAACCAGTAGCACGACAACGACGGTTCCAACCACCGCGAAGCTCGCCAGCGCGCGATGCGAGAATTCGACATGGGCGCGCGTCATGCGGCTATGAGGCCGGAACAGAAGAGTGGTGAGCGCGAGCAGCGCCGCCACCCAGATACCCGCAGCGAGCAAATGAACGATATCGGCGCCGAGATGCACCAGCCCGATCGATCCCTCGTCCATTGCGCCATGCCCCGCCCAGACCAAACTCGATAGCGCTACCGCTCCCAGTGCCGAGAGCGCCCACATCCAACTTGTGCCGGAACTGCGCCGACCAAAGGCCACCACGAGAAACAACAGCAGCGCTCCGATGCGGACGAACCAAGCCGTGCCGACAGCCGTTCCGGCGGCCACCAAGCGCAAGGCAGCAAGGTCGACTTCGGCAAGCGTCACGCCGCTCATCGAAGCGGCAAGGGCCGCGAGCGAGACGCCCGACAGGAGGAAGCCAATGAAAGCCGCTCCGCCCAGAAGCCCGCGCAACGTGGCGGCCGCCTCGGAAGACCGTTCCACGCCGCGCAGGCCGTATAATGCGAATAGCGGCAAACCGAAGACGAGCATCAAGTCGAGGTAAAGCGCAAACCTGATAAGGATAGCCGCCGCATCGGACACGAGCTCACTGTACCTTGAAGCTGAGGCTGCCGTTGACGCGATGGGTGTCCGTGGTGACGGCGTGCCAGTCCAGCTTGTAAGTGCCCGTGTGAAGCGCGGCTTTCGGGACAGCGACGAGCGTCTTGCCGTCGGCGCCGACGCTGGCATCGACTGCGACCTTCATTGGGGCCATCTTCATGCCCGGCATTTCCGTCATGGCGAGCTCCACCCCCGAGAATTGGCCCACCAGCGCTTCATTGAAATGCAACTCGATCCTGGCTGGCCTCTCCACGGTCGCATTGGCGGCGGGGCTGGATGAGACCAGCCTGGGATGGGCCTGGGCCGCAGTTCCTGCAAGAAGCGCAACTGCAAAACCGGCGGTGATCAGCGATGTACGGAATTTGGCCATGACTTACTCCATTGGGGTCAACGAAACCTGATACGCACGCCGCTCGATAATCCCTCACTTTCCGTGGCAGAAAATATTATGTGAGGGCTTGAGACCTGCCGCGCGTATCAGTCAGTGAAAAGGTGGAGAAAGACGATGCCCGAGGATCTTGACGCCCTGCTGATGCGGCTTGCGGCTGCTCCCGCCCATCCAGATCTCGCGAGGATGGAGGAACGGGTGATGGCGAAGATCGCGAGCATGGCCGCGCGCCCCGAAATGGCGCATCCTTTCTGCTTTGGCGCGGTCGCAGCGGCACTTGCGCTGGTGATGGGGATCGGCGGTGCCGACCTGGCAAAGGAACCGGCGCCGACGCTTGCGGCCTTTACTGCATCACACCCACTTGCTCCATCGACCTTGCTGGCAAGTGCGCAATGACCATTTTCTCGAAGCGGACCTTCCTTCTCGCCCTCATTATCGCCCTTTTTGCATTCCTGGCGGCACTGGCAGGCGTCTTCGTGGGCCGCGAATTGTTCGGCGATCGCCAACATGCGGACGGTCTCCACGAACTTCTCCATGAACGCCTCGATCTCGATGCCCGCCAGCACGCGCGGCTCGAAGAGATCGAAGCGCGCTTCGCGGTCCGCCGCCGCGCGATCGAACTCGAATTGCGCGCTGACAATGCCCGTCTCGCGGATGCCATCCAGGCCGAGCATGGCAACGGCCCGCAGGTGCGGGCAGCTGTCGACAAATCGCATGCGGCAATGGGCGAGCTGCAGAAGGAAACGCTCGCCCATATCTTCGAGATGCGCGAGTTGCTGCGCCCCGATCAGGCCGCCAAGTTCGACCATGCGGTGACACGCGCGCTCACCAATGACGAACGGTGAGCCTTGACCTCAAAGCCTGCACGGACGGTGAGCTCGCCGCCTTGACGCTGGCGGGCCGGCAAGCGGCCTTTGCAGAACTCATGCGGCGTCATCAGGCCGCCATCTACCGTATAACCCGGGCGCATGTCGGCGATGCTGACGAGGCGCTCGACCTCGTGCAGGACTGCTTCACAGCTGCCTTCACGGCACTAGGCCGCTATCAGGCTGACAGGCCGTTTCGGCCCTGGGTTGCGCGGATCGCCATCAACAAGTGCCGCGACTGGACTCGCCGCCAGACGATACGCAACTTCTTCGGCCGCGCGCAGCCGCTTTCCGAACACATGACCGACACAATCGCGGATCCCGCGCCCGGGCTCGACGCCATCCTTGCCGGTCGCGAAGATCTGGAGCGGCTCTGGCAAGCAATCGCTCTGCTTCCTTCGGCGCTGAAGGAACCGCTCATCTTGCGTACGGTTGAAGGACTCTCTCAGGCAGAAGCCGCGGCGGTACTGTCGATCACCGAAAAGGCCGTCGAGACGCGGCTTCATCGCGCGCGCGCGAAGCTGGCGAAGAGTCTGGCCTTCAGCGATCATGGTTGATCGGGCGCGGGTGGATATGCGGGCAGATCAGCTCTACCCTGGAACGGCACCGGCCTCCGCCCGTGGTGTCCATAGCCGTAGTCGCCCACATCGAGCTGCAGGAGGCAGTTGGAATATTGCTCGGTCCCAGGCAAGAAACCATAAGTGACACACGCCGAACGGTGACGGGCGAGCATCTCCTGGCGGCTTATGCACGCCGAAAGAAATAGGCTGCCCAAGATGACTATTGCAAAAGTTGCCGCAGGATGCCGATACATTGCATACTCCTCTCCATTCATCGGAACGCTCAGTGCTGGTTTAAGTCTTGTGGCGATGGCACCCAGCAAGCGCCCATGCTTCCAAGCAGGCACGGGACAGCGAAACCTGCGCCGACCGGCATGAAAGATCCTTCTGCCTTAGATACGCACCGGCTTGATCTATCCCTCGCCGGTGAGCGTCTGACGCGAATATTCTTCCGGAATCAGGCTGTAATGGCACCACCACATCGTGCCGCGGGTGAAGCCGGTCCCGAAATTGAACGAACCAAACGTCCTTCAGGTCGGTCGTACCTTTGGTTCTCACGCGTTGTCATGGTCGGAACTTCCGTCCGGCTCCCGCTATGCGGGAAACCTGATTCAGCCTGCTGAAGCCAACGGGTGCGTGCAGCGGTTCGGCCTCTCAACAGGCTCAGGATTTTTCTTGAGGGATCGATCCTGGCCGCACGTATTGGGATGTGGAAGCAGCTCCCGTCTCACGGTGGACGCGAGGTGAAAAGCTCGCCGGTGACTGGAAACAGGTGTGACGAAAATGAGAACTGGACCACTGCTTGCCGCCCTTCTCGCGCTGGGGGTGCCATCGCTTGCGGCGGCAGCCGAAGTCATAGTTGTTCACCGCGATCCGGGTTGCAGCTGCTGCGAGCAATGGGCGGCGCAAATCCACCAGCAGTTCGGACGGCGCGTCACGCTCATCGACGATCGAGGGCGATCGACCTTCCGCCTGGCGCATGGTGTACCCGCACGTCTTGTCTCATGCCATACGGCGATCGTCGACGGCATGGTCTTCGAAGGCCATGTACCGATATCGGATATGAAGCGCGTTCTCGCACAACGACCTCGTGGAGTGCAGGGCCTCGCCGTCGCCGGAATGCCTCTCGGATCGCCGGGAATGGAAGTGCCGGGGCAGCGCGCTCAGGCATTCGACGTTGTCGCATTCGGCTCCGGCGGTGAAAAGGTCTACGCACATCATGGCCCCCAGTAATATTATTGCGGCAAATCGAAAGATCGATTAGGCAAAGATGCTGTGAAACGCATCCTTCAAATCTTGCTGCTGTTCGGAGCCTTGCTTGGCCTATTCGGCCAGCAAGCCGCCTATGCGACGGGCCCGGGTGCGGTCATGATGCCTGCCGCCGCTTCCCAGATGAGCGCCGACTGCATGGAAATGATGCAACAAGGCCGGCAAGAGCCTGGCAAAATGCCGTGCAAGGGGCTTACGCTCGACTGTATCGCCGCGATGGGCTGCACGATCCCACTGTTCGCCGTACCTGAACCGGGCTCGCTCGGCGGGTCGCTGCACACACGGCAGGTGCATTTCCTGCCCGCCATCCGTCAGCTTGCCGGCCTGTCGACCGGACCGGAGCCTCCTCCGCCTACTGCCTGATTTGAATGTCACGGCCTGCTTGCCCGATTTTCATACGGGCAGAGCGTGACTGCGCTTGGCAGTCGTCCATGTAGGCCCTTTCCAACATTCAATTCAGGAAGATGAATCATGAAGACTATATTGTTTGGCGCGGCCGTTGCCGCCCTCTCGCTTGGCCTTGGCTCGACTCCGGCTTTCGCGCAAGCGGATGCTTCTCCGTCCGGCGGCCATTATGAATGGCGCGAGGTTCCGCAATTCGGGCCGCGCGCTACCGGCCCGGCACACAAGCGTGTCTGGGTGGCAGAAAATGCGCAGATGGCCAATTGCGACTGCGAGATGATGAAGATGAGCGCGCATGACTGCATGAAGCCCATGCATGACGGCAGCGCTACACCGTCGGCCGACTGAAGCGAGCTTCCTGGCCGATACCGATAAATACAAGGGCCAGGCGCGTGGCGCCGGCGAGGGATCCCTCACCTTCGCCGGCGCCCGTTTGTCCGGTTACCGCTGTATTTGGAAATCGGTCTGGTTGCTGCCACTCAGGAGAAATTCATGCGAATGATAGTTTTGGCGCCGCTGCTTGCGGCGGTCCCGGGAGCTGCGCTGGCTGAGCCGCTGACCTTCGATGCAGCGCTGGAGCGTGCGTCGCGAGAGGCACCGTCGCTTCATGCGAGAGCGTTCGAAGTGGAAGCGCGCCGGTCGAGCGCCACGGCCGCGGGCCAATTGCCCGATCCGAAGCTCGGGGTTGGCATAGATAATTTCCCCGTCTCCGGTCCGCCCGCCTTCAGTCTCACCAGAGAGAACATGACGATGGAGCGGATAGGCATCGAGCAGGAGGTTCCCAACCTTGCCAAGCGGCACGCCGCGCAGGGCCGCGCGCGCGCCGATATCACGGCAGCCGATGCGCAAAGCGCGGTTACACTGTTGCAAGTCAGGGTCGCAACGGCAGCGGCGTGGATCGATCTCGCCTACGCCCAAAGACGTCTCGACACGATGGACAGAATTCTGGGGGAGTTGCGTCCGCTGGTCTCCACCTCACCTTCTGCGGTTGCCTCGGGTTCCGCGCGACCGGGGCAGAGCCTCGACGCAGAGCGAGCGTTGGTCGAACTGGAAGACCGACGCAGCGCAATCGAGGCCGAGGTCGGCAGCGCCCGAGCGGAGCTCTCCCGCTGGACGGGCGACGACGATCCTGAGGCTGTCGGCCCGGCCCCACAGCTTGTCGTGACGCCGGCGGAACTGCGCGCCAGCCTGGCGCAGCATCCCGACCTGCAAATGGCAGGAGCGAAGGTCCGGCAAGCGCAGGCAGATACAGAACTGGCGCGTGCGGAAAAGCGCCCCGACTGGGGGTTCAATGTCGCCTTTCAGCGACGCGATCCGCAATTCGGCAACATGGTGTCGGTCGGCGCGACCATGACACTGCCTATTTTTCCCGGCCGGCGTCAGAATCCACGGATCGAGGCGGCCGCTTCCGAGGCGGCGGCGGCGCGCGCCGAGCAGGAGGATGTTCAGCGTGCCCTGGAGGCAAATCTGAAAGCAGGCCTTGTAGAGCATCACATGCACCATGAGCAATGGATGCGGGCGCGCGACACACTACTGCCGTTGGCGCGCAAGAAGGCGGCGCTTGAGACGGCAAGCTATGCCGCTGGCCGCGCAGGGCTTCTCGATGTCGTCGAGGCGGAGGCCAGCCTTGCCAGTACCGAACTCGACACGCTCGATCGCGAAGCCGCCGTGGCCCGTCACGCGACGCGTCTGGTACTGACCTATGGAGGCAGTCAATGAAACTGGAACTCTCATCCCGCAAGCAACTCACGCTTGCAGCTGCGGTGCTCGCCCTTATCGCCGGGGGCGCCGGTTACGGAATTGCCTCATTTGGCGGCGACGAACCGACAACCGAGGCGACGCAAGGCGATCGCAAGGTGCTCTACTGGTACGACCCGATGGTTCCCGGCCAGCATTTCGACAAGCCGGGCAAATCGCCGTTCATGGACATGGAGCTCGTCCCCAAATATGCCGGTGAGGCAGGCGATGAGGCAGGCGTGCGCATCGATCCCGCGCTGGTCCAGAGCCTGGGGTTGCGCACCGCCGAGGCGCATCGCGGAACGCTGGGTAGCGGCCTGACTGTCACCGGCACGATCGGTTACAACGAACGTGACATCGCCATCGTCCAGCCGCGTGCGAGCGGCTTTGTCCAGGGCACCTATAACCGCGCGCCCGACGACGTGATCGGCGCGGGCGCACCGCTCGTCGATCTCCTCATTCCCGATTGGGGCGGCGCGCAGGAAGAGTATCTCGCCGTGCGCCGCACGGGCGACCAGGCGCTCGCCAGCGCCGCGCGGCAGCGGCTGGTCTTGCTGGGCATGCCGCCGTCCACCATCGCAGCGGTCGAACGGAGTGGAAGGCCCCGCACCGTCATCACCATTGCCTCGCCCATTGCCGGCACGATCAAGTCCCTGGCCGTCCGGCCGGGCATGAGCGTGATGGCCGGCCAGACGCTCGCCGAGGTCAATGGGCTCGGCACGGTCTGGCTTGACGCCGCCGTGCCCGAAGCGATGGCGGCGCAGGCACGGCCCGGCAGACCCGTTACGGCGATCCTGACAGCCTTTCCCGGCGAGACATTCCCGGGGCAGGTGCGCGCGATCCTCCCGCAGGCGCAGACCGAAAGCCGGACTATCACCGCGCGCATCGAGCTTGCCAATCGTGGGGGACGGTTGCGGCCAGGCATGTTCGCGACCGTGAACTTCGCAGGCGCGCCACGTTCCGCGCTGCTCGTTCCGTCCGAGGCGGTCATCCGCACCGGGAAGCGTGCGCTGGTGATGCTCGCGCTGGACAAGGGTCGCTATCAGCCAGCCGAAGTGAAGACCGGCCTGGAGGCGGACGGCCAGACCGAAATCCTCGCCGGGCTTTCCGAGGGCGAGAAGGTCATTACTTCAGGGCAGTTCCTCATCGATTCCGAGGCCAGCCTGTCGGGAATGGACGTGCGGCCGATCGGTGGTGCACCGTCGCCCCAGGCAGCCAAGCCGAAGACCTATACGGCGAGCGGACGGATCGAGAAGATCGCGCGGGACAGCGTCACGTTGAACCACGGCCCCGTCGCTGCCTTGAACTGGCCGTCCATGACCATGCGCTTCCGGCTTGCCGATCTTGCAGCAGCGCGCGGGTTCAAGGTGGGTGACAGGGTGCGCTTCACCTTCGATCAGCCGCCCGAAGGCCCAACGGTGCGCTTGATGACGCGGGAGACGGGCCAATGATCGCCCGGCTCATCCATTGGTCGGTCCAGAACCGCTTCTTCGTAGTCCTGGGCGCACTGGTGCTCGTTTTCGCCGGGCTCTGGGCGGTGCGAACCACACCCATTGACGCGCTGCCGGACCTGTCGGACACACAGGTCATCATCCGGACGAACTATCCGGGGCAGGCTCCCCGCATCGTCGAGGACCAGGTCACCTATCCGCTTGCCACCACCATGCTCTCGGTGCCGGGTGCCAAGACGGTGCGGGGCTACAGTTTCTTCGGCGACAGTTTCGTCTATGTGATCTTCGAGGATGGCACCGACCTCTATTGGGCGCGCAGCCGCGTGCTCGAATATCTCAATCAGGTGCAGGGCGGGCTGCCGGAGACGGCCAAAAGCGCCATCGGACCCGATGCGACCGGCGTTGGCTGGATCTATGAATATGCGCTGGTTGATCGGACAGGACGCAACGATCTGTCCCAGCTCCGCTCTCTGCAGGACTGGTTCCTTCGCTATGAACTAAAAACCATTCCCGGCATCGCCGAGGTCGCCAGCGTCGGCGGCATGGTGAAGCAGTATCAGGTGGTGCTCGATCCGGTGAAGCTGGCCGGCTACGGCATCACGCACAGCCAGGCGGTGGAGGCGATCCGGCGCGCCAATCAGGAAACGGGCGGCTCGGTGTTGGAGCTGGCCGAGGCCGAATATATGGTCCGCGCCTCGGGCTATCTGCAATCGCTCAACGACTTCCGCGCCATCCCGCTGCGCACGGCCGCCGGCGGCGTGCCCGTAACCCTAGGCGACGTCGCGACGATTCAGCTCGGCCCTGAAATCCGGCGCGGTATCGCCGAGCTCGATGGCGAGGGCGAAGTGGCCGGCGGCATCGTCGTGCTGCGCCAGGGCGCGGACGCGCGCAGCGCGATTTCTGCTGTTCAGGCAAAACTCGAGGACTTGAAGAAGAGTCTGCCACCGGGCGTCGAGATCGTCACCACCTATGACCGCTCGCAGCTCATCGACCATGCCATCGAGAATCTGACGCACAAGCTCGCCGAGGAGTTCGTCGTGGTTGCGCTGGTCTGCGCATTGTTCCTCTGGCACGTGCGCTCTGCCCTGGTAGCGATCGTGACGCTGCCGCTTGGTGTGCTCGCCGCCTTCATCGTGATGCGCTTCCAGGGCGTTAATGCCAATATCATGTCGCTGGGCGGCATCGCCATCGCGATCGGCGCGATGGTCGATGCCGCGATCGTGATGATCGAGAACGCGCACAAGAAGATCGAGCGCTGGGAGGCCGATCATCCGGACGAACATCTTGATGGAACGAAGCGTTGGATCGTCATTACCGAAGCCGCGATGGAGGTTGGCCCGGCGCTGTTCTTCTCGCTGCTGATCATCACGCTGTCCTTCGTGCCCATATTCACGCTCCAGGCGCAGGAGGGGCGGCTGTTTTCGCCGCTCGCCTTCACCAAGACCTATGCGATGGCCGCCGCCGCGATCCTGTCGGCGACGCTGGTGCCGGTGCTGATGGGCTGGCTGATCCGAGGGAAAATCCCGTCCGAACAGGCCAACCCGGTCAACCGGGTTCTGACACGCGCCTATCGCCCGGCGATCGACTGGGTTCTGAAGCGGCCCAAGGCAACGCTCATCATCGCCGCGCTGGTTCTCGCAACCACGGTCTGGCCGCTTTCACGCCTCGGCGGAGAATTTTTGCCCGCGATGAACGAAGGCGATTTGCTCTACATGCCATCGGCACTGCCGGGCCTGTCCGCCGCCAAGGCATCCGCGCTGCTCCAGCAGACCGACCGGATGATCAAGAGCGTGCCCGAGGTGGAAAGTGTGTTCGGCAAGGCGGGGCGCGCCGAGAGTGCGACCGATCCCGCCCCGCTCGAAATGTTCGAGACCACCATTCGCTTCAAACCGCGCGATCAGTGGCGGCCGGGGATGACACCCGAGAAGCTGGTGGAGGAACTCGACCGTGCGGTGAAGGTGCCCGGCCTTGCCAATATCTGGATCCCGCCGATCCGCAACCGCATCGACATGCTCGCAACCGGCATCAAGAGCCCAATCGGGGTCAAGGTTTCTGGGCCCGATCTTGCCGAGCTCGATCGCATTGCCCATGATGTAGAGACGGTAGCCAAAAAGACGCCTGGCGTCAGTTCTGCCCTTGCCGAGCGACTGACCGGGGGGCGCTATGTCGATGTGACCATCGACCGCGCCGCTGCGGCCCGCTTCTCTCTTAACATCGCCGATGTGCAGGAAATCGTCTCGGGCGCGATCGGCGGCAAAAATATCGGCCAGACGGTCGAAGGGCTGGCGCGCTATCCGATCAACGTGCGCTATCCCCGCGAAATCCGCGACAGCCTCGGCGAACTGCGGGCGCTGCCCATCCTCACGCCTTCGGGTCAGCAGATCACGCTCGGCACAATGGCTGGGCTCAAAGTGACCGATGGACCACCCATGTTGAAGACTGAGAACGGCCGGCTCTCGACCTGGGTCTATGTCGATGTGCGCGGACGTGACCTCGCCTCGGTTGTCGATGATCTCAGGGCTGCGGTGGCGAAGGATGTCAAACTCTCGCCCGGCGTCTCGATCGCCTGGTCGGGCCAGTTCGAATATCTGGAACGCGCAACCGAACGGCTGAAAATCGTCGTGCCCGCCACGCTGGCGATCATCTTCGTGCTGCTGTTCATGACCTTCGGCCGGCTCGATGAGGCCACGCTGATCATGGGCACGCTGCCGTTCGCGCTCACCGGCGGCTTCTGGCTCCTCTACCTGCTTGGATACCATCAGTCGGTTGCGACGGGGGTCGGGTTCATCGCGCTCGCAGGTGTCGCCGCCGAATTCGGGGTCGTCATGCTCATCTATCTCAAGAGTGCCCTGGCGGATCGCGGTGAAAATCCGACGGCGGAGCAGGTCGCAACAGCGGTGCGCGAGGGGGCGCTGCTGCGTGTACGCCCCAAGGCGATGACGGTCGCCGTGATCATCGCCGGCCTGCTGCCGATCTTCATCGGTTCGGGCGCGGGCTCGGAAGTGATGAGCCGGATCGCCGCGCCGATGGTCGGCGGCATGCTGACCGCGCCGCTGCTTTCCATGTTCGTCATCCCCGCCGCCTATCTGCTGATGCGGCAGCGAAATGCCAAACCCAACCCTCAACCCGATCAACACTGAAGGAGAAAACGATGAAACCTCTCACACTCGCGGCGATGCTTGGCCTTGCGGCGCTGCTCGCCGCCTGCGGTCAGAAAGCCGAAACCGACGACGCGGCAGCCAATGCGCCTGCCGAAGCGACCGGCAAGATGGACGCCATGGCCAGTAATATGTCAGGCGACGTGGGGAATATGGAGATGCCCATGGCAGGTGCCGCGAAGATGGCCAAGGGCACCGGGACGGTGACGGCGGTCGACAAGTCCGCGGGGACGATCACGCTCGACCATGGCCCCATTGCGGAAGCCGACTGGCCGGCGATGACAATGGCGTTCAAGGCGAAACCCGAACTGCTCGACAGCGTGAAGGTCGGCGACAAGGTTACTTTCGACCTGGCGCTTAACGGCAACGCCGGTGAGGTGACGGCCGTCCAGAAACAGTAGTTGGACACCGAAGGCTCCGGGAGGAGCCGAAAAGCGCCTCCCGAAGAACTCCGAAGTTCGGAACACGCAATGTTCGCCGATCCATGGTGGACGGCGAGGCAGTTCGCGCCCTGCCGTCCATCACGCCATCAGCAGACATCGGTCCCGTCGACCCAAACGCGGACCGGTGCCTGCAACGGCGCACGCGGACCATATTGTGGCCGCGACCGCCACACATAGCGGCCGGTCTTGCCTGTATAGGCCGGATCGCATTCCGGTCCGCCGACCCCTGTCATCTGATCGCGCGGGTCGGCGACCTTCTTGCAGACCCGGCGCAGCGGCGCACGCGGGCCAGGATCCTGGGACCACACGCATTTGATGGTGGCCAGTTTCGCGGCGTCCGCCTGCGCCGATGCTGGCGCCGGTGCTGCGGCGAGCATTGCAAATGCGGCCACAGCCGCACCGAAGATAAGAGTTTTCATGGAACTTCTCCTTGACCTGAGATTGTCTCGGGCGGCCCCATGCCGGGGCAGGAGATGCGCTTTGCGCAGTTCGGCTTCCGGAAGGCTTCGCCCAGCGAATGATCAGGCCAAGGTGTTCGGCGGGTGGGGCTCGGTCGGGACCGATCGTCCCTTCATTGACGGCGTAGAAGGCCACGCCGGAACGCCGATGGCGGCGATGGCTTCTGCAACCACAGGCTCCCCGACATCGAATGTGTACGGCATGGCGCAACCCATGCCGACAATGCAGGCAAGCGTCATCTGATCGCAGGGAACCGAATCGTCGCTCCTGCCTTGCATCATTCCAAGGCAGTCCGCCGACATCACCGGCGACGCTGTAGACTCAATAGCTGCCAAGGCGGGGCTTGCTGAAACTGGGACCGTTTGCCCGAAAAGCCCAAGCAGGGCAGCTATGACCAGCACGACTCTGAGTGCTCGTCTCATGCGAATATTGTCTGCTTCTCGCCAGCTTGCGTCAAGTTCGGATGGTCCGCGTTAGCGAGGGTTCGATTCCGCTGCGGCGGCGCATGATAGTGCTCAGCGCAAAAGGAAAAACCAATGCCTGCCAACTACATGGGCGTAATGAGCAGTGGTGACGGATCGATCATGCCCTGCTCAGCCGCAAGGCTCAACATATCCTCTCTGGCTCAAGCCTCGGCAGGCAATTCCGCGCCGGCAATGGCTTCGATCACCCGGCAGTCGCGGGCTCGGCCGCCCTCGCAGGAAACGGCGACGTCCGCCAGCGCATCACGCAAGGTCTCGAGCCGTGCGATGCGCATCTCGATATCCCGAAGGTGCTGGCGGGCAATTGCCGCAGCTTCTGCACAATCGCGTTCCGGCTCGTCGGCAAGCGCAAGGAGCGAACGGATCTCCTCGACAGAGAAGCCGAGCCTGCGGCCTTGCCGGACGAAAGCGAGCCGCCGAACGTCTGAAGCTCTGTAGGTTCGCCGACCTGATGCCGTGCGGGCGGCGCGCGGGAGCAGGCCAATATCCTCATAGAAGCGAACGGTGTTGACCTTGGTGCCGGTTTGCCGGGCCAGGTCGCCAATTGCCAGTCGCTTTATCATACTACTTGATCCTCCAGTTACTGGAGATTGTAGAATGCACGGATGTCGCGAGCCAGAGAATCTTCGTCCGCACCGAAACCGTTCACGCCCGCGCTTGGATATTCCCGCCTGACGGGTGTCTATGATCTGGCCATAAGGCTGCTGACCCGCGAGAGCGCATGGCGCTCGGCGCTGCTCGATCAGGTAGCACCGCAATCTTGCGAAACCATCATCGATGTTGGCTGCGGCACGGGCAGCTTTGCAATCTTGATGAAGCAAAAGGCGCCATGCGCACGGATCATCGGGCTCGATCCCGATCCGGAGGTGCTCGGTCGTGCCGCGGCAAAGGCGACGAAAGCGGGCGTCGACATCGAATGGCGACAAGGCTTCGCAAGCGATGTCGCTAACTTTGGCGAACGCTTCGACAAGGCGGTATCAAGCCTCGTCTTCCATCAGGTTCCGATCGCCGGAAAGCAGAGCGGGCTGGCGGCCATGGCGGCGGCGCTCAGGCCGGGCGGTGAACTCCATATCGCCGACTATGCTCGGCAGCCGTCGGTTGCGATGCGGGCGCTGTTTCGGCTGACGGTCCAGCGCCTGGATGGGGTGGCCGATACCCAGCCCAATGTGGACGGTGCAATCGAGGCGATCCTGGCCGGACTATCGCGCTCGCCAGCGACACCTCAATGCATGATCCAGACGCCCACAGGTGCAATCAGCCTCTTTCGGATTATCACTCCCGGGTTGGTATAACGCGAACCAATTGCAAAAACCCTTGCTTCTCCAGTTACTGGAGGTTGTAGAAGCAGCGCATGGCAGACTCGGATCAGGCAGGCGGCTGTGGCTGCACCGGCGACAGCGTGCGGGCGGAGAAAGATCCGGCTTATCGCCGTGCGCTCTGGATCGTCGTGCTGCTCAACCTCGGCTTCGGCGCTTGCGAGATCGTCGGCGGGTTCATAGCCGACAGCCAAGCGCTCAAGGCCGATTCGCTCGATTTCATCGGCGACGGAACGATCACACTTGTTGGCCTGATTGCGCTTGGCTGGACTGCGGCGGCGCGCGCCCGAGTTGCGCTCGTTCAGGGCATATTTCTCCTCACGCTGGGTCTCGGCGTGATCGGGGTAGCGCTTTTGCGTGCGTTGACCGCGGTGGCTCCCGACGCCGACCTGATGGGCGGCCTTGGCCTCGTCGCGCTCATCGTGAACGTCGCTTCGGCGTTCGTGCTGTCGCGCTTCCGGGAAGGTGATGCCAATGTGCGTGCTGTCTGGCTGTTCAGCCGCAACGATGCGTTCGCCAATGTTGCTGTGATCGTGGCCGCGGGCCTCGTCGCCTGGACGGGCAGCGCCTGGCCCGATCTGACGGTCGCCGCCGTGATCGCGGTGCTCTTCCTTCATTCCGCCTACGAGATCCTCGGCGGCGCGCGCGCCGAACTGCGCGAACTGGCGCAGGCGACCTGATTTTCGGAGTATAATGCGTGGCCGTCCTCTTCCATCTTCGTTCGCTCACCGTTCTTCTCGCCGTCCTTGGCGTTATCGTGCTGAATCCAACCTCCGCGCGGGCCGAAGCCGGTGAAGTCCAGACCGTGTGGCGGCTGCTCGACTATGTGGCCGTCGATTATGCTGGCGCGGTTTCGAACGGGCGCGTCACCAGCACGGCGGAATATGCCGAGATGACCGAATTCTCCGCGACGATCCGGAGCGGCCTTGCAGCCCTTCCTGGAAAACCAGAGCGCGCCCGTCTGGTCGCGGAAGCGGAGAGCCTTCAGGCCGCGATCGGCTCCAAGGCGGCGCCCGATCTTGTCGCGCAGAAGGCGCGTTCGCTCGCGAGCGACCTGCTTGCCGCCTATCCGGTGCCGCTCGCGCCAGCCAAGTCGCCGGATCCGGCCCGTGGCGCGGCGCTCTACGCGGAAAACTGCGCCAGCTGCCATGGTATCAAGGGCGATGGACACGGTCCGCAGGCCGCAGGGCTGGATCCGCCCCCGATCGCCTTCACCGATGCCGAGCGTGCGCGCAAACGCAGCCTGTTCGCCCTCTATCAGGTGATCGACCAGGGGCTGGACGGTACGGCCATGCAGAGTTTCGCGCATCTGCCGTCCGAAGATCGCTGGGCGCTCGCGACCTATGTGGGCGGCTTCGCCTTCAAGGATGTCGCTGCCGGCGAGCGCATCTGGAAGGACGACCCGGCTGCGCGCCAGCGCTTTCCCGATCTTAAGACCTTCACCAGCATGACGCCCGACGCACTCGGCCGGGCGATCGGGCAGGACAAGGCGAATGCCATCATCGCCTATCTGCGTGCCAACCCGCAGGCGCTGAACGCGGCCACTCCCGCCTCGCTTACGGTCGCGCGCGAACGGCTTGCGCAGAGCCTCGCCGCCTATCGTGCAGGGGACAAGCGCAATGCCGAGCGCCTCGCGCTTTCCGCCTATCTCGACGGGTTCGAGCCGCTGGAGCCGATCCTGACCGCGCGCGACGCGACGCTGATGGCGCGCATCGAAGGCGCGATGGGCGAATTCCGGACCGCGATTGGACGCGATGTGCCCCCGGAAGTCCTTGCCGGGAAAGCGGCCGTGATCGAGAGTCTGTTCGCGGACGCCGAAACCGTGCTTTCGCCCAACGCGGCGAGCGATGCCTCGACATTCATCGGGGCGCTCACGATCCTGCTGCGCGAGGGTCTCGAGGCCCTGCTCATCGTCGTTGCGATGATCGCGTTCCTGCGCAAGGCGGATCGTCCCGAGGTACTTCCCTATGTCCATGGCGGGTGGATCGCGGCGCTTGCCGCCGGCGGTGCGACTTGGGCGGTCGCCACCTACGCGATCGCGATCAGTGGCGCGAGCCGCGAGCTGACCGAGGGCTTCGGCTCGCTTTTTGCGGCCGTCGTGCTGGTTTCAGTCGGGATCTGGATGCACGGCAAGTCGCAGGCCGAGAACTGGCAACGCTATATCCACAAAGCGCTGGGCAAGGCGCTGTCGCGCCGTTCGGCGTGGTTCCTGTTCGGCCTCGCTTTCCTCGTGGTCTACCGCGAGGCGTTCGAGACGATCCTCTTCTTCGCGGCGCTCGCAGCGCAGGGACGCGGCAGCGTGATCGCTGCGGGCGCAGCAACCGCCGTTGCGGTGCTTGCGGTAGTCGCCTGGGCGATGCTCCGCTACAGCCGCGCGCTGCCGATCGGGAAATTCTTCGCCTACAGCTCGATCCTCGTCGCCGTTCTCGCGGTGGTTCTCGCTGGAAAGGGGACCGCGGCGCTTCAGGAGGCTGGCCTCATCGACATCACGCCGGTGGCGCTTGTGCCGAGGTTATCAGTGCTGGGCATCTTCCCCTCGTTGCAGCCGCTGCTGCTGCAACTCCTCGCGCTCGCGGTTCTCTGGATCGGCTTTCGTTATAATAAAAGACATGAGGCGCACGGAGCCGCGGCTGAGTAATTGCTTGGATCGTTGACGTCGACTTTCCAGGCTCCGCTCTCTGTGAATTTTGAATCCTCGCGCCGCTGGTTTCGCGCAACGGATTGACCAGTGTGCCGCGATCCACACCGGCAGCGTCACCCAAGGCTATGAAGCTGCCGGGCGTGACTGCCGGAAGACCATCGCGAGAAAGGCTGCCGCCGCAAAGCTAGCGCCCGCCATGAACGCTGCCCGGTTACCGAAATGGTCCCAAATCAGGCCGGCGATTACGCTGGCGAACAGCAGTGCGAGGCCAGTGGCGAGATTGAACAGGCCGAAGGCCGAACCACGCAGTTCTGCCGGTGCGTGATCAGCAACGAGCTTTGCCATCAGCCCTTGCGTGAGAGCCATATGGCCGCCCCAAAGCGCTATGCCCGCAAAGGTTCCAGGCAGGCCCGGTGCAAATGCCAGCGCAAGATCCGCCGCGACAAGGCAGCCAAGACCCCACAGCAGCAGGTGGCGCGCCGGCAACGCATCGGACATTGCGCCGGCCGGATAGGCCCCAAGCGCATAGACAAGATTCATGGCGACGAGCACGAGCGGCGCGAGCGCGAGCGGGAGACCTTCGGCGTTGGCCTTCAGGATCAGGAATGCTTCGCTGAAGCGCGCCAGCGTGAACAGCACGCCGATCGCGACAACGCGCCAATAGCGCCGGTCCAGGCGCCTGAGCTCAGCGATCCGGATCGGGGCGCGGGCGCTCGTTCCCGCGCTGGCATCGACGCGATCCTCGACGCCATAGATCACGCAGAGGACGGCAACGATCGCGGGGATCGCCGCGATCCAGAAGACCGCCCGCATGTTGTTGGCAAAGGCGATCATGAGCAGGATGGCGAGAAGCGGCCCCAGAAACGCGCCGACCGTGTCAAGGGACTGCCGCAAGCCGAAGGCGCGGCCGCGGATGGCTGGTGGTGTGACATCGGCCACGAGCGCATCGCGGGGCGCACCGCGAAGTCCCTTTCCGACCCGATCGAGAAAGCGCGCGCCCAGAATGAACGCGACGCCGCTCGCCAGCGGGAAGAACGGCTTCGACAAGGCGCCCAGTCCATAACCAAGCAGTATGAGCGGCTTGCGCCGGCCGATTCGATCGGAAACATAGCCCGAGAATATCTTGACGATATTGGCCGTCGCCTCGGCAATGCCATCGACCAGCCCGACCATTGCGACGCTGAGACCAAGCGTGGCGGTCATGAACAGGGGAAGCAGCGCGTGGATGATCTCCGAAGAGACATCCATGAAAAGGCTCACGAAGCCGAGGGCCCAGACTGTCCGTGGGATTTTCGCCCGCGCCTTGCCTGAAGACCCCGGCAGGTGCGGATCGTCAGGCAGCGCCATTGCGCGGCGCCAAGGCTTCGAGAATGCGGCATTCGCCGATCGTGCCGCCCTGGCAGGATGCCACTAGCGTCGCGATTTCGCGCCGCAAGGCCGCGAGGTCCGCCAACTTGCGGTCGATTTCATGAAGATGTGCGGAGGCGATCTCGTCGACGGTCGCGCAGTCGCGCGACAAGTCGTCGGAAAGCGCCAGTAGCTCCCTGATCTGACCGATCGAAAAGCCCAGATCGCGGGCGCGCCGAATGAAGGAGAGCCGCGCCAGATCCTCCTCGCCATAGGCGCGGTAATTGCCAGCCGTGCGCCCAGGCGGCGCAAGCAGGCCGATCTTCTCGTAATAGCGGATCGTCTCCGTCCTGGTTCCGGTCCGCCGCGCGAGTTCGCCGATCGTCAATCCGATAGTCATTGCTTGACCTTGTAGTTGCTACAAGGTGCATATGGAAAGCCGAATCGAGAATCCGAGGAGGCGACATGGCCGGATGTGGGGAATGCTGCGCGGCGAGGCAGGCGCCAAACGACCGCCGCTGGCGGCGCGCACTCTGGATCGCGCTCGGGATCAATGCGGGGATGTTCGCAGGCGAGATGGCGGTCGGCCTGGCCGCGAAGTCGCAGGCGCTTCAGGCCGATGCACTCGACTTCTTCGGCGATGCCGCCAATTATGCGATCAGCCTCGGCGTGGCCGGCATGGCGCTGGTCTGGCGCGCCCGCGCGGCGCTCGTCAAAGGCGCGACGCTCGGACTTCTCGGCCTCTATGTCATGGTGACAACCATCTGGGCGGTTTGGAGCGGAAACTTGCCGCGGGCCGAATGGATGGGCGGGGTAGGTCTCCTCGCACTCGTCGCCAACGGCGCGGTCGCGCTGATGCTGTACCGCTTCCGGGCGGGCGACGCCAATATGCGCTCGGTCTGGATCTGCTCGCGTAACGACGCAATCGGCAACGTGGCCGTCGTGTTCGCCGCCGCTGGCGTGTTCGGTACGGGCACGCCGTGGCCTGATCTTATTGTCGCGAGTGTGATGGCGGCGCTCGGGATCAGCGGCGGCTTCCAAATCGTGCGACAGGCAAGAGCCGAACTGGCTCGCTCAAGAATGGCGCCAATGCAACAAGGCGAACACCTCATGCGAAGTACCGTCGTCAAGCACACGATACGATCGATCATCTATCCTTCCGGAACCAGATAAGCAGTATTCTTAATATGTTCTACCAGTCCGTCCGAATAAATAGGATGTACTGCAATAAATTAAGGCACTGACAGGTAGACACGCAATGTCACAACATAACATTTTGACCGCCGGGCGCCATATACCAAGCGATTATTCGTGGATGTTGAATTATCCTCTTTCTTTACAATCCACGAGAGGCTAGACGCGCAAACGATGAATCGTTGGCTGTCCATCATTCTCAGTCTTTTCCTCGCCCTCGGTGTGACGGCGGGAGCAATGGCGCACGCAACTGAACAGGGCGTGGGCGCCAGCGCTGTTGCATCTATCGGCGGTTGCGAGAACTTCTCGAAAAAGAGTGACGACGGCCAGTCCGACCCTTCCAAGGCGTCGGTCAATTTTCACGGCTGCCATTGTCACCATGTCGGAATTCCGGTCGGGGCGAAGCCCGAACCCGCGCCCGTGGTATCGGTCAAGGCTGTGCCGACACGAAACGGCACAAGCCTCTTTCCGCCGACCCGTTCCGACACCTTCCGACCTCCGATCGCCTGACAGCTGAAGCTTCGCCCGGCCGAGCCCGGGCGCGCGCCTTCGGTTTGTCAGGAGTTCTTCGTACATGCATGTTCTGTTTGCGTCCGCCATGGTTGCGGCGCTTGTGGCCACATCAGCCACGCCCGCTGCAGCGCAGGTGGCGGACCCGGCGGTTGCCGGTCCCCCGGCACCAGCTATCCCGCCCGAGGTCCGCACTGGGCCGTTACCCGCAGTCCTGACACTCGCCCGCGCGATCGAGGAAGCTGAGGCAAGATCTCCGGCCCTTGTCGCAGCCCGCGCCGACGTCGAAGCCGCGCGCGGTCGCCTGCGCCAGGCGCGCTTCCGCTTCAATCCAGTCCTGGACGTCGAAGTCGAGAATTTCGCGGGCACCGGACCCTATTCGGGCTTCAACGGCACCGAGACCACGGTTTCGGTCAACCAGAGACTCGACCTCGGCGGTAGGCGAAAGGCGAGAATGACGCTGGCCGAGGCCGAACTCGCCGCCCAGGAATATCGCTTCGCGATCGCTCGCGCCGATCTCGGCCAGCAGATCCGCAATCTCTTCGCGCTTGGCGTAGCCGCGCGCGACAATCTGGCGCTCGCGCGGGAAAATGAAGACCGGGCACGTGAACTGTCGCGCGTCGCACGCGAGCTGGTCGATGCGGGAAAGGAGCCGCCGCTGCGCGGTTTGCGTGCCGAGGCGGCGCTTGCACAAGCAACCGCGGCGCTGCGTGCGGCCGAAGCCGATGAGGCAGCCGCCCGCCGTTCGCTTGCTGCGCTCCTTGGGGTCGACGTTCCTCCTACAGAGCTCGCCGGGAGCGACATGCTGGCCCCGCCAGCCATTGTCGATGCGACGGCGACGCTCGATGTACGCCTTGCCGAAGCGGAACGGGTCATTGCCGATGCCGAGCTGCGCCAGGCGCGCACGGAAGGCCGGCTCGATCCGTCCGTCGGTGTTGGCGTGCGCCAATTGCGCGAAACCGGCGACCGCGCACTCATTGCCAGCCTTTCGGTGCCACTTCCCGTCTTTGATCGCAATCAGGGCAATGTCGCCGCCGCACGATCGGGCGTGCAGGGGGCGGAGGCGCGCCGCGACAGCGTGCTCGCCAACACCCAAGCTGAAATCGCCAACGCACGTGCGGCCCTGGTTGCCGCTGAGGCCCGGGTGGCCGCCCTCGAAGGAAGCGGCATCGGTCAGGCGCGTGAAGCCCTGCGCCTCGCGCAGCTGTCCTACCGGGCCGGCAAATCCTCGCTGATCGAACTGCTCGACGCGCAGCAGGCTTATGCCTCGGCCCAGGGTGAACTCATAGCGGCGCGGCGCGCCAGGGCGGAAGCCCAGGCCACGTTGGCGCGCCAGGCTGCAGCGGCCAGTGACGTGGACATGGGCCAATGACCGCGCCTGTCTCAATAGTCCCCGACGCCCTGCCGATACCGACGGTCGTCATTCATGTGGCCAGTCCGGCTGAGGGCATCTTCGCCGAACCGGATGGCGACCGTATGCCGCGCGCCGCGCTCCATCCGACAGGTTGCGTTTTTCCGCCTTCCTCAATCCTCGCCTTACGGCTCGCAGCGAAGCGCAAGCCGCCGCAGCCAGCCCACATGCTATTTGGAGATGTTGAATGATCACACAAGATAAACGCCTCCTTGGTGGTGTAGCCGGCGCCGTGCTGCTCGCGGCGGTTGGCGGCTTCTCTGTCGCGCGCTGCACCGCAGACCCGGCTGCCGACACCCCAAATGCCGAAAAGACGGAAGAAGGCGCCGAAGCTCACACCGACCGTCTGCCGATGACTGCCGAGGCGATCCGGGCAGCCGATATCGCCGTAGAAGCAGTGCGCGCGGGCGGGCTTGGCTCGGAAATTCTCGCCCAGGCCACGGTGACTGCGGCACCGAATGGCGAGGCGATCGTCACGGCGCGCGCTGGCGGTGCGGTCACACGCGTCTTCAAGCGGCTCGGCGATCCCGTAAAAGCCGGAGAGACGCTGGCCATCGTGCAAAGCAGGGATGCTGCTCAGATCGCAGCGGAAAAGACGGCGGCCGACGCGCGCGCGGTACTCGCCCAGCGCACTCTGGCTCGGGAACGGCATCTCTACGAACAGAAAGTTTCCGCTCGCGTCGATTATGAGCAGGCGCAGGCGGAGGCTGCCGTCGCGGCGGCCGAAGCGCGGCGAGCGCAAGTAGCGGCCAGAGCTGCGAATGTCACCGGCGATGGGAGCGGCGCGATTGTCGCCAGTCCGATTTCCGGACGGGTGACCGCCGAGAACGTCAGCCTCGGCGCCTTCGTGCAACCGGAAACCGAGCTGTTCCGTGTCGCCGACCCGTCGAAGGTGCAAATCGAGGCTGCGGTTGGGCCGACCGATGCACAGCGGCTCGCTCCGGGCGATCAGGCGATCGTCGAGCTGCCCGATGGCCGCACGATCGAGGCACGCGTGCGCGCGATTACGCCCGGTCTTGCGGGCGACACGCGTTCGGCCACAGCCGTGCTGGATGTTTCCGGCAGCCTGCAGCCGGGGCTGGCCGTGCGCGTGCGCCTGCTGCCAAGCGGTGGCGGCGCGCCTGGCGCCATCGTGATTGCCGAGGATGCTCTCCAATCGCTGGAAGGACGAGACGTCGTCTTCGTGCGCACCAAAGAAGGCTTCCGCGCGCAAAAGGTGACGATCGGTCAGCGTAGTGCCGGTCGCGTCGAGATCGTCTCGGGCCTGAAATCGGGCCAGATGATCGCAACCAGAAACGCATTCCTGCTCAAGGCCGAGCTCGGCAAGGGCGCGGGCGAGGAGGAATAAGCCGTGATCGCAAATCTCATCGCGCTTGCCGTCCGCGCACGCTGGGCGGTTCTGTTCATCTTCCTCGCGGTCGCCGGCCTCGGCCTTTGGCAGCTGACCAAGCTCCCGATCGATGCAGTACCCGACATCACCAGCAACCAGGTTCAGATCAATACCGTCGATCCGCGCCTGTCGCCGGTCGAGATCGAGAAGCTCGTCACCTACCCGGTCGAGATTTCACTCGCCGGTATTCCAGGCCTTGAAACGACGCGCTCCCTCTCGCGTAACGGGTTCAGCCAGGTCACGGCCATCTTCTCGGAGTCCACCGATCTTTATTTCGCCCGGCAACAGGTTGGCGAGCGGCTGCGGCAGGCGACCGAGAACCTCCCCGACGGCGTCCAACCGCAGATCGGGCCGGTGACGACCGGTCTCGGCGAGATCGTCATGTACACCGTCGGCTACACAAATCCCGACGGCAAGGGTGCTAAGAAGGTTGCCGGACAGCCCGGTTGGCAGCCCGACGGAAGCTATCTCACGCCTGAAGGCGACCTGCTCACCGACGAGGTTGCAAAAGCCGGCTATCTGCGAACCGTGCAGGACTGGATCGTCAGCCCGCAACTGAAAGCAGTGCCGGGCGTTGCGGGAATCGACTCGATCGGTGGCTACGCGAAAACCTTCGTCGTCGAACCCGATCCGACCAAGCTGACCAATTACGGGATTTCCTACAGCGAGCTCGGCGAGGCGTTGGAGAAAGCCAACCTTGCCGTCGGCGCCAACTTTTTGGGGTGACTACACGAAAGTGACGTATCTGCACGGAAAGGGCGAACGGATAGCGAACGTCACGCGGCAAGTAGGGAGT
>NZ_JAKKIE010000130.1 GCF_021742065.1 Rhizorhapis sp. SPR117
TGGCCCAGTCGGCCCGAAGCTGCGATTTTGGTCATCTTGGAGAACACGTCGGGAACGGGCTGGTTGTTGTTGACGATCGCCCATGCGAGGAACGACGTTCCGCTCCGATAAGGGAGCGGCGTTATGAGCCTTGGCGTTTCGAGTGGGGATCTGATCGGCTCCTGGAGCCTGAGTTTTTCGGACATCGCGTTCGTGACCGGCAAAGCGGAGACGGCACGACTGGGATTGGCGGTTCAGCTTAGATTTTTCGCCGGGCATGGCTTCTTTGTGCCGGATCATGCGTCGATACCCTCCGACGGTGTCTTGTATCTGGCGGAGCAACTTGGTCTCGATGCCAAATCCGTGAACCACTATGATTTTTCCGGTCGCACCGCCCGCCGGCATTGCGCGGAGATTTTGCGGCATCTCGGGTTCCGCCGTATGACGCAGACGGATCGCAGGGCGTTGTCGGGGTGGATTTCCGACGATCTTTGTGCGGGCGGGCAGTCGATCAATGCCATGCTCGAGCATGTTTTCCTGTGGTGCCGCGACCGCCGTATCTATGGGCCGTCGCGCAAGGAGCTGGAACGCCTCGTCCGCTCGCAACGACACCTCTATCTGGAGGCCCTGTTGGCCCGAGTCCGCGATCGGCTTGCGCCGGATGCGGTCGCCTTGCTGGAAGCCTCGCTCGCCGATCCCGATGGCCCGACCGGCTTCAACACGATGAAGGGGGATGCAGGTCAGGCGACGCTCGAAAACATTCTTGGCGTGACCGCCAAACTCGCCTTTATCCAACGGCTTGCTCTTCCCCGAGATTTCCTATCGGTCACGGGCAAGGCATGGGTCGATCAGATCGTTCGCCGGGTTGCCGGCGAGAAAGCCTCGGAGATGCGCCGGCATGTACCGGCGCGCCAGCTCGGGCTCTATGCCGTTTATCTGATGGCGCGGGAAGCTCAGCTTACGGATGCGATGGTCGACCTGCTGATCGAGACGGTCCATAAGATCGGATCGCGCTCGAAACGCAAGGTGGTGGGCGATATCGCGAAAGACATCGAGCGGGTCTATGGCAAGGAGCGACTCCTGGTCGAGATTGCCAGCGCTTCGATCGACGATCCATCCGGGCGCATCTGCGATGTCATTTTCCCAATCGCCGGCAAGGACAAACTGGCGGCGATCATCAAGGAAAGCCAGGCAAAGGGCGCCTTGGATCGGCGGATCTACAAGGTGATGCGGAGGTCATGGGCCAATCATTATCGCCGTATGCTGCCAAGCCTGCTTTCGGCACTGGAGTTCCGGTCGAACAACGCCGTGTGGCGTCCGGTGCTGGCGGCCCTGGACTGGATCAGAAGCAAAGTGGATGATGGATGCCGCTACGTGCCGCCGCACGCAGTGCCGGTCGACGAGGTCATTCCGGCGAGATGGCGCAGTTCCGTCATTGATGAAGAGGGGCGCGTAAACCGGATCAGTTATGAGCTTTGTGTCCTCGCGCAACTGCGCGATCGCATCCGTTCTAAGGAAATCTGGGTTGTCGGGGCGGACCGATACCGCAATCCCGATGACGATCTTCCCAAGGACTTCGATGCGCGGCGAGAAGCATATTACACAGGATTGAACCTGACGGCGGATGCGCGTGCATTTTCAAGCGCCATCCGGGAAGAGCTTGCTCAGGAACTGTTGCTCCTCAATGCCAATATTCCCCGGAACGACAAGGTTCGGCTGCTGTGGCGCGGCGAGAACCGTATATCTCTCACCCCGTTCAAACCCTTGCCCGAACCCAGGGGTCTCGCCTCGATCAAGACCGAGATCGGCCAACGCTGGCCGATGACCGGGCTGCTCGACGTACTGAAGGAGGCTGCCCTTGATACGGGACTTCTCGAAGCGTTCGAAACATCGGCCTCGCGTGTTGCACTGCCGAAAACCGCGCTGGATCAACGTCTCCTGCTATGCCTCTACGGCCTGGGAACGAATGCCGGGCTCAAGCGGATCGCCGGCGCCACCCCCGATGTCAGCTATGAAGAGCTGCTGCATGTCCATCGCCGCTTCGTTCATGCCGCGGCGCTCAAGGAGGCGTGTGCCAGGGTTGCGAATGCGACCCTGGCAATCCGCAATGCCGCAGTCTGGGGAGACGCCGGCACGGCCTGTGCGTCAGATTCCACAAAGTTCGGAGCCTGGGATCGCAACCTGATGACGGAATGGCATGCGCGTTATGGTGGGCGGGGCGTCATGATCTACTGGCATGTCGAAAGACGCGCGACGTGCGTCTATTCCCAGCTCAAGCGCTGCTCTTCCTCCGAGGTCGCCTCCATGATCGAGGGCGTGCTGCGCCATTGCACCGACATGGAAATCCAGCGACAATATGTTGATAGTCATGGCCAAAGCGCGGTTGGCTTTGCATTTTGCCGGCTTCTCGGATTTGAGCTCGCACCCCGCCTGAAAGCGATCGCTCGCCAGAAGCTGGCTCTTCCCGATGTCGGCATGCGAACGCGGCTTCCCCACTTGCAGCCGATCCTCTCCAGTCCGATCAACTGGGATGAGATCGAGCAGCAATATGACGAGATGGTCAAATATGCAGCCGCCATGCAGACAAAAACCGCCGACCCGGAGGCGATCCTGCGCCGGTTCAGCCGCTCCGAGGTGATGCACCCGACCTACAAGGCGTTGAGTGAGCTGGGCCGCGCGGTCAAGACGATCTTCCTGTGCCGGTATCTGCGCGAGGAGTCCTTCCGCCGCGAAATTCATGAAGGCCTGAATGTCGTTGAAAACTGGAACAGTGCCAACGGGTTCGTTTTCTTCGGCAAGGGCGGCGAGATCGCCACCAACCGCATCGATGAGCAGCAGCTCTCGGTCCTGGCGCTACATTTGCTGCAAGCGTCGCTTGTCTATGTGAACACCCGAATGCTTCAGAGCGTGCTGGTGGAACCGAAATGGACGGGCCGGATGACGCCGGATGATTATCGCGGCCTCACACCGCTGATTTACAGCCACGTCAATCCTTATGGCCGCTTCGACCTCGATCTGAATAGCCGGATCGATTTTGGGCGGCTTGCTGCCTGACCGGGGCCTTTCCGCTCGCACCATTTGGGTGCACCCGAACGTGACGATCGGAAGTGACATATACGACATGTCACAAAAGGGTGGTTCCGTCACCAATGTTACTGTACGAGGGCAAAGCCACCCTAATGTGACGGATTTGCCCATGACCCGCGTCGGCTACGCCCGCGTCAGCACCATCGACCAGGATCTCGACATCCAGGTTGCCCGGTTGAAGGCAGCGGGCTGTGAAATCCTCCGCTCCGAAACAGGCTCGGGCGCATCGCGCACTGGACGCACGGAGCTTGAGACGATCATGCAGTTCCTGCGCGCCGATGACGAACTCGTCGTCCTGCGTCTCGATCGGCTCGGTCGCTCCACACGCGATGTTCTCAATCTGGTTCATGAACTCGACCAGAAGGGAGCCTCATTGCGGGTGCTTGAGCCGGAGGTGACGACGGCCGGAAGCATGGGGCGGATGGTGATCACCATTCTGGGCATGGTCGCGGACATGGAACTGACGTTCATCAAGGACCGGCAGCGCGCCGGGATCGAGGCGGCGCGCGCCGAAGGCGTCTACAAAGGCCGGAAGAAAAACATCGATGACGATGAAATCCGACGCCGGATCACCGCCGGCGCGAGCAAGGCCAGCGTCGCGCGCGACCTCAAGATCTCAAGAATGACCGTCTATCGGGCGCTTGACGTCATTCCTTCAAGGATCGGGCTGCCGGAAAAGCCGCCTTCTGTCACCATCGCCCTGCATCTGACCATCGAGAACTTCAACAAGCATGGTCGTGGCAGAAAGCCCGCTCGCGAGCGCATTGAGGCGATGCTGGAGCGGGATTACCAGATGCAAAAGACCGGGAACTGCGATTACACGCTGACCGTCGCCTATGATCAGGGTGCCGATGGCGTCAGCCTCGATGATGAGATCGCATCTCTCCAGACAGAGATGTTCAACATCGCAGAGAGCTACAGGTGCTCGATCGAGACCGATGTTTACGAGATTGGAGGACAAGAGCGAGCCTGGTAGATCGCCATGTTCAATCTTTGTTCTTCAACATGGCCAAAATCGCAGCTTCGGGCCGACTGGGCC
>NZ_JAKKIE010000131.1 GCF_021742065.1 Rhizorhapis sp. SPR117
GCATTGCCTGCCGTGATTGTTCCTTCCGGACGAAAGGCCGGCTTGAGGTGGGCGAGGCTTTCGAGCGTCGCATCCGGTCGGTTCTGCTCGTCCCGCGAAAAGCTGGTCGGCCCCTTTCGTCCCGGAATTTCGACCGCCACGATCTCGCTGTCGAACTTGCCGGCCGCCTGGGCCGTACTGAACCGCTGTTGCGAGCGCACTGCCCAACTGTCCTGGGCGTCGCGCGAGATCTGAAATTTCGTGACGAGGTCCTCGGTCACCCAGCCCGAATGCTGATCGACGAACGCGTCGTTGAGACCGTCATGGAGCATGCTGTCGAAAAGCTTGCCGTCGCCCATGCGATAACCCCAGCGGCCCTTCTCGATAAGGTAGGGCGCCTGGTCCATATTCTCCATCCCGCCCGCGACAGCGGCATTCGTCAGGCCCAGCATGATCTCCTGCGCGGCAGTGGCGATCGCCTGGGCTCCGGAGCCGCAGACCCGGTTGACGGTCATCGCCGGCACAGTGTCAGGGATTCCGCCACCGATCGCCGCCTGCCGCGCCGGGTTCATCTTCGCTCCGGCCTGCACCACCTGGCCCATGACGACCGTATCGATCGCGTCGCCGGTTACGCCGGCGCGCTTGAGCGTCTCGGCAATGGCGATACTGCCGAGTCTCGGCGCGGCCATGTCCTTGAGGCTGCCGCCATAGCTTCCGATCGCGGTTCGCACGGGTGCACAAAGAACAACATTCTTGGTCATGATCTTCTCCTTCCATTCGGCCGCTTCAGGCCATGTATTTGCCGCCGTTGATCGAAAGCGTGGCGCCGGTGACAAAGCCGGCTTCGTCCTCGACAAGGAAGAGGACGCCGCGCGCGATCTCATCGGGCGTGCCGAGACGGCCCACGGGAACGGCGCCAAGAACAGCCTTCATCGCCTCCGCCGATACCGCGGCGACCATGGCGGTGTCGGTATAGCCCGGCGCTATCGCATTGACCGTGACGTTGCGCGCCGCGCCCTCGAGCGCGAGCGCCTTGGTGAAGCCGATCACGCCCGCCTTGGCGGCGGCATAGTTGGTCTGGCCGAACTGCCCCGACAGCGCGTTGACCGAACTCACATTGACGATCCGGCCGAAGCGCCGCTCACGCATGCCCTCGATCACCGCGCGGCACATGTTGAAGCAGCCGCCGAGGTCGACGTCGATCACGCTGCGCCATTGCTCCTCGCTCATCTTGTGGAGCGTGCCGTCGCGGGTGATGCCGGCATTGTTGACGAGGATGTCGACCGGCCCGACCTCCGCCACGACCTTGGCGACGCTCGCCTGGCTCGCGGCAAAATCGCCCACGTTCCAGCCATAGACCGGAATGCCCGTCTCGTCGTGAAACGCCTGGGCTTCGGCCTCGTTGCCGAAATAATTGGCGACGACGGTGTAGCCATGCGCCTTGAGGAGTCGTGCGGTCGCGGCGCCGATACCGCTCACGCCGCCGGTGATAAGCGCTATACGGGACATGAGAAATTCCTTGCTGCTGGTGCTGATGAAAAGGGAGTGGGCGACGCGGTCACTGCGCGAGATAGCCGCCATCGACGGGATAGTAGCCGCCGGTCATGAACGAGGCGCGATCGGACAGCAGAAAGGCGACAAGCGCCGCCACCTCCTCGGGCCGGCCGAGCCGGCCAATGGGATGCTGATCGATCAGCGCGGGCGACGGTTCGCCCTGCGCCCGGATCAGCGGCGTATCGATGACCGCTGGCCCCACCGCGTTGATGCGAATGCCCTTGCGGGCATAGTCGACGGCTGCGGTCCGGGTCATGCCGACCACGGCGTGCTTGGCAGCCGCGTAAGCGATGGTGCCGGGCAGGCCGAGCATGCCGCAGATCGAACTCATGTTGACGATCGCACCGCCGCCCGAAACCAGCATCGCCGGGATCTGATAGCGCATGCCGTAGAACACGCCGTCCATGTCGACGCTGAGCACGCGCCGCCATTCGGCAAGATCATATTCACCGGCCGGAGCGGAGGCGCCGCCGACGCCGGCATTGTTCACGGCAAGATCGAGCCGGCCGAAGGTCTTCACCGCGAAAGCCACCATCGCCTCGACATCCGCGGCATTCGCCACGTCCGTCCGAAGCGGAAAGGCCCTGCCGTCATCGATCTGGGCAGCGAGAGCGTGTACACGGTCGATATCGAGATCGGCGAGCACGAGCCGGGCGCCGGAGGCGGCCAACTCACGGGAGATGGCCTCGCCCAGCCCGCTGGCGGCTCCGGTCACGATCGCGACCTTGTCATTGAAGTCGAACATCCGGTTCTCCAGAGCGCACGAAAGCCGCCGCCCAAAACGGGCGTCGCCAAGCCGATCCGGCACCTCTCCCTGGCGTTTTGGATTCCCGATCACCACGGGATATGCGGTTCATGTGCATCGCCGGAGCACCACCCCGCCATCGGGAACTATACTTATGCGTTTCGTATCGACGCTAATTCGTTCCTCTTTCCATCCGGGAAAGCGTGAGGAATGGACGACGGCTGGAGCGGCAGGATCGTCACAAATCGGATGGCGGAGGACATATTCTGTGTCGGGCCAGGCGCAAATATACTGATGGCCGGGGTTGCGCCTTATCTCTCCCCTGCAGTACCGTTCTGTGAAATTGGCGACTCTCGGAAAGACATGCGTGGTGGTAAGATGAGAGTAGCCGCTTGATAACGATGGTATAATCGGAGGCGGTTTCAGGGGAGGATGCTGAGTCAGGCTACGTCATCGCGTAGTGCGTGTTCCTCGCTGTCAGGCGATGGAAGGGCATGTCCGATTGGAGATGAGGAACATGGACACATCCGCCGCCACTTCGCCACCAGACCCGTTGGAAGACGTTGCAGAGACATTCATTCGCGCCGCGGTTACCCGGCTCGCCTCGGCTTTTCCGCCCGCAATGCTCCTCCAGGTCTTCTCCGACCGGACATTTCACCTCGCCCTCCCGCCGGGCAAGCGACCGCGGCGCAACGCCAGGATCGCGCGCGAACATACGCGGCTGTTCGATTATCCGGTCCGTGGTGCAGGCGACAGCGGTTGGCACCTGCGCGCATGACGATCCGTCCGCACTTCTGGTTCATGGCTGGCGCATCGATTCTCCTCGCGCCGACGGCCCATGCCGCCTCGCCGGTCGAGATCCTGATCGGCGACGCCGGCCAGCGCGACCAGGACGGCGCCATTCTGGTCGATCTGCGATTGCTCAACGGGGACCGCGATCCGCAAACGGTATCCTTGCCCGACCGAATCGAGGCACGGATCGGGGCTGCCGGATCTGTCCGGACCGTATGGCTCGAACGCGCCGCGAATGTCCCGGCCAGCCTGACCGTGCCGCCTGGCGGGTTCATGCGCGCTCGCTATTGCTTTCGCGCGCCTTCCGACCTGACGCTGGATGGCGCGACGCTTTCCATTCCGGCGTGGCGTTCGCAGCAGATCACTGTTGCTTTGCGGTCGGCGACGCAAGTGGCGCAAGCCATATCCGCACCGCAGGCGCCTTCCGAGCCGGAGCGGGAAGCGGCGCCGCCGCCCGCCGACCGTTCGGCTGGCAATGCCTTTCTCGTCAATCTCTCGGCCTATGAGCCGATCTACGCCGTCTACGGGCCTGGCACCAACAGTGAGGCAAGGATCCAGATCAGCTTCAAATACCAGCTGTTCGGATCGAGACGGGCTGATGGGCTGCCGGGGTCCTGGCGTGATGGGCTTCACTTCGCCTATAGCCAGCGTATGTTCTGGGACCTGGGCGGGAACTCCTCGCCGTTCCGCAATGTCGATTATCAGCCCGAACTCTTCTATCTGACCCCTTCCGCCACTTTGTCGAACGGCATCTCGGTGAGCGCGCAGGGCGGTATCCGGCATGAATCGAACGGGCGCGACGGCGCGGCGTCGCGCAGCATCAACAGCGTCTATGTCGCGCCGATGGCGGCGATCCCGCTCGGCGGAGACTATCGCCTCTCGGTCGCACCACGTCTGGCGCTTTTCGTCGGCGACAAGTCGGACAATCCCGATATCCGCCGATACCGCGGCATCACGGGGCTATTCGT
>NZ_JAKKIE010000132.1 GCF_021742065.1 Rhizorhapis sp. SPR117
ACCGGTACACTTTTACTCCGAAATGAACGGACCCCAAAAGACCCGTCAGTGGTACATTTTTACTCCGCCGTTTATAACGCTATCACTTTGCCGAGCATGTCGATACGCCGGCGATCTCTTTCGCACATTCGGCCTATGACGGATTGCTCGAATGCTTGGCCCCGGCGCGTGCTGCGCGTCATGAGGGTGTCGCATTGCTTCTTGGTCGCGCCGATGGCGCCAAGGTCTCAGTTCTACAGAGCGTGCGACCGAAAGCGCACACCGGTGCCGGGCACTTCGTGATCGAGGCGCGCGCCATGGCGAAAGTGGTTTTCCTGGCGATGGAGCTCGATCTGCAGATTGTCGGCCAGGTCCACACCCATCCGCAGGAGGCGTTCCATAGCGCGGGCGATGAGGAGGGAGCGAACATCCGCTATAATGGCTTCATTTCGATCGTTATCCCCGATTATGGCGATCATCTTCCCGCCCGCACAGGGTGGGCGGTGTACCGATTTCGTGAAAGTGGCGGATGGCAGCCGCTGGACGTCGACGTCGTGACGGTCGTTGGTGGGATCGCGGCACTATGAGCGTCGCGGCCACAGAGCGCTTCTACACGAAGCTTGCTGATCGCACCCGTAGGTATGGGGAGCGACCGCTCGACCCCGGTCGCGGTATCGCCCTCAAGGCGGATCCGACGATGTTGCGCACGAAAGCCGGCCAGGCCGCGATGCTGGTGCTGGGTGAGCTCATGTCGCGTATGGTCCGGCGCATCGTTCTCGACTTCGACGACATAAGCTTCGTGTCGCAATTCGGCGGTCCGCTTACCGGTTCGCTGCAGCGCTATATGCTGGATCGCATGGACGCCGCTGCTCAACACACCAAGTGCAAAGGCATCATTAATTGCAATATTGATAAGCGCGTCATCCGGCAGGATGGATGTGGGTAGAAACTGGAATATGCGATGCTTGGTCGTTACGACAGTGGCGATATAACGCGGCAGCCCGGCCAGCGCCTTGCGGATTTCGGAACGGGCTTCGCCGAACAGCCACCAGTTGTCGCGGTAGCTGGCGCGGTTGTTCTGGTCGCGGTGCGGTTTCACCGATGACAGGACGTGCTGATACACCGCCGGATAGCGTTCCCGCACCTGCGCCTCGCTGAGGCCATAAAGGTCAATCACCATCACGCCGCGCGGGCGGGCGGCAAGATCGCGGCCGTTGCGATAATCCTTTATCACCGCGGCGCTCTGGTCGCCCAACGCCACCGCCTGTTCCGGCGTGACGATAAAGCCATCGCCATGCAGCTTCACACCGGGTGAACTAAGTTTGTCATTTGCCTTGAGCGCCACGCTACTGGTCACGTCCGCGCCGACGCGCAGATCGCTGCTGATCATGCCGGTGGTGCGGGTAAAATCGATGCGGCCCGGCGCAGCGCTCTCCTCCGCCACGCTCAGCAACTGCCCCTCCGCCTTGCTTTTCGCCGCCACGGTCATGGCAATGCGCACGGCGGCGCCGTCCTTCTCATCCACCCAGGGGTGATCGGGAATGGCAATAATCAAGCTGATGCGGTCCTTGGCGTCAAGATGCTTTGCCACTACGCGACGGCTGAATGTCTGGGTGATGGAATTGGTGGTGACGAAGCCAAAACTGCGGGCGGTGCCCTTGCGGACGGCAGTAGCCGCCTTGTCCCACCAGTGCATCACGAAGTCCGCGCTTTCGGGCACATCGGTGGTGGCGAACAGGGCGGTGAAATAGCCATCGCCCAGCTTCTCGCGCAGAAACTTGGCGCCAATGAAGGGCGGGTTCCCGACGATAAAATCCGCCTTCGGCCATTTCGCGGCGCGCGGCTTGATGTAGGAATAGAGTTCCTGCCGTGCTGCCTCATCCGGCACCAGCTTGCCGGTGACGGGATGGGACTTCATCGTCTCGCCGTCCCAACGGGTGACGGGCTGGCCATGTTCATCCTTCTCCACCACGCGCTTGTCATAGTCGATCAGCGCGTCACGGTTCTCGATAGTGCGGATATCCTTGAGGATCGGTTCGGGCGGGGCCTTCGCCTTGCCGTTCACCCGGAAATGCCACTGGAGATATCCGATCCACAGCACGAGCTGCGCGATGGCTGCGGCGCGCGGGTTGATTTCTATGCCAAGGAAGTTTTCCGGCGTGATGGTGCCACCAGACAGCTCATTGATATATTGATCGCGGTCAAGCTGCGACAACATTTCAAGAACTTCGCCCTCCAGCTCTTTCATCCGCGCCATGGTGACATAAAGAAAATTGCCTGTGCCACAGGCCGGATCCAGCACTCTGACAGACGCCAGTTTTCCGTGAAACGCTCTTACAATATCAATGGATTTATCGAGGTTTTTGCGCTGGACGAATTTGTCTCCTTCTTCTGCCAAAAGGCTGGCGACCGCACCCTGCACACCGATCCAGTCGGCCCGTAGCGGCTCTATGATGGTGGGGCTGACCAGCCGTTCGACATAGGCGCGGGGCGTGTAATGCGCGCCCAGCTTCGCGCGCTCTTTGGGGTTCAATGCGCGTTCCAGCAGCGTGCCGAAGATGGCTGGTTCCACCTCCGTCCAGTCATGCTTGCCGGCCTGGACCAGCACTTCCAGCTCATCGGCCTCCAGTTCTATCGCTGTGCGGTCCTTGAACAAATAGCCGTTGAATTTCTTGAGCGGGACGCCGAGAGCGGGAGAGAAGGCGCCTTCATCCATCGCCTGCCATAAGGCGGAAAGCTGGGGCGCGAGATGCTGCGGGTGGGCGCGCTGCTGCTCCAGCATCGCGGTGAAGCTGCCCTTGGGAATGAGTTCGCTGTCCTCGGCAAACATCGTGAACAGCACGCGCATCAGGAAGCCGCTGGTGCGCTCCGCATTATGGCTGCGCGCTTCGATGCGCTTGGCGACTTTGGCGAGCAGATCGGCAATATCCCGCGTGACCTTGGCGGAACGGGCTGTGGGGTCGAGGCTCCTGGGGTAAGTCCAGATCGCATGGAGGCGCTTGCGAACATCTTCATCGCGCAAATCCTCCAGCATGATGCGATAGCGGGAGCGATTCGGGAACTGGGCATAGGCTTTCCCGGTGCCGGTGAAGTCGGCATAGACCTCTATGCAATAGCCGATGTCGGTAACAAGCAGGAACGGCGGCCAGCCATGGTCAACGGGTAGCGCCTTGGCATAACGTTCCGCCTGCCCCTTCGCAGCAAGCATGGCGCTGGTCCATCCCGGCGTCCCCCGTTTGGCGGTGCCGCGTTTCAGCCGCGCCTTGGCGGTCTGGCCGAACAGGTCGAGATCATCCTCACCCTTGGCGGCCGCGGCCTGATCGCCTTCGCTGCCCTGTTTGGCTTCAAGGATGAAGCAATCACGCTTATAGGCGTCGATGCGGCCAAAACTCTGCGTTCCGTCGCCATTGTCCTGAAACACGCGGCGTTCGAACACATAATCGTTGGCGGCGTCGTTGGTCTTGCTGCCGTGGGGCGGCCGCGCACCGATGAGCGCGCACAAGCCGTTGATGAAGCTCTGCGTGTTCGCCAGCTCCGACCCGCCCGTGTCACGCCAATGCGCGATGAATTGTTCGATTGCCCCCGCGTCGGTCATTGTCTCATCATTAGGTTGCGGGTTTGACCGCGGCAAGTTCGATTACCACCTCTGACGATAAGGCAGGCCAGTTAATCTATTGTTTGAAGCAGTTATCCCGATGCCATGTGAGAAAATGCGGATGAGGACGGTCAGAACCACGAACAGGCATAAGGGCATGACCACTCTTGTTGATGAGCGCGTGGATGCCATCAGGGTCATTGGCCTGCCGTGACACAAGAATACGCAAATCATCGTCCAGGCTGATCAATCCACGATCAAACATCCAATGAGCCGTGCCTGATAGCGCGATGCCGTTGTTCACAACGTCAGGGCCATTCGCTGTTGATTACCGCTGAGAGTTGACCCGGGATTTTCATCGAGAAGTGACCCTAGTATTTGTATGTCCCGCGATGCGGG
>NZ_JAKKIE010000133.1 GCF_021742065.1 Rhizorhapis sp. SPR117
GCCTGCAAATATCGTCATCGGTCATCCTCCTCCTTTGAGGCGTACAATACGACCCCGTGCCAAGAAGGAGGGTGACTAAATCAATTACGCAATGTCCCGCAAACCAGCGCGCATCGGCTACCTCTTCGGCTTGGAGGCGCAAGGTAATATTCTTGCCGACCTTGCAGGCAAACATCACCGCGTCCTGACCATCATGGTCAAGCGCGCGCTTCGCCTTGTGCTCCTGCGAGTAGATGAAGCGGTTGGTTACAGGAAGTTCTTCAAGACCGACTTCCAAGTCGATGCCGAGTTCCTCGGCAAGCTCCCTGCGCATCGCGGCGACAGGCGATTCCCCGTTCTCGACGCCGCCACCAGCAAGAGTCCATTCTCCATCGCAATAGCCATGCGGACGCACCAGCAGGACATCGCCATCGTCATTGATCACCACGGCGCGCACCTTGCGGCGCAGCCGCATCCCATCGACTTCAATATAAGCTGTCATATGATGAAGGATGACAGAGCAAGATTTATCTATCGTAAATGGACCTATTCTCCGGATTCGATTGCTGTTAAACATTTGTACTTCAACGCCATATCATGCGTGGGCGTGGGGGCACTTCATGATAGTCCGGCCGTGATGACCTGCAGTCTGAATCAGCGGGTGCCGCTCCCGTATTCGCGTCGGACGATCTGCTTGGCGGCATAGGCCAGCAGCAGCATGGCGGCCGCACACCAGCCAGCCATCCAGAGAAGTTGTTCTGGCAGGCTGACGCCGAGATCAATCAATATGCCCGTGAGACCGGGGCCGAGCGCGGTTGCCAGCACCATGGCCGACACCGTCATGGCGCGGATACCGCCGAGATTGGCGATGCCATAAACCTCCGGCCATAACGCCCCGAGCAATGTCGAGGTGAAGCCGTTGCTGATTCCCAGCAGGAACATGAAAACGTAAATACCCCATAGCGGCGTGATCAGCGCGGCAGTGGCAGAGGCGACCGCCAGCGGTCCGAGAAACCAGGGCAACAGCCGGATCGCGCCGTAGCGGTCGACCAGATGGCCGCAAACGAACCCGAAAATAATTGTCGAGACTGCCATCACCGGAAAGGCTGCGGTGAAGCTGATCGCATCATAGCCTCGCAGCGCGATGAAATAGCCCTGATGAAAAAATATAGTGGTGCTGATGAAGGGTGGCGCGAGCGTGCCTGCGAGAAGCAGGTAAAGGACCGGGTCGCGCGCGACCGCGCTTCGGCTCCAGTCGCGCGCCGTCTTTCCGGCTGCCATCGCTGATTCCCTGGCGTGCGGTACGCGCTCGACCCGGGTCAGGGCCAGTAAGCCCGGACAGGCAAGGATCAGCACGGCGGCGGACGCGACCCAGGCCACCTGCCAGCCGAGCCAGTCGCTCACAAGGATATAGGCGATCGGCAGCAGCGCCGTTCCAGTCTGGAGTCCTAGCGTCACGATCGCCATGGCAAGTCCGCGGCTGGCGACGAACCAGCGGCCGATTTCCGTAAAGGCGATTTCCGTCATCATGCCCTGCCCGAACAGCCGGAGCAGGAAAATGGCCACAACCAGGACCGCGATATGAGGGGCGTATGCGAGCAGCAAACAGGCGAGCGCCAGCAGCGGCATGGCAAAGCGAGTAACCTTCCAGCCGGGCATCAAGTCGAGGCTGCGTCCGAGCCAGGGCAGGACCGCCGCGCTCGCCAGGGTCGCGGCCATGTAGATAAGTCCGAAGGCGCCGCCGGATAGATGGAACCGCACGCGAAGTTCATTGCCGGCAAGGCCAATGAAGAAGGTTTGGCCGAAGGATGAGAACATCAACAGCAAGAAGCCGCCGGCGAGCCAACGAAAATTATCGCGAAGAAAGCGCAACTGTTCCTGCACCACTACCTCAATGCATCATTGCCGATGGGGCAGGCTTCGGGCCAGCGCCAGGCTGATTTGTCACTGGCCATCGGGGAAGATACGACGCGCCTGCCGAGTCGCCACTATGGCGGCAGCGACCGCGCCACCTCTTCGCCACCAGAGCCTATTCAGGTCAAGGCGGTATCCCCAGTTCGAGCAGGAAATCGCTATGCGCTCAATCTGTTCCGATCATTCCCGGCAACAGGTGCCGTGGAATTGAGCATGTTGGACATTTCTGTTCGTTGCATGGGGCGGCAGAGGTGAAAGCCCTGCCCATAACGACAACCAAGCGAATGCAGCCATGCATTCTGCTCAGGCGTCTCGATGGCCTCGGCGATCACTTCGATGCCGAGACGGCGCGAAATGTCCAGCATTCCCGAAATGATCGCGGCCGCCTTGTCCTTCTCGACGAGCGCGCCGGTGAGCGAAGGGTCGAGCTTGATCATGTCCACCGGCACGCTCATCAGGTGGCTGAGTGATGCCAGGCCGCTACCGAAATCATCGAGAGCTATCCTGATGCCACTGGCACGCAGTTGCTGGATGGCCCCAAGAGATTGCTTTTCTCGCAAGCTGAGGTGGGTGGTTTCATTAAGATCGAGGACCAGATGGGCAGGGGCCAGATTCTGCTTTTGAAGGATCGTCAGTAGCTCGTCAGTCAAGCCAGGCACCCGAAGATCGGCGGAGGTCACGTTCACGGCGACATAGTCGGGCGCTCCTTCCAGCCGCTCCCAGGCTGAGAAATCCTCCGCAACCATCGCCAGCATTCGCCGGGTCAATTCGTACGCGATTTCCGCCTCGGAATCCCCCAGTCCATAGGCGGCCGCAGGCTTGATAGAGCCGCTCGCGGTCCTGACACGGCATAGGGCCTCCAGACCCACGAATCGCCCCGTATCGAGACAAATGATGGGTTGGTACCAGGGTTCGACGCGTCCCTCCAGCAAGGCGCCTTCGATCTCTCGAGCGTAGCGTATGCGGTCGGTAATCGGCGAACCCAGCCCCGGCCAGTAGCGGACGAAACCGCCGCGCCTGGTTTCCTTGGCACAATATAGTGCGTGATCGGCATTCTGACGTACCGTTTCGGATATTGAGTCGTCGGCAGTGACAATCGCGCCACCAACAGACGCCTGGGGTCCTATCCAGAAACCGCTGCAATCCACAGGTCGCGCGAGTTGGTCGAGGAGGCTCTCCACGAACGACTCCAGCCCCGCGAGATGGTGTTCCGCCCGCAGCACGACCATGAATTCATCGCCGCCAACCCGGAATACCAGATCAGGCGCTGATGCTGATCTGAGGCGCTCCGCAGCGGTCTTGAGCAGGTAATCCCCGGCATGATGCCCGTAAGTGTCATTAACCGGCTTCAGATTGTCGAGGTCGATCGCCAGCAATCCCCATGATCCCGGGGCATCGCAAGGCAGGCGGGCGATCAGCGCGCTGAAGGCGGACAGATTGGGAAGACCAGTGAGTTCGTCATGAGTAGCGCGATGTTCGCGTTCCGCGACGCGCTCCTGGCGTTCCAGCGCGATCGCGGCTAGATCCAGGCAGGCCCGGACGATATCCTGCTCCACATCGCCTGGAGCGCGTGTCTCCCGGAAGTACAGGGCAAATGCGCCCAATACCCTGCCACCGCTGCCGGTAATCGGATTTGACCAGCAGGCGGCAAGGCCAGCACCTAGCGCCTCAGGTCGGACGATCTCCCAGCGTGGATCGGTTGCAATGTCGGTTACACAGACCGGCTGCTTGTGAAAGATTGCCGAGCCGCATGATCCCGCCATCGGTCCTGCCGGAATGCCTTCGACATGCGATACGAACTCGGACGGCAAACCGGGTGCTGCGACAGTATGCAGCAATCCCGCCGCATCCACGGCAATGATTGAGCATATCGTTTCTGGAAGGTGCGCTTCAATCTGAAGGCAAAGCTGTTCCATCGTCGATTTAAGAGAATCGCCACGGGCGATCATCTCTGAATGACCGACCGGCTGATGCCGGTAGGATCAAGTGGAGGGGCTGAAGCCGTTTCTGTGGGAATGCCGGTCCAGGTAACGCATGA
>NZ_JAKKIE010000134.1 GCF_021742065.1 Rhizorhapis sp. SPR117
TTATCGCGAGGTCGCGATAATGTGAAGGAACGCGGCCTAAGCGCCGAATTCCTGTGTTGTTCGTGCGATGTTGCTGCGCATTATTTTGGTTGCGAACCTCGGCGGTCTCTGAACCAGCTGAGGATAAAAGCATGTTGAAATTGCACGACGAGTTGATCGCCGAACTCTCGAATTTGCTCACGACGCAGAATTACAACCCGGTGGTCGTAGCGAACCATCGCCTCTACGCCCGCGCGTTTCTCGATTATCTGGCCGAGTGCGACATGCAGGTAGAAACTGTGACGCCCGCGCAGGTCGATCAGTATTTTGCCTATGCAATTCGGGATTTCGAAGCCCAGTACGGCCGGCCTCCCTGTGCGCGCTGGCAGATGTTGCCCCGCACGTCGATCAACAAGCTGCTCCGGCTTGCCCAAGGCAAATGGCCGCCCGAGCCGGAGATGACCGAACCGGAAACCGCGTATCGGCAGGCGATCTGCTGCGAATACGAGGCATGGCTGCGCGACGAGCGCGGTCTGGCAAGCGCTACCATCGCGGCGCTTATGTGGGAGGCACGGAACTTCCTGCGATGGCGGTTCGAACGGGGCGGTGCTGCCAGCCTCGGCACGTTGAGCATCGTGGAGGTCGATCTCTACATGGACATGCGCGCGCCTGGATTACGGCGCAAATCATTGGCCGACGTCGCTGAGCGGCTCCGGTCGGTGGTGCGCTATCTGCATCGGACGGGACGTATCCCGACTGATCTCACGCCGCACATCATCGGCCCCATGCTCTACGCCTATGAAGACGTGCCCTCGACGTTGGACAAGAGCCAAATCGCCGCGGTGTTGGCGACGACGAAGAAGGACGGATCGCCGCGAGGAATGCGCGATTTTGCGGTACTTCAACTGCTTGCCACATATGGGTTGCGCGAAGGTGAGATCTGCCGCCTTCGGCTTGAAGACGTGAACTGGCGCGGAGAATCCCTGCGTATCCGTCACACCAAGACCAATGCGTACTCCTACATGCCGCTATTGGCGCCGGTTGGTGAGGCGCTGCTCGACTATCTGCGTCATGGGCGCCCCCAGGTCGAGGGGCGGGAAATCTTCATCCGATCCTGCGCGCCCTACATCGCAATGACAAACCTGTACGGCATGATCCGCGGGCGGTTAGCAGCCGCAGGCGTCGAGCCGCCGGGAAAGCGAGGAGCGCATGTCTTCCGCCACGCGCGAGCGGTCGAACTACTGCGGGCGTCGGTCCCGCAAAAGATCATCGGCGACGTGCTCGGGCATCGATCAATCGAATCCACCAATGCCTATCTCAAGCTGGCGACAGATGATCTCCGAGCCGTGGCGCTCGATGTACCCGGCTCGGAGATGCTGTCATGAGCGCCTGGCACGATCCCGATTGCACCGTTGTTGACGCCTTCTTGGAAAAATCGCAGTTCCGGCCGGGAAGCAGACCGACTTATCGCTGGTTCCTTCGCAGCTTCGAGGATGTAGCCCGACGTCATCCGGCGGTTGACCGGCAGATGCTCGACGTCTGGCTGAAGGAAATGGAAAAACGTTGGCGAATGCCGACGCTGCTCAACCAGGTCTGCATTGTCGATCGCTTCCTCGAACACCTCGTCGAAATCGGGCTGATCGCCGAGAATCCCGTTGCCGTGCTTCGTCGTCAGTACAACGCCAAACAAAACAAGCCGATCTGGCGGGCTCTCGCTTCCCCCAATCCCGACGAAGCCCTGGCCGCATTGCGACGGCCTGCGCCCTACGGCAGCGTGCTGGGGGACTTCATGCGCGAGCATGTCGCGTTGATGCGCAGCCGGGGCTATCAGTATGAGACCCAGGCTCACTGGCTATTGCGGTTCGATCGGTTCCTCCAGGCGAACCCCGAACTTGCCGGGGCATCGCTTGAGACAATGCTGGCGCGCTGGGCAACTGCCAAGCCGACCCGCAACCACGCGGCTGAATGTCAGAAGCTGGGGCGCATCCTGACCAAGGCGCGGTATCGCCTTGATCCCAGAATCCCGCCAAAACGCTTCAACGCCCGGTCGGAGCGGGAAGTGGCGCGCGAGCATCGACGGCCGCATATCTTCAGTCCGGCCGACGTCCGGCGGTTGCTCGATGTTGCCCGCTCGTATCCGTCGCCGGATGCTCCGCTGCGGCCTATGGCCCTCTACACGATGGTGGTTCTGGCCTATTGTGCCGGACTGCGCCGTAGTGAACTCGCCGGGCTTGATCTGGGTGACGTGGACCTTCAATCGGACACGATCACGATCCGGGAAACGAAGTTCTACAAGACCAGGATCTTGCCGCTAACCGGCAGCGTCATGGCCGAATTACGGGCCTATATCGATGCAAGGCGGCGCGCCGGCGCCCCGCAGGATCCGCGGTCCGGGCTCTTCTGGCATGACCACTTCAATGATCGCTATGCCCCGGTGGTGGTCTCAACGATGATCACCAACGTCATGCGTCGAGCCGGGTTCAAACCGCCCTTCGGGCGGACGGGGCCGCGTGTTCATGACCTGCGTCACTCAATGGTCGTGAACCGGATCCTCCAATGGTACCGATCCGGCATCAACCCGCAGGACAGGCTACGCTACCTCTCCACCTATATGGGCCACCGGGACATCAACTCCACGTTGGTCTACATCACCGTCACGCAGGATCTGTTGCAGGAAGCAAGCGAGCGGTTCCGCGCTGTCGGCGCCCCATGCCTCAACATGGAGGCGCTGTCATGAAAAAGAGCAATCCGTTCCCCGCGTTGTTGCGGGCGTTCTTCCAGGAATGGTTGGCCGAGCAACGCAGTGCTTCTGTCCATACGATCCGGTCCTACCGCGACACCTGGCGGTTGTTGCTTCGGTTTATCGCGGAGCGAAAAGGCGGCGGGGTCGCGCGGATCATGCTGGCCGACGTCTCGGCCGGCGAGGTGCGCGCGTTCCTCCACCATACCGAGCATGGGCGCAGGGGCACGATCGGTACACGCAACTGCCGGCTCGCCGCGATCCGCAGCTTCTTCAGCTTCGTGGCTGACAAGGATCCCGAATACATCGCGCAATGCGCCGAGGTCCTGACTGTCCCGCTCAAGCGGGAGCCCACTTCTGCGCCCTGCTACCTCGAGCCAGGGGAGGTTGAGGCAATCCTCGCACAGCCCGACCGGTCGACAATCGAAGGCGCGCGCGACCATGTGCTGCTCTCGTTCCTCTATAACAGTGGCGCGCGCATCCAGGAGGCGCTCGACCTCTGTCCTGAGGCGATCCGGTTCGAAGCGCCGACCTGCGTGCGTCTTTACGGCAAGGGGCGCAAGGAACGCATCTGTCCGCTCTGGCCGGAAACCGTGACGTTGCTCAAGAAGTTGTTGGAGCGACAGCCACGCGCAACAGGTGAGCGCATCTTCGTAAACCGATACGGTGAACCGCTGGGCGCCTCGGGAGTGCGGTTCAAGCTTGCCACTTATGTGGAGGAAGCGGCAAAATCCGTGTCGACGCTTCGGTCAAAACATGTGACCCCGCACAGCTTCCGGCACGCGACAGCCGTCCACCTCGTCGCTGCCGGGGTCGATATCACCGTCATCCGCAGTTGGCTGGGGCACGTCAGCCTCGACACGACCAACCACTACGCCCAGGCTAATCTGGAGACCAAGCGAAAGGCGCTGGAACAGGTGGGCGCGCCGGCGGCGAGCAACGTTCCTCCTTCGTGGAAGCGGGATGCAAGTCTGATGGAGTGGCTCGACACCCTGTGAAATAATGCGAAGGACGTGGCGGGGTGTTCCGCGGCTTTGCGGGCCTGCGCCGCGTTCCTTCACATTATCGCGACCTCGCGATAAG
>NZ_JAKKIE010000135.1 GCF_021742065.1 Rhizorhapis sp. SPR117
TCATTCCAAAGAGCGGATGCCAGGGATAGGCAACCGTGGCGTGACGCAAACTGTATGCTGAATGTCGTACGTTTCCCCTTACGCCCGCGAAAACAGAAGATCGCTCCAGTATGGGGATCCTGGGCAAGGATCTGCTGCACCATCCGCGCAAGCCCATTGATCCCGCGACGCATGTCGGTGGCCCCGCAGCAGAGATAGATACGGTCGGTCGGGACGACGGTGATCATCTGCCGAGCGCGGCTAGCACGCGGAGCAGCGCTTCCTCGCTGACATCGCCGCCGACGACAATGGCGGTGCCATCGGTCAGCCGGATCTCCATCGCGCCAGAACTGCCGCTGCACGGTACCGCTGGAAGGTCTTGCTCCGCCAGCTCTACCCGCGCGAACGATGGCGCGGGCCTGGCAGGCAGACGATCGATCGTTCCGTCCGCAACCTGCCGGCGCCACGAATAGATCTGCGCCGGCGAAACCTCGAAACAGTGTGCCACCTCCTGCACGGTCGATCCCGGATCGTAGCTCGCCTCCACAATCGCCCGCTTCTCATCGGGCGACCAGCGCCGACGCGACGACATCCGCCCGATGATCGTGGTCCTGGGCGCTGCAGGAATGATCGTACGATCAAGCGTAGGATCATCCTTACGCGCCGCACCATGGTCGCTAGACGATCGTTCGATATCCATCACGCGCAACGACCATCTTGGGACTCGCCGCGCAAGGCGCCCTCACGCACCGCTTACGGTAAGCCAGCACCGTTCGACCCAACGCAAGGCTTGCCGGCCGCGATCCGATGAGAAGCGCCTGACGGCGGACATCGTCCGCCTGGCATCGGATTATGGTCGCTATGGCTATCGGCGGATCACCGCCTTGCTGCAGCGTGAAGGCTGGCATGTGAATGCCAAGCGGGTTGAACGTATCTGGCGTCGCGAGGGGCTGAAGGTCCCGCAACGGCAACCTAAACGTGGCCGTCTCTGGCTGAATGACGGATCGTGCGACTTCGGCCGCAATATCGCGGCCATGTCTGGAGCTACGACTTCGTTGCCGACCGTACCCATGACGGCAAGGCGTTCCGGATGCTCACCGTGATCGACGAGCACAGCCGCGAATGCCTGGCGATCCATGTCCAGCGGCAGATCAAAAGCGATAATGTGCTGGCGGTGCTGGCCGATCTGTTCACCCGGCACGGCCCACCAGCGCATATCAGGTCGGACAATGGCGCGGAATTTACCGCCACTGCGGTGCGCGAATGGCTAGGCAGAATCGGCGTCAAGACGCTCTACATCGAACCCGGATCACCCTGGGAGAATGGATACTGCGAGAGCTTTAATGGCAAGCTGCGCGACGAACTGCTCAACGGCGAGATCTTCTACACCATGCGTGAAGCCGAGATCCTGATCGGACGCTGGCGAAACCACTTTAACAGCTTCAGGCCGCACAGCTCCCTAGACTATCGTCCACCAGCCCCAGAAGCCATCTTGCCTCGCCCTGCTGGTCTGCCCTACGCTCCGCTCCGGTCAGCCCAGCAGGACGATCACAACCGCCGGAACTCTAACTTATCCGGTGGACCACCCTGATGGGGCAGGCCACATGAACTCAGGTTTGGTAATGTGCCCGAAGAGCTCATTGAGCAGATCGTCGCTCTCTTTCTCCCCAAGGCCCTCGACGGCAATCGTCATCATCGGGCTGACAAACAGGCTTTTGCGGCCAGTTTCCGGATGGGTTCGCACAAGCGGATGAGACCGAGCCGGCATCGCCGCCTTTTCGGACTCAGTCAGTTTACCGCCATATTGCTCAGGATATGTATGGATCGCTCGCAGTTTATCGATCCGGTCGCGAGCTGTGTCAGGCAGAGCTATATAGGCTGCCTCAAGATCGGCAAACAAAGTATCAGCACCTTCTGGAGGAACCTCAGTAGCATAGAGAACCGCCCCCATGCTTGGCTTGTCAAGGTATGTGATATCCGTGTGCCATTCGTCCGTTTGGTCGGTCTGAAAACCTATTGGTTTTCCATCCTTAAGTATATTGGAAAGAATGGTGACTTCTGGATATCCTTCCAGAAAGAACGGGTTCTTAGGCCCCCCGTCATTTACCGGACCGAATTTTGAAGTGAATGCGACCTGGTCATCCGGCTCTAGCGTTTGATTGCGCAACGTTATAACCTTATAGTCCAGAAGCGCCTGCTTGACATACTGGAAGCCATCTTCGTCCAGTACACTTTCACGGACGTCGGCACCATTGATCTCAGCACCGATCGTCTTGCCCGATCGGACGCACTTTCAGCGTATCGGTTGTTCCTGCTTCACTAGCCATAGTTTCTACTCCTAACCCTGCCAAGACCACTCAGAACCTCACGGTGAACTCGGCGCCATACGTTCTCGGCTCGCCAAACCGGCCGAAATTGGTGATATTTCCAACGGGAAACGTCTGGCCGATGTACAGCTGGTCGGTCAGGTTTTTGCCCCAGAAGGCCAGGCTGAAACGCTCGTCCGCAGTCGTCAGCGTGATGCTTGCGTCGACGAGATGCGTAGCCTCTCGGGGAATTATGTTTTGGACGTTCGACTGCAGCGGGGACGTGTAGGAGTAGTTCACATTGAAACGCATTGACCCGAAATCGCCCAGTTTCGTCTCGTAGCTGGGGTTTACGTTGATGCTCCATTCCGGGGCCCGAGGAAGTTCAAGAAACGTTGCATCTTCGCTGACGCCGTCATTGTTGAGATCGGCGGTGAATTCCTTGTAGCGCGCATCGAGATAGCCGAGCGAAGCGGAAAGGCGGAATTGCGGTGTAATGATCGCAGTCAGCTCAGCTTCGATGCCCTTGATCTCAACCTTGCCGGCATTTGCGGTTAATGTGTCGAAACCCGCGCCGCCCGGTGAGGGTATAACCTGGGTCGTCTGCAGGTCTCTATAATTGACGTAGAAGCCGGCAAGGTTCAGCCGAAGACGGCGGTCCAGAAATTCGCTCTTGAGCCCCACTTCGAACGAGTCGGCAACTTCGTCACCATAGGGACCGATGGTGCTGAGCTGGTTTGCACGGCCGTTATAGCCGCCGCTGCGGAAACCCCGCGCCCATTTGGCATAAACCATGCTGTCGGCAGACAGCTTGTAATCGACACTGGCTTCCGGGCTGAGCGACGACCATTTATGGCTGTCGCCGATCCGGATCGGAATGCCGACCGGCTGCCGTTCGAACGTCTTGCTAACCCACGTGTAGCGCGCTCCCGCGGTCACGCGCAGGCGATCCGTGATCTTATAATTGAACTGACCGAAAGCAGCCTTGGTCTCCGACCTTTGACTCGTATCGCCGACAAGAAAAATGTCTTGGCCAAATTGCCAATTGTCTAAGGTGAAATATTTCCACCAGTTATAATAGCCGCCGACCAAGATATCCAACCTATCAGTTACGGACGACTGCAGGCGCAGCTCCTGGCTGAATTGCTTTGTATCCGTTGCGCGCGGCGTATGCAGCAGGATCAACGGTGTGGCGTCGACATCCGCGCCAATGTCTTCCTCCGTTTTGCGGTACCCAGTTATCGAAGTCAGCTTTGCCCAACCCGCATCGTAATTTGCGTTCAAAATAAACATCTTGGAGTCAAAGAAATTCCTGGTAAAGTCATTGTTAAAAACTGTGAATGGGTGATCCTCGAACGGTTGGCCGCTTGGATCCGTGCCTGGAAAACCTAGTCACCCGGAACTGTAATCCACCTCATTGATTCACGCCTCTTTGAGGAGATGAACAATGCTAGGTCGGCAG
>NZ_JAKKIE010000136.1 GCF_021742065.1 Rhizorhapis sp. SPR117
GTTGCGCTCGAACGTCACCAGACAGGTCGGCGACACGCGCTTGGTGTGTTCGACAAAGCCGTCAAAGGGACGGCCTAGTGGCATCAGGCTGGCAACTTCTTCGGCATGGGCATCGGCAACGGTGCCGAACAAGCTGCCATGCGGTATCCGGCTCCACTGGGCGATACATTGCGCTTCGAGCCAAGCGTTGAGCGCATCGAGATCGGGGAAGCTGGGCATCGGCTGCCACAACCGGCGGCGTGCATCCTGCACGTTCTTCTCGACCTGCCCCTTCTCCCACCCAGAGGCTGGGTTGCAGAAGTCGGGCTCGAACAGGTAATGGCTGGCCATCGCCGCGAACCTAGCGTTGACCTGTCTGGCCTTGCCACTGCCGATCCGGTCGACTGCGGTTCTCATATTATCGAAGATCCCGCGCTGCGGCACTCCGCCCAGAACCCTGAAGGCCTGGGGACTGCATCACTTTGAAATTTCCGTGACGCGCTTTTTGTAGGGGCCGCGCGGCTTGGGGGCATGTGCTGCATCGATCCGATCAACGATCGCTTCGAAACCAAGGAACGTATCAGCGATGCCAGCGGCCATTGCGGGCGTCGTACGCAGCTTCGAATGTGTGCGAATGAAGTTATAGAACATTGTGTAGAGCGCGACCATGTGAGCATGATTGGCGACCTTCTTGCTGTGGCCGTTTGTCAGACGGGTGAAGCGCCGCATGTGCATCCGCATCGTCTTGTTGTGCGCTTCGACGTAGGACGTTGAGACATGCGCCATGTCGGGGCGGCCTTCGACGCTACGCTTGCGAATGCCAGTGCATTCTGCGGGGCTGTAGCGTCCGCCCTTGTCGATTGTCGGGCCGTAGAGCTTCACGATCTGGCCGTAATCAACATCGGCTCCGAACGCGCCTTCAACGGCTTCCAGATACGCCCGGTGGCCGTCCGTCGAAAGCTGAACCCGGTTGGTGAGGCGCGAACGGAGATCGTCCATAAGCTCGATTGCAGCTTCACCAGAACGGTCGCCAACGAGATAGCTAACAATCAGCTTGCTGTCGGCGTCGATGCCGGTCCAGGTCCAAATATCGCCAGCGTCAGCGGGGGCTGCTTTCGCGCTCTTGACCGTCTTTTGCTTGCAGTAGTTAAAGGCCCAAATCTCATCGCACTGAATGCGACTTGCCTTCACTCCCTGCACCATTTCGTCGTGCATTTCAGCACAGACCGTTCCGGCATCGATCAACAGCTTTGCAACAGTATTGAAGCTGACGTCAGCAATTCGGGCGACGGCCCGCATCGACATACCCTCGCATAGAAGGTTGAGGATTTGGATGCGGGTTTTGAGGTCGAGCTTTCTCATGCCCATTTTTATATGAGCCTTTATGCATAGCGTCAAGTATTATTGTTCAGTATTAAATGATAAGGCGCAGTTTTGGAGCTTCTACCAGGTCATACATCGTCTCAATTTCTGCGGACCTCACGCCAGTGAGCGCAGACATGTCTTCCAAGGTATATTCCAGTTTCCCCAAGTGAGCATGGAGGATGCGCATTAGCACTCTCGGCCTTTCGCGCACGTTGGTGAGTTCGACCGGCTCGTTCGTTCTCCAGCCTCGCTTACCCATTTGAACCATGAAGTATCGGTATCGGGCATCATTCAGCTTTCCAGCATTATATGCCTTTCTAATCAATGCTTGCATTGATGTCTTCCAATGCACCTTCAAGGCCATAAATCTATCTAACGATAGATTATAAAGGTCTTTTAATATGTCACTGGTTGGCATGAGTAATTCTGACGCAAATCTATTTGCTTGGCTCTCCATATCGGCGTTAGGAAGGCGATGCATTACGATATGGCCTAGCTCGTGAGCCAAGGAATAGCGCAGTCTATCCTTTGGTTGGCGAGTATTTATAAATACGATAGGTGGTATGCCGTCAGTCGCATGTTGCGTAAAACCATCGCAAAGCTCGGTCCTGAAATCAAAACCGACAACAATGATACCTGCATTCTCCATTAGTGAGACAACATCTTCAATTGGACCGCGTGGGACCGACCACGCTTGCCGAACGGCTTGCGCAATATCTTCCACTCGACCGTCATATTCGTCTGGATCGATGCTTGGTGGAAGCGGTAGGCGCGGAGCCAGCTCGACCGAGCGCAGCATGAGCGACGCCATAATGCGATGCATCTCGGCCTTCGCGTAGATTTGCGACCAATCCTTCTTCGCCAGCTTCTTGCGTTTGCGGTGATATGTCACTGGCTCGCTACGGCGAGTATGTGCGTGAAAGAAGAATTGCACTTCGTAATTCAAGACGCGCGCGAGCGCAGCGACATCTTCATCAGTCGGCGACAGTAGGCCGTTTTCGATTTTCGAAAGCTTGGCCTGGGATATGCTGCCCTTTAGAGCGGCGACCAACTCAGTTTGCGTGAGTCCTCGCGCATCTCTCGCCAGGGCGAGCATGTCTGGGTTGAATGGTCGTCGCATACACTATTCGGCTTCTTCTTCTGGCGTCGATACCGGGATGATTCGCACCAAGCCGCCGCTGTGATCGTCTGGCTCGTCTGGCACGGGCGGAGTGATCTCAACGATTTCAGGTGGTGGCAGCGGAAGCTCCTCCAGCCAGTTAATGCCGTCTGCATTCGGGCTGATCAACATGGGAATGGGGCTACGCGGATCGGCAGTATCCGCGTAACTCAGATAAAGATTCTCGATTTCAGGAAGATCAAGTGTCGGCATCACTTCGTCGTTCACGTGGAAGAGAAATGCGGATTGGCCTTTGGAAAGTGCGACATCCCCACATTCGTCTGCTTTTTTCACAAGCGCAGTGTAGATGCCATGAAACCGGAAATAGGTTGTCTGGTTGTCCTCGTCGATCCGGATCCCAGGTATGCCGCTAAGCTCAATACGGAGGTTTTCGACGATGGTGTCGCGAATGTCGTTGCGGCGAGTGACCTTGCGTAAAAAGTAGCTCCGCTCCGCATTGTGGTCGAAGCTGCTACGGACGCCATCGGTGATGGCCCGTGAAAACACTGGCAGCATGTCGGCCAGCAGGGTCAACGTTTCGTCCTTCTCGCGCGGCATGATGCACCCCTCATGTGAACCGGGGGCACTGTGCCAAAATCCTCTCAGAAGTCAATCGAAATATTCCGATTTTATTTTGACCATCGTTTTTCTGCGGCTTTGCGAGCAATCTCAGCCCGGCGCTCTGGCGTCATAGAAGCAGCCCGCGCCGCGCCGCCACGACGCCCCATCGATTGCGCGGCCTTGTCCTTACCGTCGTCGGGCGCTTCGTCGTCAGCCTCGCCGGTCAGCACCTTCATCACGTGCACGGCGTTGCCGATCACATCGGCTGGTCGCTTCTGTCCCTTAGGGCCTTTGGGCATCAGGGCCTCCAAATCGTTGCGTCGAGATTGCCTCGCGTAGTGTAGAGGCAGCCACAATACATACAGCACGAAATGCGTTCGCTCTGCGCCTCGACTGGCAGCGACGCAATTTCCTTCGCAGTTGCATCACGCTGCCCCGGCTGGGCGGCTCGACAGCTAGTAGAGGGGCAGTCACTTCGGGGGTTACGCATATATGCTCCATGCTCCATGCTTCACGCTAAGCATAACATGGGAACGCGGGCGGCGCGCGTCAATTTTCAAAGTGATGCAGTCCCAAGGCCTGCGTTAGGGCATCGAACAGCATCTCGTGGGTCTGGAGCAGATAGGCCCGCACGGTGAACGCCCGGCTGTG
>NZ_JAKKIE010000137.1 GCF_021742065.1 Rhizorhapis sp. SPR117
TGCCGACCTAGCATTGTTCATCTCCTCAAAGAGGCGTGAATCAATGAGGTGGATTACAGTTCCGGGTGACTAGCATCTTCGCTGAGATAATGGATCAAGCCGCCGGTGGCATTGCGACCGAACAGCGTGCCTTGAGGTCCACGCAGAACCTCTACACGCTTGATGTCGAACAGCTGACCTGAAATGGCGTTCATCGAGGCGATGTAGGCATTGTCCTGATACACCGCGACAGGGGCTTCCAGATTGTCGGTAAAGTTGCTCTGCGATATTCCGCGCAGGCTGAAGATTGTCAGGTTCGGGGACCATGCATTGACGCGCAGAGAGGGTATCTGCTGTGTGATCTGCGTTGTTTCGGTAATGCCCAGACGACTGATCTGCTCACCCGTAAAGGCGCTGACCGAAATGGGAACCTTCTGCAGGTTCTCGCTGCGCTTATTGGCGGTGACGATGATTTCGCCGAAAAGGGCGGGCTCTGCACCGTCGTTGGCCGTTTCCTGAGCGCTGGCCAATACCGGAACGGTCATCGCTGAGCACGCCAGCATCAGCGAAACATATCGCGCGGCGCGTAATTTAATCTGCATGATTATTCACTCCCTAGATTTTTGATCCCCTACAGCACTGCGAGCAGGCAGGCCGTGAAAACGAGCCGTTATAAATCGGCAGTTTAAAATTTACAGTATGTGTGATTATGATGATATTGTTCCTAAAAAGAAACAATTAACTGAGAGGGTTTTTGAATTTTTGCAATTCGAAAGTTTTCTAAGGAGAATGCGAGTAATATACTGTAAATAAACAAAAAAAATAATTTTAAGTTTGAAATTTAAGTTACCTAATTGCAACAATCATAGAAAATAATGTTAATTGTCAATTTCAATCGCATCGAGTTACATTGGATTGATCCTCACAGCGATTCGCTGCTCGATAGGGAGAGCATCATGTCTCAGGTCTTCGAAGCCGAAAACGGAATATCGCACATGCGCCACGCGGAAACCGGCATCAGCCCGGACGATATCATAAAGCGCGCCCGCGCTCTCGTGCCCATATTGCGGGAGCGTGAAGCGCAAGCGATCACCGACAGGCAGGTGCCCAAGGAAACCATCGCGGCGTTTCAGGATGCGGGCTTCTTCAGAATACTGCAGCCAAAACGCTATGGCGGCTATGAAATGTCGCCAGCAGTCTATTGCCAGGTGGCGAAGACGCTGGCTGAGGGCTGCATGGGCAGCGCATGGGTCTATGGGGTTGTGGCCGTTCATAACTGGCAGTTGGCCTTGTTCGACCCGCAGGCCGCGGAGGAGGTTTGGGTACAGGACAATACGGTACTTATCAGCTCTTCTTACATGCCAACCGGGAAGGCCACCAAGGTCGATGGCGGCTAAAGGTTCAGCGGCCGGTGGGCATTCTCAAGCGGATCGGCTCACTGCTCATGGGTGATATTAGGCGCGAACATGATTGCGGAAGGGGGCGATGGCACGCCGGAACCTTATAATTTCCTGCTGCCGCGCAGCGACTATGATATTGTCGATACCTGGAATGTAATGGGTCTCTGTCCTACCGGCAGCAACGATATTGTCGTCGATGATGTGTTCGTACCCGATCACCGCGTGCTCCGCGAACGCGACATGTTCAATCTGGACTGTCCCGGACATGCGCTCAATACCGCACCGCTCTATTCGATTCCGTTTGCGCAACTTTTTAATCGCACCGTTTCGACCACCTCGATAGGCTCGCTTCGGCGTGCGCTCGATGTATTTGTAGAAACCACGCGGCAGAAGCGTACAACCTATACCGGATTGCGCCTTGCAGGCGACACGACGATCCAGGAAGCGGTGGCAGAAGTCAGGCTTACCCTCAACGATCTTGAACTGCGGCTCGCGTCCGATATTGCAGAATTGGAAGCCCGGGCGGCGAGCGGCGACTGGCCAGTCGAACGCCGTGCACAGTTAGGCCACCACACCACAGCGATGGTTTCGCGTTGTGTCGAAGCGATAGACAAGCTTATGCTGTTTTCGGGAGGGAAGGCGATCTATTCCGGTAACGTTATCCAGCGGGCTTTTCTCGACATCCACTGTGCCCGTGCCCATGTTGCCAACAATCCCTATCCCTATGCGCGCAATGTCGGCGGACTTGCCTTCGGTTTTGAAAATGATTGTATGGATTTGTGATCATGACAATCGCAAAGCCTTAGATGCCGTAATGGGCCGGCGTCTGAAGAGTAGCCAGATTGGTGGCTGTCCCATTAGGCAGGCAATCCTCGATCTCTTTGCACGACCGCCACCCCCACGATGTCCTCACTGCGCAACGCTTTTGACCGAGCCCGCACGACCCAGACTGCCAAAGTAGTGTTAGTCCATTGACTCAGGCGCGAGTAGCGCGCTTGCGCTTGGGACGGCATTGCTCTTGTCCTGCATCTCACCACGAACAAAGTCCACGAATGCCCTGACTTTCGAGAGGGCGAAGTTTCCGCGCGGGAAGATGATGTGGAGTGGTATGCTTTCGGTGACGACATCGGTCAGGAGCGGTTCGAGCCTGTTCGCGGCGATATCCTCCCCAACCAGGAAGCGGGGGAGGTAGCTGACGCCGAGGCCCTGGAGGGTAGCCTCGCGCGCCATGCGAACGGAATTGCTGGTCAAGGGGCCGCGGTTTACGGCGACCGATACGTCATCTGAGAGACGCCATTCTCCCACTTTCGAAAGATGTGTTTCAATGATGCAGATGTGATCTTTCAGATCGTTCGGCGTAGATAGTCTGCCGGCGCTTGCGAGATAGGTCGGCGCTGCGACAAGAACCATCGGGTAATCCCGCAGCCGCACCGCTTCAAGACTGGAGTCGAAGGGGTCGCCCATCCAAAAGGCCACGTCGAACCGGCCTTTGAGCATACTAACCTTGCTGTCCGAAAGATTGAGGAACAGGCGCATGTCCGGATAGGTCTGCAGAAATCGGGGAATGATCGCGGTCAGGTCGAACAGGGAGGAAACCACGGGCGCGTTGACTTTGAGATCTCCACGCGGTTTTGATACCATGCCGGTGATGATCTGATTTGCCTCATTGACCTCATCGACAATTCTGGCACACCGGGCATACATTTCGCGTCCGGCAGGTGTCAGGGAGACCGAACGCGTCGTACGTTCAAGCAGACGCACGCCAATGCTCTGTTCCAGCTTTGCGATCTGGCGGCTGACCGCAGCCTTGGAATAGCCAAGCAGGTTGGCGGCGTTCGAAAACCCCCCAGTGCTTACAACGGCGGCGAATGAGATCATCGCCATAACATTACCTAGGTCCGGTCTCTCTTCCATAGCCTCTCCCTGTTTCATGCCGCCAGTTGTGTCAATAATATTACCGGAATCGATTGAATTGCAGCACCGGAACCTCCATCAAATTGTTACTAATATGCAAAAGTAAGAGCTATAAGCAATAGACTGTTGCTCTAAGATTAACTTTGGGCGAGAATAAATGCATTAGAATTTCACTGCGGCGATTCGTGCTGTGGTGATTGATGGAGATTTTATGATGGCAATAGAGCATTCCCAATCCGCACTGCGTGATGAACGCAGCCAGTTTCATCCCTTTACCTGTTGATTACCGCTGAGAGTTGACCCGGGAGGGATATAAATTTCCGTCGAGAACTGACCCATGTTTGAACCACCT
>NZ_JAKKIE010000138.1 GCF_021742065.1 Rhizorhapis sp. SPR117
CGCTTCAATCCGGCGAACCGCCAGATTTATCGCACGAGCTTGAATCCAATGAATATTAATTTTGAGTCGGACTCTTAGGCGGGCAATTTGATAAAGAGTTTGCCGATGAAGGCGTAAGCGGCGCGACGTTAGCCGAAGATCGTCCTGGCTTTGCAGCCCTACTTAAATATGTTCGGGAAGGCGACATCATCAGCCTATATGCAATCGACAGATTGGGGCGCGATGCATTGGACGTTCAATCTGTTGTCAGAAAGCTTATGGATCGTGGCGTGACTGTTGACGTTTATGGCCTTGGTCCGATTGGCAAAGGCGTAGGGGAGTTAATCGTTGCTGTGCTTGCGCAAATTGCAGACATGGAACGCAACCGCATTAGGGAACGATGCGAGGCAGGAAGGCAGGCTGCTAAGGCATCGCTAAGGGCCACAGGAAGGACGCACAGGGGCAAAGAAAGCCTAGGACGACCCAAGGCCCACGATGCAAAGGAAGTGGCTCTATGGCGCTCTAATAATAAAGCCAGCATCAGCGTGACGGCAGCACAGTTTGGTATATCGGATGCTACCGTAAAGCGATATTGCGCGGCTTGAGCAAACAGAATCCTTTGAATATTACCCTGCGTGCCGTCCCTTATATTCCTTGTCCATCACAGGTATATACAAAACCCTCTGGTACAATATCGCCAGAATTTACCGACGCACTATCAAAATCTTTGCCTTGGAATTGGCAGTAAGCCTTGTGGGTCATGACTACCCGACCACTGAATCCAGACGCGAAGGAACACAAATCGTAGCTCCCCGTAACCGTATCAAATAAATAGGCTTTGGCGTCCTTCTTCGCGGCTTCCATGTCCTCCTTCGCCCGCTCTTGCATTTTCTTGATAACATCATCGTTGGAGCCGATCATCAAGATCGTCTCACCAGATAATTTTTGCTCCACTTCAGCCTGACATTTCCGCATCCCGACCTGCAATTCCTCAGAAGTTGCAGCTATAAAAGATTCCAAATTCTTTAGGTTGACTTGGCGTTCCCGCGCTTCCTCCGCTGGCGTTTGCTTGGGGATTGCTAAAGTTGCCGTGGAGTTTTCAACCTCATCCGAACCGCATCCCGACAAAACTCCGACGAACGCAAGCGCCGTTCCTAATCTTATTATCATTTCTTATTTCACCCACTGCATTGGCTTAGGAGCATCGACAACACGAAAATGATGCCGATCATACCTGCGCAACCAGAGAAGAATCCCTCATTAACCTGCTTAACTGTAACTGTGGGGGTATTCGCCTTGGTGGAGGTAGCGGTCTTGGTTGCTGACTGAAGCCTTTGTTCCCTTAATCGCAAGTTTTCCTCTCGCAGCTTCAGAATTTCTTCACGGTCGTCCTTTGAATTTTCCGACAATCGCCCCCCTCCTCTGATTTGCGGACGGCCTGTTTTCACAAGGTTTTGGTGTAGAATGCAATAGGCCCGACAGGTCGCAGAATGGCGACTGAACCAAAATCATCAGGAAAAGGCTTTAACGACCCTCGCTACCGCGCCCTTGTCGGGGAGCTTATTGCGGAACGGAAACGACAAGGATTTAGCCAGCAAGCCTTGGCTAATCGATTGAATCGTCATCAACAGTTTGTAAGCCGATATGAGATAGGCGAACGACGGCTGGATATTATCGAGTTTGTGGACATTGCCCGCGCCTTAGGGCTGGATACCATCGAGTTGATCCGGACATTGCCAGACCAGTAAGCCGCGCCCACGATCAAAGCGTGACGCGCGCTTCCTATCGCCTTGATGAATTTTCAATTAGCCGAACTCTTAGATGATCTGAAATCTGTGCCACTCTTATCTAAGCAGGTAGGACTATAAAAAAAGGCATCCTCACAATAATACATTTCTTTTTATTACTTCTTTATAGGATAGCCGTTTCATATAGTTTCTTTCAGTTAATTTACTACTTTCAACATTATGTAATGGATTTATTACTTTTTATATCGAGGCAGTTTAAATTCTATACTGCGTTTCGTGTCCATATATCAAGAGTTACTTTGACGATCGAAAACAATAGGGCTACTCCTTGGGGGCCTTGATTCCATCCGCTTGGTGTGAACATCAGAAAATTGCATTTGATTGGTTCGCCTTGCCATGACCCGCAAGGGCGATACCAGCGGGTTTGTTGGGCGTAGGAGCGCCTATAGCCGACCGGGCGGGTATTCGCCCCAATGTTATCCCGGCGATGTAAGCGCGGCTGAGGTGGCGGCTTATCGGGCGCGGCATTGATTTGGCAGGCACAGGAATTGAGAACTCTGATTCTAACATCAGGACAATATGAAATGGGGGAAATTAAATTTGATCGAATGCGCTCCATATTCCCATTCAATCACGGATAGACAAGCATAGATGCAAGATATGCCATTTAGAGCGATTTAAGGCATCATACAGAGCGTGAATGAAAATTTACGTGGTAGGTAGCCAAAACATGAATAAGGCTCTGTGATGGTACTTAAATCGCTTTAATTTTGATTTAATATTATTACACTTTGAAACTAATTTGGGCGTCGCAGGGAATCGAACTGGCTTTCTGGCGTTGAATTCCTTCAGCCTAGCTCCCAATCTTCGGCCATGAAGGCATAGCCGGTAGGCTGGGCAGCATATCATCAGTGCGGAAAGGTTCGTGATCACCTTTCTCAGCCGTTAGCGTTCGCCAATATTCTTTGAAGAACTGCGCACAAGTCATGTCCGCAAGTTGGATGCGGGTATCGTGCATCATAAACTCATGCTCAAAGGCTTTGCCAAGTTCATCTTCGATGACGGATTTGTCGCTTTTTGATATTTCATAGGCGGTAGCGACAAGTTCTGAATGGTCTTGCATTTTCTGCGCCAGCAACTCGACATTCTGGCGATGGAAAGCGAAGCCGAGAAAGATGACGCGATCCCCGCCAGCTATCGTAGCTCGCATAGCGGCCAATTCATCGCCTTCTTCCACACGCTCCGTAAATGTCCGAACCTGTTGTGCTACATCAGCAAGCTGATGCGGTGATCCTTCACCGAAGGCCACACTTGGGGCATCACCCTTTTGCCAAGGCAACCGTCCAGCGACGCCATAAGGTCGATGAATCTTCAAACTTTGCATAATTTCCCGAATTGCGTCCGGCTTTAAGCCGTAATATGACGCCAGCGAAATAGGAAGATAATGCTCTAGGCACCTGTCATAATTGAAATTCACAATCTCTAAATTATCAAAAATGCTTTCGACTTGGCTTTTACGGACATTTTCAGTCAAAAGTTTGGTTAGACTGCTATACCAACTATCTCCAAACTTGGACAAATCAAGCGTATCAGGCACATTTTGAACGCGCTTAAAGACAGGACTAGCCGCCTCCGCCTTCAAGATTGCTCGCACAATACCAAGCTTACCTACAAGTTCAACCTGAGGGTCCTCAAGAGCGTCTATGACATTATCAATGGTGGCCTGCTGCCGGTTTGGTGGACACCGAGATAAGTTCATTCAGGCTACCCCAGCTTCACGTTCGAAGTCGATAGGACTGAGGTAACCCAGGGTCG
>NZ_JAKKIE010000139.1 GCF_021742065.1 Rhizorhapis sp. SPR117
GGGAGTGGTTCAAACATGGGTCAAATCTCAGTGAAAATTTATGCCGCTACCGGGTCACTTCTCAGCGACAATCAACAAATGTGCGGGATATTGTTGGTTCGCGCAGAACCGATGGCCGCGCCCAGCAGTTCGATAGCGTCCACCTTTTCCATCTGCTCGGCACCGATGCCAGCCTGGAGCTGGCCCAGGTTGAGCAGATTTGTGGTGTAGCGGTTCAGCCGGCTGCATTGCTCCTGGATCGTCTGCAGCATCTCTTCACGAACCTCGGGGCTCAGTTCGGTTCCGAAGGAAGCGAGGCTGGACGCCGACGCGGATATCGCCGCCAATGGAGTTCGGAGATCGTGAGAGAGAGACGAAAGCAGAGCCGTCTTCAACTCTTCCGAGCGGCGCATGGCTTCGGTCTCGGAAAGCTGATGGAGCAGAAGGCAGCGCTCCACTGCGATACTGATGAGATTCACGAATGCCTCGATATCGATGCGCGGAGCCTTGCCCCGCGGCACCGCTCCGCGCCCGAAAACGATAACTCCGAGGATGACATCGGCTGTCCCAACCCGGAAGGCGACATGCTCTTCCGTCTCGAAGCGTTGAGTGGCCTGAGCGATCACCTGGCTGGCGATCCCACTGCCATGGCCGATATGCCCAACCGGTCGTACCCTGCCGTTTTCCGCGATGAACAGCTCCACCTCGTCGGGAGCCGCGAACACCTCGCCGATCGCGGAGACGACATCTTCCAGAAGAACCGCCTTTTGCAAACGGCTGCTGATCTGAAGCAATCGGTCGAGTTGCGCCTGCGCCTGCTCCGCGGCCTTGGCGCGGTCGTTGAGACGTCCCGCCAGCGTGCCGGACAATATGGCCGTCACATTGAAGGCGATCAGCGGGATGAGGTCGTCGGCCGATGATGCGCCGAACGCGAACAGCGGCTCGCTCAAAAAGAAGTTATAGATGGCCGAGGCCGCGATCCCGGCAAGCAGGCCCACCCTTAGCCCAGAGGACGCCCCGACAAGTGTCACGCCTAGAAGATAGATCAGCACGGCGCTTACCCTGCGCCCATGCTCCATGGCAAAATAGGAACCGAATGTCGCTGCCGCAAACAGCAGCAGATTTGCAATGGTAAGCCCCAACTCGCGAACGGCTTGGTTACGGCTCTCATCTTTCATCTGCCGGAACATGGGCCAATGGCGAGAAGGCAGCAGAATTGAAATCCCCATGGGCAAAGTGGATGCTACCTTGAGGCCCGGGCGGTCGGTCAACGGCTCTTGCTCGAATTCCACATCATGATCTGCCGTTCCATGTAGCTCTGCGCAGATTTGTACTTTGCCAGCGCCGAGATTTGGGCCTTGTTGATGTTCTGCCGCGCTCGAATGATGTTTTGTTCAGGGCTTTGCGCGGCAGCGACGAGGTTAGTGACGATGTCGTTGGAATTGATGCCATAGCCCAGGCCCAGCGCGTTGGCGATGGTGAACGAAGTGTTCGATGCCATGTCATCTCCTCCCGCGGCCGCGCGGCTGCGGGATCAATATTGGACGGTCACCGTGACGGCGCGGCGGTTCTGCGCCCAGGCGCCTTCATCCGATCCAATGGCATCGGGCCGTTCCTTGCCATAGCTCAATGTGGTGATGCGGCTGGGATCGATACCCAGCGTTACAAGATAATTCTTCGCGGCATTCGCCCGCCGGTCGCCCAGCGCAAGGTTGTATTCGCGCGTGCCGCGTTCGTCGCAATGGCCCTCTATGGTCACGCGAACACCGGGGTTGGCCACCAGCCATTGCGCTTGGCTCTGCAACGTGGCCTGGTCCTGTGCATCGACGTTGAACTTGTCGGTGTCGAAAAATACCCGATCGGACGAAACATGTGCCAGGAAATCCTCCTGGCTGCCTTTGACCGGACCTGTCGGAGCATAGGTCCCACTATCGCTGGAGGACCCAGGAGGCGGCGGGAGCGCGTCCGGCGCCTTTTTGGAGCAGGCGGCCAAAGCGATGATGGAGGTTGCAAAAAGGACAGTTCGCCCGAATGACATCATTGCAGTTGTTTCCTTATTTGGAGGGCTTGTAATTGAATTCCGGCGACGCATGTCGCCAGAGGTTGATGACATTTCATGACCCTTGCGGCTGGGCAGACCTGGTCCCCAGCCGATTGATTCTGTTCCAGTTCAAATTTCCGCTATTCATTGCCGACGCTTAACGCGAACTGATGGTCAGCGTTAGCACGGCTTTTTTATGGCCGGTGGTTCACATGAAGCCCCGCTCAATCCCAAGCACCATCAGACAGGAAAAATGATTGAACGCCCACTATTGGATTGCAGGCATGCTCCGGCGGCCCATGACGAGGACAGCTGCCACAAGTGTATGTGGAAGCGATTTCAACTTGCGGTGATAGCGCCCTCGAATGCCTTGTCGGTGTACAAACCGACAAGCTGACGCTCAGCCAACTCCCCGTTCAGCTATTAACGAGCCAATTCGGACCGTTGATCGGCCGCTCTGTCGGCGCCTCAGGCCGCTCTGGCGAACTTTTGAACCTTTATGTCCTGCTCATGCTCGCGGGCCTGGGCCAGCTCATAGGCCGTCTGCATCCGCAACAGAGTATCGGCTTTGATCCCGAAAGCCTTCTCAAACCGGATAGCCATATCGGCAGAAAGGCTGGCATTGCCGTTCAGCAAGGTGCTCAATGCCTGCCTCGATACGCCAAAATGCTCGGCCAAAGCCGTCACGCTGACCTGTGCGGGCTCCACGATTTCCGTCTTCAACCAGTCGCCAACGTGGACGACGAGCGAAGGGTGCATCTTAAGCGCCATGATAATCCTCCAGATCCATATCGATTAGCGCGCCTTCGTCATTCAACCCGAAGGTCATCCGCCAGTTTCTTGTCACGGTCATCGACCAGCTTCCCTTCCGGTCCCCTGTCAGTTCATGCAATCCGAAGTTCGGTGGCACCGCCAGTTCTTCGAAGCTTTCCGCAGCGTCGATGAAAGCAAGCATCTTGCGCAGCCGCCCAGAATCTCCAACCAGGCCTTTGGCATTACCCGTCTCAAAGAAGCGGCGCAGGCCTTTGTGCCTGATGCTCTCAATTTCCATTCTTGGGATATAGCGCGGTGTCGCGAGATCGTCAAGTGTCGCGCGACACTTGTCTTAACGGAGTAGGGCTTGGGGATTATAGTCGCGTTGGCCCTTCCGGCCACCGGAGAAACATCATGGGACATTCAGACCTCGATTGTTGATTACTGCTGAGAGTTGACCCGGGAGGGATATAAATTTCCGTCGAGAACTGACCCATGTTTGAACTACCTCCGGACGCAGGTTTGGAGGCAACATGGAGTGATCGATATGGCATTATTGAGTGTAATCAGACGTTGGCATTTC
>NZ_JAKKIE010000014.1 GCF_021742065.1 Rhizorhapis sp. SPR117
TCTGAGGCTTTTTGTTCAATCCAACTGGTACAGTTTTACACCGGAATCTTGCACAATTTTACCCCGACGTTGACAGCCATGGCATCGCCAATCAATGGCTCCAGCGTTTCGTCCAGGATCAGCAGCACAAGGTCGTCCGGCGTGTAATAGCTGCCCGAATTCTTGCGCGCGAAAATGTTGGGGCGAACGTCCACCGCGCCGGTTTCTACGTCGCGGGTCAACTCGAATTCCAGCAGCCGCTCATAGATGGAGCCAAGCTGTTGAACGGACAGGTCACGATAATTGATGTAGCGCCGCTGTCCGTCCCGCTGTTCGAAAGACAGGATGTCCAGCGCCTCGGCCATCACGTCATCGCCAAGGGCAATGGATTTGAGCAAGGGCGTATTATGACCGTTGAACAGGCCACCATTATAGGGGGGCAGGCCAACGGACGGATCGCCCTTGTCGATCATCTCGGCAAGGTCTGCAAAGCGGTTCCAGATGGTTTTGGCGACGGCAGAGAACATGTCTCCTGCATCCTTGCGCCTGCCCACGTCCAGACGGGCAATGCGCAAGGCGTAATCGTCAAAGCGACTGTCCTTGACCGGCAACAGCCCCCGGTCTTCCGCATAGAGCACAAAGAGCAGGCGATAGAGCAAAATCAGTGTTGCCTGTCTGATTTCGTCCAATTGCGTTTCGGCTGGGGCTGCCTTTGCCAACGCCTTGCCCAGCGCCGGGTAAAGGCGGTTGAACACAAGTTCAGACAGATTCTTTGCAACGCGCTCTTCGTAGAACGCGGCATCGCGGCGCGCGGTATCATGGAAACTGGGGGCGTTGGCCGTGGGTCGCTCAAACGCGGTGCGCGAAAACATGGCGACAAATACTGCCAGCCAATGGTCGCGTTCTTCCTTGGCGATACCGCTATCCAGCAAATCTGGATCAAGCCCCATGATCCGGGCAAGGTCCAACTCCAGATAATCATCGATGGTCGATCGCGCACCGGAGTAATAAAGCCGCCACTTGACCCCGTTGGTCAGGAGGCCCCAGCGCAAGCTGCCATTGGTCAGGTCGTCTATGCGGCGAAGGTAGCGCAGCAATTGAGTGGATGGCGTATCCTTGTCATCGCCCTTTCTGCCCTCCGCCCGGTCCAGCGCACGGCCCCAGCGTTTGCTTTCAATGATGGCCGCCCCGAATTCATAACGCTTCCACTCTTCAGGATGCGTATTGGCTTGCAGCTTGGCTGCCGCATCAATGAACAGCAGGCCATCGGGAACGTCCACCCGGCCCATTGCTGACAAGTTTTGCTGAGTCAGATAGTCTGCCCAGCCCAGCGCCCCCAGAACTGGCCAGATCAGGTCACCTTCGGTTGTCGCTTCATTGGGTTTGCTGCCATGCGGAAAACGCGCAAAAATTTTATCCAAGGCAGCGCGTTTTGCTGCAACGTCCCCCGCCTGAAACTGCGCCGTTCCGGCAATACCTTCCACCAGATAGTCCTGGGTAAACAAAGCTCCGGCGGCAAACAGACTGGGATCAATCATGCAGGCCGCCTATATTCAGTCATCAATTGCATCTTGCCCCCTTCACTTCGGGGACCGGCTTAGCGATGCCGGGGCGGATCGCCAAGATTTTCCAGCGTTGTTCGTCGATTACTTATTTTCGCGCAAAGGCAATAGAATTGCCATTCAGGCCAGCCCTCCAATCCCGTGCCTTTTATCATGCTCCAGCAACCGATAGGAGCATCGCCACCAACCGGGAAAAACCATGTCTCAAATGTCTTGCTGAACTTGGTTCGCACGTCGCGGGCATCCTGAAACACCTTGCCCTGCTCCAAATTGACATGCTTCAACTTGAACGACGCCAGCGCATCCACCCGCGCGCCGGTTAGCATCGCGCAGGCTATCAGCGCGCGGTTGCGGCGCTCCAGATCGCTATCGGCTGGCATGACGGACAGAATATGGTGCATCTGGTCCAGCGTCGGCACCCGCTTGGGCCGCTTCGCGCGGGCCACGGCCATATCCTTTTCGGTCAGGTTGAAATAATCGGCGTCGGCATATTGGATGCGCTTCTTGTATCCCGGCTGGTCCGCCAGCCAGTGAAAGAATGCTCGCAGTTCCCGAACGGTGCCGTTGACGGTCGATTTGACTGCCTCCAGCTTGCCTTCCTTGATCAGCGCGTAAATAGACGTGCGGCCCAAGCTAAGCGCCCTGGCGGCCCCGTTAATGGATGTTGCAATAGGTTCCATGATTGCTCCTTCGCTTCTGTCCGCCAACATGCTGGCGGGTGCGAGGGCGAATCTACGGACGCCAACGAATTTGTCGGACGCAAAGGGGCGGAAACGGTCGAAAACTATTCAGTTGCTTGAATTTTGGTCCAAAGCGTACGCGCACGACCGCGTATTGCCGTATCGCCTATGTCCAGATTGTTCTCTGCGAACCAGTCCTTCATTGCCCGCTCAATATCTGCCTGGCTACTTGGCTGAATGTCGCCCGCGTATAATTTGAAAGCGATTGCCGCCCACATTGCGTCCCAATGCTTGGCTAAGGGTTTTCCGCCCGGATTCTTCGCAGGGGTCGCAATATCCGAAACCGATGGCGGCGCTACAATGACGTCTGACGATTGAGCATGAAGCGGCTGATTAAATGTAAAACGATGAATGTCTATCTGGCGCGTGAGGTTGGACCGAATGCCCTCCATCCTTGATTTCGCCTCTCTGGAGACACTCGAAGTCACTGTGCCATGTTTGCCTTGGCCACTCGTTCGCACCACATCAGCCAGTTTGAGTTCCAGAAACCGAATATGCTTTTCAAGGTGGAGGTGTATCAGCGCGAACGATTCAACATTCTTAGCAATGGCACCGACTTGATCAACACAAGCATTTAGTAACTGTTCGCCCGAAGCTTCCAAAGCTCGCAATGCAACTTTTACCGTAAAACCGGACTGGAGCCGCCCAGCTGCAGAATGTTGAGAATAGATATGGTCTACACGCTCGTTGAGCGCTGTTTGGCTTTTGTTCGTCAGATGATCAAGAATCAGCCGAATCTGTTCGCGTGCGTTCGTATCCACCCGCCAACATTTGCGCGAAGATCAAAAAAAGTCCAGCTAGGCCGTCGAAACCCCACTGAATTTCAGTACCTTCCCCCCTTGCCGGAGAGTATCCAGATGATCGCTCCACCATTGCGCCATCTGCACTCGCTCTTCCCAATGCTTGCCGCGATGGTAGGCCCCCCGTGTTGCATTTCCATCTTTATGGGCCAGCGCCCGCTCAATGGCGTCAGGATTCCATTTGCCTGATTCATTCAACAATGTGCTGGCCATCGAACGGAAGCCGTGCGCAGTCATTTCCTTCCCAGAATAGCCAATGCGACGCAGCGCTGCATTGATTGTATTTTCTGACATGGGGCGATTGCCGGGGTAGAGGGAAGAAAAAACATATCGCTGTCCGGCGCTCAAACCTTTGGCACACTGGAGCAAAGCCAGCGCTTGCGCCGATAGTGGAACGACATGCGGATCACGCATTTTCATTTTTTCGGCTGGTATCGTCCAGACAGCCTTATCCAGATCAAATTCATCCCATTCCGCGCGGCGCAATTCGCCCGGTCGGACAAAGACATGGGGCGTAAGTTTCAGCGCAATGCAGGTAAGCGGTTGGCCCTGATAACCATCTATTGCGCGCAATAACTCACCGACCGCCTTCGGCTCCAGAACGGCACTGTGGTGTGTCACTTTGGGGGCCACCAGCGCACCGCGTAACAGGCTGGACGGATCACTCGACGCCCGCGAAGTCGCTACAGCATATCGAAAAATCCGCCCTGCCAGAGATCGCATCCGCCGCGCCGTTTCCAGATGACCTTTGCTTTCGACTTTCCGCAAAGCGTTCAGGAGTTCCGCAGGCGTAATTTCGGCAATGGGTCGCTGCCCTATATCGCGTTCCATAAGCGATAACAGCCAGCGCGATTTCCCTATGGTAACGCTTGCTCTGCCTTCTTGCGCAGCCTTGGCAATATATTCATCGGCAACCGACTTGAAGGTATTGGAAGCGCCCAGCTTGGCGGCCTGCAATTCAGCCTTTCGTTCAACCGCTGGATCGACTCCAGCCGCTATCGACGCCCGCGCCTCATCACGTCGTTTTCTAGCGTCTTTCAGGGAAACATCAGGATAGGTGCCCAGCGATAATTTTTTCTCCTTGCCAGCTATGCGGTATTTTAACCGCCAAAGCTTCCCCCCACTCGGCTGGAGCAAGAGGAACAGCCCTCGCTCATCGGACAGCTTTATGGGTTTGGGACCATGCTTTGCTTGGCGGATTGCCGTATCTGTTAGTGCCATCGCTTGGGGGCCACTTCTTATCGCCATATTACCAGTGGCCCCCAGAGTGGCCCCCATTGCAGTGCGATTGCGCACGAACAATGGCGGACATCACCGGTCAAGCCAGCGGCGTTTTTAGCATATTTTCGTGGGTTTTTCAATCATTCGCGGGCATTTGCGAACAAAAAACTGGTGCCCAGAAGAGGACTCGAACCTCCACGGCCTTGCGACCGCCAGCACCTGAAGCTGGTGCGTCTACCAATTCCGCCATCTGGGCACGGGGTAGGTCGCGGCGATTAGCGGGGGGAGCACCTCTTGTCAATCAGCGTTTGTCCGAAATTTTGATAATGTTCGCGGCAAAGTGGTTGTCAAAATCGTTACTCCTGATGCAAGGGAAGTTTTCGACCCAATCGGGCAAATGCTGAGGAGCGCGTGGCAGACATGCAGGACAAGCTGGTAACGATCTTTGGCGGTGGCGGCTTTTTGGGTCGCTACGTGGCACAGGAACTGCTGGCGCGGGGCGCCCGCGTGCGCGTGGCGGAGCGCGATCCCAGCAATGCCTTGCATATCAAGCCGCTTGGCGGGCTTGGCCAGACGCAGTTTATTGCGGCTGACATCAGGCGTCCCGCATCGGTGTCCCGGGCGGTGCAGGATGCGGATGTCGTCATTAACCTGATCGGCATATTGAAAGGCGACTTTCACGCAGTTCATGTCGAGGGCGCAGCCAATGTGGCGAAAGCCGCCGCCGATGCGGGCGTTGCTGCGCTCGTCCATATCTCCGCAATCGGTGCGGATACCAAGGGCCAGTCCGCCTATGGACGCAGCAAGGGAGAAGGAGAAGCGGCGGTCAAGGCTGCTTTTCCCGCCGCGACGATCATTCGCCCCTCGATTATCTTTGGTCCCGAAGACCAGTTCATCAACCGCTTCGCCAAGATGATCCGCATGTCGCCGCTCGTGCCTGTCATTGGCGCGAACACGAAGTTTCAGCCGGTTTATGCCACCGACGCAGGCAAGGCGATTGCCCTCGCCGCCGTGGAGCCGGGCAAATATGGCGGCAAGACCTTTGAACTTGGCGGGCCGCAGGTCATGACCATGGCAGAGATCAACAGCTGGATCGCCAAGGCGACGGGACGCGACCCCGGCTTTCTGAGCATTCCGGGCGGCGTCGCCGGTCTGATCGCCAGCCTGACGGGTTGGCTCCCCTGTGCGCCGATCACCACAGACCAGTGGAAGATGTTGCAAAGCGACAATGTCGTTTCACCCGGCGCAAAGGGACTTTCCGCCTTTGGCATCCAGCCGACGCCCCTTTCCGCCGTCGCTCCCGCCTGGCTGGTCCAGTATCGCAAACATGGCCGCTTCGGTTCGCGGATTTCGGCCTGACACCCATTCCGTTCGTATTGAACAACGGCTGGATCAACGGATTCAAGGATATTTGAATGGGTTCCGATATACTGACGGTCATCCTTTTGGGCATTGTCGAGGGATTGACCGAGTTCATTCCGGTATCTTCGACCGGACATCTGGTGCTTGCCGGTGAACTGCTGGGATTCGAGAGCCAGACATCCGGGACGTTTGAAATCGTCATCCAACTGGGCGCGATTCTGGCTGTAGTGGTGCTCTACTGGAAACGGTTCTGGCAGGTTTTGATCGGCCTTGGCGGGGCCAATCCCGCGGCCATCGCCTTCACCCGCAATATTGCGCTTGGTTTTCTGCCCTCCGCTGTCATCGGCCTCATCATCTACAAGGCGGTAAAGGCGATGCTGGAAAGCCCCATCATCGTCGCCGTCGCACTGATTGTGGGCGGAATCGCAATCCTCATCATCGAACGCATGGTGAAGGAACCCCGCACATTCATGGTCGAAGGCATGGGGTGGAAAACCGCGCTGGGTGTTGGTATCATCCAGTGTCTGTCGATGATTCCCGGAGTCAGCCGGTCAGGCGCGACCATTATGGGCGCGTTGAGTCTGGGCGTGGAGCGCAAGACCGCGGCGGAATTCAGTTTTTTCCTCGCCGTGCCGACGATGTTGGCGGCATCAGGCTATGATTTGTTGAAAAGTGGCGGATCTCTGGGAGCAGACGACTGGGCGGCGATTGCCATCGGCTTTGTCGTGTCTTTTGTTGTGGCGCTGATTGTCATCAAATGGTTCATCGGCGTCGTCAGCAAGTACGGTTTTGCGCCTTTCGCCTGGTACCGAATCGTGGCGGGAAGCATCGCCCTGGTCTGGCTTTTAGCCAAATAGTTCCGTATCGGCCCTTTTATTCTGGGCAACATGAACGATTTGTTCAGAGATGCGCATGATTTTGCCGCACTAAGGTCAGTTACATTGTCCTAAAATGCAATTTCTCCGTGACTCCTGCGGCTTTTCACGTTATAGGCGCCCGCAATCAATGGAGTAAGAAGCGATAATGGCCAACGATCCCATGTTGAAATTTGTCGGAACCGGGCAGGCTTATCCCGAAAAACGCGCTGCGGGTGAGCGCGCGGGCGATTTCAACGAAATCACGCGCGACTATGCGCTTGAAAAGGCGGAGGAGCAGTCTGCGCGCTGTTCGCAATGCGGTGTGCCCTATTGTTCAACGCATTGCCCGCTGCACAATCATATTCCCGACTGGCTGCGCCTGACCGCCGAGGGGCGGTTGCGCGAAGCTTATGAATTAAGCAATGCGACCTCCACTATGCCCGAAATCTGCGGCCGCATCTGCCCGCAGGACCGGCTATGCGAGGGCAATTGCGTGATCGAATTTTCGGGCCATGGCGCAGTCACCATCGGCGCGGTCGAAAAATACATTACCGACACCGCCTGGAATGAAGGCTGGGTCGAACCACTGGTGCCGGGCGCGGATCGCGGCCAGTCGATCGGCGTCATCGGCGCTGGCCCCGCCGGTCTCTCTACCGCGGAATATCTGCGCAAGGCCGGTTATGAAGTGCATGTCTATGACCGGCATGACCGGATGGGCGGGCTACTGACGTATGGCATTCCGGGCTTCAAACTTGAAAAGCACATCGTCATGCGCCGTGTCGAACGGCTTGCGGAAGGCGGGATCGTCTTTCACGAAAATTTCGAGATTGGCCGCGATGCCACGATGGATGAACTCCGCGAACGCCATGATGCGATCCTGATTGCAACGGGCGTCTACAAATCCCGCGATATCAAGGCGCCCGGTGTCGGCACTGGCGGCGTGGTGAAGGCTCTCGATTATCTGACCGCATCCAACCGGGTCGGCTTTGGCGATGCGGTACCCCTGTTCGAGGACGGCAGTCTGAATGCCAAGGGCAAGAATGTGGTGGTCATCGGTGGCGGTGATACGGCGATGGATTGTGTCCGCACCGCCATCCGCCAAGGCGCCAAATCGGTGAAGTGCCTCTATCGCCGCGATCGGGAGAATATGCCCGGATCGCAACGCGAGGTGGCGCATGCAGAAGAAGAAGGCGTTGAGTTTGTCTGGCTTTCCGCGCCCATCGCTTTTGAAGGCACGAAGCATGTCACCGGCGTCAAGGCGACTAAAATGCGTCTGGGTGCAGCCGACGCCAGCGGCCGCCGCGCGCCCGAAGCCGATCCGGGCACTGAATTCACGCTGGAGGCCGATCTGGTCATCAAGGCGCTGGGTTTCGACGCAGAGGAATTGCCCAAGCTGTTCGGCTGCGACGATCTCGCTGTAACCCGTTGGGGCACGCTGCGCGTCGATCACCGCACGATGATGACATCATTGGACGGCGTGTTCGCGGCAGGCGATATCGTGCGCGGCGCATCACTGGTGGTCTGGGCCATTCGCGATGGCCGCGATGTGACGGATCACATGCACAAATATCTGAAGACGAAGGCGCGAGAAAAACGGGAAGAAAGGGTGGCCGCCTAAGCCACTCCCCCGTTCGTCCCGAGCGTAGTCGAGGGACGTTCGCACCACGCCAAACGTGTCTCGACTTCGCTCGACACGAACGGCAATGGAAGTTTTTGACCAGAAGGGTCCGACTATGACCAACGAAACCGAACGTCTCCGCATCGCCCGCGAAGGCATGTACCGCCCCGAATTCGAATCCGACGCATGCGGCGTCGGCCTCGTTGCGGCGACTGATGGCAAGCCCAGCCGCCGCGTGGTGGCGTCGGCCATCGACGCGCTGAAGGCCGTGTGGCATCGTGGCGCGGTGGATGCGGACGGCAAGACCGGCGACGGCGCGGGCCTTCATGTCGATCTGCCTGTTCGCTTCTTTGACGATGCGATTGCCGACAGCGGCCACAAGCCCCTGCCCAACCGCCTGGCCGTCGGCATGGTCTTTCTACCCCGCACGGATTTGAGCGCGCAGGAAACCTGTCGCACCATCGTTGAGTCCGAAATCATCGATGCGGGCTATACCATCTATGGCTGGCGGCAGGTGCCCGTTGACGTGTCCGTCATCGGTGAAAAGGCGCAACGCACCCGGCCCGAGATCGAGCAGATCATGATCGCTGGTCCCATGCCGGAGGAACAGGATCAGACCGAATTCGAAAAAGACCTGTACCTCATCCGCCGCAGGATTGAGAAAAAGGTCATCGCTGCGCAGATCAACGACTTTTATATCTGCTCCCTCTCCTGCCGCTCGATCATCTACAAGGGCCTGTTCCTTGCGGAGTCCCTGTCGGTCTTTTATCCGGACCTTCAGGACGAACGGTTCGAAAGCCGTGTTGCAATCTTTCATCAGCGCTATTCGACCAACACTTTCCCGCAATGGTGGCTGGCCCAGCCGTTCCGCACGCTGGCGCATAATGGCGAGATCAACACCATCCGGGGCAACAAGAACTGGATGAAAAGCCACGAGATCAAGATGGCCAGCCTCGCCTTTGGCGACAATAGCGAGGACATCAAGCCGGTGATCCCGGCAGGCGCATCGGATACCGCCGCGCTGGATGCCGTGTTCGAAACGCTTTGCCGCGCCGGACGTGACGCGCCGACGGCGAAACTGATGCTGGTTCCCGAAGCATGGCAGGGCAATAGCGACCTGCCGAAGAGTCATGCCTCCATGTACCAGTATCTGGCATCCGTCATGGAACCCTGGGACGGTCCCGCCGCGCTGGCGATGACCGATGGCCGCTGGGTCGTAGCGGGCATGGATCGCAATGCTTTACGTCCGCTGCGCTACACGCAGACCGCCGACAATCTGCTGATCGTGGGTTCAGAGGCCGGCATGGTGATCGTTCCCGAAAGCACCGTCATCCGCAAAGGCCGCCTTGGCCCCGGAGAGATGATCGCCGTCGATCTTGCCGAAGGCGAGGTCTATTCCGACCGGGAGATCAAGGACCGTATTGCGGACGAGCGCCCGTATGCGAGCATGGTCGGCAACTTCAAGACTATGGCCGATCTCGCTGCTGCCCCGAAGGATGCTACCCCGCATTGGGACAAGGCGGAGCTTATCCGCCGCCAGGTCGCGGCCAATATGACGCTGGAGGATATGGAGCTGATCCTCGCTCCCATGGTCGAGGATGCGAAAGAAGCCATCGGTTCCATGGGTGACGATGCACCGCTTGCAGTGATTTCGGAAAAGCCCCGCACGATCAGCCATTTCTTCCGCCAGAATTTCAGCCAGGTGACCAACCCGCCGATCGACAGCTTGCGCGAACGGCATGTGATGAGCCTTAACACGCGCTTTGCCAATCTTGCCAACATCCTGGAGGATCGCAGCAAGAATGAAGGCGTGCTGGTGTTGGACAGCCCTGTGCTGACCTGCGCTGACTGGCTGCGGCTGAAGGCCTATTTCGGTGATGCTGTCGCGGAGATCGATTGTACCTACCCTGCCGAAAGCGGGCCAGAGCAGCTGCGCGCCGCCATCACCCGTATCCGTGAAGAAGCGGAAAAAGCGGTACGCGAAGGCCATACCGAAATATTCCTCAGCGACGAAAATGTTGGCGAGGACCGCGTCGGCATGGCGATGATTCTTGCCGCCGCCGCCGTACACACGCATCTGGTGCGCAAGGGACTGCGCAGCTATGCCTCGATCAACGTGCGTTCGGCCGAATGCCTCGACACCCATTATTATGCGGTGCTGATCGGCGTTGGTGCGACCACCGTGAACGCCTATCTCGCCGAAGCCTGCATCGCGGATCGCCATGCGCGCGGCCTGTTCGGCGACATGGACTATGCGACCTGCCTCGAACGACACCGCACGGCGATCAACGAAGGCCTGCTCAAGATCATGTCGAAAATGGGCATCGCCGTCATTTCCAGCTATCGCGGCGGTTATAATTTCGAAGCGGTGGGTCTTTCCCGCGCCCTCGTCAACGATCTCTTCCCCGGCATGCCGTCAAAGATTTCGGGCGAAGGTTATGCCTCTCTGCACGTCAACGCGAAGATGCGCCATGATGACGCCTATGACAGTGCGGTCGTCAACCTGCCCATCGGTGGTTTCTACCGCCAGCGCGCGGGCGGTGAGACGCATGCCTATTCGGCGCAGCTCATGCACCTGTTGCAGACGGCTGTCGGCACCGACAGCTATTCGACCTATCTGCAATTTTCGCGCGGCGTGCGGGACATGCCGCCCGTTTATCTGCGCGACTTGCTGGAATTCAACTACGCGCAGGAATCGATCCTGATCGACGAGGTCGAAGCCATTACGGAAATCCGTAAGCGGTTCGTGACGCCCGGCATGTCGCTGGGCGCATTGTCGCCCGAGGCACATGAAACGCTCGCCATCGCCATGAATCGCATCGGCGCCAAGGCTGTATCCGGCGAAGGCGGCGAGGACAAAATTCGCTACACGCCTTATGCCAATGGCGACAACGCAAATTCAGGCGTCAAGCAGATCGCGTCGGGCCGTTTTGGCGTCACTTCCGAATATCTGAGCGCGTGCGAAGAGATCGAGATCAAGGTGGCGCAGGGCGCCAAGCCCGGCGAGGGCGGACAACTTCCCGGCTTTAAAGTGACGGAGTTCATTGCGAAGCTTCGCCATTCGACGCCGGGCGTGACCCTGATTTCGCCCCCGCCGCACCATGACATCTATTCGATCGAGGATCTGGCGCAGCTCATCTATGACCTGAAGCAGATCAACCCGCGCGCACGGGTGTGCGTGAAACTGGTGAGTCAGGCTGGCATTGGCACGGTGGCGGCGGGCGTGGCGAAAGCCCATGCCGACGTCATCCTTGTCTCCGGCCATGTCGGCGGCACCGGCGCATCACCGCAAACGTCCGTCAAATATGCCGGAACGCCGTGGGAAATGGGTCTTTCCGAGGTTAATCAGGTCCTGACCCTCAATGGTCTGCGCCACAGGGTGAAGCTGCGCACCGATGGCGGGTTGAAAACCGGACGCGATATTGTCATCGCCGCCATCCTCGGCGCGGAAGAGTTCGGTATCGGCACCCTCTCACTTGTCGCCATGGGCTGCATCATGGTGCGCCAATGCCATAGCAACACCTGCCCCGTGGGTGTCTGCGTGCAGGATCAGCGACTGCGCGACAAGTTCACCGGCACACCGGAAAAGGTCATTAACCTGATGACTTTCATTGCAGAGGAAGTACGCGAAATCCTGGCCCGGCTTGGCTTCCGTAGCCTTGACGATATTGTCGGGCGCACCGAACTGCTGAAGCAGGTGAGCCGTGGCGCGGAACATCTCGACGATCTGGACCTTAACCCGATCCTGGCCAAGGTCGATGCTTCGGCGGCCGAACGCCGCTTCAGCCTCAATACCTTCCGTAATGAAGTGCCAGACAGCCTTGATGCACAGATGATCGCCGATGCCAAGGCGGTGTTCGAACGCGGCGAAAAGATGCAGCTAACCTATACGGTGCGCAATACGCATCGCGCCGTTGGCACGCGGCTTTCAGCACTGGTTACTGAAAAGTTCGGCATGTCGGCACTGGCCGATGGCCATATTCAGGTGCGGCTGCGCGGCAGTGCGGGCCAGTCACTGGGAGCGTTTCTGTGCAAGGGCATCCGGCTGGAAGTGTTTGGCGATGCCAACGACTATGTGGGCAAGGGCCTGTCGGGCGGCATCATTTCGGTCCGTCCAATGGTGTCGAGTCCGCTTGAAAGCCAGCACAATACCATCCTCGGCAACACAGTCCTTTATGGCGCAACGGCAGGCAAGCTGTTTGCTGCAGGGCAAGCGGGCGAACGCTTTGCCGTGCGCAACTCGGGCGCGCAGGTGGTGGTCGAAGGCTGCGGAGCAAACGGCTGCGAATATATGACCGGCGGCACGGCTGTCATTCTGGGCCGGACGGGCAGCAATTTCGGTGCGGGCATGACCGGCGGCATGGCATTCGTGCTCGACACCGACGGCAGTTTTGATCGGCACGCCAACCCCGAAAGCATCGTCTGGCAGCGATTGGACAGCGCGCATTGGGAGGGCGTTCTTAAAGACCTCATAGAGGAGCATCATGCCGCCACTGACAGCAAATGGTCGGGGGCTATCCTGCATGACTGGGATCGCCGCAAAAATGATTTCTGGCAGGTTTGCCCCAAGGAAATGATCAATCGCCTGCCCCATAGGCTGAGCGACAAGGCAGAGGTGGTGGCCGCGGAATAATAACCGGCCAACTCCCGCCTGGATTTCGGCAATGTATCGTTCATGCACCAGATGTAGTTTCCGGTTCATGCAACTTTGATGGTGCGTGCACCGTTGAAGTTGCGGAATGATTACAGGAGAATGATCATGCGAAAAGCTATTATCGCGGCTGCTCTTGCTGCATTGGCGTTACCGGCAGCACCCGCACTGGCCGATCCGCCGCCATGGGCGCCCGCACATGGTGCGCGAGCGAAGCATCGTATGTATGACGACCGTGGCCGTTATTATGAACCGCAACGGCTTCATCGGGGCGATCGTATCTGGCGCGGGCGCGATGGGCGCTATCATTGTCGCCGCAATAATGGCACGACTGGGCTGATTATCGGCGGAGCAGTTGGCGCCTTGCTGGGCAGGGAACTGGATACCGGGCGTGATCGCACCGTAGGAACCATCCTGGGCGGGGCAGGCGGGGCACTCCTGGGTAGGGCCATCGACCGGGGCGAGTTGCGTTGCCGCTAACGCGTTTTGGCCAACGGCGCGCGCGATGAATGGAGATTTCCATTCATCGCGCGCCGCGAACGCCAGGTCGCTACCGTAACAATTTTCCTTTTATTCCTCGTGACTTATCACTATTTTCTCATTGCTGCGCCGCAGCAACATTAACTATTTGTTAATATTTGATGTCCATCCTTTCTTAACATTCAGCCGGCCCTTTCCGGGGACAGCAAGAAGGATCTGACACGATGCATATGACCCGTTCAATCGCGGCGGCGATGACGCTGGCGATGACCCTGTCCGCCTGCACCACAGTCGTCGGGCAGGCTGAACCGGAAACCGCATCGGCCAACGTGGACGTGGTTGAGGTCGATCCTATCGCGGATTGGCGCACTGTAATTTCCCCAGCCGACATGGCACGGCTCAACGGCCTCGACACTGCCTGGAAGGAAGGGTTAAGTCAGGCGCGTGATGCCGGTTTCATCAAGGCTATCGAAGCGGAAGGAGCATTGCTGGAACCAGGCGCAGCCTTGCCCCGTGCCGCGCCGCCGCCCGGTCCTTATGAATGTCGTGTCATCAAACTTGGTCATCCCGATGGCGAAAAGGGCGTGGATTTCATGGCCTACAAAAGCTTCTTTTGCCATATAGAGGCAGAAGCGGACAGGCTCTGGATCGTCAAGCAGACTGGGTCGCAGCGTCCTGCCGGACGGATCTGGCCCGAGCGCGATGATCGCCAGGTTTTTCTGGGCGCAATGGAATTGGGCGAAGAGAAGGAACCGCCCGCCTATGGCGATGATCCGGAACGCGACCTTGCCGGCTATGTCGAACGTGTCGGGGCGTTCCAGTGGCGCATCGTCATTCCTTCCCCGCGGCAGGAATCACGGCTGGATGTCTTCGAACTGGTGCCAATCACGCCCGTTGCGCGAAGGTTGCAACAACCGGCGGGATAAGGGCTGACGGCGAAAGCGATGTCATTCCGCCAGTTTCATAATGCCCCGCACTACCAGCAAAACAGCCAGCACCACCGCCAGTATCGGCATGGCGATGACGATCCATAACGAGGCCATGTTTGATCCGCCATAGCCGCCCAGCAATCCGATAATGATTGCAAGCGCCATGGCAGCGGCACATATCCAGGCGGCCATACGCCATCTTCCGCGCAGCAGGATCAGGCTTGTGAGCTGAAGCAACAGATAAACCAGCCCGGCGCCCAACAAGAACATATCCATCCACGCCTCCCACCGCCATTGTCGGATTCATTGTCCTGTTGTCGGCGTAGAGCATCATAGGACCCGATTGAATCACAAACGTGCTTTCATAACACGCCGATCCCATTTTCCCGGTTCAATGCGTCCACCCGGACAAAATGCCTTCATATCAACACGGAAAGGACCGGAAACACGGAACAACCATCAAAGGGGGCCGGGTGTTCCATTGCGTAAGAGCCATGTGTGTCGGTTATGGCGCTTGATGATCGCCCCGCGCCTTGCGAACGCTCATCAAATAATTGAGCGCCTTGTTGTCACAGAGGGTAAAACCATCGCCAATGCTGAATGACAGACCGCGTATATCCGTCACCTCCAGCCCTGCCTTGCCGAGCATTTCCTCCAGTTCGTCGGGCGTCAGAAAGCTGTGCCAGTCATGCGTGCCCTTCGGAATTTGTCCCAGTCCCTCGCCCAGCGTAATCATGGCAAGGCGCGACAGGGCCGTTCTGTTCGGCGTCGACAAGATCATGAGCCCGCTGGGCGCCAAAGCCCGAGCCAATCCATCGACGAAAGCCTGCGGGTCGGCAACATGCTCTATCACCTCCATCGAAGTGACCAGATCGAAGCCATTCTCACCCAGCTTTTCGATACCGCAGACACGATAGTCGATAGCCAGCCCCTGTTTTTCGGCATGCGCGACAGCGACAGCGATATTTTCCGGGGCCGCATCAATCGCTATGACCTGCGCGCCCATCCGCGCCAACGGTTCGCTGAGCAAGCCCGCGCCGCATCCCACATCCAGCACGCGCTTGCCCTCAAGCGGGCGCATCAGGCGCGCATCGCCGCGCCAATGCGCATCAATTGCCTCCCGCACATAGCGCAGGCGCACAGGGTTGAGCTTGTGCAGCATCGCACTGCTCCCCTTGGGATTCCACCAGTCAGCGGCCAACTTGCCGAAATGCGCGGCTTCGTCGGGCTTGATCGTGGTTGCGGCCTTGCTTGCCATAATTTCTCTCAGTGCTAATAGGGGCGCGCCCCGCGCCGGGGCATCTCTGCAACAGACGGGAATAAGGCGCAAATCATGGCGCGCATAGTAATGAAATTTGGTGGCACGTCGATGGCGGGCATGGAACGAATCCGCAATGTCGCATCGCGCGTCAAGCATGTCGTCGAACAGGGCAATGAAGTCGCCGTGGTCGTGTCTGCCATGGCGGGCGAAACCGACCGCCTGGTGGGCTTCTGCCGCGAAGCGAGCTCCCTGTATGACCCGGCGGAATATGACGTCGTCGTCGCCAGCGGCGAACAGGTGACAAGCGGCCTGTTGGCCATGACCTTGAAATCAATGGGCGTGGATGCGCGAAGCTGGCTGGGCTGGCAATTGCCGATTCGTACCGTCGACACCCATGCCAAGGCGCGGATCGAAAGTTTCGAAACCGCGGCATTGAACAAGGCAATGGCGGCAGGACAGGTCGCGGTCATTCCCGGTTTCCAGGGAATGATGGAGGATGGCCGCATTGCGACGCTGGGCCGGGGCGGATCGGATACATCCGCCGTTGCGGTTGCGGCGGCGGTAAAGGCCGATCGGTGCGATATCTATACCGATGTTGATGGCGTCTATACCACCGACCCGCGTATTGTTGCGCGTGCACGCAAACTGGACAAGGTAACATACGAGGAAATGCTGGAACTGGCGAGTGTGGGGGCGAAAGTCCTCCAAACCCGCTCGGTCGGCCTTGCCATGAAGGAAGGGGTGCGCATTCAGGTGCTTTCCTCTTTCGAGGACCCGGATCAGGACGATCTTCCCGGTACATTGATCGTCAGCGAAGAAGAAATTGAAGGAAGCGATATGGAACGGCAGCTCATCACCGGCATCGCCCATGACAAGAACGAGGCAAAGATCATACTGACCCGCGTACCAGACCGGCCCGGCGCCGTTGCGCACATATTCGGACCGCTGGCCGACGCGGCTATCAACGTCGACATGATTATCCAGAATGTCGGCCGCGAAAAGGGTGAGACCGACGTGACCTTCACTGTACCACGCACCGATCTGGCCCGCAGCGTGGATCTGTTGGAACGCAACAAGAGCACAATCGGCTTCAATCGCATCATAACGGACGCCGAAGTCGCCAAGATTTCCGTGGTCGGCGTCGGCATGAAGAGCCATGCGGGCGTTGCCGCCACCATGTTCAAGACGCTGGCCGATCGCGGCATCAATATCGAAGCGATCTCCACCAGCGAAATCAAGGTCAGCGTCCTGATCGATGAGGATGAGACCGAACTTGCCGTGCGTGTGCTGCACACTGCTTATGGGCTGGACGCCGACGTGGCAGCTTGAAACCGATGGCAAAAGACAAGCTCCATCGCCTGATGGCGCGTGGTACGGAATTTCTGGGTTGCGACGTCGCCGTCATGTGCGGTGCGATGAGCTGGGTTTCCGAACGCAACCTCGTGTCCGCGATCAGTAATGCGGGCGGCTTTGGCGTGATTGCTTGTGGCGCAATGACGCCTGACCTCCTGGACACCGAAATTGCCGAGACGAAAAAGCTCACGGCAAAGCCCTTCGGCGTCAACCTGATCACCATGCACCCACAGCTTTTTGACCTGATCGCAGTTTGCGCGAAGCATGAAGTCGGCCATGTCGTTCTTGCTGGCGGTCTGCCGCCCAAGGGCAGCATAGAGGCGATCAAGGAGATGGGCGCAAAGGTCATCTGCTTCGCACCGGCGCTTTCGCTGGCGAAGAAGCTCGTCCGGTCCGGCGTTGATGCGCTGGTGATCGAGGGCATGGAGGCCGGCGGTCATATCGGCCCTGTCGCAACCTCCGTGCTGGCACAGGAAATTCTGCCCGAACTGGCGCATGAATTGCCGGTCTTTGTTGCGGGCGGCATAGCCCGCGGCGGCGCAATTGCCGGCTATCTGGAAATGGGCGCCTCGGGTGTCCAGCTTGGCACGCGTTTTGTCTGCGCGCATGAATCGATCGCCCACCCCAATTTCAAAAAGGCGTTTATACGGGCATCGGCGCGCGACGCCGTGGCAAGCGTGCAGGTCGATCCCCGCCTGCCCGTCATTCCGGTACGCGCACTCAAGAACAACAGCACTGAAGCTTTTACCGCCAAGCAACGCGAAGTGGCCGCCCGGCTCGACGCAGGCGAAATCGAAATGGGCGAAGCACAGCTTCAAATCGAGCATTATTGGGCAGGTGCGCTTCGCCGCGCAGTCATCGACGGCGATATTGATGGCGGGTCGCTCATGGCGGGCCAATCTGTCGGCATGGTAAAGGGCGAAGAACCCGTCGCACAAATCATTGCCACGCTGATGGAGGAAGCGGTCGCGGCATTGGAAAAGCGGGCAGGCTGAATGCCTGTAATGGAGGGATGAGCCTGATTCATGGCAAATAGCCGTCATCCCCATTGGAAACCCGTACGGCTTTCTGATAGCGATGGATCATGACCACTACAGCCGCCGCATCAGCACGGGAAATCCTCAATCGCCTGCACGATGTGATGGCGTCGCGCACCAATGCGCAAAGCAAGCTCAACAAGGTCGTGGCGATCATTGCCGAACAGCTTTCGAGCGAGGTATGCTCGATCTACCTGCTCCGGGACGGGCTTCTGGAACTCTACGCGACACAAGGCCTCAAACAAGACGCCGTGCACGTCACAAAGCTGGCGCTGGGTCAGGGCCTTGTCGGCACGATCGCCAAGAATATCGAAACGCTGAACCTGGATGAAGCAACCAGCCATCCCGATTTCGTGCACAACCCCGAAACGGGCGAGGAACTGTTCCACAGCTTCGCGGGCGTTCCCATCGTCCGGCGGGAACAATCGGTCGGCGTGCTGGCGGTCCAACATGTTGAACCGCGCCGCTATGATGAAGTTGAGATCGAGGCGCTTCAAACGGTGGCGATGGTGTTGGCCGAACTCATCTCCAATGCTGGCCTGATCGACGAAGGTCCAGCGCATACCCGGGTGCAGGACACCTCTCCCACCATATTATCGGGTCTGCAACTCGTCATGGGTATGGCGCGCGGCCATGCCGTGTTCCACCAGCCGCGCGTCACCATTGAACATACTGTCGCGGAAGACATCGAGGTAGAGCGTCAACGCGTTTATTCCGCCTTTGCCAAGATGCGAGAGCAGATCGAGCGGATGGCGGGCCAGTCCGAATTCGGAGTCGATGGCGAACATGAGGAGGTGCTCGAAACCTACAAGATGTTCGCCTATGACGAAGGCTGGGCCAGACGCATCAATGAAGCAATCGACAGCGGCCTGACCGCTGAGGCAGCCATCGAGCGCGTGCAGCAACGCACCCGAATGCGCATGCGCCAGATCGACGACCCATTGCTTGCCGAACGGATGCACGATCTGGAGGATCTGGCCAACCGCCTGATCCGTACAGTGTCGGGCCAAATGGGCACTGCGGCACAATTGGGTCTGCGACAGGATGCCATTTTGATCGCCCGCAACCTTGGCCCGGCAGAATTGCTGGAATATGACCGCCGTCGGTTAAAGGGCGTGATTTTGGAGGAAGGGTCGCTGACGGCTCATGTCACCATTGTTGCGCGTGCGATGGGCGTGCCGGTCCTTGGCCGTGTCCGCGATATCCGGCATCTGGTCAACGAGGGTGATCTGCTGCTGATCGACGTCAATGAAAACCGGCTGTTCATCCGGCCGACACCGGCGATGGACGAGGTGTTCGAGACCAAGCTCGCCTTCACCCAGAAACGCCGCGCCGCCTTTACCGCAATGCGCGACCTGCCATCGCAAACGCTGGATGGCGAACGGATCGAGCTGATGGTGAACGCTGGGCTTCGTGATGATGTCGCGGCGCTCGATGTAACCGGCGCGGATGGCATTGGTCTTTTCCGTACCGAATTCCAGTTCCTGGTTTCTGCCACCTTGCCCCAGCGCGAACGTCAACAAAGGCTGTACAGGGATGTACTGGACGCGGCGGGAGAACGCCCAGTCATCTTTCGCACCGTCGACATCGGCGGAGACAAGGCGCTGCCCTATATGCGCCAGGACCACGAAAGTCAGGAAGATAATCCCGCAATGGGCTGGCGCGCGCTACGCCTTGCCCTTGAGCGCGATGGCCTGATGAAAGCCCAGGCCCGTGCACTGTTGGAAGCGGCGGCGGGGCGAACGCTCCACGTCATGTTCCCGCTCATTTCCGAACCATGGGAATTCGACGCCGCCAGGACATTGTTCGAGGCCCAGCGTGCATGGCTGATGAAACAGAAGAAAAAAATACCGACCAAGATCCGCTACGGCGCGATGCTGGAAGTTCCCGCATTGGCAGAGGTACTCGATATTCTGCTGCCCAAGCTCGATTTCCTGTCGGTAGGCACGAATGATCTGACGCAGTTCCTGTTTGCGGCCGATCGCGCACACCCCAAGTTGGCGGAACGCTATGACTGGCTCAGCATCGCTATTTTGCGCTTCCTTAACCGCGTCGTGATTGCCTGCCGCGAATATGATGTCCCGGTCGGGGTGTGTGGCGAAATGGGTGGCCGCACGTTGGAAGCCATGGCGCTGCTCGGACTGGGGATCAAGCGGCTGTCCATTACACCGGCGTCGGTTGGCCCGGTCAAAGCCATGATCCGTTCATTGGAAGTAAAGCCGTTGCAGGTGGAAATGGCGGCTTTGCTGACAAGCGGCCGAAGCGATATTCGCGACGCGTTGGCGCGATGGGCAACTGACCGGAAAGTCGAACTTAATTAACTTCTGCGCCATGAGCATCAATCCGAAATAAATACCATCCACCAAGTTGACATGCATTGCCCGGCAATGTGAGAAAGCGCCGGGGCGTCACGCATCGCCGGTCCAGGAGATGGTAATGGCTGCGGAAGAAGAAATTTCTCAGGAAGAACTGAACATTCACGGACCAGGTGACAAGCTGCGCATGGGCCGCCAAGCCATGAAACTGGAGCTGGAGGATGTGGCAGCGCGCACGCGTGTTCCTCTGCGTTTGTTGAAGGCGCTGGAAACCGGCGATTATGCCGCACTACCCGGCAGCACCTATTGTATCGGTTTCTCCCGTGCTTACGCCAGGGCCGTCGGACTGGACGAAGTGCAGATCGCGCGGGAAGTTCGGGCCGAGCTGGAGGCTCAGGACGCCATGACGGGGTCGCGTTATGAGGCGTTTGAACCCGCCGATCCCGCGCGCGTCCCACCTCGTTACCTCGCCTGGACCGCTATCGTGCTGGCTCTGATACTGGCGGTCGGTTATGGCATCTGGCGCACCCAGTATTTCACTGCGCCCACCGACGAGGAAATCGCGCAAACTGCTGTAATTGAAGCCCCCGCGCCTGCACCGGCACGCCCTGGCGCGGTGTCGGTTCCAATGCCGCCCGCCACGCCATCGGGCGAGGTCGTCCTGACCGCAACCGATACGGTCTGGCTGCGCATCTATGAAGAAGGCGGCAAGCGATTGTTCGAAAAGGAAATGGCGGCAGGCGAAAGCTATTCCGTACCCGCCGACGCCAAAAATCCGTTGATTCTGACGGGACGGCCACAGGCGCTTCGCGTCACCGTTGGCGGCAAGGAAGTGCCGCCGCTGGGAACGCCGGACAAAACCATTGCAGATGTTGGCATTAGCGCTTCCGCACTTAACGCCCGTCCTTCCGCACCACCGCCGTCAGGCTCCAATCTACCCTGAACAAGTTGGTCATCATGAAGCTGAAAACCACGCAGATTCATCGCAGGTCAATCTTTACCCTGCAAGGAAACCCGTTATGATCGACCCGAAAAGAGTGTGTCGGGCACATTAATCATTGCAGAGGATATGCGATGCGCAAGTTAATCTTGATCGCCATGGGAACTATTGCTGTTTCGACCGGCTCCGCCATTGCGCAGTCTTCTAATGTTGAAATGCGCGTGGGACGCCTGGAAAAGGAAATGAAGGCGGTCCAGCGCAAGGTTTTCCCGGGCGGCTCCAACCAATATTTCGAGCCGGAAATCACTCCGGCGCCCGCTGCCCCGGCGACGGCGCCGGGTACGCCCGCGTCATCGCCAATCGCCGACCTTACCGCTCGTGTGGACGCGCTGGAGGCGCAACTGGCCAATCTTACCGAACAAGGGGAACAGAACGCCTTCAAGCTTCGTCAACTTGAAGACATGTTCAACAAATACAAGGCAGAAACCGAAGCACGTCTTGCCCCTGCCGCGCCGGCCATCGGTGCTGCACCGGCTCCGGTCAAACCCACAGCCGCAGCTCCTGCTAACGAAGCCCGCAAAGCCGCAGTCGCAGCGATTGAGAAGCCAGACACAGGCGATGCGCCAGAGGATGCCTATATATATGGCTATCGTCTCTGGGCGGCTAAATTCTACCCCGAGGCGGAGGCGCAACTGAAAAGCGTCGTGGAAAAATATCCCTCGCACCGTCGCGCGAGTTTCGCCCAGAATTTGCTTGGTCGCGCTTATCTGGACGAAGGCAAGCCAGCCTTGGCGTCAGTGGCATTATACGAAAATTACCAGAAAAGACCAAAGGGCGAGCGCGCTCCGGATAGCCTCGCCTATCTGGGTCAAGCGCTTATCCAACTCAAAAAAACCAAGGACGCTTGCAAGGTCTATGACGAATTCGACGATGTCTATGGCGCAACCGCAACAGCTGCGCTGAAAGACACGGTCGCCAAAGGGCGCATCAGTGCCAAATGCACTGGATGATCCTTTCTCCACGCGCTTCAGGTTGAATCTGGAAAGATTGCTCGACCGTCCGGTGAAGCCGGATGATCGTTTCGGCATTGCGGTATCGGGCGGCCCCGACAGCATGGCCCTACTCACAGTCTCGCATTTCGCCCTGCCCGGACAGGTGGAAGCGGCGACCGTGAACCACGGCTTTCGTTTGCAAGCGGCGGACGAGGCCGCGATGGTTGCGCAATGGTGCCTCGAACGGGGCATTCCCCATGCTACGCTGAGCCCGCCTGCCCCTATTACCGGGAATTTGCAATCTGCCGCGCGCAAGGAGCGCTATTGTCTGTTGTGGCAATGGTGCGAACAGCGGGGGCTTGATTGGCTGATGACCGCGCATCATGCCGACGACCAGTTGGAAACGCTGTTGATGCGCCTCAATAGGGGGTCCGGTGTCGCGGGCCTGGCGGGCGTGCGGGAGCGGTCGGACCGGCTGTTGCGACCTCTGCTTAGCTGGAGGCGCGCCGAACTGGCACAGATAGTCGAACAGACGGGTTGCCCCTATGTGGAGGACCCAAGCAACGCCGATGCCCGCTTTGACCGTGTAGCCATGCGAATGCATCTCCAGCAAACGGACTGGCTTGATTCTGTGTCGGCCAGCCGCAGCGCAGCAGCCTTGGCGGAAGCCGAAATCGCTCTCAATTGGGTGATCAAGGGTCTTTGTTCGCAACATTTGCAGCAAGCCGGCGAAGAAATCCGTCTTGACCGGACAGATTTTCCCCGGGAAATTCAAAGACGTCTGCTGCTGCACATGCTGACCCGCCTTGATCCTGAACTGGTGCCGCGCGGCGATACACTCGATCAAGCGCTCGTTCAGCTCGGGCTTGGCAAGAAATATACAATCGGGTCGCTGTTATTGCAGGGCGGTGATATATGGACGGTGAAGCCTGCCCCGCTCCGGCGGGGACAAGGCTGATATTGGTCCGCCTGTCCGATGGATATTGTCATTTGACGATGACCCCCTATCTTGGGTGTACCCCTATAGAGAGTGAAGATGAACGACGATAAAGAGCCACAGAGCAATCCCTGGATGAAAAGCGCCATGATCTGGGCCGGCGTGATCGTGGCGCTGTTGCTGTTCGTCTCCATTTTCGATTCCCGATCGGTATCGCCCGCTGGTGATTCCATCGCCTATTCGGAATTCCGGGAGAAAGTGCAGCAGGGCGAGGTCAAGGAAATATCGATCGCGCCCGACCGTATCAGCGGAACGTTCACCGACAACAAGACATTCAACACCATCCCCGTCAGCGATCCCGGCCTGGCCAATCTGCTTGATGATTATAATGTGAAATACAGCGGCAAGGCGGAAGAACAGCCGAGTTTCTGGATGATCCTGCTCTATCAGTCGCTGCCGTTTCTTTTGATCCTGGGCATCGCCTTTTTTGTGCTGCGACAGATGCAAAAGGGTTCAGGATCGGGTGCCATGGGTTTTGGCAAGTCCAAAGCCAAGCTGCTGACTGAAAAACAGGGCAAGGTTACGTTCAACGACGTTGCCGGCATTGACGAAGCACGTGAAGAGCTTCAGGAAATCGTCGAATTTCTGAAAGACCCGACGAAATTTGCGCGCCTTGGCGGTCAGATCCCCAAGGGAGCACTGCTCGTGGGCAGCCCCGGCACCGGCAAGACGCTGCTTGCCCGCGCGATCGCGGGTGAGGCGGGCGTGCCTTTCTTCACCATTTCGGGTTCCGATTTCGTTGAAATGTTCGTCGGCGTGGGTGCCAGCCGCGTGCGGGATATGTTCGAACAGGCGAAGAAAAATGCGCCTTGCATCGTTTTCATCGACGAAATCGACGCCGTCGGGCGTCATCGCGGTGCCGGGCTTGGCAATGGCAATGACGAACGCGAACAGACATTGAATCAGCTTCTAGTCGAAATGGACGGGTTTGAAGCGAACGAAGGCATCATCATCATCGCCGCAACCAACCGGCCCGATGTGCTTGACCCTGCGCTGCTGCGTCCGGGTCGCTTCGACCGTCAGGTTGTTGTGCCGCGCCCGGACATTGAAGGCCGCGAAAAGATTCTGGCTGTCCACATGAAAAAGGTGCCGCTGGCTCCTGATGTACAGCCGCGCGTGATTGCGCGTGGCACCCCCGGATTTTCCGGCGCGGACCTTGCCAATCTGGTCAACGAAGCGGCATTGCTGGCTGCCCGGCGCGGCAAGCGTCTGGTCGCTATGGACGAGTTCGAACAGGCCAAGGACAAGGTGATGATGGGCACCGAGCGCAAGTCCATGGTCATGACCGAAGACGAAAAGAAAATGACCGCCTATCATGAGGCTGGCCATGCCATCGTGGCCGTTCATGAGCCAGCGTCCGACCCCATTCACAAGGCGACGATCATCCCGCGCGGCCGCGCTCTCGGCATGGTCATGCGTCTGCCCGAGCGCGACAATTACAGCTATCATCGCGACAAGATGTATGCGAATCTTGCCGTCTCCATGGGTGGACGGGTCGCTGAAGAGGTTATCTTCGGCTATGACAAGGTGAGTTCCGGCGCCAGCGGCGACATTCAATATGCGACCAAGCTGGCCCGCGATATGGTAACTCGCTGGGGCATGTCGGACAAAATGGGACCGCTACAATATAGCGAAGGCGAAGAAGAAGTGTTCCTGGGCTATTCGCGTACCCAGAACATGCATATGTCGAACGAGACAGCGCAAGCCATCGATGCGGAAATTCGCCACATCGTGGAAATGGGCTATGATCGCGCCAAACACGTGCTGACAGAACATGAGGATCAACTTCATATGCTCGCGGGTGCGCTTCTGGAATTTGAGACGCTGAGCGGTGACGAAATCAAAACATTGCTTGAAACCGGCGAATTCAATCGCGATGACAGCTTTGGCGCCAAACCCGCATCGGTTCCAACCACGGGTTCATCGATCCCGAAGACCCGTCGCCGTAAAGGTCCGTTCGGCGACGCTGCTCCTCAAAGCGCGTAACATAGCTTTTATCGGTTCGACATCTCGTCTCTGCTAAACCAGTAATTGCTATTTCGTAGTTTCCCAACATCCGGGTGTCCCCGGATGTTGGGAATGCGTCGTCTCATCGATCAGCGCCCCGGTATATGCACGGCATAGACGCATCGCATCATTGGCGAGCGGCGCAGCGGTGATATATATGGTTACCAAAAGTTCATCCTCGGCCCGCTATATGCGATGCGCATATGCCAGAAGGCTGATGGGAATTTCTCAATGGTTCGGATATATATTCAGGGTTCTCGAGACCTGTGCACTTTGGATAAGCGAGTCGCCGGAATGGTCGGCATGCTCTCGCTCCAGCAAGAAATCGGGAAATGCGCGCATATTGCGACAGCCGAAAGAACCGCAATAGCGCCGCTTTCTGTCGAAAGAAACATATAGAGCGATGCCGCGGACGTTAATCACCTTGCCTGCCAAACCACTCCCCGCTGGACGCCGCGGGACGGCAAAACGCACGCGCATTCAAGTCCGCAATGAAGAACGGATATTGGACGCTGCGCAGCAAGTGTTCGCCGACTATGGCTATTATGGCGCCACCATGGACAAGGTCGCCCGCAAGATCGATATGTCGCAACCCAACTTGCACCATTATTTCAAGCGCAAATCCGATCTTTACAACGCGGTGCTGAAACGAGCGCTGGAAACCTGGTTAGCTACCCTGCGAGAGATGAACCCGAAAGGGAACCCAAAGACGGAACTGTCCCGTTATATCAGGCAAAAGATCGAGCTGTCACGGCGCTATCCCGAAGCATCGCGGGTGTTTGCGGGGGAAATATTGCAAGGCGCGCCGGTGCTGTCACATTATCTGGAGACCAGCTTTAAAACGATGATGGAGAAATCCGTCGCCGTAATCCAGCATTGGATCGACAACGGCAAAATTGCAAAGGTCGATCCCTATCACCTGATTTTCATGATCTGGGCCGCAAGCCACCACTATGCCAACTGCCTGCCTCAGGTGACAGCGGCAATGGGGGTCAAGCGCCTGACAAAGGCACAATATAGTGCGGCGGGACAGTCAATCTGCGATGTCATATTGCACGGCGTTTTGCCAGCGTCCGCGCAGAGCATCGTGCGGAAAAGTGGGAACCGGTTTTCCGCAACAAACGATGCGACAACAAAAACATAAAGCGGGCGGGGTGATTCAGATTTCACGCTGCCCGCTCTAGGGCCACTACCTGTTCATTTACCCAGTGACTTCACCGCCGCCAATGTGTTCCTGACATGATCTGCGGGATTGGGGTCGCTATAGGTGTAGGCGACACGACCGCTTTGCGCGATCACATAAGAGGTGCGATTGGATAGCCCGGCCCGCTGTGGCAACGTCACGTCATAAGCGGTGATGACATCTGGCTTGGCAGTCGCAACCGCAAAGGTGTTTCGGCACGCCTCTACGGAAAATTTCTGCAACTTTTCGATCGGGTCGGCAGACAACCCGATAATCTTGGCCCCTGCCTTTTTGAACGCGGCACTTGCCTCGGCAAATTCATGCGCTTCTATAGTGCATCCCGGCGTGAATGCCGCAGGAAAAAAGTAAAGAACTACCGGACCATGCTTGAGCTGCTCAGCCAGATTCAGGGTAAAAACCTTACCAGCCAAGGCACCGCGCGTGGTGAAGTCGGGAGCCTTCTCTCCGGCTGCCAGGGCGGCCATGGCAGGTCCCGACAAACACAATGCAGAAACAAGCACCGCAGCAATCCATTTCATAGTCATGACAATTCTCCCGGTGCCCATGATAGACACCGATCTTGCCAGCCGTCCAGTTCGCGGCGCTCGTTTCGTTTATGAGTGGGGGCGATGGTGGCCTGCTCGCCTGGCAACCCTAGTGCAGACTGTCATGTGCCGGATGCTGTTTTGCCACATGTTCGCATACGGCCTGATGCAAGGGCGTCGTAAAAGAACAGCCATAGGTAAAACCCTCGCGCCACGCGATCGAGGCCTCAAACCCTGAAAAACCCGGAATGGTGAGCCAAAGCCGTGTTCCCACATGCAAAGTGAAGCTCGTTTCAAAGCGAAAGCCGGTGACCGAGATGTCACGCACATCTGCATCAAACCGGACAATTCCGTGACCACGGATGCTTGCGTGAATCATAACCTTGCGGCGCTCCGCCCGGCGAATTCCTCTGTCCTGGATATATGGCGCCCGCGTCAAATCCGAATCCACTTCCTATTAGTAAGCGAGTCTGCGCAAAATCCGTTAAATCGGAGTAAAGCATTGCCAGAATGACCGGAAAAATAAGGAGTTTCTTGCATACAACGCGACCGGGCCGTCCTTTCAAAAAAGAGGATGCGATGGCTGGACAGCATGCTGCCCGGCCGGAGTTGGAGAGAGCCGACCCACCAAAGCGGCCCGATGCCGCCTGTAGCCAAGTGGGGCATTTGCCATCCGCCACTCGTCATTCCCGCGAAGGCGGGAATCCACCTCCCGACGCCAAACCAGGTGGAAGGCCCAGGGAATGGATTCCCGCCGCCCGCTCCCCACAGCGGACGCTCCGCGGGCAGCCAGAGGTCCAGCGGGCAAGCTTACTTCTTTGATATACAAAGGAGGTTTTTAATGGCGGGAATATCTGCGCGGATCAATCCATTACGGATGCGATTTGATCCGAAATGGACCAGATCCATGCGCCCCCGCAGCATCTCCCAACCGCTCCGCAGCACCTCATGCAACCCGATCCGCCGCCGATGGTTGATCCCTCATCGGTAACAACCGGAGAGGAACACCAAATGCGGAATCACCTTATGGCCGTAACGGCTGCGGCGGCACTTTCTTTGACCGGCTGCGCCAATGGCGGGCTGTTTGGCGACAATGATCGCTATGACCGCCGGTATAGCGAAAATGGTTATGTGCTGCGCGACAATGACACCATCTATCGGGACGCGAACGGCAATTATTATTGCAAAAAGCCCGATGGCACGACGGGCCTGATCGTCGGCGGAGTCGCTGGCGGTGTGCTTGGCAACATCATCGCCCCGGGTGGCAGCAAGACGCTGGGCACCATATTGGGTGCTGCTGGCGGTGCGCTCGCGGGGCGTGCGATCGACCGCAACAATATCCGCTGCGAATAAGCGGTTCGGACACGCGCAATCTCCCTCTCTCCACGCGGGGAGAGAGGGAGATTGCGCCATGGCTGTTATGCCAATATGCTCTCCACAACCCTAAACTTCCTAAACTTCCAGCGGCGGCCACGACCGACTGACCGAATTGCAGCGACATTTCCGCGCCGTTCTGTTACGAGATCTGTACCACGCGATATTCAGGCCGTAGGCATCGCGTGCCGGGACGCTTGTGCGTCCCGCTTACAAGACAAGGAACAGTCCCCATAGCCTATCTTAACCAATCGCGCGAACGCGCCGGATGAGCCGCGCCATCAACATCAGCGAGACGATGCAGGTCGTTTCTGACACCTGTGAACGTCACGCAGTCGCCTTTACCACCATGGAACCGCTTGAATCGGGCGGCACGCGAGTCGTTTGTCTGAATTCCGATGGCGCGGACCTGCTCCGTCGCAAGATGAAGACAAAGATTCTCTCCGGTCCCGTCGTACGGTCCGGCTTGTACGCTTCTCGCGGCGCCAGAGCTTATTGACACCGGGCGATCTCACGCATCTGTTGTTCAATTGCGACAGTGCCGCCAAATATCACCGCAAGCACCCGCCCGATAGCGACTCACGCGTCCTGTTCTGATAGGATAGAGTTAACGTGCGCCTTCATGTCCACTGGCAAACATATGCCAGGGCCGCCTTTGTGCACCGTCAATCATGTCGAGGAGAGGTACGACATGGATTTGAATGACTTGTTCTTCAATGAACAGCTTTCGCTTTTGCGGGCGATGGATGCCGGCAGCCCGGAATTGCGTGCGCGGCATGCAAGACTGGCCAGAGATTATGGCGAACGCATCGCCGCCTATCGCGCCGACAAGCTGGCGAATCCCAATGCGTTCAGCCTCAACAAGTTGAATTTGCACGACTTGTTGAAGTAACTAACGACATCCGCGCTGAAATATGCTAAGCGGAGTCGTATCAAGCCGTACGTACCTAAACCCACTGTCAACGCACCATTTTTAAAATGCGTTTGCATAGACGATGCATTGACGTGCATCTCGAAGGAGAGGAACGACATGGATCTGAACTACCTTTTCTATCGCCAACAAATTTCCCTGTTGCGTGCCCGTAGCGCAGCCAATCCGGAAAGTCGTGCCGCCCATGAAGGACTTGCCAAGGGCTATACCGAACAAATCCTGGCATACAGAAATACCAACCATCGCCTGGAAACCGCCGAGCGGGAGGTTGCCTGAAATTCACTGATCCGGCGTTCCCTGTCCTCCGCACAGGAAGGGAACGTCCGGCATTTCGTCCATAGAATGCGCCCTCTATTCGCCTGCATTGCTTATCCGGGCATTCCCGCCTATACTATGTCTGCTAAATGTCGCACGCGGCGACGGATACTTGTGCCTGACGGCGCTGACTTCCTTCTCTCCCACGCTTCTGCAGCACTTCGCGGACCCGACGGTCGGGAACGCATTAATATCGAATAGAAGGAATACGCTCATGCCAATCGGCACCGTAAAATTTTTCAACGCTGACAAGGGCTATGGTTTCATTGCGCCGGAAGATGGCGGCACTGACGCCTTTGTGCACATTACCGCGGTAGAAGCTGCCGGGATGCGCACGCTGGACAAGGATCAGCGCGTTTCTTACGAATTGCAGCAGGACAAGCGCGGCAAAATGGCCGCCGTCAACCTGCAGTCGGCCTGATCCGACCCTGATTCAGGGCGTCCGGAGGCTTTTATGGCTTCCGGACGCTCTGTTCTTTCCTGTTGCGCGACGAGGGCCTAGTCATGAGTCACGCTGATTTTTACCGCGAACGTGCCAAGGATGCCCGGATAGAGGCTGATAAGACACCGCTCGCCAACGTCCGCGACCGCTGCCTCCGGTCTGTAGAGGCGTGGGAAAAAATGGCCGACAGGGCCGAAAGCATCGCCCGCGATCGACAGGTTCGCGATGCCGCTGCTGGCAAGAGCGATCACTGACGCGGCAAGGCCCGTTCAGAACGCACGACTTCACCGACCATACCAAAACCAGATTGAACGGAACGCTTCATAGCGCGTCGGGTTCTGGTCACCCCGCTATTTCATGCCGCTTGGAACTCCGGGAGCACCCCCTACGTTTTCTTTTGGGATAAACGCCAGCGCCCTGCATGACGAAGGCCCACTAGGAGAAATCAGATGACCAGGAAAATATTGGCTGCGCTATTATTGACTGGCGCATTATTCGTGACCGCCTGCAACACCGTAGAAGGCGCGGGTGAGGACGTCCAAAGTGCTGGTGAAGCTGTTGAGAATGCGGCCGATTGAACCTCCCTCAATCCCCCGTCAGTATCCGGTCGACTAATTGCTTCACTGTCGGAACAAACCCGTTTGAATAAAAAGGATCTTGCTTGAACTGATACGCTCCATGGCCGGCAAACATCAGATTCTGTTCGATGTCACCGCCATGGGCAATGTCCTGCAGCGTCTTTTGAATGCAGAAACTGCGGGGATCGGCGAGACGCCCGGTGCTGTTGGTTTCAGTATCCATCCAGCTTGAAAACGCGCACTGGCTAAGACAACCCATACAATCGGCCTGATCCTTGCGGATGAGGGTGCGTTCTTCTTCGGTCACGAACACCAACGTATTGTCCGGCGTCTTGAGCGCACTGGTATAGCCCAATCCGTACCACTCGCGTGCGCGGAGCAAGTCACCACGTGTCACCCAGAAATTTTTGCCCTTCACCGCCACGTCCAGCTGATGTTGATGATCGCCAGCCGCTTCGCCGGAAAAGGCGATCTGCCGTTCCGAACGGTTTTCCAAGTTACGCAGGAAGGGATTAAGGACTGCCGATGAATAAAATCCGGTTGGCGAGAAACGATGCAGCAGGATGTCCCCTTCATCCAGCGTCGTCAGGCGATCCTTCCATCCCTGCGGAATGGGGCTTTCCTGTGTCAGAAGGGGTCGCGTACCGAATTGGAAGGCGATCCGGCCCAGCTCCGGATTATCGATCCACTCATTCCAGTCGCGCAGATACCAGACGCCGCCAGCCATGACGATCGGCACTTCGTCGCTGATGCCGCCTTCGCGCATCGTGGCGCGCAGATCGCGTACACGCGGATAGGGGTCCTGAGGCTTCAATGGATCTTCGGCATTGGACAAACCATTATGTCCGCCCGCCAGCCAAGGGTCCTCATAGACCACGGCAGCAAGCCATTCCGATGCCTTGCTGTAAGCGCGCTTCCACAGCGCGCGAAATGCCCGGGCGGAGCTGATGATCGGAAGATAGCTGACCTCGTATGAGGCCGCAATCTCGCTCAGCTTGTAGGGCATGCCAGCGCCGCAGGTCACGCCCGCCACCATGCCGCGCGTCCGTTCCAGCACGCCGTGAAGCACGCGCTGTGCACCGCCCATTTCCCACAGCACATTGATATTGATTGCGCCTTTGCCGCCGGCCAGTTCGAACGCACGCTTCACTTGTTCCACCGCGCCATCAATGGCATACTGGATCAGTTCCTCGTGCCGTTCGCGCCGTGTGGCTGACTGATAAACCTGCGGAATGATCTTGCCGGTCGGGTCATAGCTGTCGGCGTTGACGGCCGACACGGTACCAATGCCGCCAGCAGCAGCCCATGCGCCCGAACTCATATGGTTGGACACTGCGACACCCTTGCCGCCTTCGACCAGCGGCCATACTTCACGGCCGCCATAGATGATGGGTTTCAAACCCTTGAACACATTATGCTCCCCAAGAATTCCATATTGCCCCGCAGGCAATTGGCCGCCTATACCAAGTTTTCACGCCCTTGCGCGCAAAATTTCCCGCGCTCTACAGCAATGCACCGGGTCTGGCTATAGCTTGCCCGTAAAGTCGGGCATATGCGGCAATCATATCGGCTTCCGCAAAGCAAAGCCTGGCCTTCGCACGATTCGCCATCCCAATGTCCGCACGCAATTTCGTCCCGTTTGCAAGCTTGCCAAGCGACAGCGAAAAAGCATCCTCATCGTCCGGCGGCACAATGAATGGACGATTTTCCGGCGCGACCATATGCGCGACATCGCCGACGTCGGTGGACACCACCGGACAGCCAGCCGCCATCGCCTCCACCAACGAAATAGGAAACTGCTCGCTGTCCGAAGACAGGGCAAATATATCAAAAAGCCCGACAAATTGCCAGGGCTTAGTCATGAAGCCCGGCAAATGCAGGTCGTCCAGCCCCATAGCGGCAGCCTCCGCAAGGATGGTCTCACGTTCAGGCCCGTCCCCGACAATGACGAGTTGCAGCTTGTCCTTATGCACGCCGACCGCACGTACGAGGCGCGGCAAGTTCTTGACCGGACGAAGTCCCGCCAGCGTCCCGACAAGCAATTTACCGGGCGTGCGGACAAGTCCGGGGATAGCAGCGGGATCGCCAATGCGTTCATACCGCGCAACATCTATCCCATTGCGGATCAACCGAACCCTCTCGCGCGGTTGCTTCCAATCATGCATCGCAATCGCTTCGAGCTTTTCGGATGGCACCACCAATGCAGAGGCAGTACCCAGCGCAATCCGGCGAAAGAGGTTGCGACGAAGCTTAAGGCCATCGGTCTCATCGCTGTTAAAGCCGTCTTCATGGTGAATGAGCGGAGGAAGGCGCATCACTGACGCGAACAGCCGATGCGCCATCACCGCGTCCATTGCGCCCCAATTATAGCTCAGGACCAGATCGAACCGCTGCATATAAAGCGCCAGCGCCCGATAGCGCCATAAAGACAGTTGCCCTGTCAGCGAGGGCGCATCCTGCGGAAATGCAACCGCTATTTCCGTTTCTATCGCATCGCGGGCGCCAAGCTGACCGGAAACGCCGCTCAGGATCGTATGGACCGCCTTATCACCCCACACATTCATCAGCCTGACCGCCCGCGCCTCCTTTCCGCCCAGCGAAAAGCTGCTGTGCAGATGAAGGATGCGCAGGGGACCAGCCATCAGGCGTCCTGCAATACCCGCTCAAGCAACCGATCGATACCCGCGATGGCTTCCGCTTCATTCAGAACCGGCGCATGTCCGACATCGGGTACGGTGACCAGTTCGGCGCGATCAAGCCGCGTCAGCATCTTCTTTGCCGTTTTCGCGCTGAGCAGGTCCGACAAGGCCCCCCGCACGATCAGCAATGGTACAGTTTTCAGCGCGTCGAGCGTCGGCCACAAATCGACGCCCGCTTCCCCACCCGGCAACCGCAGCGGCTCGGCAATACGCATGTCATAGTCGAGCACGATGCGTCCGCCGCTGGTCAACCGGAACAGGCGCTTGGCCATGCCCAGCCAGTCATCCAGTCTATAGCGGGGATAGACCTCAGCATTGTTTTCCGCCAGCGACCGGGCTGCATGCACCCAGGTCGGGTAACTGCCCCCGGTCCCCACATAGGTACGAATTCGGTCCAGCCCTGCCTTTTCGATGACTGGCCCGATATCATTCAACAGCGCGCCGGCGATCCGACCCGGTCGGGTGGCGGCAAGCAGCATGGTGATGATACCGCCCAGAGACGTGCCAAAGGCAATGAAGCGGGTGATGGCAAGGTCGGTGAGCAGCCGTTCTGTGTCCTGAACATAGGTCAACGGCACATAGGTCATCGGGTCCTTGGAATAGGCGCTTTCCGCTCGCCCCCGCATTTCCGGACAAATAAGCCGCCATTTCCCCGCCAGATGGTTGGCCACCAGCTCGAAATCACGGGCGTTGCGCGTCAAGCCGGGAAGACACAGGATTGGCGGACGGTCGGACGGTCCGGCATAGTCCCGATAATGCAGGCGCAGGCCATCGTTCGACCACCAATATCCATCTTTGTAATCTGCCAAGCTTGAACCTTTCACACAGTCACCCCCATATCGCCTTATGACGATCAAGCCGCAACCCGCGAAATATCATCCGGAGACTGCCATCCTGTCGCTGGGTGAAAAAATCGGCGACCCGGTGAAGCCCGCCGATTTTCCCGAGACCATTTTGCGCTTTCGCAATGATCGCTGGGCGGAAACTGTTGGCCTTGCTCATTTGAACGATGAACAATGGATCGGGCATTTCGGGCGGTTCGAACCGCTGGATGGATCGCTTCAGGAACCACTGGCGTTGCGTTATCACGGGCATCAATTCCGGTCCTACAATCCGGAAATTGGCGATGGACGGGGATTTCTGTTCGCGCAACTGCGCGATGGCGCGGGTCGCCTGCTCGACCTTGGCACCAAAGGATCGGGGCAGACGCCTTACAGCCGCTTTGGCGATGGGCGGCTGACGCTGAAAGGCGGCGTGCGGGAAATTTTGGCGACCGAAATGCTGGAAGCGCTGGGCGTCAATACCAGCAAGACCTTCTCGCTTGTCGAAACGGGTGAGGAACTGGTGCGCGGTGACGAACCATCCCCGACCCGATCGGCAGCGATGGTGCGCCTTAGTCATGGTCATATCCGTATCGGCACGTTCCAGCGGATTGCCTTCGAACGCGATGAGGCGATGATGACCCGTCTGGTCGAATATTGCCTGACTCAATTCGGAACGGGTGCGGAGGACGCGGCAGAGCCGGTCACACTGCTTCGACAGGTCGTGGAAAGGACCGCCGATCTGGCCGCATCCTATATGGCGGCAGGCTTTGTACATGGCGTGCTCAATAGCGACAATATCAACATCACCGGGGAAAGCTTCGATTATGGCCCCTGGCGCTTCACCCCGAAATGGGACCCCGCCTTCACTGCGGCTTATTTCGATCAGACCGGCCTTTATGCCTTTGGCCGTCAGGCAGAGGCGATCCATTGGGATGTGGCGCAGCTTGCCGTATCACTGCGGCTGCTAAGCGACGCCGATCCGCTGATCGCCGAACTGGAGCGGTTTGCCGACCTGTATCAACAGGGCGTCATGAAGCATTTCTTCCGGCGGCTGGGACTTTTGCCTGGCGAATTGACATCATCGCTGCGCGTCATTGAACAATGCGTCAAGGCAATGGTGGAGACGGGTACGGACATCGACCGCTTCTTCTTCGACTGGCGCTGCGGCGATGCAAAGCGCGTCGAACATTATACCGGAGAACAGTGGGATGCGGTTCGTGCGGACCTGACCGCCTTCACGCCCGCTGGAGCATGCGACCATCCCTATTGGTCAGATGCCGCCCCCTGTTCCATGCATATCGAGGAAGTAGAAACGATCTGGTCTGCCATTGCCGAGCGCGACGACTGGCAACCATTATATGACAAGGTCGCGGCGATCCGGCGAATGGGAGAGGCGCACGTCCAATAATCGCGCTGTCTTGGGCTGAAAATTGCGTTAAAGAACAATATATGACTGGCTCATTCTTAACAGTGATATTCCATGACCACTAAGCTCGTCTCCACCGAACCTGCCACTGGCGCGACACTTTGGTCCGGCACGATCAGCGATATAGACGCTGAAATCGCCCGTGCACGCGCCGCATGGCCGGCATGGGCGGCGCAACCGCTCAGCTATCGGATCGAAACGATGCGCCGCTTTGGCAATATGGTGCGGTCAAAGAACGATAAGCTGGCCGACCTGATCGCGCGGGAAACCGGCAAGCCGATCTGGGAAGCGCTGACCGAAGTGGATGCGGTAATCGGCAAGGTGGAAATTTCCATTTCGGCCTATTCCGAACGCACCGGCCAAAAACGGCTGGAAGGCGCGATGGGCGACCGCTCGGCCGTCCGGCATAAACCGCATGGCGTGATGGCCGTGCTTGGTCCCTATAATTTCCCGGCGCACCTGCCCAACGGCCATATCGTCCCCGCGCTGATCGCAGGCAACGCCGTCGTCTTCAAACCATCGGAAAAGACCCCGGCGGTGGGCGAATTGCTGGTCGAACTCTACCACAGTGCGGGCGTACCCGATGACCTCGTCCGCTGCATCATCGGCGGCCCCGAACAGGGGCGCGCACTGACCGCGCATGAGGATGTGAACGGCATATTGTTCACAGGCTCCGCGCAGACCGGCATCGCCATCAATACGCAGTTCGCCGCCCGTCCCGACAAGATACTGGCGCTGGAAATGGGCGGCAACAATCCGATTGTCGTGTGGGACACTGCCGACGTCCACACTGCCGCCATCATGGTCGTCCAGTCCGCCTTCATGTCAGCGGGCCAACGCTGCACGGCGGCCAAGCGCCTGATCGTCAAGGACAGCCTTTACGATGCCGTGGTGGGAGAGGTGAAGAAAATCGCCGACCGTCTGATCGTCGGCGAACCGCACAGCCAGCCGACGCCGTTCATGGGTCCGGTGATCGACAATCAGGCCGCTGACGGCCTGACCGAGAGCTTCCTCATCCTGATGAGCAACGGCGGCAAACCGATCAAGCACATGGTCCGCCCCATAGATGGCCGTCCCTTCGTCACCCCGGCGATCATCGACGTCACCAGCATGCCCGAACGGCCCGACATCGAACTGTTCGGCCCGATCCTCCAGGTCATCCGCGTCGGAACGTTCGAGGAAGCCATTGCCGAAGCGAACAACACCCGCTTCGGCCTGTCCGCATCGCTCATCGGCGGATCGCCTCAGCACTATGACCAGTTCTGGGCCAATATTCGCGCTGGCATCATCAACTGGAACAAGCCGACCAATGGCGCATCCTCCAGCGCACCCTTCGGCGGCGTCGGCATTTCGGGCAACCACCGGCCAAGCGCCTATTATGCCGCAGATTACTGCGCCTATCCGGTCGCCTCGTCGGAAGCGGAACAGGCGCGCGCGTCGATCGGCATCGGTTTGAAGGATGTGGATGTGTCAGCAATGGGCGATTGATTTCCTACCCCCCAAAACATTTCCTAACCCCCACCCAAATCATTCTGGGTTGCGATTAAGGCCTCCCCGACGCATCTCCCCAGCATGGCTATCACCACACCTATGGAAACAGGACGCATATTCTTGGTCGGAGCGGGTCCGGGCGACCCGGATTTGCTGACCGTGCGCGCGGCGCGGCTGATCGCGTCTGCAAGCATCATTGTGCATGATGGGCTGGTCGATAGCGCAATATTGGAGATAGCCCGCAACGATGCGCGCCTGATTTCCGTCGCCAAGAGCCGCAGCCGCCACTCAATGCCGCAGGACGACATCAACGCCCTGTTGATCCGCGAAGCCAAAGCTGGTCATGATGTAGTCCGACTGAAGGGTGGAGACCCCTTCATTTTCGGACGCGGCGGCGAAGAGACAGAAGAGTGCCGCGCGGCGGGCGTTCCTGTCGAAATCGTTCCGGGCATCAGCGCGGCCATCGGCTGCGCGGCCGAAGCGCAATTGCCGCTGACCCACCGTGATGCCGCCAGCGCCGTCACCTTCGTCGCGGGCCAATGCAAGGGCCTGACCGATCAGGACTGGTCGGGCCTTGCCGGCAAGGGCCGCACGCTGGTCATCTATATGGGCGTGGCGACAGCAACCGATATTGCCGACAAGCTGATGGCCGATGGCCTGTCGCCCGATACGCCCGTTGCGGTGCTGGAAAAGGGCACACGCAAGGACAGCCGCGCCATGCGGACCTTGCTGGCCGATCTGGGCGGGCTTATGACGCGGGAAAAGGTAAAAAGTCCCGCATTGATCGTGGTGGGCGATGTCGTACTGCGTTCGAATGCAGAAGAGAAACTGGCCCAGTGGGTCAAACAGGCGGAGAATATGGCGTGATTATATTGACGGGCAATGACCTGAAAACAGGCGATGTCACCTGGTGGACCGGCACGGACTGGTCCCGCCATGTCGATGAGGCGGTGGACGTCGGCGCCGATGGCGAATTGATCATCGCGCGCGAAACTGCTGCGCGCCAGGTGAACTCCGCCTATATAGTCGAGGCGACAAAGGACGAAAATGGAGTTCGTCCGGCCCATATCAAGGACCGTATTCGCGCGGTCGGACCGACTGTCCGGCCTGACCTTGGCCTTAAACCAGCCGACCCCACTATTGGCAATTGGGTGATCTGATCATGTACCGCTACGACCAATATGACCAGACGATGGTCGATACCCGCGTCGCCGATTTCCGCGACCAGACCCGCCGCCGTCTTGCGGGCGAGCTGACCGAGGATCAGTTCAAGCCGTTACGGCTGATGAACGGCCTCTATCTGCAACTCCACGCCTACATGCTGCGCGTCGCCATCCCCTATGGCACGCTGTCGAGCAAGCAGATGCACATGTTGGCGCATATCGCGCGCAAATATGACAAGGGTTACGGACATTTCACGACGCGCCAGAATATCCAGTACAACTGGATCAAGCTGGAGCACGCGCCGGACATTCTCGCTGATCTCGCCACTGTAGAGATGCACGCCATTCAGACGAGCGGCAATTGCATCCGCAACATCAGTTCCGACCAATATGCAGGTGTGTCCGCCGACGAAGTCGCTGACCCCCGCCCCTGGGCCGAACTGTTGCGCCAATGGTCGAGCTTCCACCCGGAATTCAGCTATCTGCCACGCAAGTTCAAGATCGCCGTGATCGCGTCTAAAGAAGATCGCGCAGCGATGCGTCTGCATGATATCGGCCTCGAACTGATCAAGCGCGAAGGCGTTGTCGGTGCAAAGGTCTTCGTTGGCGGCGGCATGGGCCGCACCCCGATGGTCGGCCCCCAGGTCAGGGACTTTGTCACTGAGGACGAGCTGATTTCCTATGTCGAGGCCTGCCTGCGGGTCTATAACCGCTATGGCCGTCGCGATAACAAGTTCAAAGCCCGGATCAAGATCCTGGTCCACGAGCTGGGCATTGAGGAATATCGCCGTCAGGTCGAGGAAGAGTTCGCCCATATGAAGACGCTGGGCATCGACCCGCCCGTGGCCGAACTGGATCGTATCCGCGCGTATTTTGCCGATCCCGCTTATGAAACCGGCATCAGCGATGACATCGATCTTTCCGACCCTGACTTCGCCATCTGGGTCCGCCAGAATGTTGCCGCGCACAAACAACCGGGTTATGCCATCGCCACGATCAGCCTGAAACCAAAGGGCGGTATTCCGGGCGACGCATCATCGGATCAGATCGACCTGATGGCCGATCTCGCCGCGCAATATTCGATGGACGAACTGCGCGTCACGCACAGCCAAAACATTGTTCTGCCCTATGTGAAAAAGGCGGATCTCTATACCCTTTGGCAAAAACTGGATGCGGCGGGCCTCGCGCCTGCCAATCTGGATCTGATCAGCGACATCATCGCCTGTCCCGGTCTGGACTATTGCAGCCTCGCCAACGCCCGATCGATCCCGCTTGCACAGAAAATCAGCGAGCGCTTCGCCGATCTCGATCGGCAACGCGATCTTGGAGAACTCAAGCTGAAAATTTCCGGCTGCATTAATGCCTGCGGTCACCATCATGCCGGACATATCGGCATATTGGGCGTCGACCGGAAGGGCACTGAAAACTACCAGCTCCTCTTTGGCGGATCTGGCGCGGAAGACGCCAGCGTTGCCAAAATCGTTGGTCCCGGTTTCGACGAAGACGGTATCGTCGATGCGGTGGAGAAAGCCACGGACGTTTACAAGGCGCTGCGTCAGGATGGCGAACGCTTCCTGGACACCTACAGGCGCGTCGGCATGGAGCCATTCAAGGAGGCCCTTTATGGTTGATTTCCTGTCCTTCCGCAATGGTGAAGGCGCGACACAAGAGCCGACCGTGACTCTGGAATCTTTTCAGGGCCAATCCAACGCAACCGCCGTCCGTATAGAACCAGGCGAGGATGCGCGTGAACTTTTTCCCTATCTCGACCGGATTTCACTGGTTGAGGTGAATTTCCCCGTGTTCGGCGACGGACGCGGCTATTCGGCGGCCCGGATATTGCGCGAAGCGGGTTATGAGGGCGAATTGCGCGCCGTGGGTGACGTGCTGGTGGATCAATTGCCGCACATGCGCCGCTGCGGTTTTGACAGCTTCGTGCCTGATGTGCCTTTCGATGCCGAGGTGGTGAAGGCGGCACTGGAACGCTATGAACATGTCTATCAAAGGTCTGTCGATAACAGGCAACCCGTCTGGGCGCTGCGTCATGGCTGAAGCGGCCCGGAAAATCGACGTGATCGACGCGCGGCCTGCCTTTACGCAGGCCGACGCCGATGCATTGAATGCGCGTTTCGAAGGTGTCGGAACCAGCGAAATGCTGTCGATCCTTTTTGCCGAAGAAATGCTGGGCAAGGTGGCTATCGTCTCTTCCTTCGGAACCGAAAGCGCAGTGCTGCTGCATCTGGTAGCGCAAGCCGACAAGAGCATTCCGGTGATCTTCGTCGATACGCTCAAGATGTTTCCCGAAACGCTCGACTATCGTGAAACGCTGATCAGCGCCTTCGGGGTTGAAAACAGCTGGGTAGTGACCCCCAATGCCGATGTGCTGGCGGCCAGGGATGACAAGGGTCTGCGCTGGTCATTCGACCCGGACGGTTGCTGCGAAATCCGTAAGGTGGAGCCGCTGGCCCGCGCCAAGCGCGGCCTCGATACATGGATTTCCGGACGCAAGGCCTTCCAGTCGCAGACGCGGCAGAACCTGCCCCGCTTCGAAATCGAGGAAGGGCGGCTGAAACTCAATGCGCTTGGTGACTGGACCAAGGATGATCTGGACGCCTATTTCACAGAGCATGATCTACCGCGTCACCCGCTGGAGGCGCAGGGTTATCTCTCCATCGGCTGCGAACCGTGCACGTCGAAGGTGCTGCCGGGCGAAGACCCGCGCGCGGGCCGCTGGCGCGGCTGGGACAAGGTCGAATGCGGCATCCACACGTCATCAACCCCGCTGGGCGATCCCGAAGATCCCGCTAACCAGCCGGTATTCTGATTCTGTCTGACTGGGGATCAGGACCCGGCTGAGTGGTCAGTCGTAGTTGCTGACAGCATAGGAATCGGGCGCAAGATCGCTGAACTTGGTGATACTTGCCTCAAATTTCAGGCGGATGCGACCTGTTGAACCATGGCGCTGCTTGCCGACGATCAGTTCGGCGGTGCCGTGTACGTCCTGATATTTCTGCACCCATGCGGCATAATCCGCTGCAATCTTTGGGTCCGTATCGGTATCCTTGGGCTCCTTGGGCTGTAGCGCCGCGACATAATAATCCTCGCGGAACACGAACATCACCATGTCGGCATCCTGTTCGATCGATCCCGATTCGCGCAGATCCGAAAGCTGGGGCCGCTTGTCTTCGCGCTGTTCGACGGCACGGCTCAATTGCGACAGCGCCATCACCGGAACGTTGAGTTCTTTTGCCAGCGTTTTCAGGCCCCGGCTGATTTCGGAAATTTCCTGCACACGATTATCGCCTCCTCTGGAGGAACCCTGCAAAAGCTGGAGATAATCAATTACGATAAAGCCGATATTATGCCGCCGCTTCAACCGGCGCGCGCGGGTACGCAGCGCCGCGATGGTCAGACCCGGCGTATCGTCTATGAAAAGCGGCAGGTTCTGCAACTCGCGAGCGGCACGCGAAAGATTGGCGAAATCGGCACGGCTGATCTTGCCCATGCGCAACGCTTCGCTACTGATGCCGGACTGTTCGGCCAGGACACGCGTGGCAAGCTGATCCGCCGACATTTCCAGGCTGAAGAAAGCGACCGGCGCGCCCATATTCTTCGCGTCGTCAATGCCGTCTTCCTTGTCACGGATATAACGCGCCGCGGCATTATAGGCGATGTTGGTGGCGAGCGATGTCTTGCCCATGCCCGGTCGTCCCGCCACGATCATAAGGTCGCTATTATGCAGGCCGCCGATCTTTTCATTGACGCTGTTAAGCCCCGTGGTGATGCCCGACAAATGCCCGCCGCTGGAAAAGGCGCGCTCGGCAACCTGCACCGCCATGGTGCTGGCCTGCAAGAAGCTCTTGACGCTGCCTCCCTCGCCCTCGCCTTCGGAAACGCGATAGAGCGCGACTTCGGCAGCCTCGATCTGGCTCAGCGGATCAACATCCTCACTGGTGTCGAGCGCCTTGTCCACCAACTCCCGCCCGACCCCGACGAGTTCGCGTAACAGCGCCAGATCATAAATCTGTGTCGCAAAATCCCGCGCGCCGATCAATGCCGCGCCATTGCCGGTCAATTGCGCCAGATAGGCGGGGCCGCCCAGTTCCTTCAGCGATTCGTCGGCCTCCATCATCGGGCGCAGAGTCACTGGATTGGCGACCATATTGCGATCGAGCAGCTTCAGAATCGCATCATAGATGCGGCCATGCACAGGTTCGAAAAAATGATCCGACCGAAGCTTCAACTGCACATCTTCGACAATGCGATTGTCGATCATCAATGCGCCCAGCAGCGCGGCCTCCGCCTCGACATTGCGAGGCAAGCTCTTTTCCGCCGCGTCCTGCGCTGCGACCAGTCGGATATTCTCGGCCATGCCCCTTCATCGACCCATATGGCAGAGGAGACAAGGGGCTGATCGACTTTACCCTGTTGAGAAACCTGTGGATAAGCGGGGTAAGATATGTGGATATTCGCACATCACGCCAAGGCGTGTGTTTCCCCGATCAATGGGCCGCTCGTCAACGGTCGGGTATTGTGTTGGGACCGGGCTTTCACTGTCGGCGCGAACCCATCATCCTCTGCCGTGCGGAATATGCCCCGACGCGCCAGCCATTCCCCAATGTCGCAACGGGACGTTACCGACACGATGAAAGGCGCAAGCAGCAAACTGACAACCACTGGAAACAACCATGCCATGGCGCCCGTGCCCATCAATGCTCCCGCGAGGAAGGGCAGTGCCGTCGCAATATGCCAGCGATAGTCATTCAGCGCATTACCAAGCGGAATGCCATCCGCCGTCCGGCGTTGGGGCGACCAGCCGCACGCCTGTCCGCACATGATGCTGACCACCGCGACGGTCTGCGCCAACATGGTAATCGGCGCAACCAGCACGGAAAGCGGGATTTCAACGGCCATGGTGCGCACAATCCTGCGCAAACCGCCCAGGTCCTTTTGTCGCTCACGATCCAGCGCCAGCCAGAGGAACGACAAAAGCTTTGGTCCGAGCAACAGCGCCACAGTCAGCCCCAATAACCAGGGCGAATCTGTCGGTCCAGCCGGCGCAGCGGCGAACAATAGCGGCTGCAGCAACGTGACCACCATCAACATCAACCAGAGCGGCGATGCGATATAGGATGAAGCCCCCATCAGCATTTGTAATCGGCTGACCCAATGAAGGCCGGCAACACCAAGCAGACGAATATGCTGAAGGTTACCATGGCACCAGCGCCGGTCCCGGATAGAAAAATCGCTCAACGTCGGGGGAAATTCCTCGTGACTGCCCTCAGGCAATGTCACCATGTGGACCGCCCACCCGCGTCGCCTGAGCAGCGCAGCCTCGACAATATCATGGCTCATCACATGGCCGCCGAACGGTTCACGACCGGAAAGTTTGGGCAGGCCGCAACTTTCGGCAAAAGCGCGCACGCGGATGATCGCGTTATGACCCCAGAACGTAGCTTCCGATCCCGACCACCAGGTCATGCCCGCAGCTGCGACCGGACCATAAGCGGCGGCGCAAAATTGCTGCCAGCGGGCAAAGAGCGTCCGGGCGTTGATGACGGTGGGGATGGACTGGATCAAACCGACACCGGGCGCACGATCCATTGCGGAGGCAAGGCGCACCATTGCCGACCCGCTCATCAGGCTATCGGCATCCAGCACGATCATATAATCATATCCGCCGCCAAAGCGCCGCAGCCATTCGGCGATATTGCCTGGTTTGCGCGCGATGTTCTGCGAACGGCGGCGATAATATAGCGGTACAGGAGTCTGGCTTTTGACCCGCCGATAGGCCGCATATTCGCGCGGCAGCATTTTCGCGCCGGAATCGCTCAGAACGAAAAAGTCGAACAGCTTCGCCGCACCAATATCGTCCACCATGGCCGTCATCTTCGCCACGCGGGCGAATATCTGATCCACATGCTCGTTATAGATCGGGATTAGCACCGCAGTTCGCTTGCGCGGCAGGCGCAATTCCGTTGCCGGTGCCAGTGGCATCATGCGCTGGCCCGCCAGCACGCAAAATCCAGCCAGGGCATTGAGGAAACCAAAGGCCACCCAGCAGAACAGGCTAAGATAGAGAAGGAACAACCCTCCATCGAGCAGCGAAGTGCCATCCTGCCGCAACGGCCTTGCCAGTTCGCTTGCCGAGAATAATCCGATGGCAAGGCTGCTCAAAATCAGCAACAGCCGCCGTTCGGTCATGCATGACGGAGATGTCACAACCTGCCGCAGTTGTTCAGGCTGTTCGCCAAAACATTGCTCGGGCATGTCGATCGGCGTCTCAAGAGGGAGATCGCCAAGGTTTGCCTGATAATGGGGAATGTCGTTGGTCCGCGTAGCTTGCGACACGCTGTTTGTAGCGGATAATTTCAACAATAGCCCACCCAGTTCGTTTTGGTCAGCAGATCGTATAAAAACACTGCGAAGTCTCCCGAATTGGTCCAGCCGGACCGCTCCCTCCAATCATCGAAATGCCCTAACGTTCCGCGATGAAGATCAAAAGTTTAAAAAATCTGGTAAAGAAATGTTTCCGTGAACGCATGATGACCAAAGCGTAAATAGGCCCGTATATCGGACGGTTCAGCGCCGCTCCGTTCAATATCCAGGACAAGCCGCCAGACATTGTCGAGGCCATGGACGTGATAACAACCGGAATTGGTCACTTTCCCGTTCGTCACGGTGAAGACCGGCTCCAGCGGGCTGAGATGGTCCCGGCCCTCCAGTCGATCACCGGCAAAATCCACAACGATCTTGGTGACGCCTTCCTGCACAGGTTGGCCAGGATTGCCGCCCTGCCCCGACCAGCAATTGATGACACGGGCGACAGGCAGCGCCTCCGGCTCTCCCGCGATCCAGCGCATACGATAGTCATAGGCGAATCGCGTACCCGATTTCGCGGCCATGGCAGGCGTCCAGAATGCAACGATATTATCGTCAATTTCGTGCGCCGTCGGGATTTCGTACAGCGTCACTGCACCTGCGCCCCAGTCACCCTTGGGTTCGATCCACAGGTTCGGCCGCTTTTCGTAAAAAACGCCATCGTCCTGATAATGATCAAAATTGCGGTCTCTCTGCATCAAACCAAAGCCGCGCGGGTTATGATCGGCAAAGCTGTTAATCTGCGGCCGGGGCGGATTGTTAAGAGGCCGCCATATTCGTTCACCTGCACCAGTGTGCATGGCAAGGCCATCCGAATCGTGGATTTCCGGTCGCCAGTCATGCGCTATGGTTCGATGGCCTTCATCATACCAGAACATGCTGGTGAGCGGCGCAATCCCAAGCCGCTCGACACTGTCACGCATATAAAGCGCCGTGCTGACGTCCTGCACCATCTGATCGGCTTCCTGCCGGTTTACGATCCGGTACGCGCCGGTAACGCTTGGCCCTTCAAGGAGGGCATAGGTTATGACCGAATCATCCGCGCCCCGTTCCAGCCAGAAACGGGTAAAGTTCGGAAACTCTTCAGGCTTGTTCAGCCCGGTATCGATCGCAATCCCTCTGGCCGAAAGGCCATATTGATGCAGCGGTCCGGCAGACCGGAAATAGGACGCGCCCTGAAACGCCATCCAATCGCCGATGCCGCCCTTGTTCATGATACGAAAACCGGAAAATCCGCCTGCCTTGCCAAGCGGAGCCATCGGGTGATAGGGCGGGAAATTATAAAGCGACGGACTATAGTCTATTGCATGCGCAACACCCCCTTCGACAACAGAAATGGAAACCGGCTGGCGCGCATATTTAGACAACGGAAAGAAGCGAACGCCGGTTGCATCCTCATAATCGCCCCATAACGTCTTGTCGGGCCGAAATTCGATTTTCGCAACTGCATCATAATCAAGCCGGTCGAGCAATGCCGGACCGGCTGCAATCGGCTGCGCGGGTTGCCGCGACAGGGCCAGGGCCTGATCCTTGAGCATATCCCAGGAAAAGGGCTTCCCCTTCCCAGTCGCCGCCCACCCTTTGAAAGAAGGCAGCATCAATAGTCCTGCCAGTCCGAAAATGGCGTCCCGCCGTGTCGTCATCAATCACCTTGTTCCCGCTACTATTCGGTCACCCCCGAATGCACGGGACGAATGGGCATAACAACTAAAGTCGGTAATGGCTCCCTGCCATATATTTTTATCCGTTGATCTTTGCCCTGTCGCCCTCGTAGTGCTGTGAAATTCATGGCAGATCCGCGCATCATAGATATTTCGCTCGACGAGCAGACGATCATCTGGCGCAACGCCGATGTGGAGCAGGAACGGCGAATCGCAATATTCGACATTCTTGAGGAAAATCATTTTGCACCGCAACGCGAACATGCAGACAATTATGCCGGTCCTTACAAGGTCGCCTTGCGCGTTGAGGAAGGACGACTGGCCATCGACATATCGCGCGAGGACGGCAGCTATCTTGAATCGGTTATCCTGGGCCTTGGCCGCTTTCGCCGTCCGATCCGCGATTATTTTGCGATTTGCGACAGCTATTATCAGGCAATTCGGCAATCGACGCCCCAACAGATCGAAACCATCGACATGGCGCGGCGCGGCATCCACAATGCGGCGGCCGAAACATTGATGGAACGGCTGGATGGCAAGATCGATGTGGATTTCGACACGGCACGGCGGCTGTTCACGCTGATCTGCGTCCTCCATATCAAGGGTTGAACAATGGCCCGGGCGCGCAGAAAGCGGACATGGAAAAGACGCCTTATCCACCTCGCCCTGTGGATTGCCATAGCCGCCGCCGCGGCTTTTGCGCTTGTCCGCTTTGCTCAGGCGTGGACGCCCTCACGCGATCATTATCCGGTGCAAGGCCTGTCGGTGTCATCGACAAACGGGTCGATCGCATGGAAAACGGTTAAGGCGCATGGTGCCGATTTTGCCTATTTACGCACTTCGTCAGGCGCAACGCGGCGTGATCCGGCCTTTGCGGCCAATCTGGAGGGCGCCCATGCGGCAGGATTGCGCTATGGACCTGCACACGAATTCAGCCTGTGCAGCCTGGCCAGCGACCAGGCGACACTCTTCATTTCAACCGTGCCACGCGAAAGTGCCATGCTGCCGGCGGTCGTGCGCCTGCATTTTACTCCGCGCTGCCCTCGCCGTCCTACACGTGCGGCGGTGCTGAGCGAACTCAACACCTTCCTCAACCTGATCGAAGCCCATATGGGAAAGCCCGCGCTGATCCGCGTCAGCCCGGACTTTGAACAGATCTATAACATTAGCGGCGGCATCAATCGGACATTATGGCTTGAAGGAAACGTCTTCTCGCCCAACTATGCCGGGCGCCCCTGGGTGATGTGGACAGCGTCGGACTTTCACCGAATCGAGGGTATCGCACAAGCAGTGGAATGGGATGTGGTGCGACCATGACCGAACAGGAAATAGAGCTTGTAACGGCGGCGCGCACAGCGATGCGTAACGCCCATGCGCCCTATAGCCGCTTTGCAGTCGGCGCGGCCGTCCGCCTGACCGATGGCGCTATCATCACCGGCAGCAATTTCGAAAATGCCAGCTATGGCCTGTCACTCTGCGCTGAAACGGTAGCAATCGCCACCGCCAATGCCCAGGGTCGCCTGACGGATGTTGAGGCCATCGCCATGGCCGGTGGCACAATTGGACCGGACGGAGTCATATCGGGCCATGAAGTTATTCACCCATGCGGCCGTTGTCGTCAGGTCATCAATGAGGCCGAACAGATGGCGGGGCGCTATATTCCTGTTTATTGCGCCGCAGCGGATCAGAATGGCCTGGTCGAAAAGCACAGCCTCGCCGAACTCCTCCCCCATGCTTTTGGCCCCGCCAACCTGGGGAGCGCGGCAGGAGGCTGGACTCATATGGAAACCGAAGCGAAAGATGCCTGAATGTCGATAATGTCAGATAAATGGATTCGCACGCAGGCGCAGGAACACGGCATGATCGAGCCGTTTGTCGAAGCGCAAAAGCGTGACGGCTGCATCAGCTACGGCCTGTCTTCCTATGGCTATGACGCACGGGTATCGGACGAATTCAAGATTTTCACCAATGTTGACAGCGCCATTGTCGATCCCAAGAATTTCGACGGCAAAAGCCTTGTCGATCGCAAGACCGATTGCTGCATCATTCCGCCGAACAGCTTTGCTCTGGCGCGGACCGTCGAATATTTCCGCATTCCGCGCGATGTGCTGGTCATCTGCCTTGGCAAAAGCACCTATGCGCGTTGCGGCATCATTGTGAATGTAACCCCGCTGGAACCCGGCTGGGAAGGGCATGTCACGCTGGAATTTTCCAACACGACGCCATTGCCCGCAAAAATCTATGCCCATGAGGGCGCATGCCAATTCCTGTTCCTGCAGGGCAATGAACCGTGCGAAACCAGCTATGCGGACCGGGCCGGCAAATATATGGGCCAAAAAGGCGTTACTTTGCCGCGCCTGTGACGGGTCCCTCTGTGTTATGATGGCACTATGCTGAAGTCTCTGATCCGCCGAAAAAAACCGGAAGAATCTGCTCCCGCCGCTTCAGTGGGTAAGGGCCGCAGAGTGTACGCCATTGGCGATATTCATGGCCGGCTGGACCTGCTGAATGCGCTGCTGGAACGGATTCACGCCGACAGCGTCACGCGTGGAAAAGCAGAATCGCATCTCATTTTTCTGGGCGACCTTGTGGATCGTGGGCCCAATTCCGCTGGTGTGGTGCGTCGCGCTCAGACCCTTGCCACTGGCGGACAGGCCATCCGCTTCCTCAAGGGCAATCATGAGGAGATGTTTCTGGATGCCGCCCGAGGCGATTTGCAAATGCTCCAATTCTTCATGCGCATTGGCGGACGCGAGACACTGCTGAGTTATGGTCTGAGCGCGAACGATTTGGATCGTTTCGACATTGAAGCACTTGGCGATTGGATGCTGAACAATGTGCCGCGCGAAGATATCGACTTCCTGGAGGACTTCGAGGATATGATCGAAATCGGCGATTATGTGTTCGTCCATGCCGGTATTCGGCCCAAAGTACCTCTATCCGAACAAGCCCCGACCGACCTGCGCTGGATTCGAGAGGAATTCCTGTCGTGGCGGCGGCCCCATGGCGGTAAAATCATTGTTCATGGCCATACCATTACACAAGGCGTCGACGAACATCCAAACCGGATCGGCATCGATACCGGCGCTTACTACAGTGGTCGCCTGACCGCCATCGGGCTGGAGGGTACGGAACGCTGGTATCTTTCGACGGCGGATTAGGATTTTACCCAACCCGCCGTCAAAGTCCGTTATCTTACCCGAGTCACCGCGCTCTTGTGTGCGCCAACACCCTTGCTGCGGCGACGAAAGGGACGGCGAGTCTCGCCGTCACGATCTGGCCGCGCACTATCGGGACGATGAGCCCGGTCAGGACGGCCACGACCATCATTATGCGCCCGGTCGGGCCTGCCGCCGCCATTGCGTGCTGGCGCCGGCTTGGGAAGGTTGCGAACCGCCTCGGCAAAATTTTCCGGCAGCGGCACGATTTCACAGCGCGTCCGCGTCACTTTTTCAATCGCCTTCAGATATTGCCGTTCATCATCGGCGACAAAGCTGATCGCAATACCCTCTGCGCCGGCACGCGCGGTACGGCCGATACGGTGAACATATTGTTCGGCCACATTGGGCAGTTCAAAATTGATGACATGGCTGACCCCCGACACGTCAATGCCGCGCGCGGCAATATCGGTGGCGACCAGCAGCTTCACCTTGCCCTGACGAAAAGCTTGCAACGCCGCTGTACGCTGGCCCTGGCTCTTGTTGCCATGAATGGCGACGGCTTCGAGTCCTGCACCCTCCAGAAAACGGACGACGCGGTCCGCACCATGCTTGGTGCGGGTAAAGATCAACGCCCGGTCGATAGCCTCGTTCTTGACTGTCAGCGTGAGCAAAGCCTGCTTTTCCGCCTGATTCACAAAACTGGCGTATTGCTGCACGCGCTCGGCGGTCGTTGCCTGCGGGGCGACGCTGACCTTGATCGGATCGCTGAGGAACCGGTCACCCAGTTCCGCAATGGCCTTTGGCATGGTCGCGGAAAAGAACAGGCTCTGGCGCTCACGCGGCAACAGCTTGTCGATGCGCTTCAATGGAACAATAAAGCCCAGATCCATCATCTGGTCGGCCTCATCCAGCACGAAAATCTCGACGTCGCGCAGATGCATCGCCTTCTGGTCGATCAGGTCGAGCAGGCGGCCCGGCGTGGCGACAAGAATATCGACGCCTGCCTTCAGCTTGTTGATCTGGCGGTTGATCGGCACGCCGCCGAATACGGTTTCAACCGACAGGCGCATGAACTTGCCATATTCGCGGAAGCTTTCCGCAATCTGCGCGGCCAGTTCGCGCGTTGGCGACAGCACCAGCATACGGCAGCTATTGAACGGCCGCGGCTTGGGATTTTCATGGAAATAATGGAGCGAGGGCAGCGCGAACGCCGCCGTCTTGCCCGTGCCGGTCTGGGCAATGCCGCACAGGTCGCGACCTTCCAACAGCGGGGGAATCGCCTTGAGCTGGATCGGCGTGGGGCTGGTGTAATTCTTGGCGGCGAGCGCCTTCAATATGGGCTCGGCGAGGCCAAGATTAGTGAACTGTGTCAAATGATATACTCACAAATAAGCGAAGAGCGCGAGCACACACCACAGGTTCAGGGGCGCGCAACCACGCATCGCGGGTTACGAAACGACCCGCGTGAAAAGGGAAGCCTCAAAGCTAGAAGCGCATAGTCATTGGCCGGTCCCGGTTAAGGACGATCACGCTGCCAATTGCTCCGGGGCGATTATTCACCCTTTGCTGCGCTGCGGCGGCCTATGGCGGAGATCATTGCGAATTGCAAGCGAATGCTTTGAAGACACGGAACCCAGCACTTCCACAAATATCGCCAAAATGGCGCAACTGGTCCGTGCAACGGCTTGAAAAGCGTTTATTTTCATTACCCATTGCGGAACCGATCCCGTCTTCGCCGCATTGAAATGGTGGCATGGACACGTGGGAAATCCATATCGCCCTCAAACACGCAAGGTCAGGGAAAGAAGAGGTTCGTCATGGCGAGCACCCACAGTTTGACCAAAGGCCACGAACAGTCGGTTCCATCAACGGAAATCGTACGGAATTTTCCTGTCTGGCAGAACAGAAGTAACGAGCGCCCCGTCTACATCCTGCATCATGGCCGCCCTCGTTCTGTGCTTTTGTCGCTGGACCGATATGGCGAATTGCTCGCCGGGCTAGGAAGCCAAAGCGAGCGCGAGGAGCGCTTATATCAACAGTTGGATACCCTGCTTGCCTACAGTCCGGTCATGTTCATTCAGGTGAGCCGGGAGCTGCGCGTCCTGCGCGTCAACCACATGGCTGCGATCCATCTGGACCGCAGTGCGTCGGAACTGGCGGAGCAGCCGCTTGAGGATCTGTTCCCCCCTGCTCATGCACACAAGATCAATGAAAGCACGCGCAAAGTGATCGAATCCGGCATGGCTGCACAATTGAAAATGAAATCTTCGGTCGGCACGGGGCATTATTATCGCCTGGACATTGCCCCCTTTCCTCCGGGCGCGGCAATTTTCTGGTCGGATGTAACGCACGACACCGAGCTCGGTACGCTGCGTGCATGGCGGGAAACTCAGGACGCGCTGTTATCCATGATGACCGGCTGCGCCACCGGCGAAATCGATGCGGACGGCATGCTGACAGGCGTCCACCCGTCGCTCCGGCGGCTGTTGAGGCGTCGCCAGGAAACTGTCGCCGGGTCTGGCTTTGCCGAATTGTTCGACGAGGAATCGCGTCGCAAATGCCTGCTCCACGTCCAGCACATCATGGCCGGAAAGGGCCCCGTATGCTGTCGGGCCGATATCATCACCCGCGATCGGGGGGTGGTGCCCGTCCGTCTGTTTCTGGCCCCCAAAATAGCCGGCAATGACGTGGTCGGCATTTTATTCACGATATTGGATGATTCGCTGGGCAATCTTCCTATGCGATGAAGGCACAGGGCCATGTGCGCCCTTGATCCCGGACCGGAATGCCCCCAAATAGGCCCTATGTTGATAGAAACCGAGACAACGCCCAATCCGGCGACACTCAAATTCCTGCCCGGTCGTCAGGTCATGGACATGGGCACGCGCGATTTTGCAACACCGGAGGAAGCGGAAGCATCTCCGCTGGCTGACGCGTTGTTTTCGCTGGGCGATGTGCAGGGCGTATTTTTCGGCAGCGACTTCATATCGGTGACAGCAGGCCCAGGCGTTGCATGGAGCGAGTTGAAGCCTGAGGTGCTCAGCCTGTTGCTCGACCACTTTTCAGCCAATATGCCGCTATTCAACGCTGGCAGCGCCGGCGGCATCAGCGTTCCCGCCGAAGATGATTTGCAAGACGATCCCGCCGACGCGGAAATCATCGACCAGATCAAGGAATTGATCGAAACCCGCGTGCGCCCTGCCGTTGCCAATGATGGCGGGGACATCGTCTATCGCGGTTTCGACAAGGGGAAAGTCTATCTGCACATGCAGGGCGCTTGCGCGGGCTGCCCCTCCTCGACGGCGACATTGAAACAGGGCATCGAATCACTGCTGAAGCACTATGTCCCCGAAGTGACCGAAGTCCGCGCCATCTGACATTATAACACTCTGTATTACGCAATAGGAACCGATCTTGACCCAGTCGCTGCCCACCGAGGCGCTTGCTCAGCTTTTTACCCAAGCCCGCACCTTCAATGGCTATCTCGACAAGCCGGTTTCCGCGGAAACGCTTCACGCTCTGTGGGACCTTATGAAGATGGGGCCGACTTCAGCCAACCAACTTCCGGCCCGCCTCGTCTGGTGTGTAAGTGCAGAAGCAAAAGAAAAGCTTGCGGCCTGCGCCAGCGCCGACAACGCGTCGAAAATCCTGAACGCCCCGGTCAGCGTCATCATAGGCATGGACGAAAATTTTCACGAATATCTGCCTGAACTTTACCCTGCTGTGGACGCAAAGAGCTGGTTTGAAGGCAGCACCGAATTGCGGCGTGAATCGGCCTTCCGCAACAGTTCACTGCAAGGGGCCTATTTCATTATGGCTGCCCGTGCGCTCGGCCTTGGCACCGGACCGATGTCGGGATTTGACAATGCGAAGGTCGACGCCGCTTTTTTCGCCGGTCAGCCAAGCTACAAATCCAATTTCATTGCAACGCTGGGTTATGGCGATCTCCAAAGCGTACACCCACGCGGGCCTCGCCCCGAATTTGGAAAATTCAACCGTATCGATTAACGGAGGAATGATTCGAATTGGGGACGATGTTTGCGGACGTTGGTAATCGATACGGCGACCGAAGCCTGTTCCGTCGCCTTGTTTGACAATGATCAGCTGATCGCCCGGCAACATGATGTTGTCGGGCGCGGGCATGCCGAACATCTTGTCCGCATCATTGCTTCGCTTCCCGACAAGGGCCGGGCGGAACGAATCGCCGTCGATGTCGGACCGGGCAGCTTTACAGGCGTCCGTATAGGTCTGGCCGCCGCGCGTGCACTTGCCTTTGCCTGGGAAGCACAGCTGACGGGCTATAGCGCCCTTGCGATGATCGCCATCACCGCTCGCAAACAAATGGACATGCGCGAGGACAGCATCACGGTCGCCATTACAGGGGGGCATGGCGAATTGTTCTGGCAACGTTTTGTCGGGGATACGCTGGACCCGTTGGGACCTCTCGCCTCAACTCCGATCGATATGCTTGCAGCACTTGCCACCGATGCCAAAATCTATGGCACCGGGGCGCAAGCCCTCATCGCGGCGCGCGGATCGGGCGAAGCAGTTCCCCTTCATCCCGATGCAGGCGACTATATGGCCCTGCCCCTGCCGTTCACCCGATTGCCACCCAGCCCGCTATATGGCCGCGGTGCCGATGCAAAGCCGATGACATGAACGCTGCTCAACCCGCTTTCCTGTGTCGCACCGGCACGCGCAACGATCTCGGTCAGGTCATGCAAGTGATGAGCACCGCCTTCGATCCGGCCTTCGGTGAAGCCTGGACCCGCAGCCAGGTGGAAGGAATGCTCGACATTCCGGGGACCTGGCTCACAGTTGCAGCCTGCGGTCAGATGATCGTGGGGTTCAGTCTGATGCGCTCGGTCCTTGATGAAGGCGAATTGCTTCTGATCGCCGTCGATCCGGACTGGCAGGGCAGAAATATTGGTCGGTCACTGCTTCTCGAAAATATTTCCACGGCGCGTTTACGTAATATCCATCATCTTCACCTTGAAGTGCGTGAAACTAACAACGCCATTGGGTTGTATAAATCCACGGGTTTCATTCAATGCAATACTCGCAAGGGTTATTATCATGGGCAAGATGGACAACTCTTTGATGCGCTCAGCTTTACGATGACACTGGAGCAAAAGAACAAAAGCGCTTGATATGTGTTATGCAACAAGTTAGTCCGAACTTGCCTAATTAAAATTGTCGTATTCAACGCGGCAGGGTCGCACTAGAACATATTCGGGAGTACCAAAATGGAAAATGAGTCCGCACAAGATGAGATGTTGATCACTCTAACATCGGACATCGTCTCTGCCCATGTATCGAACAACAGCGTTGCTGTGTCCGATCTACCGTTACTCATCCAAAACGTTTTTGGTGCCCTGGCGCAACTTTCGGGAACGCCTGCCGCACCGGAAGTCAAGCAGGAGCCGGCAGTATCGATCCGCGCCTCGGTGAAGCCTGACTTCATTGTTTGCCTGGAAGACGGCAAGAAGCTGAAAATGCTTAAGCGTCACTTGATGACCCATTACCAGATGACGCCTGATGATTACCGGGCAAAATGGAATCTTCCCGCCGACTATCCAATGGTCGCACCCAATTATGCCGAGCAGCGCCGTACCCTGGCGAAGAAGATCGGTCTTGGCACCAAGCGCCGCCGCCGCGCCAAGTAACGAGCGATATCTTTTTGATCCAATTAAAGGGCGGTGGCGTTTTCGGGACGCGCCGCCCTTTTCCGTTCGGTCAAAAAGGTCTAGTCCTGCCTTTATTGAGGAATCAACGGCGAGAAGCAATGAACCGGAAAATTGACGTTGAAGCATTATGCGCGGAAAAGGGTCTACGGATCACTGAACAGCGCCGCGTTATCGCCCGTGTCATATCGGAGGCGGAGGATCACCCCGATGTCGAAAAGCTGCATATACGCGCCAATGCCATTGATCCCGGCATTTCCATTGCCACCGTTTACCGCACCGTACGTCTTTTCGAGGAAGCGGGCATATTGGAGCGTCATGATTTCGGCGATGGCCGCGCCCGTTATGAAGCGGCGCCGGAGTCGCATCATGATCATTTGATCGACGTCGAAACCGGCAAGGTCATCGAATTCGTCGATCCCGAATTGGAACAGCTTCAAAAGCAGATCGCCGAGAAACTCGGTTTTCGTCTGGTCGATCACCGCATGGAGCTCTACGGCGTCTCGCTCGACCGGAAGACCTGATTTGCAGGCAAAATTGCGCCGCGTCCTTCGCATCGCCCTTTTGACCGGCAGCCTGCTGGTCTGTCTGTTGCCGCATCTGCTGTACCGGCTGTTTCGCCTGCGTTCGCCTTGGCCCCCGCGCTTTCTGGCCTTTGCCGCATGGTCAGCGGGTGCGCGCGTTTCAATTTCGGGGCAACCACTGGGGCATGACGCCTTTTATGTCTGCAACCATGTGAGCTGGATCGACATATTGGTGCTGGGCGGGCATGCGCGCTGCGCCTTCGTCGCGCATGACGGCATTGCGCAATGGCCCCTCATTGGCTGGCTCGCGGCGCAGAATCATACGATCTTCGTCGCACGCGACCGCCGCCATCATGTTCATCGACAGATTGATGAGTTGCGCGAGGCATTATCCAGCCACCAACCGATTGCGATCTTTCCTGAAGGCACGACCGGCGATGGTGCAAGGCTCAACCCGTTCAAACCATCGCTCTTTGCGGTCATGCTTCCCCCGCCGCGCAATATGCTGGTGCAGCCGGTTTTTGTCGATTATGGCGACGCCGCCGGGTCGATAGCCTGGTGTGGCGGCGAACCGGCGGGCGCGAACGCCGCACGCATTCTCGCTCGCACGGGAAATTTGCCGGTTACTTTGCGATTTCTGGAACCTTTCGACCCGAAAGACTTTCCCGACCGCAAGGCCATAGCCGCGCAGGCACAAAAAAGAATAGCTGCTTGTCTGCCGCCTATCGCGGACGTTGCGGCCCATGTATAGATGAAGAAGATGACTCGCAAAAAGCCCCAAACATTCCATGTAAAATCCTTTGGCTGCCAAATGAACGTCTATGACGGCGAGCGCATGTCCGAAATGCTCAGCGCCGAGGGGATGACCGCAGCGCAGGACAGCACCGACGCCGACATCGTTGTCCTGAATACCTGTCACATTCGTGAAAAGGCGGTGGACAAGGTCTATTCCGACATTGGTCGCCTGCGCCGCGACGATGGCACACGTCCGATGATTGCCGTAGCAGGCTGCGTCGCGCAGGCAGAGGGCGCAGAAATTCCTCGCCGCGCGCGCGAAGTCGATATCGTCGTTGGCCCGCAAGCCTATCATCGCCTTCCCTTTCTGATCGAAAAAGCGCGTAATGGCGAGGCCGCGCTCGACACCGACATGCCCGCCGCGTCCAAATTCGGCGCGCTTCCGAGCCGCGCCATGCAAAAGCGCCCCACCGCCTTTCTGACGGTGCAGGAAGGCTGCGACAAATTCTGCACCTATTGTGTCGTTCCCTACACACGCGGCGCGGAAATCAGCCGGCCCTGGAACGCGATCATCGATGAGGCAAAGGCGCTGATCGACGGCGGCGCGTGTGAAATCACCCTGCTCGGCCAGAACGTCAATGCCTGGACAGGCGACGATCCAGCGGGCCGCGCACAGGGGCTGGATGGTCTCATCCGCGCTCTGGATACCCTGCCGGGCCTGGAACGCATTCGCTATACGACCAGCCATCCCAACGACATGACCGATGGCCTGATCGCCGCACATGGTGACGTTGAAAAGCTGATGCCCTTCCTGCACCTTCCCGTGCAATCGGGCAGCGACCCCATATTGAAGGCCATGAACCGCAGCCATAGCGCGAAATCTTATCTTGAAGTGCTGGACAAGGTGCGCGGAGTCCGTCCCGACATCGCGTTATCGGGCGACTTCATCGTCGGTTTTCCTGGCGAAAGCGAAGCGGATTTCGAAGCGACGATGCAGATCATCCGCGACGTGCACTATGCGCAGGCCTATTCCTTCAAATATTCACCCCGCCCGGGCACGCCAGCCGCCACAATGGCGGATCAGATCCCCGCATCGGTTATGGATGAACGCCTGCAACGCCTGCAAACTCTGCTCAACGAACAGCAATATGCATTCAATCAGGCCAGCGTCGGCAAACAAACCTCTATTCTGCTTGAAAGAGCGGGCCGCCGTCCGGGCCAACTCGTCGGCAAGACTCCCTGGCTCCAGTCAGTCCATGTGCAGGCCGATGGAGCGCAGATTGGCGACATGATCGCCGTCGATATTATTTCCGCCGGTCCCAACAGCCTTCATGGCGAAATCGTGAAAAGGAAAGCAGCTTGAGCCCAAATTTCGTCGCGTCGGCACAGGAAGGGAACAGCCACTAATGGCGAAAAAGCACGTACAGGCCGAACCCGGCGATCAAGGCCGTATCGAAGTCATATTCGAAAAGCCCCATCTGCTTGGCGCGCTATTTGGTGAATATGACCAGAACCTCGTGGCCATTGAAAACCGTCTGGGCGTTTATATCGCCGCGCGCGGAAACAAGCTGCAGATAGAGGGCAACGCGGAAGCCGCTGGCCGCGCCCGCGACGTGCTGACCGGCCTCTACAACCGCATTGTTGGTGGGCAGCAGATCGACGCAGGCGCGGTGGAGGCCGTAATCGCCATGTCGGCCGAACCCACTCTGGACGGCATCATCCGCACCGACGTCAGCCAGCCGCCATCGGTCATGATCCGGACGCGCAAGAAAACCATCGTTCCGCGCTCTACCATGCAAATCCGTTATATGGAGGCCCTTGCCCGCGATCAGATGATATTTGCGTTGGGGCCGGCAGGCACCGGCAAGACGTATCTCGCCGTAGCGCAAGCAGTGAGCCAGTTGATCACCGGATCGGTCGATCGCCTGATCCTGTCTCGTCCCGCTGTCGAGGCGGGCGAGCGTCTGGGTTTCCTGCCCGGCGATATGAAGGATAAGGTCGACCCCTATCTGCGCCCGCTCTATGACGCGCTTTACGATACGCTGCCCGCCGAACAGGTGGAACGCCGTATCACCAGCGGGGAAATCGAAATCGCGCCGCTGGCCTTCATGCGCGGCCGCACGCTGGCCAATGCTTTCATCATATTGGACGAGGCGCAGAACACATCGGCAGCGCAAATGAAGATGTTCCTCACCCGTTTTGGCGAAAACAGCCGCATGGTCATTTGCGGCGATCCCAAGCAGGTCGACCTCCCCGTCCCCGGTACATCGGGGCTTGCCGATGCAGTATCTAAGCTGGAAGGGATCGAAGGCATAGCCACAATCCGTTTTGGCGCGGCCGACGTCGTACGCCATCCCATCGTCGGGCGCATCGTCGAGGCTTATGAGGGCAAGGATGCTTGAAATCGCCGTTCAGAATGACGGCGTCTGGCCAGGTGATACCGATTGGGAAACACTGGCACAACGGGCCGTGACATCGGCCATCGCGCATAGCCCCTATGCCCAATATATCGACATGCCGGCGATGTTTGAAGTCGCAGTAAAGCTCACCAGCGATGCCGAAGTTCAGCATCTCAATGCTCAATATCGGGGGAAAGACAAGCCGACGAACGTTTTGTCCTTCCCGCTTGTTCAGCCTGATCTGCTGGAAGTGCAATCGAATGGCGACGACGGTGAAATCTTGCTGGGCGACATTGTGCTTGCCCGTAGCGTGTGCATTCACGAAGCGGTAGAAAAGCATATTTCAGTTGCCGATCACGCCACGCATCTTATTGTTCACGGCACTTTTCATTTGCTTGGTTATGACCATATGGAGGAATCAGAGGCCGAAGCGATGGAGGAGCTGGAAATCGCAGCACTCGGCGCCATCGGCATTGCCGACCCCTATGACGACAAAGACAGATAAGGACGCAAGAAACAGAAATGGCTGACGACAGTAGCCACTCCGTTCAGAAAGACGCCGGACAAAAAGAACCGGCCAGTAACGAAGGCGGACGAATATGGCGGGGGCTGCGGTCCCTGCTTTTCGGCAATGAAGGTGACCAGACGCTCCGCAAAGAGCTGGAAGACGCCATCGACGAATATGATGAGGACGATCATGGTGTATCGTCCAACAATGGCGATCTGTCCCCGATCGAACGCCAGATGGTCAAGAATCTTCTCCATTTTGGCGAACACACGGTCGACGACGTCTCGGTCCCGCGCGCCGACATCATAGCGATCGAGGAAAGCGCCAGTTTCGACGATCTCGTGGCCCTGTTTGCGGAAGCCGGCCACAGCCGCATTCCCGTCTATCGGGAAAGCCTGGACACAATTGTCGGCATGATTCACATCCGCGACGCATTTGCCATATTGGCGAGCGAGGCCCCTCATCCCAAGGAGCTTTCTACTCTGATCCGTCAGCCGATCTACGTCCCTGAAAGCATGGGCGTGCTCGATCTGCTGGCAGAAATGCGCGCGAAACGTACGCATCTGGCTATCGTACTGGACGAATATTCGGGCACCGAAGGCCTTGTCACCATCGAGGATCTGGTCGAGGAAATCGTCGGCGATATCGAGGACGAGCATGATGACGAGCCCGAGGCCCTGCTGATCCCCTGCGACGATGGTATCTGGGAAGCCGATGCCCGCGCCGAACTGGATGACATCGCTCGCGATATCGACCCGACACTCGGCGAAGTCGAAGAGGACGTTGACACCTTGGGTGGCCTCGCGTTCGTCATTGCCGGCTATGTCCCGGAGCCGGGCGAAATCCTGACCCACGCAGAAAGCGGTTGGCGGCTGGAGATTCTGGACGGCGATCAGCGCAGGGTGACGCGATTACGCCTGCATCCGCCCGTCAAAGAGGCGGTAGCGGAGTAGGAAAAATTTTCGTTGCGTCGCAAAATATACGGGTAAGCCGCCACTGATATTCCGCTGACATTCGCGGGCCACTCACCTCCGTCCGGCGTGGTACCGCTGCCGGGGCAGGCACTTGCAGGATATGCTATTTACCCGTTAAACCCTTCGCAGGTGCAAAATATGCACTTGATAGCCTGTGAATCTCATGACATATGGAGCGTACAGGCAACGCTGCCTGATTCTCTATATTCCAGATCGTCCATTGGGGGGCGAAGTTTTGGAAAGGCGATCCCCCAGGGGACAGGCCAAAGGCAATGATGCCGCCCGACGAGCCACTAGGCTGACAGTCTGGGCGGCTTTTTTTATGCCTTTTTGCCATGACCCGGATCGCCTTTCGGCGAAATTTCGAAAGGGTCAGAACAAATGTTGGATAAACGTGGTTTCCTGAAAAAAAGCGGTTCGCTGATGGCTCTCGTGCTGACCTCCTCTCTTCTGGCGGCGTGCGGCAGCAGCAGCAAGAGCGAAGGCGGCAATACGGTCGCAGCCGCAGCATTGCCCGAAGGGGCAGTGGAAAAGCCTGTCTTGAAGCTCGGTTTCATCAAACTGACTGACATGGCCCCGCTCGCCATTGCCAGGGAAAAAGGCTTCTTCGCTGAAGAAGGCCTCAACGTCACGTTGGAACCGCAGGCAAACTGGAAGGTTCTGCTCGACGGCGTTATCGGCGGGCAGCTTGATGGTGCGCATATGCTGGCCGGGCAGCCGCTGGCCGCGACCATCGGTTACGGCACCAAGGCCGACCTGATCGCGCCGCTCAGCCTCGACCTGAACGGCAATGCAATCACGCTGTCCAACAAGGTATGGGCCATGATCGAACCGAGCCTGCCCAAAGGCCCGGACGGCAAGCCGGTACACCCGATTTCCGCCTCCGCACTGAAGCCCGTGGTCGCAAGCTTTAACAAGCAAGGCAAGCCCTTCAAGATGGGCATGGTTTTCCCGGTTTCGACGCATAATTACGAACTGCGCTACTGGCTGGCTGCCGGCGGACTCAATCCCGGCTATTATACGCCGGGCGATGTGTCGGGCCTGGTCGATGCCGAAGTGCAGCTATCGGTGACGCCACCGCCGCAGATGCCCGCTACACTGGAAGCCGGAACGATCGAAGGCTATTGCGTGGGCGAACCCTGGAACCAGGCCGCCGTACAGAAAAAAATCGGCGTTCCCGTCATCACCGACGAACAAATCTGGCACCTCAACCCTGAAAAGGTTCTGGGTCTGCGCAAGGATTTCGCTGAGAAATATCCGCAGACCACTGCCGCAATGCTCCGCGCTATCATCAAGGCTCAGCAATGGCTGGATGCGGATAATGGCAAAAACCGCGCCGAAGCCGTGAAGATCCTGTCGCAACCCAATTATGTCGGGGCCGACGAAAAGGTGATTGCGGCGTCAATGACCGGCAAGTTTACCTTTGGCCCTGGTGACACCCGCCCGGCGCCGGAATTCAACATCTTCTTCCAGAATTACGCCGGTTATCCCTTCTATTCGGACGCCGTCTGGTATCTGACGCAGATGCGCCGTTGGGGCCAGGTCGCTGAAGAAAAGGCCGACCAGTGGTATTTTGACACCGCCAAGGCCGTCTATCGCCCCGACCTCTATATGGCTGCGGCCAAAGGTCTGGTCGACAAGGGCGTAATCCCCGCCGACAGCCTGCCCGATACCGACGGTTTCAAGGCGCCCCAAAGTGGCTTCATCGATGGCAAAATCTACGACGGCAAGAAGCCCAACGCCTATCTGGCCCAGTTCCCGATCGGCCTGAAAGGCAAAGCCACCGTCACCGCCGCTGGCGTCAAGTCCAACTAAGCAAGAATGCTATTTGAGTACGATTGAATGAGTAACGGAGACAATGCGATGAGCAATGTAGCGATTTTGCGGAAAGACAGCGGGGAGACAGAAGCGAACACCGCGCCCGCCGCCGCAAGCGAAACCCGGAACGCCGCTCCCATGGCGCCGGAGAAGTCCTCGAATGGGGCTTCTCCGGAACGGGCAGCGGTGGAGGGTTTCAAGGCTCTGCTCAACCGCATTGTCCCCGAAGCCAAAGATGTTTCGAAGTTTGCAAAGGGTCTGATTTGGCCGCTGATCGGCATTTTTTCTTTCCTTGCGCTTTGGGCGGTGCTCGCTCCGCAAGTCGATACATCGCTCGGCGCACTTCCCGGCCCTGTTGAGGTAGCAGAGCAGGGCGTGGCGCTATACCACGAATATCAAGCCACTGCCGAGGCCAAGACCGAATTCTATGCCGCGCAGGATGCCCGCAATGCCGCGCTGGAGGCGGTGGGGCGCGGGGCCGAAACGCAAGAGTTTACCTATGCGGGCGCGCCTACTTTCATTGATCAGATATTCACCTCGCTCAAAACTGTGGCGCTTGGCTTCATCCTTGCCAGTCTGTTCGCGGTGCCGCTGGGCCTTGTCTGCGGCCTGTCTAAACGGGTGAATGCGGCGATCAATCCTCTGGTTCAGATTTTCAAGCCCGTCAGTCCGCTGGCCTGGCTACCCATCGTCACCATGGTCATTTCCGCGACCATGGCCGGACCGGACCCGATGCTGCCCAAAAGCTTCGTCATTTCCGCTATCGTGGTGATGCTATGCTCGCTCTGGTCAACGCTGATCAATACGGCGATCGGGGCGGCTTCCATTGACAAGGACTTGCTCAACGTCGGCCGTGTGTTGCGCCTGACATGGTTCCAGCAATTGACCAAGCTCGTGATACCAAGTGCGCTGCCCTATATTTTCACCGGCATGCGTCTGTCGCTGGGCGTGGGCTGGATGGTGCTGATTGCCGCCGAAATGCTGGCGCAGAACCCGGGCCTTGGCAAATTCGTCTGGGATGAGTTCCAGAACGGGTCCAGCCAGTCGCTGTCGCGCATCATGTTCGCGGTCATCGTGATCGGCCTTATCGGCTTCCTGCTCGACCGCCTCATGGGCGCGCTTCAAGCACTCGCCAGCCGTAATCACGCCATCTGAAGGACGGAATATGACCCAGCCCATCCTTTCCCTGCGCAATATTTCCAAGGCTTATGTCGATGGAACCGGTACGCGGACGCAAGTGCTCAAGGGGATCGACCTTGATGTTGCCGAAGGCGAATTCATTGCGATCCTGGGTTTTTCCGGGTCAGGCAAGACGACGCTGATTTCGACCATCGCGGGCCTGATCGAGCCGGATGAGGGCGAAGTTGTCATCAAGGGCGAAGTCAGCAAAGGGACCGGACCGGATCGGGGACTGGTTTTCCAAAGCTATTCGCTGTTCCCATGGCTGACGGTGGAAGGCAATGTGCGCCTTGCCGTCGATGCCGTTCACAAGGGGCTGGACAAGACCGCGCGCGACGCAATGGTTAAATCGACCATTGATCTGGTCGGCCTGTCCCACGCCATGGATCGCAAGCCCGCGCAGCTTTCCGGTGGAATGCGGCAGCGGGTGGCTGTGGCGCGGGCGCTGGCGATGAAGCCGGAAATATTGTTGCTCGATGAGCCGCTCTCCGCCCTCGATGCCCTTACCCGCGCCAAGCTGCAGAAAGAAATCGATCGGATCCGGGAACAGGAAAAGCGGACTATCATCCTCATCACCAATGACGTGGATGAAGCGCTGCTGCTCGCCGACCGGGTAGCGGTGCTGGAGCCTGCTCCCTCGGCAAAAATCGGTCGGATCTACGACGTGACCATCGCCCGCCCACGCGACCGGACGGCGATGAATCACGATGAAACGTTCAAGGCGCTACGCAATCAGATTGCAGGCTATCTTGGCGCACTCAATGAAGGGCAAAAGGCTATCGCGGCGGAAAATGAAGGACGACTGCCCGATGTGACGCCGATCAGTCTGCTCGCTCCGCCCAAGGCTTATCAGGACGCCGCGGTGACCAATATGAGCCGCCGTTATCTGGAATTCTTCAATCTGAAGAAGATTTATCCGACGCCCAAGGGTCCGCTCACCGTCCTCGAAAATTTCAATCTACTGATGGACAAGGGCGATTTCGTGTCGCTGATCGGCCATTCGGGCTGCGGCAAATCCACCGCGCTGACCATGGCGGCCGGCCTCAATGCCATCAGCGATGGCGGCATTGTTCTCGACGGGCATGAAATTGACATAGCCGGACCCGACAAGGCCGTGGTGTTTCAATCGCCCTCGCTCATGCCCTGGCTGACCGCGCGGCAGAATGTGTCGGTGGGCGTGGAACGCGTCTATCCGCACGCCAGCCGGGCCGAACGGTGCGACATCGTTGAATATTATCTCCAACGCGTCGGCCTTGGCGATGCGATGGAGAAGCTCGCCGCCGACATGTCCAACGGCATGCGGCAGCGCGTCGGCATTGCCCGCGCCTTTGCGCTCAGTCCCAAATTGCTGCTGCTTGATGAACCCTTCGGCATGCTCGACAGCCTGACCCGTTGGGATTTGCAGGATGTGTTGATGGAGGTGTGGGAACGCACCAAAGTCACTGCCATCTGCGTCACCCATGATGTCGATGAGGCGATCCTGCTCGCCGACCGCGTCGTGATGATGACGAATGGGCCAAACGCCACGATCGGCAAGATACTGGAGGTCGATCTGCCACGTCCGCGCGACCGCAAGGCGTTGCTCGAACATCCGAAATTCTATGGCTATCGCGAGGAGGTCCTTCAGTTCCTCGCCGACTATGAACATGGCGTGCACGCGGATGCCGCCTGAATCCTTAAGAGGGGATGCTGCTGAAAGGTGGGGAAAATACACCATCAGTGGAGGAAAAACCGTGAAAAAATATTTATTGGGTCCTGCATTTCTCGCCTTGACGGCCAGTCCCGCGATAGCCGGTACGCCGATTCCGGTCGGAAACGGCATCACGCTCGCACCGAGTATCGACACGCGGCTGCGTTATGAAAATGTCGATCAGCCAGCGACTGACGCCGATGCCCTGACCATCCGTGTTCGTCCAGGCATCACACTGGGCACCAGCAGCGGCTTTTCGATACTGGTCGAGGGCGAAGGCACGCTCGCCATCGTCGATGATTACCGGGCGGCACCGTTCTTTCCACTCAACGGCCATTCGATCGTTGCCGACCCCGAGAATATCGAACTCAACCGGGCGCAAATCCAGTACAAGTCGAAGGCGGTGACGCTGACGGGCGGACGGCAGCGCATCAATCTCGACGATCAACGCTTCGTCGGGTCTGTGGGCTGGCGGCAAAATGAGCAGACCTTCGATGCCGTGCGTGCTGAGGCGACGTTCGGTCCGGTGACGTTCGACGGCACCTATAGCTGGTCTGAACGCACTATCTTTGGCATCGATGCCGGCCCCCGCCAGGCCTACAGCGGCGATTTCGTGTTCCTCGGCGCAGGCGCTGCAATCGGGCCGGTCAAGGTCAAGGGCTTCGCCTATCTGCTCGGCTTCGATACCGCAGAGCCGGTCGCGGCCACCTCAACCCAGACCTATGGCGCGCGCGCTACCGCCTCGTTTAAGCTCGCGCCAAAAATGACGCTCAATTTGGCGGCAAGCTACGCCACCCAGTCGGATTACGAGGCCAATCCGGGTAATTACACTGCGGACTATATCGCCGCCGAGGCAGGGTTGGGCTTTGGCAACTATACGCTCACCAGCGGCTATGAACTGCTCGGCTCCGACAGTGGAGCGGCTTTCCAGACACCGATGGCGACGCTGCACAAGTTCAACGGCTGGGCGGACGTTTTCCTGACGACGCCTGCCGCGGGTCTTCAGGACATATATGGCGGTATTTCAGCCAAATTCCCCATGGTGAAAGCCATTCCGGGCCTCAATGCAGCGGTCACCTATCACAAGTTCAAAAGTGATGTCGGCAGTGTCGACTATGGCGAGGAATGGGATGCGCAGATCGGCTTCAAAGTCCTGAAAACGGCCGTTCTGTTCAAATACGCCAATTATGACGCCGATGCATTCTCCGTCGATACGGAGAAGTTCTGGCTTCAGCTGGAATGGTCTTACTAAGGAGCAGATGAAGTGGGTGTGACCCTTGTTGACGTGAACGATATTGCCGATGGCGCGGATGATCCGCGCGAACATCTGGTCGTTATCGGAAATGGCATGGCAGGATGCCGGGCAGTGGAGGAAATCCTCGCTCGTGATCCGGGCCGCTACCGCATCACCATTTTCGGTGCGGAGCCAAGGGTCAACTACAACCGCATCATGCTTTCCCCGGTGCTGGCGGGGGAAAAGAGCTTTGATGAAATCATCATCAACGATCAGGCATGGTACGACGATAATGGTATAAAATTAATAGCTGGCGATCCGGTAATCGCCATCGACAGGGAAAAGAAGTCTGTGATGGCACGGTCGGGTCGCACCGTCGGCTATGACAAGCTTTTGATCGGCACCGGGTCGGACCCTTTCATCATTCCGGTTCCGGGAAAGGATCTACCCGGTGTCGTAACCTTCCGCGACCTTGATGATGTCGACAAGATGTTGGCTGCGGCAGAAAATGGCGGCAATGCCGTCGTCATCGGCGGGGGCCTGCTGGGACTGGAAGCCGCGCACGGACTGTCGCTGCGCGGCATGAATGTCACCGTCATCCACCTGATGCCGACGCTGATGGAGCGACAACTGGACGAGGCGGCAGGCTGGCTGCTCAAGAGCGCACTGGAAGGGCGTGGTCAGGAGATCTTGACCGAAGCAAACACGCAGGAAATCTATGGTGAGGGCAAGGTCGAAGGTGTCCGCCTGAAGGATGGACGCGAAATTCCCGCCGATATCGTGGTGATGGCAGTCGGCATCCGGCCCAACACGACGCTGGCGAAGGATGCGGGGCTTGCCACTGGACGCGGCATCCATGTCGATGACCATATGGTGACATCCGACCCCGATGTGCTGGCGGTCGGTGAATGTGTCGAACATAATGGTCAGGTTTACGGTCTGGTCGCGCCGCTTTGGGAAATGTGCCGGGCACTCGCCGACGGGCTGACGACCGGGCCCACCGGCTACAAGGGCTCTGTTACCTCTACCAAGCTCAAGGTGTCCGGAATCGACGTCTTTTCCGCAGGCGATTTTTCCGGCGGTGAAGGATGCGAGGACATTGTCTTACGCGATGCCACCCGCGGCGTTTACAAGCGCGTGATTGTGAAGGAAGACCGCATCGTTGGCGCGGTGCTTTATGGCGATATCGCAGACGGCAACTGGTATTTCGACCTATTGAAAAAGGGCGATGACATTGCCGAGATCCGCGATGCTTTGATCTTTGGTCAGGCCTTTGCCAGCGGTGGGGGTGCCTCTGCAAACCCTATTGACGCCGTTGCGGCACTTTCCGTCGATGCGGAAATCTGCGGCTGCAACGGCGTCAGCAAAGGCAAGATCATGGCCTGCATCGACGGCGGCGCTCACACGCTCGACGCGGTCCGTGCGGGCTGCAAGGCGTCGGCCAGCTGCGGTAGTTGCACCGGGCTGGTCGAAAACCTGCTCGCACTGGCAATGGGCGATGACTATGCCGGTGAGCGTGACAACAAGCCGATGTGCAAGTGCACCAGCTTCACCCATGAGGATGTCCGCGCCGCGATTCTGGAAAAGGAGCTGAAGGAAATCCCTGCGGTGATGCAGGCGATGTCCTGGAGCACACCCGATGGCTGTTCCTCCTGCCGTCCGGCGCTCAACTATTATCTGCTATGTGCATGGCCCGGCGAACATAAGGAAGACCCGCAGAGCCGCTTCGTCAATGAACGGATGCACGCCAATATCCAGAAGGACGGCACCTATTCGGTGGTTCCGCGCATGTGGGGCGGCGTCACCACGCCTGCTGAATTGCGCGCGATTGCCGACGCGGCGGATAAATATGACGCCAAGCTGGTGAAGGTGACAGGCGGGCAGCGGCTCGACCTGTTCGGTATCAAGAAAGAAGACCTGCCCGCAATCTGGGCCGATCTCAATGCCGCCGGCATGGTATCCGGCCATGCCTATGGCAAGGCGCTGCGCACGGTAAAAACCTGCGTGGGCAGCGAATGGTGCCGTTTCGGTACGCAGGACTCAACGGGCCTTGGCATCAAGACCGAACAGATGACCTGGGGCAGCTGGATGCCGCACAAGTTCAAGATCGCGGTCAGTGGCTGTCCGCGCAATTGCGCCGAAGCGACAATCAAGGATTTTGGCGTGATCTGCGTGGATTCGGGTTATGAGCTGCATATCGGCGGCAATGGCGGCATCCACCTGCGCGGTACGGACCTGCTCTGCAAGGTTGAGACCGAACAGGAGGCACTCGACTATTGCGCGGCCTTCATCCAGCTCTATCGCGAAGAAGCCCGATATCTCGACCGCACCGCGCCTTGGGTGGAGCGGGTTGGTCTGGATTATGTCAAGCAGCGGATCGTCAAGGATGATGTCGGGCGTGAGGCGCTACGCAACCGCTTCCTCTATGCGCAAAGTTTTCTGCAGAAGGACCCATGGGCCGAACGTGCAGCGGGAGCCGAGGCGCATCTTCACCAGCATATCGCCGAGATCCGTCCTTTTGCCGTCGTTGGAGCTGCCTGATGTATAATGCACAATGGCTTGATGTCGGCCCGATCGATCAGCTTCCCGCCTTGGGCGCGCGCACGCTGCCGGTGCAGGGAGGGCAGGAAATCGCGATTTTCCGCACTGCCAATGGCGATGTCTATGCCTTGGCCAACGCATGTCCGCATAAGCAGGGACCGCTGAGCCAGGGCATCGTCCATGATACGACCGTCACTTGTCCGCTACACAACTGGCGGATCTCGCTGATCGACGGACATGCGCTGGGCGAGGACGAAGGCTGCGTGCCGGTGATCCCGGTCAAGATCGACGGCGGACGCATCCTGATCAGTCGCGCTGCGGCATTGGGACAGGCAGCGTGAGGGGCGGCATGTGAACGCGATCCGCACCACCTGCCCCTATTGCGGCGTGGGTTGCGGGGTTTCCGCGACGGTGACAGGTGCGCGTGCGGTCGAGATAAAGGGTGACAGCACGCATCCCGCCAATAGCGGACGGCTCTGTTCCAAAGGAACCCATCTGGGCGAGACAGTCGGACTTGGCGGGCGTTTGCTTGCACCTATAGTTCATGGACAGGAGACGGGCTGGGACGAAGCGCTCGACGCGGTGGCGAAGGGTTTTTCCGAAACCATTGCGCAATATGGACGAGACAGTGTCGCCTTCTATGTCTCGGGACAGCTCTTGACCGAAGATTATTACGTCGCCAACAAGCTGATGAAAGGCTTCATCGGCTCATCCAATATCGACACCAACAGCCGCCTGTGCATGGCAAGCGCCGTCGCCGCGCATAACCGCGCCTTTGGCGAAGATGTCGTCCCCTGCACTTATGAGGATCTGGAACAAGCCGACCTTATCCTCCTTGTCGGCTCGAATACCGCATGGTGCCATCCGATTGTCTGGCAGCGGATAGAGGCAGCCCGTGCGGCACACGGCACGAAGCTGGTCGTCATCGACCCGCGACGCACAGAAACAGCGGAAGGCGCTGATTTATATCTGCCCATTCGTCCCGATGGCGATGTTGCGTTGTTCAACGGCCTTGCCGCCGCAATGCGCAGCCGGGGGTTGCTGAACGATACGTATCTTGCTGCCCATGTCGATGTGCCGGATGGATATTGGGATGTCGTCGGAACTGCCGATGTAGCCGATGAATGTGGCATCGCACCCGAATTGCTGGAACAATTTTACGATCTTTTTGCTCAGCACGAACGTTGCGTCACGATGTTCAGCCAGGGCGCCAACCAGTCGGTGAATGGCACCGACAAAGGCAATGCAATCATCAATGTCCACCTCGCCACTGGGCGCATCGGCCAGCCGGGCATGGGGCCCTTTTCAATTACCGGCCAACCCAATGCCATGGGCGGGCGCGAAGTCGGCGGGCTGGCCAGTACGCTTGCCGTACATATGGGCTTTTCGGATGCAGAACGGGATTGCGCGCAACGTTTCTGGAACAGTCCAGGCATCGCCACTGGTCCCGGCCTGAAGGCTGTCGATATGTTTCGCGCCGTCCATGACGGACGGATCAAGGCGATCTGGATCATGGCGACCAATCCCGCCGTATCCATGCCCGATGCCGGCTTCGTGCGGGAAGCGCTGGCCAAATGCCCGCTGGTCATCGTATCCGATGTGATGGCGAACACCGACACCGCAGCCTATGCCCATATCCGCCTGCCAGCGCTTGCATGGGGTGAAAAGGACGGCATAGTTACCAACAGCGAGCGGATGATCAGCCGTCAGCGCGCTTTCTTCCCGCCACCGGGGCAGGCGCGTGCGGACTGGGACATCATCGCCGACACGGGCCGCCGCATGGGCTTTGCCGATGCCTTCGCCTTTGACAACGCCGCCAGTGTGTTTCGCGAATATTGTGCGCAGACGGCCTTTGAAAATGGCGGACGGCGTAAACTGGACCTTCATGCCTGGGCGGAACTCAGCGACGCGGACTATGATGCTTTAAAGCCATTGCGCTGGGGCGGCATTGCACCCTTTGGCGATGGACAGTTCAGCACAGCCAATGGCCGCGCGAAGATTATCGCCATCCACTCACCGAAATGCGAAACTATCGACCCTGACTTCCCTTTCCGTCTCAATACTGTCCGCTATCGCGACCAATGGCATACGATGACCCGAACCGGCCTAAGCCCCCGGCTGTCACAGCATCGCCGCGAGCCGTTGGTGGAAGTGCATCCCGAGGATGCTGCGGCATTGGACATCCGCGATGGCGGATTGGCAAGAGTGCGTACCGCGCAGGGCGATGCTATTTTTCGCGTTCAATATAGCGAAGGGCAGCGCCGAGGCGAATTATGTGTGCCGATGCACTGGACCGACCAGTTGAACGCAGGCGGGCGCGCCAACCGGCTTTCCAGCCAGAATGTCGACCCTGTTTCCGGTCAGCCCGGTTTCAAGAACAGCGCCGCTGCCATTGCGCCGGTAACGCCGGCCTGGACAGGCTTTATGGTCTGCCGCGATCAACCTGTGCTTGCCAACCTGCCCTATTGGACCCTTGTGCGGCAACGTTCGGGCTGGCTGGTTGAAATGGCCGGATTTGACGAACCGGATGTGGACGCTTTGATGCCACATGGCGAACGGGTGGAGGCCAGCGACCCCGCACGGGGAACGCAGCGCTTGGCAGCACTCGATGCCGATGGCCGCCTGGCGGCTGCGCTATTCCTGACCCGTTCGGGCCGATTGCCCTCACGCGATTGGATCGTGGCGCAGCTCGACAGTGAAGAGCCGACCTCTGGCGCTGCCCTTCTCGCGGGACGTCCGGCCCAATTGCCACCGGATCGCGGCGCAATCATCTGCGTCTGTTTCGACGTTGGGATGAAAACGATTTTGGGCGCGATTGCCGAGCAGCAATTGACGAGTGTGGAAGCCATTGGCGCTGCACTCAATGCAGGGACAAATTGCGGCAGTTGCCGTCCCGCAATCAAATCGCTGCTCAATGATCAGAAGGAGGCAGTCGATGCCTGATGAACATCATGCTGCACAGCCGGTCTGGCTGGTCGGTGCCGGGCCTGACAGTCCCGACCGGGGTATCACCGCCTGCATCCCTTCCAAAAAGAACCGCAAGGTGCCAATCCCGCATGATACCGTTCTCTACCGTCAGCGTCATAAGATCGAAAACATGTTCGGCAGGATCAAGGACTGGCCTCGCATCCATACCCGATTATATTTTCCCCGGCACCAGAACGGGCAAGCCCCTGTCCAACATGTCGATGCCCATGCTGCTACGCAGGATGAGCATCGATCATGCCACCGTGCATGGCTTCCGCTCGAGCTTTCGCGACTGGGCCGGCGAGATGACCCATTTCCCTCGCGAGGTTGCCGAAGCCGCTCTCGCCCATTCTGTGGGCAATGAGGTTGAGCGCGCCTACCGCCGTGGTGACGCGCTTGAAAAACGCCGTGAGATGATGACGGCGTGGGCAGAATATCTGTATGGAGGCCAGACTGACGCCAGAAATATTTCGGACGAACAGACTTGATCCGCATTGGAACGTTTCTGAATACCGCAACAATTCGGATAACCGCGATGGTGCCGCATTGGGGGGTGGAGGAAGGGTACCACACGCTTTATGCATCGAAAACGAAGGGGAGAGGCTGATCACCGATCTGCGCACGGAGGGGAATTTCGACGTTTTTGGGAATAGCCTCGGTCGACTGATGCCTCGCGTGCATAGAAGATGCATCGAACAAGGTGGCATATGGAGCTAGCCTGATCTGTTTGACAGTTAGGAAGCGATCGCACAGCCGCCTACACAATTTGCTGCCCCACTTCCTATGCCTGTCGTCTGTTAGGGTTAATGTTAGGGTCAGCGACAACTCTTTAATCTTAATGGCTATATATCAGTATGTTACGCCGTTAGTTCGAATCCCTCCCGCTCCGCCACTTCGGTATAAAACCGGGAACGCCGATTCCCGCCGATTTCCCTCCTTTTGCGGCCACCAGTGTCCTCAACAGAGTGCTTTTGCTGCCTTTGATGTAGATCGCGTCGTCCGCGACCTCTACGCGCTGGGCGAACGCTCGGACGTGTTCCCGCCGATAGCCGCCCTCTCCGAGCCGAAGCCGGGTGCGAGCCTCGGTCGCCAGTTCCCGCACGGCCGCCCCTGTGAGACCCTGATGGGCCGAGCTTTTCAGCATGGCCTCGGTCCTCGCGGCGTCGGCCCGCGCCTGGTCGCGAAGCGCGGTGAGACCCGCGATCCGCTCGCCAAGGGCGGATTCGGCAGGATCGAGCGAGCCGGCCTCGATAGCGTCATAGAGCCGCTTGAGGCGCATGTCGGCCTCGGCCGCGCGGTGGTTCAACTCGGCGATGTGCTGGCCGCGTCGCTCGACGCTCTCCTGCCGGCGGTCCAGCAGCGAGGCGAGCATGTCTTCGATCCGCTCGGGGTCCAGCAGCCTTTCCTCGATATGGCTGACCACGATGCGGTCGAGCTTGTCCATTGGGATCGCACGGCCCTTGCAGCCGGCGTCGCCCTGCCGCGCCCGGATCGAACAGGCATAGTAGCGGTAGCGGCCGTTCTTGCCGGTGCGCAGCGTCATCGCACCTCCGCAATTGCCGCAATGGCAAATGCCGGTCAGCAGGTTCGGGCCGCTGACGACGCGCGGCGGCGTCACCTTCGGATTGTTGGCCTGCAAGCGCGTCTGCACCGCCTCGAATGTCTCAAGGTCGATCAGCGGCGGCACCGCGACGGTGACGACTTCTTCCTCGGGCTTCACCTCTCCCTTTTTGGAGCGGCGATTGAAGCGATGCTCGCCGATGTAGGTGCGCCGGGTCAGGATGCGGTGAAGCTGGCCGATGCCCCAACGCCCGCCGCTGCGGGTGAACATGCGGTTCCTGTTCAGGTAGCTGACGATGTTCTTGACGCCCATGGGGCCGGACGTGCCGTCGCCTTCCGAAGCGAGCCGGAAGATCAGCCGCACAGTCTCGGCGTGCAGCGGGTCGATCTCCAGCTTCTTCTTCATCTTCGCGCCGCGCTGCTCGGCATCGACGACGCGGTAGCCGATGGGCGGCAGCGAGCCGTTCCAGAAGCCTTGCCGGGCATTCTCCTTCAAGGCGCGCAGGACGTGCTTCGCGTTTTCCTTCGACTGGTATTCGTCGAACAGCGACATGATCCGCCGCATCATGTCGTGGATCGGATCGTCGCCAAGCTCCTGCGTGATTGAAACCAGCTTCACGCCGTTCTTCGCCAGCTTCCGGTAGTAAAACTCCATCTCGAACTCGTCGCGAAAGAAGCGCGAGAAGCTATGCACCACGACAACATCGAACGGCGCGGGTTTGGCCGTGGCGGCTTCGATCATGCGCTGGAACTCGGGGCGCTTGTCGTTGGTGGCCGACGCGCCTGGCTCAATGAAGGTCTCGACGAGCTGGTAGCCGCGTTCCTGGCAATACGCCTCGCCCTGCCGCTTCTGGTCAGGGATCGACACGTCATGCTCGGCCTGCCGCGCCGTCGAGACGCGCAGGTAGAGGGCGGCGCGCAGGGCGACATGGGGGCTTTGCATGTTCATGGCCGATCTCCTTTCGTCGCGCGGCGTTCGAGCAAGGGCAATTCCAGCTCTACCCGGTCATGCAGCACCTTGGGCACGACCTTCTGCCCTTCGCCGGAGTCCATGCGGATCAGGCCGTAGCTCGCCATCGTCTTGAGGGTCCGGGACAGGCTGGGCTTCGTCCGTCCGGTGATCCGCGAAAGTTCCTCCAGCGAGCCGGGCGACTGCTCGTCGATGACGCGCAGCAGCTTGCGGTTCCCGCTGGAGAGGATTTGCGCGAAGGATTCCGTGGATGTGAACCACACCTTCGGATCGCCGGCCGCCGGTTTTTCCTCGCCTTTGGCGATCCGCATGGTGCGGGCCTTCATTTCTTCGTAGTCGGCAATCCCGACTTTCAGGGTGGTCATATTACGCCTCGCTCCTTCAAAACCGCGTCCACCGCCTGCCAGAAGTCGGCCAGCAGCGTGGCCGCATCCTCGTAGGCGTATGGCTTCACGGTCTGGAGGCGGTGCCGGTGGTCCATCGGCTCGCCCCTCCTGCCCCGGCCGACCGGATGGGCGTTGTCTAAGCCGACCAGCCGTTCGCCCGAAGGCCCGTGAAGCGTGAGCGAATAATCGAGGCCGTGCGGCTTTTCCGGCGAAACCGGAACGCGGGTGACGATGAACTTCACCCAATGGCCGCCCTCGGGATCGACAACCAGCACCTGTCCGTCGAGGTCCAGAAGCGTATCGAGGCTCGGGTCACGATCCTCGCTCATGGCTTACTGTTACCATCTGATGTTAATGATGACAAGCCCTGATTGTCGGGATCGGCGTCGATGGGACCGAACAGGCGGTCGAGCACGTCGCCGAAATACCGCTCGAAGATTTCAAGCTCGGCCTCGGTGATCGGCACCTTTTCAGGCCAGTCGTCGATGACGGGCAGCGTCTCCACATCGACAATGCGAAGCGGCGACCTGCGGCGCTCCGGGCCGTCCGGCGTGGGTTCGTCGGCATAGTCGAAAAGATCGTCGGGAAGCGTCTCGGGGACAGGCTGTCGTGGCCGCCCTTTGCGGGCGCGGCGGCGCTCTGCGCACATGGAATCCTCCATGGTTCTGGTGGATTCCGGGGCGCTCAAGGCCCCGGATTTAGGCGAACCATGGAGGGGGATTGGCGGCCTGTAGCGTGCCGCATTCGCGCCAGTGTGCTGGCGGCACCCCCCGCCGGGACGGGCTTAGCTTGCGGCTCGCCGTGCCTTGGCGAAGCCGCGATCCGTGGCGATGAACCGCTCCAGCATCGGCACGATAAGCCTGATGGGATCGGCGGCGGGCTGGCCGCTTTCGCGGGCCAGCACCTCGGCATAGGCGGCCAGATCGCGGTGAAGTGGCGCGGGCAGTTCCACCGTCACCTTGACGGGCTTGTCGTCGGGGAGCGGGCCGAGTTTCAGTTTCGTCATGGTCAACCTCCTGCCGGCTCGAACACAAGGTCGCGGGTGACGATGATCCTGACCGGGAAGCCGGGCCGGATGGTGAGCGTCGGCGCGACCTGCAACTGGCGCTGGACGATCTGCTGGCCCGCCTGATTGACGGTATCCTGCGCGCCGTCGCGGATGGCGCGGATCAGGCGGTCCTCGTCGCTGGTCGCCAGCTCCGTGCCGATTGCGAGCAACGTGGACAGCCCTGCCGCCTTCATCAGATCCCACCAATGATAGTCGACGCCATCCTCAAGGCCGGCATAGCCGGAAGCGTCCGCGCCCGGCAGCCGCTCCAGGACGATGGAACGGCCGCCCGGCAGGATCAGGCGGTTCCACACCAGCAACACCCTGCGCTGGCCGAAGGTCACGCCGTCATCGTATTGGCCGATGATGCGCGTGCCCTGCGGGATTAACAGCAGCGAGCCGGTCGGGCTGTCATAGACGTTCTCCGTCACCTGCGCGGTGATCTGGCCCGGAAGGTCCGAACGGATGCCGGTGATGAGTGCGGCCGGGATCACGGCCCCGGCCTGAAGGATGTAGGGCGATGCCGGCGGCGTCACGCGATCCGGCGCGACCGTCCGCCGATCCACCGGCCCGTTGAGGAACGCCGTGTGCCGGTCCTGTGGCCCCGTAGCGCCAGGCTGACCGGGGAGGCCGAGACCGGCAAGGCCGGGCGTAGCGATGCCGGTTGCGGTCCCCGTGCCGGGCGCGGTCTGGAAAAAGACGCGGCTGACGCGCGCGGCTTCTTCCTCGGCGAGACGGCGCTGTTCCTCGGGATCGACGGCGGGCGTCGCCATGACGGGCGGCGCAACCGGCCGGCCCCGGTTCTGCGCGTCGAGGATCGGACGGCCGAGGTCGCCCGGCAGCGCCGGCCCCAGGACAGGGCCGGTATAGTCGCGCGGCAGGCCGGACAGCCCGTCAGCCGTGGGCCGGTTGTCGGTTGAATAGTATAAACGGCGGAGTAAAAATGTACCACTGACGGGTCTTTTGGGGTCCGTTCATTTCGGAGTAAAAGTGTACCGGTCCTGATGGGTCCTCGGAGAGAGGGCCGGAGGATGAAGTCAGTGGAGATATATGCGAAGGTCCGTCGGGCCGTATTGGTTGAAGGGATGACG
>NZ_JAKKIE010000140.1 GCF_021742065.1 Rhizorhapis sp. SPR117
GCCGACGAGATCCTCGCCGCCGTCAAACGCTTCTGCCAGAAAACAATGAAGCGAACTTCGGATTCAGGTGACTAGGGCACGATCTCGGTGAAATCGCCCTCTGGGTAGATGTGCATTTGCTACCGATGTTACCGTTGTTGCCCTATTTTGCATCTAAGCCTCTTGGCGTCCAACCGCACCCGCTGCTAAGTCATCCCCAAACGAGGGGCGAACGCGTGCAGCTATTCAATACCAAGACAATCAAGCGTCACATTGCCCGCGCCGCCCCGCCCGATCCCGCGAAGTTGGAAATCCTGCGCCAGTGGGGCGAAACAATCCGCGACCGCTCGATTGAGACGCAAAAGGAAACGGCACTTCACGGCAATTTCAAGCAGCGTATCATTTGCGAAGTGCTGGGCTATCAGGATTTCAACGATAGCGGCCAATGGACCGTTGATGTTGAAGCGCAGATTGGCGCGGGATCGGTTGATCTTGCGTTCGGCCATTTCACGAAGGACGAACGCCGGATCATCGCCCCATTCGAACTGAAGGGCGCGAAGACCAAGAACCTTGATGCCATCATGCCGGGGCGGGCCAAGACCCCGGTGCAGCAGGCTTGGGAATATGCCAGCGACAATGTCGGCACCAAATGGGTACTGGTTTCCAATTACCTTGAAATCCGCCTCTACAGCTATGCGGACGGACGGCAATTCCATGACAGCTTCGATCTGGCGAAGCTGCATGATCCAGCCGAATATCAGCGGTTCGTGCTGCTGCTGTCGGCGGACAACCTGCTGTCCGGGCAAACATTGGCAATCCTGGATGAAAGCCGGAAGGAAGACCGCGACATTACCGCGCGGCTCTATGCCGACTATCGCACCCTGCGCAGCGATCTGATTGGCGCCGTGCAAACTGCCCTGCCCGATGGCGACCCGCTCGAATCCATACGGCTGGGCCAGACCATTCTGGACCGGGTGCTGTTCATTGCCTTTGCCGAGGATAACGGCTTGCTGCCCGATGACAGCCTGTTGGACGCCTTCCAGCATCGCGATCCCTATAACCCCAAGCCGGTCTGGCAGACGTTCCTGGGCCTGTTCACCGCAATTGACCGGGGCAACGACCAGCTCAAAATTCCGCGCTACAATGGCGGCCTGTTCCAGCCGAACGCCACAATCAATGCGCTGGCCGTGCCCGATCACATTTGCGAGGGCTTCAAGCGGCTGGCCGAATATGACTTTGCCAGCGAAATTTCCGTCACAGTGCTGGGCCACATATTCGAGCAATCGATTGCCGACGTGGAGCAGCTTCAGGCCGAGGCGCTTGGCGAAGCGCCAGTTGAAAAGAAGGCCAGCGGCACTAGTGGGCGGCGCAAGCGTGACGGCGTGGTCTATACGCCCGACTATGTTGCGCGCTTCATTGTGGACCAGACGCTAGGAACGCACTGCAAAGAGATTTTTGCCGAAATCCTGGGCCAATATGCCGCCAAGGGGGCGAAGGCCGATGACGAGGCGATTGCATGGAAATCGGCCAAGGCGGAAAAACAGGCATGGGCTGCCTATCGGGATCGGCTGACCAGCCTGCGCATAGTCGATCCGGCCTGCGGATCAGGCGTGTTCCTGATCATGGCCTTCGATTACTTGAAGGCAGAATTGCAACAGGTGAACACCCGGCTGGCCGAACTTGAAGGCAAGGGCATGGCAGGCAACCTGCTGGACCCTGACAGCGAAATCCTGACGCACAACCTGTTCGGCGTGGACGTGAACAGCGAAAGCGTGGAAATCGCCAAGCTGAGCCTGTGGATCAAGACCGCGCGGCGCGGCAAGGTGCTGGACAGTCTCGATGCCAACTTGCGCGTTGGGGATAGCCTGATCGAAGACAGCAGTTTTGCCTATCGCAGCCACGGCTTCGAATGGAAAACCGCCTTCCCCGAAATATTCGCGGCGGGCGGTTTCGACGTGGTGCTGGGTAATCCGCCCTATGTGCGACAGGAATTGCTGAAAGACCTTAAGCCGTATCTCGAAAAGCGGTTTGAGGTCTATCACGGCGTAGCGGACCTTTACGCCTATTTCTTCGAACGTGGATTGCGCATTTTGAAGCCCGGCGGACGGTTGGGCTTCATCAGCAATTGCACTTTCTTTAAGATCGCATCGGGCGCGCCGCTGCGTGATTTCCTGTGCACGAACGCCACGTTGGAAGCAGTGGTTGATTTCGGTCACAATCAGATTTTTGAAGGCGTCACCACCTATCCCGCCATCCTGACTATGCGGGCCGGTGCGCCGCCGGTCAGCCATCAACTGCAATTCTGGAAAATTGGCGAGATGCCAGCCGATAGTTTTGCCGATGCCTTTGCCGATGCAGCCAAACCCTTTCCGCAAGCGACACTGGGGCGCGGTTCATGGGAGCTGGAAGGCGATACTTTGCGCGTTTTGAGGGCGAAGATCATTAGTGGAAAACGCCCGCTGCGCGAAATCTATGGCAAGCCATTCAGGGGGGTAACGACTGGCCGGAACGACGCTTTTGTCGTCAATCAAAAGACCCGAGACGGACTTGTGGCCAATGATGCAGCTTTGAACAACCTTCTCAAGCCATGGCTCGAAGGCAAGGACCTCGAACGATGGCATCAGGTTGGGCGTGACCAGTGGATCATATTCGCACGCCAAGGGCTAGATTTGTCAGGGTATCCTGCAATCGTAGATTACCTTTCGGGTCATCGAGAAAAGCTGGAACCAAGGCCGGAAAATTGGAAGCCGTCGCGGCCTGACGAAAAGTGGCCCGGGCGCAAGCCAGGCACCTACCGGTGGTCTGAAATTCAGGATAAAACAGCCTACTGGTCTAAATTCTCAAATGAAAAGATAGTATCCACAAAAATATCATCACAGCCAACATTTTCTGTTGACCGGTCAGGATCAATTATAAGCAATACAGCTTATATGATTGATGCTAAGTCAGACAACGAATTCGTAACTTCATTGTTGAATTCAACATTAGCCCTGTTTCAATTCAAGAGCATTTTTGCGGTAAAATCTGGTGGATTCTTTGAAATTCAACCGGAGGGTCTTAGTGCCTTTCCAATACCATCCGCCAGCCCGAAACAGAAGGCCGAGATTAGCAGCCTCGCACGCGCTGCGCAGTCGGCGGCGGAAAAGCGCCATGATCTGCAACAGGCTATCACCCGCCGCATTCCAGACCTTGCCACCGATCCGGCCAATGCGAAGCTGACCGGCAAGCTGAAGGAATGGTGGAGCCTGCCCGACTTTGCCGCCTTCCAGAAGGAAGTGGAAAAGGCGCTGAATGACTGACCGGCTGATGCCGGTAGGATCAAGTGGAGGGGCTGAAGCCGTTTCTGTGGGAATGCCGGTCCA
>NZ_JAKKIE010000141.1 GCF_021742065.1 Rhizorhapis sp. SPR117
CGCGACTGGCATCATCTGATCGACCTATGCGCGCTGACTGGGGCGTTGGTGATCGATCTCGACGGCGCATACGATCCCGCCTCTCAATGCCCCAATCCGATTCCCAAGTGAGCACCCTGAACAGGTCACTGTCACCGACCAAGCTCATCCATTGTATGGGCGCACCTACGCCTTGGTGGCGCGGTCAGGTACGATCGGCGCATCCGGCCAGGTAACCGTCGTTTATCACGACGACATCCTATTGAAGATCCCGGTGATGGCAACATCACTGTATTCGCACCCTTCTGCAAGCCCCACTTGCAGTAAATTGTCGGACGAAAGCATAAAGGACATCATTAAAACGGCAAGTAATATTGAGTTAAACGTCGGAATAGCATTGCCGAGTACTGGCGATGGTGATACAGTATTCAATAGAATAGGAGATTTGAATACGATCGCGATTCGTCCGGAGGTCGAGCGATGAGCTTGGAACTGGTGACATCGCAGCATCTTTGTCGCAAGGCCGTGATTTATATTCGGCAGTCCACTCCGAACCAGATGGTGAACAATCAGGAAAGCCTGCGGCTGCAATATGCCCTGCGTCAACGCGCCAGCGACCTCGGCTGGGAGGACGGGAACATCGAAGTGGTCGATGCCGATCTTGGTCTCAGCGGATCGACGCTCTCGCACCGCGAGGGCTTCAAGGATGTCATCGCCCGCGTGACCCTGGGGGAGGTCGGGATTATCCTGTCCTATGAGGTGACCCGGCTCGCGCGCAACTGCTCGGACTGGTATCCTTTGCTCGATCTGTGCGGATTTCGACAATGCCTCATCGGCGACCGCGATGGCGTATATAATCCAGGTTCCGCCAACGGGCGCCTCTTGCTGGGCTTGAAGGGCACGATCTCCGAGGTTGAGTTACACACATTGCGGGGACGCCTTACGGCCGGATTGCTGAGCAAGGCGGAACGAGGCGAATTGGCGCTGCTGTTGCCGGCCGGGCTCGAACGCGACACCAGCGGCGTGGTCCTTAAAGATCCGAACCGGGAAGTTCAGGATCGTATATCCCTGGTGTTCGCAACGTTTCTGGAGCTCGGGTCGGTGGGCAAGCTGCTGCGCCGATTCCGGGATCATGCGTTGAACGTGCCGCGGCGGGATCGGTTCGGTGACGTCGTATGGCGAACACCCGCTGCCAGCATGCTCGCCGCCATCCTGAAAAATCCCGCCTATGCGGGCGCTTTCGTCTATGGTCGGACCCGTTCCTGTCATACGATCTACCCAAGCGGAAAGCTGAAAACGCATCGCTGTCCGATATCGGAATGGAAAATCGTGGTGAAGGACCGCTATCCTGCTTATCTCGACTGGGAAGGCTTCGAACGGATCCAGGCCATGCTGCGCGATAACCATGCGGAGTATCAGCGAAACAAGACCCGCGGGGTGCCTCGCGACGGCGCAGCCGTCCTCCAGGGGATCGCCTGGTGCGGGCAATGTGGGCACAAGATGAGCGTCGAGTACAAGAGCGCCAACCGCTACGTTTGCAACTCCTTACAGCGCACTCAGGGGGAGCCGCTCTGCCAGCATCTCCCCGCTGATCTGATCGATGCGCGGGTGGTGGACGCCTTCTTTGCGGCAATCGGACCGGCCGAGCTGGAGGCCTGGAAGCAGGCCCGGGAGGCCAGGCAGGAGACCCGGGACGCCACCCGCCGTGCGGAAACCCAGCAGCTGGAAAGGCTGCGCTACCAGGCTCTCCTTGCCGAACGTCAGTACAATCGCGTCGATCCGGATAACCGTCTGATCGCTGGCGAACTGGAGCGGCGGTGGGAAATGGCGCTGCGCGAGCTTCGACAGGCGCAGGATGCACTCGCTCGTCACGAGGCAGAGGCTCATGTGCCTGAGGCTGTGACCGTTGAAGACCAAAACGGATTCCTGGAGCTCGGTTCACGATTGCCCGAAATCTGGCAGCGACCTGACTTCAGCCGTGAGGACAAAAAGGCCCTGTTGCGTTCCCTGATCGACAAAGTGATCCTGCACCGGGTGACGCGTGACCGTATCTCGATCCGCCTCGTCTGGAGAGGTGGCGAAGTCTCGCAGCTCGAGGTTGAGCCACGCGTGCATGCCCAGTCGGCCCTCTCCCGGGCCACCGAGATGGAGGCCCGGCTGCTTGAACTTGCCCGCCACGGCATCGATGATATCACGATCGCCAGAATACTGACCGAAGAGGGACATCGGTCTGCCCGATGTGCCCATGTTCCAGCACGAACCGTACAGGTCCTCCGGCAACGGCACCGTGTCCTGTACAATGCCAGAGATATGCGGGACCGCCATATCTCTGGATGGCTGACAATCGCGACGGTGGCGCCAATGCTCGAGGTTTCAAACTCGTGGATCAAGCGCCGCATCCGCGACGGCATCATCGAAATCCGGCGTGATCCGCATGACAAACGGTTCCTGTTTCCAGACACACCGGAAGGCATGGCGGCATTGCAGGAGCTCAAATCCGGTGCCCGAAACCATCTCGTCGTCGCCCCACGAGCAAACAAATGAGGGTATCAACATGACCGATCGTACACGCCATCTTCGTCGAGAATGAGCGTGTCGGCCAAGGCGCAGATTTCCAGCAACCGATGCCAGTCCGCATTGTTTCTCGCGAGCCGAGATACTTCCAGGCCCATGACGATCCCCGCGCGTCCCATGCCAACATCGGACACCAGGTGCTGGAAGCCTTCGCGCCACGACGCTGAGGCGCCGGATTCACCCTGGTCGCTGTCGATGACAATGATCTGGTCGTCACGCCATCCCAGCCCGATCGCGCGCCCGCGAAGGGCGTATTGGCGCTTGGTGCTTTCGACGTTCTCCATGACCTGCCGCATCGATGACTGGCGGATGTAGAGGTAGGCACCCCGTTCGAGATGATGCGATTGGACCTTGAGGTTTTCGTTCATGCCGTTCTCCTCCATTCAGGGACCGCCATCACCATGGCGGCGAGCAGGTGGATGACTGTCCGTCGTTCGGAAGTTCTATCTGCGTTCGGCAGGCCAACAGCCGGCACGGCAGCGGATGGGTTCTGACAGGGCGCCTGCAAGATCGCGCGAACCCAGGCCCACATGCCGCGATGGAGGAGGATAGTAAGGCCGCTGCGCGCCTCCGGGGGCAGCGCGGTGCCGAGCGCAGCGGCGCGCAAGATTTCATATCGTTCCGTGGCGCGGCACTGCATCGCCCAATGCAGTTGCGCGCCGGTGCCGGTCACGCAGTTTTTT
>NZ_JAKKIE010000142.1 GCF_021742065.1 Rhizorhapis sp. SPR117
CGCGACTGGCATCATCTGATCGACCTATGCGCGCTGACTGGGGCGTTGGTGATCGATCTCGACGGCGCATACGATCCGCGGATCGTCAATGATCGGCTTCTGCTCGGGTTGAAAGGGACGATGTCGGAGTACGAGTTAAGCCTGATGCGCCAGCGCGGCATGGCGGCCCGCACCGCCAAGGCGCAGCGTGGCGAGTTCCGCTTCATGCTGCCGCCAGGATATTGCTGGAGCGAGTCAGGCAAGATCGAAATGGATCCCGACGAGCATGTGCAGGAGGCTGTGCGGCTCATCTTCACCAAGTTCCGCGAACTCGGAAGTGCTCGCCAAGTATACCTATGGCTGCACAGCGCTGGTATCGAAATACCGGTGGTTCGACGGAACGTCGAAGTCTATAAGGTGATCTGGAAGCCTCCGGCGTACCACACCGTCGTCCAGATTCTACATAACCCCGCCTATGCTGGCGCTTACGCGTTCGGCAAGAATGGACAGCGAACCAAGGTTGTCGATGGCCGCGCTCGCAAGACGAACGGTTATAAGAGGCCGCGCGAGGAGTGGTCGGCCCTCCTGCGTGATAATCACGAGGGCTACATCAGCTGGCAGGAGTTCGAGGAGAATCTTCGGCTGTTGCGCGAGAATGCTTACATGAAGAAAAACTGTGACCGAAAATCTGGGCGAGGCGGTCGCGCTCTGTTGACTGGCCTGATCCGCTGCGGTCGGTGCGGACGCGTGGTGCGTGTGTTCTACGGCATGGCGAAGGGATATGCGCACCGTTATCTGTGCCGTGGCGATCAGGAGGGCGTCACGGTCGGCAACGGGCTCTGCATTGGCATCGGTGGTGTCCGCGTCGACAGGGCAGTCGCACTAGCCTGCCTTGAGGCGGTCTCGGGTCAAGCTGTCGAAGCCGCCATCTTCGCCGCCGATCAGGTAGGGCGGTCGATCGATGACATTATAGCGGCACTTGAGCGCAACCTCGAAGCGGCTCGCTACGAAGCCTCCCTGGCAGCGCGGCGGTACGACATGGTTGATCCAGCAAAGCGTCATGTAGCCCGAGAACTGGAAGCGCGGTGGAATGGCGCTCTCGAACACGTTGCTGAGCTTGAGAGCAGGATTGAGGAAGAGCGTCAGAAGGCTGCTGAGCGACCGAAGATCGATCGCGCTGTTCTGCTCCAACTGGCGCACGATCTTCCTGCAGCTTGGAATGCGCCCTCGACCGACACCCGCACGAAGCAGCGGCTGATCCACGTGCTGATCAAGGAAATCATCTTCGACCTTGATGACGCTTCCAACGAAGTGGTCCTGCTTATCCACTGGCACGGTGGTCGCCATACCGAGATCCGTGTCGCTCGGGTTAAAACCGGCCGATATCCCACGGACCGGGCACCGGGTGCCGTCGAGGCGCTCCGCAAGCTTGCAGGCCATTGGCCAGACAAAGAGCTGGCAGTCTCACTCAATCGGATGTTGTGCCGCACGAACGATGGGAAAACCTGGACGACCGTGAGGGTCAAGGAAATGCGCGAGCGCCTCGACCTGCCGGAATACGATCAAGCAATATCCGACGGCAAGACGATCAGTCTCTCCAAAGCCGCAGAACAGCTAGGTATCTGCATCGGCTCGGCGAAGAAGATGGCCCTCAAAGGCATACTACCAGCCACACAGATAATGCCCGGTGCACCGTGGCTTGTCGAGGTCGACGCCCTCGCATCAGAATCGGTGCAGATAGGGGTGCAGAAAGTGATCGACAGAAGGCCTCAATATTACGAGGATTATCAATATGATAAGGTAGTCCGCCTGCCTGGAATCTAGAAAAGGAGTGCATCATGAAGACAGCTTCGGCGATCTTTGCAAGATCCTGTGGCACGACGGGATTGGTCTGTCGCTTTACGCCAACTAACTGGTTTCATACTACAGCCCTTTCGTTGAGATCGGTGCATTTTGAGCCGCCGAGCCGCCGAACGGTCTCAGCCCGGTGGACCAGTTGGTTCCATCGGCTGCATTGCTTGGCCGGGACGTGCGGTCCTGGCGGCTCATAGAGGCCGATATAGCCATTGTAGGCATGTCTTTTCACGATGCCGTATTTCGCCCATCTGACCAAGGTACACTCGGTGATGCCGAGTGCTGCGCAGGCCTCCGCTTTTGTCAGCATTCCCTGCTCGCGCAGCCGGTCGTAGCGAGAACGCAGACCATATCGTTTGACGAGATAGATGACGCGCAGGTCAGTGAACTGGGCATCGGCCTGATCGCGCCGCGCTGAGCCGCCGGGGCGGATTCCTTTTGCATTCAGGATGTCCGCGATTTCGGCGCAGATATGGTCGTCGAGAAGCTTGTCGACCAGTTCGACCACCTCGGGCCGCGTCTTTACCTGCTGTGCGGAGGATTTGGGGTTCTGGGTCGTCAGTGTTTCGGTCCTCCCGCCTCGGAAGCGGATGTGGATCCGGGTCTCTCCCTCGGCCGGGAACTTGAGCAATGTGACGTCCTCGACAAGATAGGCAAGAAGCCGCTTGCGTTCACGGTTCGGCAGGGCTGGGTCGGACCAGACCGTCTTGAAGTCGGTCGTCATGGCGGTCAATCGATCGCGGATTGCATCGTCCAGTGTCAGCCGGTCATCGCGCAGAGCGCGCTCTCGTTCTTCCTGCACATCGATAAAGGCCCGCCTGCGCGGCGGCATCCTCAACAAGGTGCGCCGCGGTGACGTTGTCCACTTTGCGGAGTTGTTTCCTTCCATCAACGGTCCGGCGGTAAAGACGCTGCCCATAGGCATAGACACCCGCGTAGCGGGGATTGTGCAGCGTGCGCATGGCGGTCGAGGCGGTCAGCGGTTGGAAGACCACCTGTTTCCCGTTGCGAAGCCGGGATGGGAAGAGCAGGCCTTCCCTGGCGAACGCCTTGACAGTCTGCGTGGCCGATCCGACCCGCGAGAACGTCTCGAAGAAGTGGGTGATCATCTCCCGGATTTGGGCGTCAGGATCGAGGACCACATCGCCAACCTCATCATAAACTATCCGCTGCCGTGCCGGCTGTTGGCCTGCCGAACGCAGATAGATTTCATATCGTTCCGTGGCGCGGCACTGCATCGCCCAATGCAGTTGCGCGCCGGTGCCGGTCACGCAGTTTTTT
>NZ_JAKKIE010000143.1 GCF_021742065.1 Rhizorhapis sp. SPR117
TCCCCCTCCTCTCCTCGGCCGTTCGGCCGAGCAGGCGCGTAAGCGCCCCTTCCGAGACCCGCATTCGCGGCCTCGGGATCGCGCTGGATACGAGGTGGTCAGACCTCGAGATAGCAGTCGTGGGCGAGACGGAAGGCGGCTGCAACCGACTCCCCTTCGTAGAGAAGACGCGGCTCACGCGAGATCGACATGGAGATTTCCTCCCAGCGCGGATGTACTGCACGTATAGCTGCGAGAATGGATTGATCCTGCCAGGAGCGATGGCGCGATCAGGCGTAGCGTGGCCGGACCTCGGGAAAGGCCGGCGGCGCCGTCCACTCATAGACGACGGCGGTATAGCGCCCGCCGTCATAGAGCACGGAATCGACGCGGCGATGATGACGCTGCAGCCGTTCGAGGAGGCGATTGGCGCGGTCTGCGAGAGCGACAGCCCGGGCTTCGGTCGGCGCGAGCGCCAGCAGACGAACCAGTTCGCCGGTGTCGTACCACCAATTGCCTTCTTCAGGCCCGCCATAGGCCCGGTCGATCTCGTAGAGCGCAATGATATAGCGCATGTGCGGCCTCCTTCAGGAAAGCGGCGCCGGCAGGGCGAGCCATTCCGGCTGATCGTCGGCGATGGGAATGTCGAAGTTCGCGGCCTCGGCCTCGGAAAACACCGTCGCGGCCTCAAGCGAGCCGAAGCCCGCGCTGGTGTTCCAGAAGAGGAGGCCGGCCTCGACATCGCGCGTGACAAGGACGTATCCGTCGACGCCCTCGTGGTGAGCGCGCGCGATCGCGCGATCGAGCAACTGGGACGATCCGCCGAACTCGAGTCCGTCCTCGCGGATGACGACATAGCCGCCCCCGAATTCACCAGGACGCAGGCGGTCGCAATCGAGCGCATATTCGAAGCCGAACGGCAGAGCGGACCTCGCGACGGTCTGGATCAGCAGTGCGGCGGTTTCGACATCGACCTGATCGCCATAGAGCCAGACCTTGCAGTTGCCCGACCCATCGGACGGATCGACCTGCAGCGAGAAGCCGAGGCGAGGATAATCGGGATCGCTGAAGATCGCGAGGAATCCACCAAAGGCGTCGGCCTCGGCCGGCGGAAAACAGGACCTGAAGGCATCACTCCGCGCGGAATATGCGGCGACGCGCCGATCCTGCTCGACATCGGAATCGCGGACGATCTCGGCGGCCTCGTCGATATCGCGAAAAACCTCGGCCTCGGCGTCGGTAACGGTGAGCACGAAGCTCGCTTTGACAAAATGATTGGCCATGCTGGCTCCTGGAGGAAGGAGGGTTTGGGACCGCCCGGGTTCCCGGCCTCGGCGACACGCCCGGACCCACGCCCCCTTCCCGCTCTCCTTTCCGTGCGCGAAGCGCGGCGGCGGTCAGGCGCGCGCCGAACGCGCGGCCTCCGATCAGCGGTTCATGGAGAGTATGAGGATCGCCACGAGCGGGCGGCGAGCGTGTCTAAGTCGTGCGTTTACGGCGGCGCGGCGGCCCGGCATAATTGGCCGAGACTTTGAGGTCGACCGCGAGCTGCGTGAGCGTGCGATGCGCGCCCAGGCGCTGAAGTCCATCCATGCGCGGGTCGAGCTTCAGCCTGGCGATGCGTGAACGCACCAACGATGCGGCGACGCGCAGCGTATGGGGATCAATCTCGTTCATGGGCAGGACCATAGCGCAGATGGTGCGCGGAGGCGAGCGCGCTACCGCGCAAGTCGCAAAGCTGGATCGGGCTCTGCGGACGGCTAGTTGCCGAAATCCCGCCAACGATCGACCAACTCGATCATTTCGGCCTTGCGATCGAACGCGTCAGGATAGACTGCGCCTTCGTGCTGGCCGAGAAACCCGACGATCGTGGTGATGTGCGTCGCGATCGTCGCATCGACGCCGAAGAGATCGGCGAGCGGGAAATGTCCACAATCCTCGCCGTTCCACCACGCAAGGAGGAAGTTTGCCACGCGCCGCGATTGCCCGGTGTCGGAACGGGCCACGTCGATGAGGCGGTCGAGCGCGTTCTGTGCGGCCGCTTTGCTGAACGGTCCTTTGTCCATGTTCACGGAAGCTCGGCGTTAAATGCGACCGCTTCCTTTGGAGCGCGCGCAGCCGCGATGGCGAAGCGATCTGCTTCGGTAAAGTCCGATAGTCGTAGAACTTCGCGGCGAGGATATACGCGCTGTATCGATTTATCGTGGGGGGAGGACATGATCTTCGTGCCTTTCTAAGTAAACGACCACACGGTCTTTTATGCGCCGCTGGCAGACCGGATATCGCAATGCCGGAAGAACCGCTCAGATCCATGGGTTGAGAAGAGCAACGCCAGTTTTTTCGAAATCGATGATGTTACGGGTGACGATTGTCATGGAGTGGACAAGCGCAGTCGCAGCAAGCAAGCCGTCACGTTCGGACTGCGGGTCTGGTACATGGAGCGCGGCACAACGCATGGCGACTTCGGTGTCGACCGCGATGATGCGGTCGGCAAATGCCTGGAGAACATCGGTTTCGAACCAGGCGCGCAGAATCTCACCCGTAACAGGATCGACGCGCTTTTCTGCCAGGATGCTCTGTTCTATCTCGAGGATCGAGATCGCCGAAATGTAGAACTGGTCGGCATCCGCGCTGTCCGCCCATGCGGTGACTTCGGGAGGGAGCCGATCAGGTCTGCGCAACGCGGAAATGACATTCGTGTCGAGCAGAAACATCAATCGAGATCCACCGGCTTCGTGATACGGTTGAGCTTGGCGGGTTCGAAATCGAAATTGCCGGCCTCACCCGTCTGCGCAAGCGCAGCCAGAAGGCTACGTGGTTTCTTGCCCTGCCGGCGGTGAAAGTCTTCGATTGTCATCAACACATGCGTGGGCTTGCCGCGCTCAGTAATATAGACTGGCCCGTTGCGAGCAGCCTTCTTCGCGCGGCTGGCACCTTGATTGAAGTCCCGGCTTGAGATCGTCGTCATACCCATCGTAAGTAACTCTCATTGAATGTAGGTATGTTACTACAATGGCGATGGTCTAAGGCGTGTGGACATTTAGCGCATAGCGATCTTCAGGGCCGCAAGGTTGATCATGGCGCGGTAGCTCTGATCAGT
>NZ_JAKKIE010000144.1 GCF_021742065.1 Rhizorhapis sp. SPR117
TGGACCGGCATTCCCACAGAAACGGCTTCAGCCCCTCCACTTGATCCTACCGGCATCAGCCGGTCAGTCATTCAGCGTCACAGCGCCCTGATCCCGGTCTTCCATGTGCCGACCGTGTGGTTTCCAAGTACAAGCGTAGCCATAGCGACGTTACATGGATCAAATATCTCTGACGCCATTCTTTCCTCAGCCCAGTTTCATTTCAAGGAGATACCCGTGACCAGCATGATCGACTGCCCGACCTTCATCGACCTGCGCGCCTTAACTAAATCCGCTCCGGCGGCGGCCAGTCAGGACGATCCGTTTGGTGCCGACGCCCGCAAGCTGCCCGTGCGCGCGGGGCCATGCTCTCTCCTGGCTGTCTCGTTGCCGACCGGAAGCGGCAATTGCGCGGGTCTCGCAGCCGATACCTGGGTGCTGGTGGAAAGCGGTGCTGTGACCCTGACCGGGCCAGCCGGCGCTATCGAACTGCGCGAAGGCCATAGCGCCGTCATTGCACGCGGGACTCCTTTCGCATGGCGCACCGACGCGCAAACCTCGCTGATCGGCATGGACTATCCCGAAGGCGAAGCCGGCAAACCGGGCATAATCGCCATTGACAACGAAGCCTCGCTCGGGCCGTCGAACCCTCCCGCCGCGAATCTGCTGCTTGGCGAAACGCCAACCTGCCGGTCGAACAACCACTTCGCCTCCGGCGATGAATTGTTCAAATGCGGCATCTGGGATTCGACACCCTATCAGCGCACGCCCATCTTTTTCCACCACACTGAACTGATGCACCTGCTTGCCGGGCAGGTGACATTCACTGACGCGGCCGGTCGTTCGGCGACCTTCTCGAAAGGTGACACCTACATCATCGAGCAGGGCGCGGAATGCTCCTGGGATAGCCAGGAATATGTCGCAAAGATCTATTCGCTGTTTCGTCCAGCCACCTGAGCCAATCCTCTCCATCGAGACAGATCGCATTCCAGGCAGGAGCACTTCGCTCCTGCCTGGTTGTGCATCTTGCGTGACTGACACTTGCCATTGATGGCAAGGAAGAGAGCGATCAGAGCCCGGCGATATCCAGCTTGGAACCATCCACCAGTCGCGAGAGGCGGAAAGGACTCGGATCCACGCAAGGCGCATCGTTGCGGAGTAGCTGCGCTGCCAGAAATCCAATGCCCGGCCCCATACCGAAGCCGTGGCCAGAACAGCCCGCAGCCAGAACAAGGCCTTCGACCTGATCTACTTTCGATATGACCGGAACCGCGTCGGGTGAGCAGTCAACCAATGCTCCCCAGACGCTGTCGACCTCGATATTGGCCAACTGGGGAAACGTGCCGCGAACTCCGTCCAGCACCTTCCGTATCAGCCACTGCTGCGGCTCTGGATCGAGCACGCGATTCTGTTCGAATATCCGGTCGTTGTTTGTCAACAGCGCCGGCAGGGATTCCGGCCCGGAAACAAACGAGCGGCCCAGGCCGAGCCTGACGTTCTTGAGACGACGCGCGAACTGAGGCAGGAATTCGCGGGAATAGCGAAGTCCCTGCGGGGTTATGTCGATTGTGGCCTTGCCGCTGATGGCCAGGGTGTAACTGCCATCCAGACGGCGGGTCATCGCGAAATCCGGCGAATAGAGGCAGTTCCCCACATCAACGGTGGGTTTGGTGCGTAGCGCGGTCTGCCGCACGCCTGCTTGCGGGAAGCTGATCCCGTGGGGACGGAGGAAGCGAGAGGCCCAGGCGCCAGCGGCGCACAGCACTGCGTTAGCCTTGATCAATCCCTTCTCGGTGTGCACGCCGATGACTCGCCCGTTCGCAATGTCCAGACCGCGAGCCGCGCATCCCTGATGGATCGTGGCGCCATGAGCCCGCGCCCCTTCGGCAAGCGCGGGGGCGGCAAGCGCGGGTTCGGCCTTGCCGTCATTGGGCGAGAAAACTCCACCGATCCACTTGCGCCGTGTTTCCGGAATGTGTTGGGCAACCTCCACAGCGCTCAGCATGCGGGTGTCGACGCCGTTCTCCTTGCCGAAAGGATGCCAGGCCGCCCACTGGGCCAGAACAGATTCGTCATGCGTCGCATAGATCAGGCCGCACCGGCGAAAGCCAAGGTCGCGCCCGAGTTCGGGCGCGAAGCTGTCCCACAGTCGCATCGAAACCGAAGAAATCGGCAATTCACGCGCATCGCGGTTCTGCTGACGGCACCATCCCCAGTTCCGGCTTGACTGTTCGCAGGCGACATGGCCCTTTTCGACCAGCGCAACCGACACACCCTGTTTCGCAAGAAAATATGCTGTGGCTGAACCCACGATGCCGCCGCCCACGATGACGACGTCAACCGCCTTGGGCAGGTGTTCATTGCTTGCAATGCGCTCAACTACTGGTGACATGAGAAAGCAGGCCCCATACTGTGCTAGAGGTTCCGGTCGAACAGTTGTGACATCGACCGTTCGACATATTGTGTTGAAGACATCTCAATTTTAGGTGGATTCTCGGGTATAGGCCACCATTGGACGCAAGTCCGGTCAGCGTCGCGGCTTCGAAGCCCAGAATGGCTGTCTGTCCACGAGTGCTGGCCAATGCGTCAAACGGCAGGCCGACATCCTTCAAGCCGCTGTGGTGGATCCCTGAGGCACCGCTGGGGTTCGACACCGACGGGACGGACTATGGCCTGATTCACCTTACGGGAGTGGCCGTTCCTGATGATGTTACGGCCTTGATAGACTGGCTGATTGCGCAGCCTGAATGAGATTAAGGGTCGAACCGCCCACGCACTCAGAAGCTGAACCCCAATCCGACAATGGCCCGCGTCACGCGCGATGGATCGCCTGCCGAAACCGCGATCGTGCGGGTGAATCCAACTAGACGCTCGTGGACGACGCCAGCGTATATGTTGAAATCCTTGCCAAGCGAACGGCGCAGCCTGAGCGAAGCTTCGATATCCGTCAGGCCGCGGCCCAGGTCTTCCCCGGGGATGGCCTGCGCCGACCAACCAAGGCCGAGCCTGGGCTCAAGCACTAGTCACCTGAATCCGAAGTTCGCTTCATTGTTTTCTGGCAGAAGCGTTTGACGGCGGCGAGGATCTCGTCGGC
>NZ_JAKKIE010000145.1 GCF_021742065.1 Rhizorhapis sp. SPR117
CTACTGGCCGAGTCTAAGGCTAAAGCCAGTATCCGACTGAAGTCGGAGGGGTTCCTCCTCCAAGAGGACTCTAAATGACCCTCTTGAGTTTAAGAATTATCTATTTGGTCGATCAGGGAACCGGGTCAATGGTCCTGATATTGATCGTCAAATGGATGAATTCATAGCAAAATTCAGGGTTGATTGGCGGGTGGCCTGTTTTTCTGCTGACATTTATGAGGCCACCATGACGCGAAGTCGCGAAGATAGGGACGAAGACATTTTAGCGGCTCCCTTTCATCGTGGTCATTCCCGACCACAAATGTGGGCTCATTATGCGGACAACCATGCTGGGGCATGTTTGATATTTCGGCGCGACCGCCTTGAACAAGCAATGTACCGAAAGGCGTCAAATATAAACGGAAGAGTCTATTCTCGTAGAATTATCTATCGCCCTGGAAGTTTACGGCAACGGCTGTTCGGATCAAATCCACTTATCGTGGCAATGAGTGACCTTGAGCACGGAACCCGGCATGCCATTGAACGACATACCGACCGACATATAGAAGAACTTCTGTTTACGAAGCACCCCGACTGGCAAAACGAGCATGAATACAGATGGATAATTTCGGGCAATAAAGACCACAATCTCTTCGTTGACTGTTCAGATTCGTTGATAGGTCTTCTGTTGGGGCCTCGCTTTCCAGTCGATGCGGAAAAACACGTCAGGCATTATGGATTAGAGAATGAAATAAGTATTGCCCGAATGGACTGGATCAATGGGGTGCCTCAGCCATCGCCTACGATGCCAAAGCTATTAGCCGCATCGTGATTGGAATATTTAATACGTACTGTAGTGAAGAATTACGGCCGCGCCCAAGAAAATCCCAAAATCACGCACCTTCCGCCCGTCCCGCCAACTTCTTCACCATTTCCCGCACCTCGGCAGGCGTATCACCGCTGACCACCTCGATATAACCGACACCGGCCCGGCGCAGGGCTTCCCTTTTCACCGCGTCGCGTGCGGCGGTGTTCCGGCCGGTGTGATGGCCCTTGCCCTGAAATTCGACGGCGTGGAGCGGGCGGCAGTCGGCATCGACGATCAGCAGGTCGACGCGCTTGGAATTAACCGCGAAATAGGCAGCCTCATTCGGGCTGGCGAGAATTTCTCCCAAGGAAACCTGACCCATCGCGCGCCAGCCAGGGCTATGATCCACAAGTGCCTGATCAATCACGCCAAGCAAGCGGCGTTCGCTTTGGTTGAGCAACGCACGTGCCGTAAATTTTGCTTCCATCACCAGCCGCAACTGATCGGCGGCGATTTCGACGGGTGAAGCCTTGCGCGCTTCGATGGGCACCACTGTGCCGGGTCGCCAACGCTTGTGGTTTTTCCATGCCCAATACCGCCGCCTTTCGGCACGGTTGATATTTTCGCCGATGCGTTCCGCAGCCATGCCGCACACCGCCCCGAACGCCAGCACAAGTGCAAGCAACCACGGCTTGTCAATAAGGGCGGCAATCTCTGGCGGCATGAAAATGAGTAGATGAGATTATAGGCCCCTTCGTCAAGTAGTTAGGATTACGGTGACAGTTTACTATGCGCCCACAACTGACTCCCATGTTTATGCTCTTCCGGCGACACATGTTAAAAATTTCCGCTTTCTTTAACATATTCCCCTGATATGTTCGCAAAGCGCAGATTTTGAAACATGAGGCGGTCGATATGTTAAAGCAAACCTATGACATTCCCCCGCTTCCGCCACCGGGCGAGCTTGAGACTGTTTCTGTCCTTCGGGAGGCTGCCCGCGCGCATCGCTTTCTGGCGGAATTGAAGGGACGAGCCGCCACTATCCCCAATCAGAGCATATTGATCGACACGCTCTCCCTGCAGGAAGCAAAGGCGAGTTCGGAGGTGGAGAATATCGTCACTACACAGGATGAAATGTTTCAGGCCAGCCTGTTCCCCGACAATCCGTCCTCGCCCGCCGCCAAGGAAGTGGCGCTTTACCGTGACGCACTTCAATGCGGTTTTGAAAAGCTAGATGAGCAGCAGGGGCTGCTGACCAACAACAGCATCATCGCCATGTTCCAGATATTGAAGCGCACCAAGAGCGGTTTTCGCACGACGCCCGGAACCGCGCTCAAGAATGAAGGGAATGGCGACATAGTCTATGTGCCGCCCCAGCATGGCGACGATGTTGTCCGGCACATGACCGCGCTGGAACGCTTCATCAACGAAGACGCAATGAGCGCCCTTGATCCGCTCATCAAGATGGCGATCATCCATCATCAGTTCGAAAGCATCCATCCTTTCCCCGACGGCAATGGACGGATCGGGCGCATCATCAATGTCCTGTACTTGACGCGGCAAGGTTTGCTGGAAATCCCGATCCTGTACCTCAGCCGCTATATCACAACACACAAGGACGAATATTACGCCTTGTTGCAATTCGTTCGTGAAACCGGCCAGTGGCAACCGTGGCTGGAATATATGCTGTGCGCTGTGGCCGACACCGCGATTGGAACGTTGGCGCTGATTGATGAAATCAAGGCGCTTATGCACGATTACAAGAATCGTATCCGTTCCGACCTACCCCGCATCTATTCACAGGATTTGCTCAACAACCTGTTCCGTCACCCCTATACCCGCATCGAATATGTTCAAAATGAGCTTGGAGTGACGCGGCAGACGGCGGCACGCTATCTGGATCAGCTTGCCGCGAACGGATTGCTTGTCAAATATCAGGCTGGGCGGAACAATTACTATGTAAATGCACCGCTGGTTGCGCTTTTTGCCAACTGAGTCAGGAACGTCTGAAATCTCGTTGCGGTGACACTTGCAATAGCGCTCCAAACCACGACCACCCGCCATTCTTGCCTGTTCTACAGCCCCCGCATGCGGCACCCTCCGCACATGGACAACCGCCACCCACATGCGCTGACGATGCGCTTGCCGCTTTATAGCCGCGCGAGTGGAAGGGGGAGGAATCTGGCGTGCACGACCCTGAATGACTGACCGGCTGATGCCGGTAGGATCAAGTGGAGGGGCTGAAGCCGTTTCTGTGGGAATGCCGGTCCAG
>NZ_JAKKIE010000146.1 GCF_021742065.1 Rhizorhapis sp. SPR117
TGGTTCAAACATGGGTCAAATCTCAGTGAAAATTTATGCCGCTACCGGGTCACTTCTCAGCGACAATCAACACTCAGCTTCCTGCATCGCGCCACCGGCGCGGCGCATTATACCGCTTTCCAGTTCGGCGATGCAGCACCCCGTCGCATTCTCGGCCTCAGTCTCGACGGTAGCGATACTTCAATCCGGCAGAGCACGCTCTACACGTCGGGCGGCTTCTGGCGGGAGGACCCGATGATCATCGAGGCGCGCAGCGGCCCCTCGCTGTGCCAGACGACCCTGCTCCGCATGGACATCAACAAGCTTCCGAGTGGTGAGTTCCGCGACGTACTGTACGGGCGGGTGAACATCTGCGAACGGCTGATGATCTGCGGAGGATCGCCCGACCGAAAGCTTGGCCTCAGCATTCTGCGGCCCGCCGGCGAAGGCTGTCTCCCCGGTCGCGAGCTAAGGCGCCTCAGCCGCGTGGCCAGCGCACTCCTTTCGTTGGTCGCAAAGCACGACCGCATTACCTGCCACGTCGGCGGAGCAGCGACCACGCTGACTTCTCTTGTGGAGATCGAGCGCAGCATAGCCTCCTCGCCCGAAGCTCTCTCCCGGCGAGAGGCCCAGGTCTGCGCCCGCATCCTGTACGGTGTTTCCGGCATCGGCATTGCGCTGGACCTTGGGATCAGTGAGCAGACAGTGATGACCTACCGCAAGCGCGCCTATGCCCGGCTCGGCATAGGGTGCCAGCGCGAGCTTCTCCTGTGGTACCTCGCGCTGTGGCAGCCGTGTGAGCCGGCCGCAGTTACCCACTGATCTTTTGGCCCGCCGCCGCCGATCGGCACTCCTCAATTTCGAATTTCGCGGAATTTTCCTGTCCCCTCTAACGGGGGCAGACTAGATCGCGCTGCCGCGATCAGTATGGAGCAAGAGATACCTTCCGACCTGGTCGGAAAGGCATATATAGGAAGGGGGGGGCTTCTGCATGAGAAGCATGATCAGGAATATGTCGGGCTGGCACAGCATCATGCTCCGGGATGATACCGGCGACACTGGCGCGGCTCTGCGGCTCGACGCCAGCCGCCGACTGGCTTGCGTGGGCATCAGCACCCTTGCAATCGCCGCGTCCTTGCTTGCGCTTCCAGTCGCGGCTTTCGCCCAGACTGCCGACAGCCAAGCTGATCAATCCAAGGCTCCGAACGATGGCAGCAGGGCGGTCAATCAGTCTCCGTCGAGCGTCGGTGTGCGGGAAGAAGGTGGGCGCATCGAGGAAATTGTCGTGACGGCGGAGAAGCGCCAAAGCGCCGCCAATAGGGTTGGCATGTCGATCACCGCAATCAGCGGCGATGCATTGCTCGAGAGAGGCGTCTTCACGCCGGACGACCTGGTAAAGGCGGTGCCCGGCTTCAACTATACCCGCAGCTCCTATGGCGTGCCGGTGTACACGCTTCGCGGCATCGGCTTCTATGACACGAGCCTCGGCGGTTCGCCGACGGTAAGCGTCTACACCGACGAAGTTCCGCTGCCTTACTCTATAATGACGACGGGCGCCGGCCTCGATATGGAGCGGGTTGAGGTCCTCAAGGGGCCGCAGGGCATCTTGTTCGGCCAGAATTCGACTGGCGGGGCTATCAATTTTATCGCCGCCAAGCCAACTGACTATAATGCGGCGGGCGCAGATGTCAGCTATGACAGTCAAGGTCTAGTCAACCTGCAAGGCTTTGTCAGCGGTCCGATCAGCGATACGCTGGCGATCCGCGTCGCCGCGCGCACCGAACAGGGTGGCAATTGGCAGCGCAGCTACACCAGAGATGACCGGCAGGGCCAGAGCACCCTCATGATCGGGCGGGTATTGCTCGCATGGGAGCCGACCGCCGACCTGTCGGTGCAGTTGAACGTCAACGGGTGGCGTGACAAATCGGACAATCAGGCGGCGCAATTTGGCGGGATCAGCGCGATCACCGGCAGAACTCCCGCCATAATCGTCAACTATCCGGAAGCCCCTAGCGAAAATAAGTTCGCGGATTGGGATCCGGACGGTAATTTTGCGAGAAACGATAATTTCGTTCAGATATCTGGACGAGTGGACTATGACGTTTCCGACGTCGTCAAGCTCACCTCGTTGACGTCATACTCGGAATTAAACCGGGATGCGTCCAGTGACGTGGATGGTACGCAATTCACCAACTACACGGTTCGTTCGACCGGTCTCATTCATTCTTTTTACCAAGAACTGCGCGTGACTTGGGATATTTCCCAGCAGTGGCGTCTCATGCTCGGCGCTAATTACGGTCATGACTATATCGAGGACGAGGCGAACCCCACTGCACCTCTGGGCTTCTCAAGCTCCTCGTTCACCGCTGCCGAGACGCCGGGAACGGCAAAGATCGATCGTGCCGCTGTTTTTGGTACGCTCGACTGGGAGGCGACGGACACGGTCACCTTACAGGGAGGGCTGCGATACACGAATGCGAAGCGTAAGTATGAGGGTTGCACACTGAACACCGGAGCCGACCGGTCGCTCACCGACCTCGTTGCCGGGACCGGTGATCGACTGCGGGGATTTGAAATCCCAATCGCCACCGGCGACTGCGCTACCTTAGGTCCCCCGCCCGATTTTCTGCCGGGTCCGGTCGTTGGAAAGCTTGACGAAGATAGCTTGTCCTTCCGCGCAAACGTAAACTGGCAGGTGGCGCCGAGGGCGTTGCTCTACGCCAACGTTAGCCGCGGGTTTAAGGAAGGCGTCTTCCCAATTTCCGGAGCTACCTTCAGCTTCTCTCTCCAACCAGCGGTGCAAGAAGAGGTGCTGGCTTACGAGACAGGATTTAAGCTCGGCCTCGCTGATCGTCGCGTCCAAATCAATGGGGCAGTCTTTATGGGATGGCCCGCCCCTTTTCCCCGGCATCGGTTATGATGTTGGTGCTTAAGAAGGAAAGGAGCGGAC
>NZ_JAKKIE010000147.1 GCF_021742065.1 Rhizorhapis sp. SPR117
ACGAATAGCCCCGTGATGCCGCGGTATCGGCGGATATCGGGATTGTCCGACTTGTCGCCGACGAAAAGCGCCAGACGCGGTGCGACCGAGAGGCGATAGCCCCCGCCGAGCGGGATCGCCGCCATCGGCGCGACATAGAGGCTGTTGATGCTGCGCGACGCCGCGCCGTCGCGCCCGTTCGATTCATGCCGGATACCACCCTGCGCGCTCACCGAGATGCCGTTGGACAAAGTGGCGGAGGGGGTCAGATAGAAGAGTTCGGGCTGATAATCGACGTTGCGGAACGGCGAGGAGTCGCCGCCCAAATCCCAGAACATGCGCTGGGTGTAGGCGAAGTGAAGCCCGTCGCGCCAGGAGCGCGGCAGGCCTTCGGCCCGTCTCGATCCGAACAGCTGGTATTTGAAGCTGAACTGGATCCGCGCCTCGCTGTTGGTGCCGGGGCCGTAGACGGCGTAGATCGGCTCGTAAGCCGATAGATTGGCGAGAAAGGCATTGCCGGCCGAACGGTCGGCCGGCGAAGGCGCCGTTTCCCGCTTTGGCTCGGGAGGCGGCTGCGATGTGGACATGGCCCGCGCCTCTTGCGTCGCGGGCCGCAAGGCAAGGGTGATCTTCTGCGAACTCCACGCCGGAATGGAAAGCGTCATGCCGTCCCGCGCCAGGTCGGAAGGCGCCGGAAGGCGATAGCGCGCGCGCATGAATCCGCCAGGCGGCACGGTCAGGCTGGCCGGGATGTTCGCGGCGCGTTCGAGCCAGACGGTCCGGACAGACCCGGAAGCCCCGATCCGTGCCTCGATCCGATCGGGCAAGGATAGCGTTTGCGGATCGCGGTCCCCGTTGAGCAATCGCAGATCGACCAGAATGGCGCCATCCTGGTCGATCTGGCCGGCATCGCCGATCAGGATTTCGACCGGCGAGGTCGCATGGGCCGCCGATGCGAGGAGGATCGATGCGCCCGCCATGAACCAGGAGAGCGACCGGGCCGTCATGCGAGCAGGTGCTGACTGCTGTCGCCTGCACTACGGACCAGATCATCGAACGGTCGTGTATATTCGCGCGCGATCCTGGCGTTGCACCGCGGTTGCTTGCCCGGCTGGAGGGCGAAGTGAAGTGCCCGGTCGGAGAAGATCCGGAAGATCGTCGCGGGTGACAGAGTCGGGGCGCACCGGGCGAAGGCCGGGACCGCGGCCCGATCGAATGTCTCTGCAAAGCCGTCCAGCGGGTCTGGCGGCGACGTGGCGGCGGATGTGACCATGTTTCTCACCTCCAATCGAACATGCCCTTCCATTGCCTTGCAGCGAGGAATGCGCACTACGCAATCACACAGCCTGGCCCAGCATCCTTCCTCAAAACCACTCCCGATTCATGCCATTCATTGTCAAGGCATTACCTTCATCCGACCGCCACCCGTGTCTTTCCGCAGAGTCGTTAGTCTCACAGAACGGTACCGCAGGGGAGAGATAAGGCGCAACCCCGGCCATCAGCATATCCGCGCCTGGCCCGACACAGAATATATCGTTCGCCATCCGGTTTGCGAGGATCCGCTGCTCCAGCCGTCGCCCATTCCTCACGCTTTTCCGCAGGGAAGGAGGGTCGGCTTGAGCGTCGATATGAAACGCATAAGTATAGTTCCCGATGGCGGCGCGTGCATCCTGCGATGCACATGAGCCGCATATCCTGCGGTGATCGGGAATCCAAAACGTCAAGGAGAGATGCCGGATCGGCTTGGCGACGCTCGTTTTTGGGCGGCGGTTTTCGTGCGCCCTGGAGGGACCGGATGTTCGAGTTCAATGACAAGGTCGCGATCGTGACCGGAGCCGCCAGCGGGCTGGGCGAGGCCATTTCCCGTGAGTTGGCCGCTTGCGGCGCCCGGCTCGTGCTCGCCGACCTCAATGTCGACCGCGCACACGCTCTCGCCGCCGAGATCGGTGACGACAGGGCCATTCCGCTTCGGACAGACGTAGCGAACGCCGCGGACGTCGAGGCGATGGTGGCTTTGACGGTGAAGAGCTTTGGCCGACTCGATCTTGCCGTGAACAATGCCGGCATCGGCGGCGCCTCCGCTCCGGCCGGTGAATATGATCTTGCAGAATGGCGGCGCGTGGTCAGCATCGACATGGACGGCGTGTTCTACGGCATGCGCTATCAGATCCCGGCGATGCTCGCCTCGGGCGGCGGGGCGATCGTCAACATGAGCTCGATCTGCGGCATGCTCGGCCTACCCGGCACGATCGCCTATACGGCCGCCAAGCACGCCGTGGTCGGCATGACCCGGACCGCAGCCGTCGACTATGCCCGCAAGGGCATTCGCATCAACGCGGTGGGGCCAGCGGTCATCGATACGCCGCTGATCCGGGCGCAGGGCGAACCGTCGCCCGCGCTGATCGATCAGCATCCTCTCGGCCGGCTCGGCAGGCCCGAGGAGGTGGCGGCGCTTGTCGCCTTTCTGCTCTCCGATCGCGCCTCGTTCATGACCGGCGGCTACTATCCCGTCGATGGCGGCTATCTGGCGCAGTGACCGCGCCGGCTGCCCCCTTTCCAACCAGCACCAGCAGCAAGGAAATAGCTATGTCCCGTATAGCGCTCATCACCGGCGGCGTGAGCGGCATTGGCGCCGCGACCGCACGACTTCTTAAGGCGCATGGCTACACGGTCGTCGCCAATTATTTCGGCAACGAGGTGGAAGCCCAGGCGTTTCACGACGAGACGGGCATTCCGGTCTATGGCTGGAACGTTGGCGATTTTGCCGCGAGCCAGGCGGGCGTCGCCAAGGTCGTGGCGGAGGTCGGGCCGGTCGACATCCTCGTCAACAATGCCGGCATCACCCGCGACGGCACG
>NZ_JAKKIE010000148.1 GCF_021742065.1 Rhizorhapis sp. SPR117
GAGGTGGTTCAAACATGGGTCAGTTCTCGACGGAAATTTATATCCCTCCCGGGTCAACTCTCAGCGGTAATCAACAACTGTGTCCACCGGCACATAGTCATAGCCGAGATCACGTGCTACGGCTTCGTAGGTGATCTTGCCTTCATGGACGTTGAGCCCGGCCGCCAGATGCGGATTGGCTTTCAGAGCGGCCTTCCATCCGAGATTGGCGATGCGCAAGGCATGCGGCAGGGTTACATTGTTCAGCGCATAGGTGCTGGTGCGGGCGACTGCGCCCGGCATGTTGGCCACGCAATAGTGGACGATGCCATCGACAACGTAGGTCGGGTCGGCATGGGTCGTTGCGCGAGAGGTTTCGAAGCATCCCCCCTGATCGATCGCCACGTCGACCAGCACTGCGCCCGGCTGCATGGTGGAGAGCATCTCGCGAGTCACAAGCTTCGGCGCGGCCGCACCGGGCACGAGCACCGCGCCGATCACCAGATCGGCCTGCGCTGCTTCGGCGGCCAAGGCTGCACGACCGGAAAACAAAGTGCGAGCGCGGCCTTCGAAATGGCTGTCCAGTCGTTCAAGCACCGCCGGATCACGGTCAAGGATGGTGACATCTGCCCCCAGACCAACTGCCATCTGCGCGGCATTGAAACCGACCACGCCCCCCCCGATCACGACGACCTTGGCCGGAAGCACGCCCGGAACGCCGCCCAGCAGCACACCACGCCCGCCATTGGCTTTTTCCAGCGCTGTCGCACCGGCCTGGATCGACATACGGCCTGCGACCTGGCTCATCGGCTTGAGCAGCGGCAAGCTGTTATCCACGCCGGTGACGGTTTCATAGGCGATTGCTGTCACACCAGATTTGACGAGGTCGGCGGTCTGCTCTGGGTCCGGAGCCAAATGCAGATACGTGTACAAGATTTGGCCCTTGCGCAGCTGGGCGCGTTCAACGGGCTGCGGTTCCTTGACTTTAACCACCATCTCACATTCGGCAAAAATCTCTGCCGCAGTCGCCTTGATGGTGGCACCAGTGGCCCTATAATTTTCATCACTTGCGCCGATGCCTTCACCAGCGCCAGTTTCGATCCACACTTCGTGGCCGTTCGCAGTCAGTTCGTGAACACTCTCTGGCGTCAGTCCGACGCGATATTCATGGTTCTTGATTTCCTTGACGGTACCAATACGCATCGAAACTCTCCCTCAAAAATAATGGCGGAAAGTATAAGCTTTTTGGAGTGGGGGTTCTTACCAAAGTCATGGTCTTCTTGCTCTAAAAATGGCAATATATCCCGGCATAAAGGCTTTACCGGGATATATACATGGATCAGGTCGATAAATCGCTGCTTTGCGCCCTTCAAAACGACTCGTCGCGTTCTATCGCGGAGCTGGCTGAGCTGGTCGGCGCATCAACTTCAGCGTGTCATCGCCGGATCAAGTCGCTGGAATCGGCTGGCCTGATCGTTCGCTACTCCGCCGTGCTCAATCCGCAGCGGCTGGGGCTGAGTCTACAGGTTTTCGTGGAGATCACCCTGACCAGTCAAAGCCGCGAAGCGATGGATCGCTTCGAACTGGCGGTTGGCGAATTTGACGATATTCTGGAGTGTCACCTGATGTCAGGCAACGCAGATTATATTTTGCGGATCGCGGCCCGAGACTTGGAACAGTTTGACCGGATTCACCGTGAATGCCTTTCGCGCCTTCCAGGGGTCAGCGCGATGCATTCAAGCTTTGCTATTCGCACAATCAAGGACTGGAGAGGTTATCCTACCGGCTGATATAGCGGGCACATCAAAGCTAGCCCCTCCCCCTCCTCGCATAAAGAAGCTCCGATGCCGCAAGGGCGGCATCGGAGCGTGAGGAAATTGCAAAACTGCAATTGTTAAAATTTGTAATCCAGTTTTGTAATCCGTTACTTCCTGAGCGAAACCGTCAAACCGAAGGTCCGCGGGCGGAATGTTCCCGAGCGATACCGTGGCGAACCGATCAACTCATGATAGAGGCTCAGCAGCGGCTGTTCGTTCGTGACGTTGTTGACAAAGAGACTGATATCCAGATCATTCGATCCCATCGCATCAAGGCGTGCGCCAAGCCGCAGATTCAGCTGTGACGTTGCTGGAGTACGCGGATACTCAGGATCGACCAGTGGCGAATTGACATCAACCGGCTTTTTGTTGTGGCTGGCATAGCTGAAATCCGCGCGCGTGTAGAGCTCGGCATTGCCGACCGGCCGGGCATATTCGCCATTGAGCTGAATCGTCCAAGGAGCAACGCCAGGGAACGGTTCTCCGGCCTTGCGAATAGTACCGGAGACAAGGTTGCCGCTACCGTCATCGACCAGTCCGGTAATCGGCGTGGTGTAGCGGGCATGAGTATAGGATACGGAAGCCCCGAGCGCATCCGCTACACCGAGCCCGATATTCTCGAAAACCGCATAATGATTGATGATCCGGCCGTCCTGCTCGAACCATACACCATCAGCTACGGCTACAAGCGTAACGATGCCTACCGCATGATGGAATTCTACTGCGACCGCGTGGACCCCCTGTTGAAGATCAATCCAGACGGGACGGTCTCGATGAAGACGGGAGATGAATTGGACGATGCCTTCGAGGACAACGCAGCCCACTGAACGAAGAGGGGAAGCAGGCGGGACACTGAATGACAGACCGGCTGATGCCGGTAGGTTCATGGGTTGTGGCTGAAGCCTGTGCTGTGGGTATGGCGGTCGAG
>NZ_JAKKIE010000149.1 GCF_021742065.1 Rhizorhapis sp. SPR117
AGGACGGCAGCTACAATGTGGTCTGGTCGCGACCGACGCGCCGGCGCGACCTTGCCTCGGAGATGGCGCCCAAGGCCAATGACAGCCTGCCGCCGCTGCCCGGCGAAGGGAACACCGCGGGCGCGCCCGCGCAAGGGGCCGAGGCCGGCCTCGGCCAGTCGTCGGCAGAGCATGCCTTCGTCGGCTGATCACTGCTCAGCCATCGCTGCCAAAAGGTCCTCGCTTCCACCCGCGAAGCGGGGGCCTTTTGCATTTTCCCATGCCTGGGGGCCGTCAACGCGCCAGGCTCTGATGCTCACCGCCGCAGCCTCTCCACAGGCAAAAATCTTGACATTCTTCCGGCGTGATGCATATGCTCATGTATATGCAAAGGAGGTCGATATGGCCCGGAAGAAGTCCGATTCCACTCCTCCGCGAGAAGCCAAACTGTTCCGGAACAACAAGAGCCAGGCGCTGCGCATCCCTGCCGATTTCGAGTTTCCCGGTGACCGCGTGATGATCCATCGCGATGGCGAGCGCCTCATTATCGAACCGGTGCGCCGCAAGAATCTTCTGGAAGTCCTCGCATCCTTGCAGCCGCTCGGGCCCGAGGACCAGTTTCCCGATGTCGATGACACATTGCTCCCGGCGAAGGCCATAGACCTGTGAGCGGGCTCTATATGCTCGACACCAATATCGTCTCCGAGCTTGCCCGAAATCCGCAAGGCTCCGTCGCCGCACGTATCGCCGAAGTGGGTCCGGATGCGATCTGTGTCAGCATCATCACCGCGGCGGAACTCCGCTATGGCTGTGCCAGGAAGGGCTCGGCGCGGCTGCTGGCGCAGATCGAGGCCATCCTGGACAGCCTCCAGATCCTCGCCCTCGATGTTCCCGCCGACACCGAATATGGCGGCATTCGCGCAGAGCTGGAAGCAGCCGGAAAACCCATCGGGCCGAATGACCTGTTCATCGCTGCCCATGCCTATGCCTTGGACGCGGTGCTCGTGACCGCGAATATCGCAGAGTTCTCCCGGATTCGCGCACTCAAGGTCGAGAACTGGATCGCCGACCTTCATTGATCTCATGCCGGGCAATTGTCGCATAGCGTTCGCCTAGAGCGTCGTCTCGTACCCGCGGCTGCGGCTCGCACCGCACGCCTCGCGATCGATCCAAACTCTCGAGATGGTCCTCGCTCCCACAGCGGATCGGGGCCTTTTGCCTCCCGCTGCCTCCATGGCCGGGGAGAGGAGGGGGTGTGCCTTTGTGTTCATTGCACAGGAGAAGGCCATGTCCAACATCATTGACCTCGGTGGTACGCCTGCGAATGAGGATTGCGCGCAGATCGGCCACACCCCCGACTTCGAGCGCCTCAACCGACTCGAGGTCGCTACCTATCGGGCCGCCGTTATCGCCCGCTGCGGCCCGCCGCCGGACGGGTGTGCCCTCATTTCAATCACCAACCGGCACGACTTCGGCATCTATCGCACGCTCGGCCTCAGGATCGATGCCGGCGCTTTCCGCCGCGATCCGTCGGTCGCGGCCTATGCGGAGGCCGTCCAGGACGGTCTGGGCAGCTGGGTCGAGGCCGGCTTTGCCCCGCCCGTTCGCTATGACGACGGCCGCGCGCCAGCGGTCGATCGCGACCGGATCGACGACATCGTCACGGGCGCGCTGATCGCGACGCGGCCTGACCCGTCGGGACGGTTCCCGGTTCCGGATTTCGAGATCCTCCACCGCAATCTCGCGGCCGCCTATCCCGCCAGCGCCGAGGCCGCGCGCACCTTTTTGCAGGAGATGCCAGCATGACCACGACGCAACTCACGCCCGAACATGCGGCCATTCAAGCCCGTATCGAGGCCGAGATCGCAGAGCATATCGCGGCAGTCCGCGACGTCGAAGCGCGCTGCAAGGCCGCGTTCCTGCCCCTCCTCAAGAAGCATGGCATCACACGCGTCGACATCACCTACGATGGCGGCGGCGATGAGGGCATGATGGGTGATATCACTGCGTATCGCGGTGATGTCGTCTGCGAATTGCCATCGGTGCTGTGCGACCATTACGCCGTCGACTATGGCGGAAATGTTCGCAGCTCCGCGTTGCCGCTTGAGGACGCCCTGTCCGCCTTCGCCGAAAACGCCGTCTGCGACCATCATGGTGGCTGGGAAAATGGCGAGGGCGCCCATGGCGGAATTGTCATCGATGTCGCCTCGGGACGCGTGACCATCACGCATAATGCCCGGTTCATCGACTATGACACCACCGAGACGGAGCTTTGATCCCATGTCCCACTGCTATTATCATGCGCTCATCTCTGTGCGCCGCTGGGGTGGGGTGCCGGACGACTATATCGCACTTCACCAATGGTTCGATGAGTCCAAGAAGATTATCGCCGACCCGCGCCATCGGGCACTTCGGCATCATGCCGAAGGCATCTTTCTGCTCGAGACGCTTTTCGGCGTGACCATTCGCAACAGTGACGGACGCCAAGTGCCGGTCCGTCTGATCGGGGAGGCGCATGTCACCGAAGATCTGGGACGCATTCCATCCTTTGTCGACTGGGCGCGGCTCATCCAGCCGATGCCCTGGATGCTGCGCGGCAACCCTGCCGGGTCACCGGGCCTCGATCCCACCATTGAAACTGTCACGGCGGTTGCTAAGGCGTGTGGACATTTAAGGGATTCCTTTTTCCGCGCGGATCGGATTCAAGACTGGCGAAGGGAGCGCCATCTT
>NZ_JAKKIE010000015.1 GCF_021742065.1 Rhizorhapis sp. SPR117
ATCGGTCCGCTCCTTTCCTTCTTAAGCACCAACATCATAACCGATGCCGGGGAAAAGGGGCGGGCCATCCCATAAAGAATCGGACGATCTATTTACCGCCTGGTTTCATGCGAGCTCGTCTCCTGACCGGGATCGACGCGCTGGCCAGCCGGGACGCGACCTCCAATCCCGAGCCCCTGATCGCGCGCGTCCAGGCACCGGCGGTTCTTCCCAATGACGTCAAGGCGAACCTTGCCGGCTGCTTCGTCATCGGGAACGCCACCGGTAGCCTCGCCAAGGAACGGGTGGAGGTCCAACTGGTCTCGCTCTCCTGCGTCGACTTCGACGAACGCTCGGTGGTCGACCAGTCGATCAAGGGCTTCTTCGTCGACACCGACGGCAAGAAGGGCCTGTCGGGCAAAGTCGTCACCCGCGCGGGCGCGGCGCTGGCCCGCGCCTTCATCGCCGGGACGATCAGCGGCTTCGCCGATGCCGTCGACAACAGCTTTGGGGACGTCTCGACCTCCGCCCTCGGCAGCGTCCGCACGCTTGACGCGGGCGATGCGGCGAAGAGCGGCATCGCCGGGGGCCTTTCCAAGTCCTCCGACAAGCTCACCGACTTCTATCTCGATCTCGCGCGCCAGGCCGGGCCGATCGTCGAGGTCGGTGCCGCCAAGGACGTCGTGGTCGTCATCCAGGAGGGCGTGACTCTCGAAATCAAGCCGACCGCGGGAGCGAAGTTCTGATGCGCCCGACCATCCAAGGAGAAGAGCCGATGCTTCAATCCAATCCAAGGCGGCCTCGCCTGTGGCTGACGGTCGTCGTCGGCACCGCCGCGCTCCTCCTTTCGGGCTGCGCCACGATCGGCTCGATGATGTCGCCCTACAGCGAGAAATTCAGCTGCAAAAACAGCGATCACGGCCAGTGCATCCATCCCGATCGGGCCTATGCCGATGCGGTCGCGGGGGTCCCGTCGCGGTCGGATCCGGCGGTGACCCGCGACAAGAAGCTTCTTCGCGAGCAGGGCGCGGCAGTCCGACCGAATCGCGCCGAAGCGGGCGGGCCACAACGCGGCGCAACTCCGCCTTATCTCGGCTATCGCGACAGTGTTTATCGCGAACTGCAGGGACTGATCGACGCGCCGGTCACACCCATGCTGCGGCAGGGCCGCACTGTCCGCACCTTGATCCTCCCCTATGCCGACCGCGAGCGGCCGGACCGACTCTACATGCCGCGGTACGTCTACTCGATCCTCGAACGCCCTCAATGGGTCGTCGGCGATTATCTGGTAAACCCTGTCGAGCCTGCCGCGCGGGTGCCGGTGCTCGAACAGGTCCATGACAAGAACCCGGTCGACCGCGCAGTCGAAGGCGAGCCGGCGGACGTCCCGGCGGCCCCGGCGGATCCCCGGCCATGAAGCCGCTCGGTGGTCATCATGGTGGTGGGCTCACCTTCGCGACGCTTCGGCGCGCCGTGTCGCGCGACGCCTATTCCGATTTCCTCCCGCTCGTGTCCTGGAACGAGGAAGACGAGGCTTTCCTGTGCATCGACGATGGCTGGGGACATGCCTGGGAGCTGGTGCCCTCGGCCTACATGTTCGCCCATGTCCATCAGGCCCTGCTTGGGCTCCTCAACATTCATTTCCCGGAAGGCACCGTCCTTCAACTGCACAGCTTCGCGGACCCGCTGATCGACGATGCGCTCGACACCTTTCTCGACCTCAAAACCCGCCCCGACCCGCTGATTCAGGCCTCCGCGCGCAGGACGGTCGACTATTTGCGCGCCGGAACGCAGGGCCTGGCCGCGCTGCACGGCATTCCGATCCGGGACTTCCGCCTGTTTCTGTCGATCAAGACCCGCGTGAAGCTGGGCGCGGATTTGCGTCGCCAGGTCGAGGAGCAGCTATCCAAGCTCGGCATACGCCGGATCGCGCCCGACGAGCTCGTTTCCTTCTATCGCAGGGTGTTCAACGGCGTGTTTCGGCACGCCCCGGGCGTCTTCGCGGATGGATCGGACGGCGAGCCTGCGCGGCCGATCCGCAAGCAGATCATCGATGCCGGACCCGACCTTCTGTTCGAAGGGGCCGAGGTGTTTCTCGGCAACCAGGTCGCGCGTTGTCTGACGCCGAGAGCGCCGGCGCGCCGCATCACGGCCGAACGCGCCAACCGGCTTCTCGGCGGCATGCGCGGATCGGCGGAGGACAGCGACCAGATCGGGGGTCCGTTCCTCTTCACGCTCAACATCCTGTTCGATCATAGCCAGTTCGAGATCCACAAGCGCGCGCAGATCCTCTCGGCGCAAAAGGCGGCGGGCAGCTTCGCCGTCGAGGTCGGCAAGCAGATCGAGGAGATAGGCTGGGTGCTGGACGAAGTGGGCAACAGCCGCTTCGTCTCGGTGATCCCGTTGGTCTGGGTGTTCGGCCGCACGCGCGCCCAGGCCCGCGAGATGGCAGCGCGCGCCAAGCGGTTGTGGGAGAGCGAGCCCCTTCCGTGGATGATGCAGGAGGAGAGCTACCTCAATTCCATCCTGCTGCCGATGAGCCTGCCCTTCGGCCTGTATCCCGAAAAGCGCACGATCCGGATGCTCGAGCGCGACTTCCGCATGCCGGTCAAGGCGGCGGTCCTGCTCTCTCCCGCGCAGACCGACTTCCGGGGCGGCGGGCGCCCTGCCCTCCTCTACACCGGGCGCAAGGGCCAGTTGGTGACGCTCGATCTGTTCGACCCGCGCATCAACAACTATAATTTCATCGTCTCGGCAGAAAGCGGCGCCGGCAAGAGCTTTCTCCTCAACAATCTCTGCCAGCAATATTATGCGCAGAACGCGCTTATCCGCATCATCGATATCGGCGGCAGCTACCGAAAGCTGTGCACGCTTTGCTCTGGCCGCTACATCGACATCGGCGAGGAACGGCTCGTCCTCAATCCCTTCGACATGGGTTTTGCCCTGGACGGCGACGATAAGCAGTCGGCCATCTCCATGGCGGTTGCGATCGTCGCGGAGATGTCCAATGCGGCAACGCGCAAGGGCGTGTCCACCTCGGAGTGGAATCTCCTGAAATCGGCGGTCCAATGGACGATCGAGACCGGGCGATCCGAGCAGGGCATCGACGCGGTGCGCGACTGGCTGGGCGCCTATCCCACCAATGTCGCGAGCGACCTCGACCGGGTCGAGCATCTCGTGCCCACTGCCCGCGAGCTTGCATTCAACCTGCGCGATTTCGGTTCCGACGGCGCCTACGGCCATTATTTCAACGGCCCGTCGACCTTCGACATCTCGTCCGATGAATTCGTGGTGCTCGAGCTCGAGCGACTGAAGGCGATGCCGGATCTCTTCAACGTCATCGTGATGGTCGTCGTTAACGCCGTCACCCAGGAACTCTATCTTTCGGCCCGCGATCGTCCGCGCTTCGTCCTGTGCGATGAGGCCGCGCAATTCATGACCCGCACCGAGGGCCAGGACCTGTCGCGGCTCGCCGAGGCGTTCGGCCAAGGCTATCGCCGCGCGCGGAAATATCAGGGCAGTTTCGGCGTCGTCCTGCAATCGATGAACGACCTCCTCCTCTTCGAAGGTACCGGCCAGGTAATCCTCGAAAATGCGGCGACCCGCTTCCTTCTGCAGGGGTCGACCTACGACAAGGCCGTCGACAACAGGATTCTCGATTATTCGGGTTTTGTGCTCGACCTCTTGAAGTCGGTCCGCAACAACAAACCGAATTACAGCGAGGTCTTCATCGACAGCCCGCTCGGGCTCGGGATCGCCAGGCTCGTCGTCGACCCCTTCTCCTACTGGATCAACACCAGCGCGCCGCAAGAAGTGGCGGCGTTCGAAGCGCTGATCCGCGCGGGCCGCAGTCCCCTCGAGGCGGTGTGCGAGCTCGCCCGGGTCGACCCAGCCGAAATCCTTCCCGGCAGCCAAAGGGAGACCGTCTATGCTCAAGCGTAATTCCAATCCCGACCAGTTCGCGCTCGGGTTCGGCAAGGATGCCGAAATCGAGCGCATCATCGAGGCAAGGGTCGCCATTCGGGCCGAGGCCGAGGCCATCCATTGGCGGTTCCGGCTCGTCCTCATCGAGACGACCCTGATGTCCGGCCTCGTGCTGGCCGCGGGACTGGCCCTGGGACAGCCGACCGCGATCGTGCTCAGAGGTGCTGCAATCGTCGCTGTCGCCTGCTTCGTGACCGGCGCGATCCTCATCGCACTCTCCGGCGTGACGGGCATGCTTCTGAGCAAGGTCAGGAAGTGGAGGGCGCGATGAGCGAGATTCTCCCCTTCCCCCGTGCGGAACGGCTGCGCGGTGGACGCGATCGGCCGGCGGAAGCGCGGCGGGCGCCGGATGAGACGCTCTATGATTATATGGTGCGGATCGCCCGCGGGAACGAACGCGAGATCGAGCGGCTCAATCGCACCATCGGCGTTCTTGAAGACGGCGTCATCAATACCAACCGCGTCATCGCGCGCCGGTTCCGCCAGTTGATCTACCTCGAGACGGTTGCCGCATCGATCATCGCGGGCGGCTTGATGATATTCGGGAGGCCATCCGCGATCGCGCAATGCGCCGTTCTCGTGCTGCTGCCGTTGGCATCAGTCGCGGGCGGCATCGGCTTCCTGACGCATGCCGCCCGGATCGAAGGCTTCCTCGCCAAACTCGCTTCATGGAGGCGGCGCCGGTGAAGGGAATCTGCTCCGCGACGCCCGGCCAGACCGCCGTCCGGCTCCTCGTCGGAACGCACCTGCTGCTGCTGGTCCAGTGCTGGCTCGTCCTGTGCTCGGGAGTCGAGCTCGACGGCATGTTGCGGGTCATCGTCGGGGGCACGGCCACGCTTGGACTCCTCGCCTTCGCGGTCGCCATCCACGGCGGACCGGCCCATAGCGACAGCATCTGGCAGCCGAACAGGCGAGCGCTCGGCCCAAGCGGCGGAGGCCGGCAGTGAGCGGCGTCCGGCGGCTCCTCGGGCTTCGTCGGCGCCTTTCCGGACGCTGGTCGATATTTGCGATCGGCTTCCTGATCGGCCTCGCCATCGCATTCCTCCACGCCCGGGCGGCGCATGCGGCGAGCAGCACGATCGGCAGAACCTGGGCCATCGCCGAGCCCGACGCGATGGCGGAGATCGAGGCGCGCGCCGCGACGGTACCGCCCGTTCTGGCGGCCAGGTTTGGGCCACGTACAAACTGGAGCGCGATGCGCTCGGCGCATCTCGCGCCTGCAACGCACGCCCGGACCCGCTTCGTCGTTCCCTTCTACACGCTCGATCAGGAGGTTCGCCTGCCGGACGGCCGGCTGCTCTATCCGAAGGGCTTCACCTTCAATCCGCTCAGCTATGTGTCCCTGCCGCAGAAGCTCGTGATCGTGCAGCCGCGTGATCTTGGTTGGGCGCTGCGCGTCGCAGCGCCCGCGGACTTCATTCTCCTCGCGGCCGGCGGCCCGCGCGACGCCGACGCGATCAGCCTGGGCGAGCAGCACCGTCGCGCGCTGTTCATCCTGGAGGAACGGGTCAAGCAGCGCCTTGGCCTGACGGTCGCGCCGGTGATCGTCCGGCAGGTTGGTCAGAAGCTCGAGCTCTCCGAGGTTCGGCTCGATCGGCGGTCCGACGGAGGCACGCGATGAATATCCGGCTTCCGCGGATTCGCGCGGCGATGGCTGCGGCCTTCCTCGCGGTTCCTCTCGCGTTGCTGCTCGCCTCGGCCCCCGCGCATGCGTCGAAATGCGAGGCGGGCACCATCTTCAATCCCATCACGAAGGTTCGCTGGAACTGCATCTTTCCGATCACGATCGGCGGCGTGCGGGTCGGCAGCTATGACAAGCTCGACAAGGCGCTCGACGCGCAATCGGCCTCGAATCCGCTCTGCGCCTGCCGCAAGGGCGTGACCTTCTGGTTCGGCGTGAAGGTGAGTTTCTGGTCGCCCAACCGGATGGTCGACGTGGTCACCGAACCGGGTTGCATGATGGCGCTCGGTGTCGACCTCATGCCCACGGGCGGCAAGCTTCAGGGCAGCCAATCCTCGATTTCGGACGGAACGAACACTCGCAAGATGTTCGCGCAGATGCATTATTATATCTCGCCGGTCTGGAAGATGCTCGACATGTTCACGGACCTGCCGTGCATCGAGGACGACGGCTTCGACGTCGCCATGATCACCGAGGTGCTGCCGACCTGGCAGTCGGGAACACTGGGCGCGATCATCCAGCCTGAAGGCATTCTCTTCGGCAACCCGGCCGCGGGGCTCGCCTGCATGGCGGACAGCGCCGCCGCTGCCGCCGGCAAGGTCATCGATCCGCTCTTCTGGTGCATGGGATCATGGGGCGCCACCTACCCGATCGCCGGCGACATTCACTTCGATGACAGTGTCGAAGCCTGGGCAGGCCTCGCCGCGCGCGGGACATTCATGATGGGCCGGCTCGGCGCCCTTACCGTCTCGTCGGCCGACGGCTGCTCGTTCAAGCCCCAGCCGATCTGGACCAAGTCGCGCTACAAGCTCCAGATCATGGAGCCCGTCAAGGGCGGCAAATGCGTGAACATCGGCCGCCCCGGCGCGCTCTGGTCCTCAGCCAAGCACGCCCCGGGAGAAGACAACGCCCAATTCATGCTTTTCGAAAAGGTGATCTGCTGCGCGGGGATTTCCACCCCGTGACGCGGTCATCCTCCCCACACCTCGCGCCGCCGCAGGACCCAGCCCGGTCTGCCCGCCACAGCCCTCGAGGCTGTCCGGCGTCACGCGAGGTGGGAGCGGCGTCGCGCCCCCCAAGCGGCGCCGCTCCACCCCCGGTCAGCACGGCCACAGGCTCCCCTGCGGCCTTGGATGCATCGCGTCTCGCGTCCAATGCCGTCGTGGCCGTGCTGACCATATTTGAAGGACAGGCGGTCTTCCGGGTCACGTCCTCGCTCGACGCCGATGTGCCCGTCGGTTCCTTGCTGCGCGTTCGGCGCGGATCGCGTGGGTACGCGCCGCGGCGGTGGCGGCCATGAGACCGGGGTTCTTGCTCGGCTGCGCCATCGCCGCACTGCCCGCTGCGGCATGGGGGCAGACGATGGACGATCGTGCCACCGCGGCGGCCACCGCCTCGCGCGCAAAGACTGGCGACAGCGACGATCTGCTGAACAATTATGTGACGCCCGGCCTCGCCGGCCAGCCCGTCGCCACGATCGACAACAGCAAGTCGTTCAATCCGAACCTCGCCTGCCAAAAGACGGCGACCCTGCTTGAGCTGCTCGCGCAGCCCTCGTCGACCGGCGACATCGGGACGCTGCGCATCTCGCGGGACAAGGATCTTGACGGAAGCTTTGATCAGACACTGACCCTGCCCGTTCCCGTGTCGGGCATCTGCGCAAATGGCGTGATCTCGTGCCAACCCGGCACCTGGAACCAGTGCCGTGATTTCAAATGGGACACCGCGGCCGCCGGCGACCTGAAGCTGAGCGAGGTCGATCAGACCGAGCTTGCCGGCTGTTACTGCGTCAACAACAGCTGCGGCAGCAATCTCGCATGGGGCAACCTCGCCTCGGTCCTCAAGGATCTGGGTGGCGGTGTGATCGGCGCGCTCACGACCGCGGATCCGCGCGTAGGTGTCGCGCAGGCCTCGATCGACGGCCCGGTGATCCGCTACACCGGCGCCCAGACGACGGCCTGCACCGCCAACCCGGAAGTTGCGGCGACATCCTATCGGAGCAACCCGACCGCGATCCAGGGCGATGCCTTTGCCGCGTCTCAGTCGAACAGCGTATTCCAGGCGCTTGCCGCGTCGCCTGCCGGAGCCGGCAAGGCCGAGGAGACCCGATCCTGCACCATCGAGCGCGAGGTCACGCTGTCTCAGAGCGGCTTTGACGACATCATCTCCGCCAGCGGGCCGATCCAGAGCATCTCGGATTGCGGGACAGGATGCCGGCTCTATCAGATCGGCGGGACCGGCAACTGCAACGACCCGCCCGCGACCTACTCCGTGCGGTTCAGCACCACCCGGCCCGATCGCGTCCTGTCGGCACGTATCGTCAGCATCTTCACCGCGGACTGGCTGCAGGCTCGCCTCAACGGCACGCCAGTTGCCTACGCCGGCAAACGCCCCTGGCTCACCAACAGTCTGCCGAGCGGCGATTGCGGCGTCGGCGACAATTACAGCGCCGCGCCCAACTATGATTTCGCGACCACGCTCAAGGATGCTGGCGCGACGATCGACGCCCGGATTCGGGCGACGGGCTCGCATAAGAGCGGCTACCTCATGGTCGAGATCAAGGTCGACACCTCCTGCGATAATTCCGAACGCCTCGTCGACCTCTGCGCCGGCTATGCCAGCGACCCAAAATGCCGGCTCGACAATGAGAGCGTCGATGGGGTCGACACTTTCCGCAACGGCGTGGCGACCGGCCTGGCGCCACTTCCGCAGACGCGGCTGTTCGGCACAGCCACATGCACGATACGGCTCACCCGCGACTTCTTCGAGCGGGATCGCCGGTACAGATGTTCGGTCGATCTCGGTTCCCCCACCCCGCCCGATCTCAGCCGCGGCGCCTACATCATCGATCATTCGACCGAGACGCTGCTGGCCGACCGGACAACTGCGTCGGATGGAAGCGTGTCGACATCCACACGCCCGTTTGCCCTGCCCGATCGCGGATCGGTTCCGGCCTGCGAGGCCATCTGCAAGACGCGCGCGCCCAAAGCCAACAATGACGCCGCAATCGCGGGCGTCATCGGGGCGAGCCAGAACAATCCGACCGGATGGGACACATTCTATCACAGCTGCTCAGCCGCCAATGTGTGTCCGCTCGGGCGGGGCGAGGAGATCGTATCGGGCTGCGGCTGTCTCGACGATTTCCCCGAAGCGGTGGTGATGATGCAAACCGTTCGTCTCGGCGGCGCGGATCTTGTCTGCACGTCGGAGGTGCGGTGATGCTCCGCAAACCTTTCCTTGCGCGCTGGATTGCCGTGCTTGCCGCGGCCGCAACGCTCACCGCGGCCTTGCCGGCGCCGGCGATCGCACAGCAGCTGTGCGCCGCCGATCTCAACGGAAACGGGGATGCGGCCGATGCCGGAGAAACCGCGAGCTGCACCGAAATGCAGGGTGGGTCGTGGCTCTGTCCGATCCAGGAGACCGCATGCGTCGCCGATGCTGGTGGGCAATATAGCTGTCCGCTGGGCACGCAATATCAATGCTTGAGCCCGAGCGGCGGCGGCACGCCGAGTTGCTCGCCGAACAGCTGCACCACGACGGGCGGCAGCGGGATCGAGGATGAGCCGGTGGTGGACGATCCCGGCGCCCCGGCCGACGGGCCGGTCGACGCCGAAGGCAATTGTACAGGCGCGATCGAGATATTCTCCGGCCGCGCTCTCCGTTGCCGTCCGGCGGGCCTGAAAACCACCTTCTCGAACTGCTGCAAGGACCGGGGCAAGATCATCAAGGACGGAATGGGCTCGTCGATCTCGTCGATCGGGACCAAGCTCGCCGTCGCGAAGGGCGTCTTCACCGGCATGAAGGCGGCTTACACGGCCTTCAAGGCAGGTGCGACCGCGAGCCAGGCCGCAAGCGCCGGCGCCAATGCCATCATCGCCGGGATCGATCCGACGTCGATCGCGATCAGCCTGGCGATCAACTTCATGATGGATTTCCTCCTGTCCGGTTGCGACCAGCAGGACATGGAAGTGGGGATGTTGCGGGGCTCGGGCATGTGTCACGAGGTCGGCACCTACTGCAGCTCGAAGATTCTCGGCATCTGCGTCCAGAAGTCGAAGGGCCATTGCTGCTTCAATACCAAATTGGGTCGGATCATCCAGGAGCAGGGACGCCCGCAGCTCAAGTCGTTCAACGGCCTGGGCTGGGGTACCGCCAAGCACCCCTATTGCCGGGGGTTCACTCCGGATGAATTCCAGGCGCTCGACTTCAGCAAGATCGATCTGTCCGAATATTATTCGGATATCGAGGCGCGCGCCCAGTCGGACATCCAGATCGACATGAAGGATCGCGTCGATGCGTATATGCAAACCATCCAGAACTAGGCGGATGGGCTTGGTGGTGGCAACCGCCTTCCTCTGCGCGCTCGAATTGCCGGGCGCAGCGCCGGGACAGACCGAGGCGAATAGACCTGCCCCGCTCGGGCAAAGCGAGGCGCAGAAGGCCGGTGACAACGCGATGGAACGGCTCCGGGCGGCGGTCGCGGGTCGCAAGCAGGATAGCGTTCGACAACCGAGCGTGAGGGTCCCGGCGCCTTCGGAAGCAGACCATCGGCGGTTGCGCGAGGCGATCGCCGAGCGCGTGACATCGCCGGCGATCGACACGCGTGCGCGCGCGACGCTCGAGAAGGGCAAGGCCGCGCTTGCCGCGCAGCGTGAAGCAGCCGCGGAGAAGCTCGCCCAGGCGCTCGGCCTCGCACCTCCCGACCTCAAGGCGATTGCCGGCACCGTCGCGCCCGCCGGCAAGGCATGGGTTCCGGTTCTCTTTGTCTCTTCCTCGATCCCCGCGCCGATCCTGCGCACCTATGCGGCCCAGCTTGAGCGCGCGGGAGGCGTGTTCGCCTTTCGCGGGATGCCGGGAGGGTTGAGCAGGGTCGCCCCGATGGCAAAGCTTTCGGCGGAAATCCTGCGGATCGACCCCGGATGCGAGGGTCCGGCCTGTGCGATGCGCAACGTGCAGCTGATCGTCGATCCCCTGGTCTTCCGCCAGCACGGCGTCATGCGCGTGCCGGCGCTGGCGATGGTCCCGGGCGATCCGACGCAACCCTATTGTGAACGAGAGGATGACAGCCCGCGCGCGTCCCAACTCGTTTACGGCGACGCCGCGCTGTCCGGGCTCCTCGACGAATATGCCCGGCTCGGGAGCAAAGAGGAGGTGCGCGATGCTCAGGCTCGCCTGGAAGGCCGGTAAAGCGCTCTGGCCCGAGATCAGACTGCTGCCGCTTCGCGCGGCGGTGGCGCTCGGCAGCGCCGGCCTCGGGCAGCCGCCCCGCCCGCAGCAATTGTGGAAGGCTTACGGTATCGTGCTCCCGATCGGCGTGCTCACCTGGTGGGCGATCCCGCAGGTCACATGGGTGATGAGCCCTTCGATCAAGGCCTGGGCCGTCCGAGCCGCTCCGGGGCCGATCCATCGCGGCGATCTCGTGTCGTTCGAGCTGTCGCACCCGCTCGCCGGGCCAAAGCCTGTCGGCGTTACCAAATATGCGCTTTGCATGCCGGGCGACCGGATCGACATGATCGAGAAGCCGTCGATGACCCCTCGGGCCTGGGATGGATGGTATTATTGCAACGGGCGCTTGCTGGGCGTGAGCAAGGCGATCGGTCGGAATGGCCAGAAGCTGGACCATTGGAATCCTGCCGCGGCGCAGATCCCGTCAGGCATGATTTATGTCGGCTCTTCCCATCCGAGCGGGTTCGACAGCCGCTATTATGGGCCGATCGCGATTTCGCGTCTCCAGCGCATGGAGCGCGTGCTGTGACCCGCCGCTCGCCCGCCCGCTGCGCCGCCATCGCGCTCGCCTTCATGCTCACGTTCACGACCAATGTCAGGGCGCAGGAGGGGCCTGCGATTGGCTCGAGCACTCACCGCGGAACGCCCAAACAAGGCTATTGGTGGTATCAGGCGCCCCCGCCGAAGCCGACCGAGGAGAAAGCCGAATCGGATGCGGTGGTGAAGCCCGAGATTCCGCCCATGGCGGAGCTCGCGACCTGGACGCCGCCCAGGATCCGCAAGCTTATCGAGCAGCAGCGCGATTATGCCGCGACCGTCCTGACCGTCGATGCCGTTGCCGATTTCTGGCGGCTTGAGGATTTTGCCCGGCGCAAGGCGCGCGCGTTCGCCGGCGTGACCCAGATCGCGATGCTCCAGCATCCCGAGCTCAATTCGAAATCGGCAAATCCCATGGTCGGCGACGCCCGCGATCGCTTGCTGGCGTCGAAGGAAGAGACGCGCCGCAGCTATCTGCGCGCGCACGCCAATGAATTCGCGCTCGTCATGTTCTCGCGCTCGACCTGCGGATATTGCCGGGTCCAGTGGCCAATCGTCCAACGCTTCCAGGACGAGATCGGCTGGCAGGTCACCCTGATGGACATCGACAGGCGTCCCGGCATTGGCGAGCGCTTCGGCGTCGAGGTCACGCCGACGACCATGGTCATCCGCCGCAACAGCCAGCAGCGCATGGTCATCGCCACGGGCGTCGAGGCGTATCCGAATTTGATGCAGACCGCCTATCAGGCCGTGCGGCTGCTTTCGGGCGACATCCGCCCCGAGCAATTCCTGACGGGTGCAGGCGAGGAAGACGGGTTCTTCGACGCGCTCGCCAATGGACCGGTCTCGGCCACCGATCCGCGCGCGCTCGGCGGCGATCTCGTCGACACAAGCCTGGAGCCGAAGCGATGAGGGGGATTATCGCGCTTTCGCGCCAGCCGTTCGCGGAGGACGCTCGATCAGGCGGGAACGCGCGCGGCGCCTCCCCGCTTCTGCAGCAGACCAACGGCCTTCTTGTCGAAGCTCACGAACGTCTCACCTCCCAGCCATTGCCCATCGTAGGCGATGACGCCGTCGGCGAAATCTCCCCCCTGGTCGAGCAGCACCAGCCCAGCCTCAGCGGCCTGTCGATCGACCCGGATATTTGCGGCTTCGAGAAGCAGACGAATGGAGGCGCCGATCCTCGCAGGCTCGAAATTATAGGCTCGTTTGAGCACCCAGCAGAACTCGCACAATGCTGCGACCGCTACAGCCACAAGCTCGGCATCCTTCATGATCTTCTGGGCGAGCGGGCCTTGAACCGGGTCGTCCAGGGTGGCTGCCCTGACGAGGATGTTGGTGTCGGCGGTGACCTTCACAGCTGGCCGCCCCACCCCTTCTCGATGACCTCGTTCATCTCCTCGATCGAGACCGGTCTTTGGCCTTCCCGCTTGAGCGAGCCGAAGAAATCCTCGATCCGTCCAGACGGCTTCACGGCCCGAATCCTGATTTCTCCGCCGGGCAGCTTGTCGAAGCTTATCTTGTCGCCGGGATGGATGCCGAGATGCTGCAGCAATTCCTTCCGCAATGTGATCTGCCCTTTGGCAGTGACGGTGACGGCATTCATCGGACGAGTCCTTCCTGCCCCGAATGTAAGAAAAAAACTCATTACAATCAACAAGCGTTTCGTGATCCGAACGCTCGCCATTCTGCTTGGCATTCCCGGAATTATGGCCACCGCCGGCTCGCCGGTCGCCGCGCAAACGATCACGCGCGAGCAGGCCGCGCGCGCGGCGATCCATCCGGTCGCAAACGAAGCCGCGCTGCGCGACTGGCTTCGGCGCGTGCCGAAAACGCGTGCCTTCCCCCCGGATTTTACCGCAACGCTGCGAGGGCAGGGCTCGCTCTATCTGGTCGAGATGACGACCGCCCCCGGCTGCGTACCGTGCGCCGATCTCTGGGCCGCGCTCGGGGTCTTTCATCGCGCCTATGGGTGGCAGGTGCGAACGATCAGCGGCCAGGAGGCCCTGCTGAGATCAGGCAGGCTCGGCCTGCCCTGGGTCGGACATCCTGTCGCATGGGTGCGCCCAGTGGCCGATCCGGACCGGACGATTCCGATCGCCATTGGTACGGATCACGAGATCAATATCGCCCGCAACGCCTATCTCGCGGCCAAGATGCTGACCGGCGTCCGAGCGGACGTCGGTCTGCGCGCCATGTCGAAATATACCGGCATCGTCGGCGTCGTTTCCACTCAAGGGAGAGCGCGATGACCGGCCCCGAAAAGCGGATGGGCGCGCCATCGGCTGCGTCTCAACCCTACAGAGGGCCGAAGCGTCCTTTGTCCTGCAGGACCGGAACTCGAAGCCGGATTCAAAAGGCCGTCCCACTCATCCTTCCGAAGGCGCCGCGCATGGCGGGCCGGCGCCTTCGTCCAGCTCATGTCCGAGGAAGCCCGCCATGCCCAAGATGCGCCACTGCCTGAGCCTGCCCCTCCTTGCCGCCCTTGCAGCCTGCGGAATCTCGGCGCCTGCCTACGCCCAGAGTTGGGCTGAGAGCTGGTTCGATAACGTCACCTACACGAGCCCAGGATCCTTCGAGGATCAGACCCGCGGCTATCTGACTGCTGGAGGCATGTCCGGCCGGGTCGATGTGCACGACGATTATCTGATGAGCCTCACCCTTCCCAAGGTGAAAGCGGGTTGTGGCGGCATCGACATGTTCCTGGGCGGCATGTCGTTCCTCGATCCCGACTACCTGGTGCAAAAACTCGAGAGCATTCTTCAGGCCGCGCCTGCGGTTGCGTTCCAGTATCTGCTCGAGACGCTCGATGAAAAAATGGGGAACATCATCTCCAAGATGGAGGCGGCGACCAACTTCCTGAATTCTATCCAGGTCAACGACTGCCGTCTCGCCAACCGTATGGTCCAGATCGCCAAGGGCGACGACAATATGTCGGGGATCATCGAGGAAATGACTGGCTACAAGTCTGTCAAAGAGGGTTTCGCAAAAAGCTATCAGAACTCGCGCGAGAAGATTCAGGCGAACCAGAACAATCCGACCGAGGACCTGAAGGATGCGCTGGCCAACTGTCCAGCCGAGGTTACCGACATCTTCAAGACGGGATCGCTGCTCGCGCACGCCGCCACCCGTGTGGGAGCAGGCGACTGGACAAACGTCATGCGGGCGCGCGTCGGGGACGTCTACATGCGCTGGGACGCGACCGACAAGGTGCCGATCTTCTCCGCCATTCCCGCATGTCCGCATCAGGATACCGAGTCTCCCGACGATTTTCTGTCAGGCAAGGTCCAGCGACGGGCCCTGAATATCCCGCCAAGCGCCGCAGACTGCTCGACCGACACCGGCAAGGGCGCACTCGAGCTGGCACGCGAGCGTATGCAGTCGATCGCGACGAAGATCCGGACACGAGCAGCGTTGACGACGGACGAGCGCCAGTTCGTCGCGAACGTGCGGACGCTGCCGGTCTATCGGCTGCTCGAATGGGGCGTCCGCCAGGGCGTTCCGGATTCGGTCGTGGCCGATACCGACGAGCTTGTCGCGCTGACCCTCGCCTATCAGATGCTCAACGACCTCACCCGCTCGATCGACTTCGCGATCGGCAATGCCGAACGCGGCACAACAGTCGCCGGCGCCGCCGACGCCGGTCAGGCCAATATCTGTCAGACGCGCATTCTGAGCAAGGGGATCGAGCAGTTGCGCGACCTTCGCGAGGAGGTTCTGCGGCAGCGGGCGCAGATGCGCCAGAGCTATATGGCGGCACTGTCCCAGGCAAACCTCTCGGCAAGCTATGCCGGCCTGCTTCACACCCGCGACCGCGACGCGCGCGACGCCGCCGGCACCGCCGCCAATCCCAACCGCTGATCCGGAAAGGCACTTCCATGCGCCCGTCGCTCCGCTCCCTGCTCGCGCTACCCTTTGCGCTCACTGCCACACCCGCCTTGGCGATCGACACAAGCTTTCACACCTATGATGGCTTTGCCGAGACGGTCGATGCGTTCCGTCTCGTCTCGATGATCTTCGGCGACGCGCGCTACGAGACGCTGGTGCTGATCTGCGGGGTGGTCGGGATCGCGTTGGGAGCGCTGCTCGCCAGCGTCCGGGGCCAGGGAATGGGGCTGGTCACCTTCGGCTTCCAGACGCTCGTCGGCGTCGGCCTGTTCGTGGGTCTGGTCTCCACGACCGGGACCGTCCATGTCTATGATCGGGTGCGCAACGCCTATCAGCCGGTGGGCGATGTCCCGAACCTCATCGTCGTTGTGGCCGGGGTCACAAACCTCATGGAGCGCGCGCTTGCCGAGACGATCGACGACAACACGACCGACCCCAATGCCAAGCTCGAATTCGGCGCGGGTGGACATTCGTTCGACCTCTTCCTGAATGCGGTCAGCCCGCGAGGCCCGATGACGGACACCTTCCTCGATGCGACCATCAAGGATTATGTGCGGCAATGCTATCCGGTGGCGCGCGTGTCCTCGGCCTACGGGGTCGACGATGACCAGCTGTTCCGCACGTCGACCGATCTGCCCGCGTCGTTCGCCGCCATGGCGGGCCCAGCAACCTTCAGCACGGTGTACACTGCCTCCGACAAGGGCGGGACAACGGTAAGCTGCACCGAGTCCTGGGATCATATCCAGTCCCGTCTGAGCGATCCGACCCTTTTCGACGATTACGCCAAGCAGGTCTGCCAGCGCACCGGTTATAATGTCGACGATTCCGCTCAGCTTTCGCGCTGCCGTTCGCGGTTGGACGAGATGGGCGACATGATGATGGGCACGCCCCTTTCGCTCCAGGCATTTATGACGGACGTCCTGCTGGGAAGCACGGTCGGAGATGTGCTGTTCGAGGACAGTCCGGCGACCGCGGCACGGGTGATGGCTAACCGCGCGGTCATTTCCAGCGGTCTTTCCACCATGTCGGTCGCCAACGAATGGATGCCCACCATCCGCGCCACGGTGTTCGGGATCATGCTGATGATGATGCCGATCGCCTTGCTGTTCATCCTGACGCCGATCAACTTGAGGGTAGCCAGCTTCGCGTTGGGGCTGTTCGTGTTTGTCGCGCTCTGGGGGGTGATCGATGCCGGCATCTACCAGCTCACTTTTGGACGGGCGATGGATGTCCTTGCCGAGATGCGTTCCAACCATGTTGCCGCCAATGCGTGGATGCTCGCACCTTCGGCCGCGATGAAAGCACTGGCGATATTCGGGAGCTTCCGCACTGCCGCTGCGGGGCTTGCCGGCGCGTTCGTGTTCACGGTGTTCCGCTTCTCTGGCAATGTCTTCACGGCCTTTACCAGCGGCGCGCTGCAGACGCAGGGCCAAGGCTCGGCTGCCGCCGCGCCGCTCTCGACGCGCGAAGGATATGCGTCCGCGCTGGAGGCCCAGGCATCGGCTGCCGGAACAATGGCGCGCAGAAGCGCGGCTTCGAGCTTCGGCGACTACGGGGAGAGGTCATCCTTCGGTACCAATCGCGCCTTTGGCGCCGCCGGAAGCGTGTTGGGCGAACATGGCGGAGGCCCACTGGGCAATGCGGCGTTCGCGCTCGGGGGCATCGACGCGTCGCGCGAGCTCGGGGGGCTCTCCCCTGCTCTCGCCGGACGCAATCTTGGCGATCCCGCCACCGCGCGCGCCGTCCGCGCCAATGCCACCACCTCCGCGATCCGCGACTTTGCCGAAAAGGACGCCTTGCGTTCGATTGGCACGACCTATTTCGGACAGGGTCAGGCGGGGGAACGGGCATTCGCCTCGTTCGCACAGAATATGGTGCAGTGGCGCGCCTTCGGCGACCAGCGCGCCTATGACATGATGCGCCAGGGCGCCCAGCGGCATTTCGAGCGGGGCGGCTACGATGAAAAGGATGCAGCACTGAAGGCCTCGACCGTGATCGGCCAGGCTTCGGCGGATCCGACCTTTGCAAAGCTCATCGCGAATGCCTTCGAGCAGGAGCAGATGCTGCGTAACGATCTGACCGGCGCGCAGGTGCAGGTCGGAGCGATGGAGGGACGCCGCGACTTCGCGGGCGACAACGTCGCGTCGATCGAGCGGCGCAATGTTGCGACCGAACAGGCCCATCGGACCGGTGGCAACGAAGGTCAGCGCAACGCCGCTTCGATGCTCGGGCTCTCCGTCCAGGAGACGAGCCGCCGTATTGGCTTCATCAATGCGCTGTCCGGCGAAGCGAGATCAAGCGCGATCACCCAGCTTTCGCGCGCCACCGGCCGCAACGAGGCTCAGGTCCTCCATGCGCTCGAAACCTACAATGCCGCCACGCAGGTGGGCACGGCCGATGGAGCTAGCGCCGAAGCCGCGCGCGAAGGCACCAGCGTCTACGGCCGCACGCGCGAGGCAGGTGGCTACGACTTTGCGGAACGCTCGGGCAAGCTCGACGCACAGCGCGAGGTCGGACAAGACGGCACCCGCTCAGCAGCCCGGATCGGCGAACAGCGGCGCCAGGCTGACAATGCGGGCTTTGCGGAAGGGGCCGAGGCCGCCGGCATGTCGGTCCGCGAGGCGGCGAGGCTGGACAGCTTTATCCGAACTCTCTCCCAGGGCGCCGGCAATCAGCTCGACATGGCCGAGGGCGGCGCCGCGCGCATCGCCGATCGCGCCCGGAACGAACGTCTCGGCCGTATCGTCGAAAACGAGCGGCTTACGCGCATGCAGGGCCTGTTGAGGGAACATGGCGTTCGCCTCTCCAAGCGTCAGATCGCGATGGACCAGAACGGCGATATGAGCCTCAATCTCACACCCGAGGCTGCGACCCAAATGTGGCGGGGCGGTCTCATCAACGACAGCCAGCTCGGCGCGGTGGCAGGAGGCGGACGAGCCCGATTCAGCTTCGCTCATAATGACGTGCTGGTTTCGAGCTCCGTCGGATTCCAGCAGTCGGCGCGCAGCGATACCAGCACGCGATTCGAGGCGGGAAAGCAGGCGGGGCCGGATACAATCGAACATTTCCTGGGTGGCGGCGAGCAAGGTCAGGCCATGATGCGGAATTGGCTGCGAGGTGGCTTTGAAATGGATCGCCACGGCAATTGGCGCTTGAAACCTCAGGTCGCCGACACGCTGACAAGGGATGTGCAGGCGCTAATCGCGCAGACCGGATGGCAGCGGTCCATCAATCGCCTAGCTCAAGATCAGACCACGATGGGAACCAATGTCGGAGCAGAAATCGGTGGGGCTGTGAGCGCTTCGGAAACGCACTTCGGTCGTACTTCCGGCGAGGCAGCGCACGAGCGCTCGCGTCCCCAAAAAGCCGGATCGACCTCTGGTCAGCTGGGTGGCCGCGTGGGTTTCACGAGTTCAGATGTTGGCGTCACTACCGAAAGTGCCCAATCAAATCTCGACATCGTCAACTACGACGTCCGCGAGGCGATAGCTGCCGCAGAGCGCGCATCCGCGCGGTCAACGACACCGGAAGCAACCTTCTCCCGCGAGCTATCAGAAAGAATCCTCGGCAGCGAAGGGCTGCGCAATCGCTACCTTGGTCAGGCTGATTCAGATCGTGCGACGTTCGATATCACTGGACCGCTCACATCGATTGAGCAGAGATCAGTGTTGGACAGCGGGTCGTTTTCGACCGACATAGATGGAAGCAAAGGTGACGGTGATAGCACGTTCAAGAAGCGCTAGTGATGACCAGGGTGCTGAGGACTAAACGGATTGCCAATGTAGAGACCGCCGGATCGTGGATCATAGATATCGACCGATGGGTGCGGCTGCCCATACCGCCGACGGGTAAACTCATCGCCAAATGGGTCGGGGACGATCGAATAGAACGGCGCCCTATTTGCGTCGCTCCCCTGCTCAGCGAAGGCGGCCAACCACGCTCGGGCGTAGCCGAAGCCGAGCACAATGAACGCCGTCATTGGGAAGAACAGGAGATTGAGGTAGCCCGCAAGTGCGCTGGCATAGAACGTGGTAAGCAGCGCGACTTTGATCGATGCGGCCATACCCGTCCACCAGACGGAGATCGCCGCCCACCAGAGCTTCGCGTACCAAGGACGCCATAGCCAATCGCGAACGCCCGGTCGAACCGGGGCGGCGTGATGCACAGCCTCATCATCGGGTGTCGATGGCGACATGACCGGGTCCTCCGGACTTCCTTGTTTAAGACCCCTTACATAAGCTAACGCGCTAATTAAGTCAATGCCACATTGCTTAAATAAAGCCGATCGTGCATGACGTTTAGATGCCCTCCTCCGACCATCTGAGCAAGCGCCTTGGTCGCTTCGTCGAGACAATTGCCGGAGGCGAAACCGTGCGGGCGTTCGTTCCGCCGCCGCTGCCTCCCGAGCCACCGATCGACATACTCGCGTTGCTCGATCGTTTGAGTTTCGCAGAACGAGCCCTTGGTCGCCTAGATGGAATCACGATGCTGCTGCCGAAGCAGGAGCTCTTCCTGTACATGTACGTACGAAAGGAAGCAGTGCTCTCGTCCCAGATCGAGGGTACGCAATCGACGCTAACAGACCTACTTCGTTTTGAAGCAGAAGCGCAAGCTGGCCAGCCCATCGATGACGTCCGCGAGGTCTCCAACTATGTCGATGCGCTTATGTACGGGCTGGACCGCGTGCAGACGTTCCCCCTGTCGCTGCGACTTATCCGGGAAATGCACGCCCGATTGCTCGACAGTGGTCGAGGCGGCACGAAGGACCCCGGTGAATTTCGCCGTTCACAGAATTGGATCGGAGGAACGCGGCCGGGCAACGCCCAGTTTGTTCCACCACCTGTGCCTGAGTTGGAGGCATGCCTTGGTTCTTTCGAGGCCTTTCTGCACGAGGACCGATCCCGGTTGCCGGCACTGATCAAAGCCGGCCTCCTGCATGTGCAATTCGAAACCATTCATCCGTTTCTGGATGGCAATGGCCGGGTTGGTCGCCTGCTTGTGACGCTATTTCTTTGTGTCAACGGCGTTCTGCATTCGCCGCTTCTCTATCTCAGCCTCTATCTCAAGACACACCGGCCGGATTATTACCGCTTGTTGCAGGAGGTGAGAGAACTGGGCGCGTGGGAGGCGTGGCTCGAATTTTTTCTGGACGGCGTTGCCGAAACCGCCAACCAGGCCTTCGACGCCGCGGCCAGAATCGTCGATCTCTTCAAGCAGGATCGCGATCGCATCGCCGCTGAGAGTGAGCGTGCGGGCTCCGCGCTTCGGGTTCACGACCATTTCCAGCAGAATCCGTTTCTCACGGCAAATCTTCTTGTAGGGCGCACCGGGCTAACGGCGCCTACGGTGAATGCTGCCCTTGCCGATCTCGAGCGCCTGGGGATCGTGGAAGAGGTCACAGGCCGCCGCCGCGGTCGGGTGTTCGGCTATCGGCGCTATCTCGCTATCCTAAGCGAAGGCACCGAACCACTGCCGCCCGGCCGAGTATAGCGGTCCCGAACCCCAGACTCTCGGCCGCGCCCTATCAGGACAGACAGCATGATCGACCGTCTCAACTATACCACCCATGCGATCGAGAATATTCGCCGGCAGCAGCGCGAGCTGTCCAATAAGGGTATTCCGCCCGAGCCCAACGTCTATTGGGTGCTGGATATCCTCGACACGGCGGTGAAGTTCATTTTGCCCGACCATGGCGAACTCCTGGACCTCACCAGCTTCGATCAGAAGCATGCTGATCTCATCAAGCTCCCTTATCCGATCACGGTCATCGAAGCTCCGTTTCCACCGCGACCGGAGGATCGTTTGGCGAGCGGCAAGGAAACGTCGTCCAGGCGGATCGGGCTCTATGTCGAGATGACAGCGGCGGAAATGCTGAAGAAGTTTCCTGGCGCTGAAAGGCCGGAGCCGCATTCGGAGGGGGTGCTGGTCATTGCGATATACTATGTCGATGCCGCAAAGCGATGGGAGATCAGCGGATGCGGGTCCTATTTCCCTTACGAGCAGGAGGCATATAACCGGCTTTCGGAGCCCAACACACCCGCCTCGCTCAAGTATCTTGCCGAAGTGCAGGAAGAAGGCAGGCCAATGTCCAAGATGGCTCTGAGGTGCTACCTGGCGCCGCTGCAACCGATGCTCCTTCATTCCATGCGCCAGGCTGGTTTCGATGACGATCGGATAAAGGCGGCGATGATAGGGAATATCTCGGACGAACAGATCATGCTCGCTCAGCTCTGCGCGGTTCTCAATTGCGGGAACGTGGAGCAGGCGGACGTCCCCGTGCCTGAAAAGCTCGCCCGGGCCCGCGCCAAGTCGGGCAAACTCCCTCTATACGACTATAAGGTTCTAACGGTCTCGGGAGATGTCGCATCCAGGGAGCAATCCGACAAGCCCGGCTACGAGTCTGCGATGAGGCGAACCCATTTACGCCGAGGACATATTCGTCGCCTCGCAGCGGGACGCCTCGTATGGGTCCGTCCGGCGCTGGTGAACGCGGACAAGGATGCCGGGATTATCGAGAAGAGCTATCGCGTCAAGTCGTCCTGACTGAAGCCCGTAAAGCGGCGCCCGGAGTTCCAGAGCGCACGTTGAGAAATCCGGCCAAAGCGCTGTCATAGAACGCAGCCGGCGGCTCAAACCTCGTGGCTACCGCCATTCCAATCCACCAAACGGCGATCGAGGTCCACCGAAGCTTGCCATACCAGGGACGCCAGAGCCAATCGGCCAGCTTAGAGTGCCGCGCCGCCGTTCCATTCGGCTCGATGCTCTACGCCGTCACGCCCTGACATGTGATCGAGAAAACGCGTTCCCGGTCGACATGTTGAAAGCGAAAAGGCTCGCGCACTCCAATTACTGGCCGGCTCACGATTTCTCACGCGGTGGACAGATGATGGTTTCGGCATCGCCGTTGGCCGATCCTCGCATCATGTGCCCGCTAAGATTGCGCGGCGTCCTCGATCGCAGCGATGATCCGATGTACGGCGACCGCATCGTCAAATGGGGGCGCGGTGCGGGTGCCATCGCGCAGGTCCTTCGCCATACGGGCATAAACCCGGGCCACATTGCCGGGCACGACATCGTCCGGCCAACCTGTGCGCAGATCAGCCGGCACCTCGATCGGTTTCAGTTCCTTTTCGTCGCCACGTCCGCCCGCGAGGGAGAGCTGGACCATCTGCGCATGGCCTGACGAGCCCGTCACGCGGATATCGCCCTCAGTGCCATTGATCTCCCAGAGCAGGCCGCGGCCATCCCGCGCAGAGCCGCCGCGATAATGAATCGAAACAGGTGCGCCGCTTTCCAGGATGCCGCTCACAAGCACTTGATCCGGCGCAGTAACTGGCAGCGTTTCGCCGGTGTCGAGCGCGATCGCCGTTGTCCGCCGCGTCGCGAGGACGGAGGAGAGCTCCGAAATCTCACCCAGCGCATCGCGGAGCGCTGCCAACGTATGGCCCAGCGGGATTGTTAGCAGGGTGGCGCCGTTGGCGCGGTCGAGCAGATACGCGCCGGTTTGTTTGACCGGAATCGATCCGCCCCAGCCGCCGCCCCATGCGACCAGCGTCGTCGACAGCACCTCGCCGACGAAACCTTCCTCGATCAGCCGGCGCAGATGGACGATCTCCGGTGCGACCCGCGCCTGCGTTCCGACCACGCCGAGAACACCCTTCGCCCGCGCCAGCCGGGCAAGTTCTTCAGCCTCGGCCAGTCCATTGCCGAGCGGCCATTCGCAGTAGACATGTTTGCCGGCGTCGATCGCCGCCTTCACGATCTCGAAATGATGGGGCACCTTCACCGTAACGGTGACGACGTCGACCTCCGGCGCGGTGACCAGCTCGGGAACGTCCGCGAATGCGCGGTCGATCTCCATCGCGGCGGCTGCTTTCTCGGCGCTTTCGCGGCTAGTGTTGGCGATGCCGACGATCTCATAATCGTTAGGCAACGCGCGAAGCGCCGGAACATGCGCGATGGCCGCCCAACTTCGGCCCGGCTGGAGTCCGACGATGCCGACCCCGAAACGCTTTCCTGCCATGAGCACCTTCCTCTCAGTACGGGCCCGCCTTGCACCTCACGCCTCAACGGCCCCGGCAAGACATGGGATCAGGCCTACGACGTTCTGCGCGCCGTGGCCAATGGAGCACGCCGTCCAGCAGCAGATCGAAGAGCGTGCGCCAGTGGCGCTTCGCATTGCAGGGAACAATGATCCCGGCCCTCGCGCTACTCGTCAAATGATTGGCAACGATAGCCTGGAGGCATAATGCCGGATAAAGTCAGAATTGTCATCGTTGGTGCCGGTTTCGGCGGGATGGCGGCCGCGAAAGCGCTGCGGCGCAGCCCTGCACAGGTGACACTGGTCGATCGTACCAACCATCACCTGTTCCAGCCACTACTCTATCAGGTTGCCACGGCCGCGCTGTCGCCGGCCGATATCGCGACGGCCAACCGCGTGCTGCTGCGGGGCAATCCCAACATCCATGTGCAAATGGCGGAGGTGCTGGGTGTCGACGTCGCCGCGCGCGAGGTGCTCCTGGATGACGAAAGGCGCTTGTCCTACGACTATCTCGTTCTCGCGACCGGCGCCGCCTACAGCTTCTTCGGGAACGAGGCATGGCGCCCGTATAGCCTTGTTCTCAAATCGCTGGACGATGCGCTCACCATTCGCGCGCGACTCCTTGCGGCGTTCGAACGGGCTGAGCAGTCCGGCGATCCGGCCGAGGTACGGCGTCTGCTGACATTTGCGATAGTGGGCGGCGGGCCGACGGGTGTTGAGCTGGCGGGCACGATCGCCGAGCTCGCCCGCACCACACTTGCGCGCGATTTCACTTGCATCGACCCGCGCAAGACCCGTGTGGTGCTGTGCGAGGCGGGCCCGCGACTGCTGGCTGCCTTTGACCCGTCGCTTTCTGCCTATGCGGCCGAGGCCCTGGCCACGCTCGGAGTAGAGGTGCGGACCGGCAAGGCCGTTCAGGCGATCGACGCCACGGGACTCATGCTGGGAGACGAACGGATCAACACCGGCGCCGTGCTCTGGTGCGCCGGAACAGAGGCACGGCCCGTCGCCCGATGGCTCGCTGCGGCTGCGGCTCCCAACGGAGCGGTGAAGGTCGCCGCCGATTGCTCCGTGCCGGGGCACCCGGAGATCTTCGCAATTGGGGACGTTGCCAGCTTTGATCACGGCGGCGGCCGTCCGTTGCCAGGTCTCGCTCCCGTCGCCAAGCAGCAGGGCGCTTTTGTCGGTCGATTGCTGGCCGCACGTATAGCGCGGCGTCGCGAACCTGAAGCGTTCCGCTATCGCGATTACGGCACCATGGCGGTGATCGGCCGTTCCCGCGCAGTGGCTGTACTGGGTGGGTTGAGGCTGAAAGGATTTCTCGCCTGGCTAGCTTGGTCGCTGGTGCACCTGATGCTGCTGGTCGACTTTCGCAGCCGCTTGCTCGTCTACGTGAACTGGTCCTGGGCGTGGTTCACCTACGGGCGCGGCGCGCGACTGCTGACCGGAAGGATGCAGCGAGAGGGCAAGCCAAACGGGGATCTAAAGTCTTGATCGCCGCCAAGGCGGCTAAAGCCGCTGCATGAGCAGGTGATCGTCGCAGGGATAGGTTTCGCCATTTGTCTCCCCGTTGCTTGCGAGGCGGGCGGATGGTCGTCATGTTGCCCTCCCGGCGCATCGCGAACTCGGGTAGATAGCGAAATCGTCACGCTTGCTCTCGATCGCCCAGCCACCGATCGCTCATCGCGGAAGGGCCCTACGTCGCGGCGGTGTGAAAGAGGACGATGCCGATTGCGATCGCATTCTCCCATCTTGGGCGTGGAGATATCGTCGTCAGCTGGCCCGCAGTCGCTTCCCGCGCGCACCGGATAATCCCGTATATTCCGATCCGTGGGATCGAAGGATAAGCGCCGAGGACCTGGTCCGCGATCATGGGGGAAACGAGCTATGCCACGAAATTCCGGGCTTCCCGATCAAGCGAATCGCGCCTGTGCCGACCGCGTTTGAGCCGTGCTGGCTGGTGTTCTGCCAACATTCGGTCGGGCGGAGACCAGGCAACGCGCTGAGCGGTAATCGGTACGCCTGCCAAACGGAAATATGAGGAACCAATGAATCTCGAAAAATTCACCGATCGCGCCAAGGGTTTTCTCCAGAGCGCGCAAACCGTCGCGATACGGATGAGCCATCAGCGGATCAGCCCGGAACATCTGTTGAAGGCACTGCTCGATGATGAGCAGGGTATGGCGTCCGGCCTGATCAAAGCGGCGGGGGGCGACCCCGCAGTCGCGACGCGCGAGACCGATATTGCGCTCGCAAAAGTGCCGTCTGTTTCGGGTAGCGGCGCCCAGGCCGCGCCGAGCCTCGACAATGACGCTGTGCGTATGCTCGACCAGGCGGAGCAAATCGCGCAGAAAGGGGGCGACAGCTATGTTACGGTCGAGCGGCTGTTGCTCGCACTGGCGCTGGTCTCAGGCACGGCGGCGGGCAAGGCGCTGGCGGCGGCGGGCGTGAAGCCCGAGGCTCTGAATGCAGCGATCAACGCGCTGCGCAAGGGCAAGACCGCCGACACCGCCTCGGCCGAGGACCGCTACGACGCGCTGAAGAAATTCGCGCGCGACCTCACCGAAGCGGCGCGCGACGGAAAGCTCGACCCGGTCATCGGCCGCGACGAAGAGATTCGCCGCACTATCCAGATCCTTGCGCGGCGCACCAAGAATAATCCGGTGCTTATCGGCGAGCCCGGCGTCGGCAAGACGGCGATCGCCGAAGGCCTTGCGCTGCGCATCGCCAATGGCGACGTGCCCGACACGCTCAAGGACCGAGCGCTCATGGCGCTCGACATGGGCAGCCTGATCGCGGGAGCCAAATATCGCGGCGAATTCGAGGAGCGGCTGAAGGGCGTGCTCGATGAGGTAAAGGCTGCGGAGGGTCATATCGTCCTCTTCATCGACGAGATGCACACGCTGATCGGCGCGGGAAAGTCGGAAGGTGCTATGGACGCCTCCAACCTGCTCAAGCCCGCCCTCGCCCGCGGCGAGCTGCATTGCATCGGCGCGACCACGCTCGACGAGTATCGCAAGCATGTCGAAAAGGACCCGGCGCTGCAGCGGCGCTTCCAGCCCGTCTTCGTCGGCGAGCCGACCGTCGAGGACACGATCTCGATCCTGCGCGGGCTCAAGGAGAAATATGAGCTGCACCATGGCGTGCGCATCACCGACAGCGCGCTGGTCTCGGCGGCGACGCTCTCCCACCGGTATATCAGCGACCGCTTCCTGCCGGACAAGGCGATCGACCTCATGGATGAGGCTGCCTCGCGATTGCGCATGGAAGTCGAGTCCAAGCCCGAGGAGATCGAGAATCTCGACCGGCGCATCATCCAGCTCAAGATCGAGCGGGAGGCGCTGAAGAAGGAGACCGACAAGGCGTCCAAGGACCGACTGGCGGCGCTCGAGCAGGATCTCGCCAATCTCGAACAGCAATCGGCCGAGCTGACGTCGCGCTGGCAAGCCGAGAAGGAGAAGATCGCGGGCGAGAGCCGGATCAAGGAAAAACTCGACGCCGCACGGATCGAACTCGAGCAGGCGCAGCGCTCGGGCGACCTCGCGAAGGCGGGCGAGCTGCAATATGGCACTATCCCGACCCTCGAAAAGGAGCTGGCTGATGCAGAGGGCGCGACCGAGGGCGCAATGCTTCGCGAGGAAGTGACCAGCGAGGATATTGCCGGTGTCGTCGCGCGCTGGACCGGCATTCCGGTCGAGCGTATGATGACCGGCGAGCGCGAGAAGCTGCTCGCCATGGAAGAGACGATCGGCAAGCGCGTCATCGGCCAGGCCGATGCGGTCCGGGCCGTGTCGACCGCCGTGCGCCGCGCGCGCGCCGGTCTGCAGGATCCTAACCGGCCCTTGGGCTCATTCCTGTTTCTGGGTCCAACCGGCGTGGGCAAGACCGAGCTTACCAAGGCGCTCGCGGGTTTCCTGTTCGACGACGACAACGCGATGGTCCGCATCGACATGAGCGAGTTCATGGAGAAGCACTCGGTCGCCCGCCTGATCGGCGCGCCTCCGGGCTATGTCGGCTATGAAGAAGGCGGCGTGCTGACCGAGGCGGTCCGCCGCCGGCCGTACCAGGTCGTCCTGTTCGACGAGGTGGAGAAAGCGCATGGCGACGTGTTCAACATACTTCTCCAGGTGCTCGACGACGGGAGGCTGACCGATGGTCAGGGCCGCACCGTCGACTTCACCAACACGATTATCGTGCTCACCAGCAACCTGGGCAGCCAGTATATCGCGGCCCTCGCCGACAATGAGCCGGTCGAGAAGGTCGAGGAGCAGGTGATGGAAATCGTCCGCGGCCATTTTCGCCCGGAATTCCTCAACCGCCTCGACGAGATCATCCTGTTCCATCGGCTCGCGGCCGACCATATGGCGCCCATCGTCGACATCCAGGTCGCCCGGGTGGGCAAGCTGCTCCAGGACCGCAAAATTACGCTCGATCTTACCGACGCGGCGCGCGCGTGGCTTGGTCGGGTCGGCTATGATCCGGTCTATGGCGCGCGGCCATTGAAGCGCGCGGTCCAGCGTTTCTTGCAGGATCCGCTCGCGGACCTGATTCTTCAAGGCGAAATCCGCGATGGAGCGACGGTCCATATCGATGAGAGCGACGGCGCACTTGCGCTGAAGGTTAGTTGAATATCGCGGTGGACGGCCGTACCCGTAACGCCGGACTTGCAATCGGCGCCGGCATCCGCACAGTTTCTTGCGCCGATAGAACCGGCGGTCCGGACAGAAAAATGGCGACCAAATTTGGCGAAGCTTCCAGGTCCGTCACGGGCGCGGCCGGGAGGGGTGACAGGTGAGCGATCCATACGAAGTTCTCGGCGTCGCGACGTCCGCCACTGCGGATGACATCCAGAAAGCCTATCGCAAGCTCGCGAAGAAACTCCATCCAGACCTTAACCCAGGCGATGCGTCGGCCGAGGAGAAGTTCAAGAAGGTCGCGGGCGCATACGATCTGCTGAGCAACGCCGAGAAACGCAAGCGCTATGACGCGGGCGAAATCGACGAGACCGGTACCGAGCGGCCTCAGCAGCAATATTATCGTGATTATGCCGGATCGGACTTCGGCCGTTATGCGAGCAGCGCGGGCTTCGAGGATTTTGCAGCGGGCGATGATCCATTTGCAGATCTGTTCCGGCGGAGCACGCAGGCACGCGCCAATCGCCGCGGTCAGGACCTGCACTACCGTCTTTCGATCAGCTTCGTGGAGTCCATTACCGGCGGTCCGCAACGCGTCACCCTCCCTTCCGGCGGCACGCTCGACGTGACGATCCCGGCCGGTATCGTCGATGGCCAGTCCCTGCGGCTAAAAGGCAAAGGCGCGCCGGGCACCGGCAAGGGCGGCCCTGGAGACGCGTTCATTGAGATCGAGGTCCGATCGGATCCCCGGTTCATCCGCGATGGCGACGACATCACGATCGAGGTGCCCATCTCGTTGAGCGAAGCGGTCCTCGGCGGCAAAATCCGCGTGCCGACGCCCACCGGGGATGTGACGATGACGGTCCCCGCAGGCTCAAACAGCGGCAGCACGCTGCGCCTGAGGGGCAAGGGCGCGCCCCTGCCCGGCGGCGGCCGCGGGGATGAGTTCGTCAAGCTCAGAATCATGCTTCCCAAGCCGGCGGATCCCGACCTCGAACAGTTCGTCTCGAACTGGGAAGCCGGAAAGAGCTTCAATCCTCGTGAGGCAGGGCGATGATCGATCTGGACGAATTCCTGGCGCGCTCGGGCATCGACCTCCGTTCGCTGGAACTGTGGATCGAACGCGAATGGATTATCGCCGAGCAGCGGTCCGCGACGATCATTCTGTCCGATATGGACGCGGCCCGCGCACGTCTCATTCGCGATCTCAAGCATGATTTCGGCGTAAACGACGAGGGCATCGACATCGTGCTTCACCTCGTGGATCAATTGCATGGTCTTCGGCAGGTCGTCGCCGAGGCTCGAGCGCAGGCCGAAGCGCAGCCGCGTCGCGGCGTCCGACGCTCGCGAGGGCCTAGATCGGCCCCACCACGCCCGCCTCGAAAGAAGTCATAGCTCAGGATGACGCCTGATCATGGCCATTATCGCAAAGCAATGATCCTCCCCGGTCAGCGGCCTTTGGAAAGTCTGCGCGGCGCATCGCTTCCCAATGTATATTCCGGCGAGACTGCGTAGATTCCCGAGGCGCGCGCCGTGTTCGGATCCCCTAGGGACCTGGCCAGAGGAGCGTTTCCGATGGATGGCACTGACAAGCGAAGGGCGCGCCATGTGGTTGTCCTTGCTCACCCCGATCCAGACAGCTTCAACGCGACGATCGCCCGCGCCTATTGCGACGCCGTGATCGCCTTCGGGCAGGAGGCTTCGGTGCGGGATCTCTATGCGATGGGCTTTGATCCACGTCTCAAGAATTCGGAGCGACCCGATAAGCGAGGCACGAAGCTTGCGACGGACGTTCGCGCTGAGCTCGACGCGCTGTCCGGCAGCGACGTGATCGCCCTCGTCTATCCTATTTGGTTTGGCATGCCGCCGGCGATCCTCAAGGGCTATATCGACCGAGTGGTCGGTGCCGGCGTGACCCCTCAGCAGGTCCAGCATAGGGCGGCGGAGGGTCCACTCACCGCTGGCCACATGGTGTCGATAACGACGTCGGGCGCTCCAGAGGAATGGCTTCACGAGCAGGGCCAAATCCAATCGCTGCGCGAACTCGCCACCCTATATCTTTTCCGCGCCTTTTCGATGCATTCGGCGGATTATCTGCACATCGGAGGCATCGTCGAAGATCTGCCGAAAGACATCATCGAAGGTCATCTCTCGGACGTCCGCGCAAAGGCTGGTGCGATTTGCGAGAGGATCGCCGTCGAGCGTTACGGTGCGCTGCCGAAGCCGACAATCTACGATGGAAGCTGAGGCGCTCCCGGAACGTCGAGCGAGCTTTCCATTGGTTCCGGAAAAGCTTCGCTTAGGCGGATACGTGGCAGACCCGCTGCGGACCGCGCCGAGGAGACATGGGCTCGCGCAAGGAGAAGCATTTAGCCCGTTCGCACGACCGCCGCTTCTGCCTCAATGAAGGGCGACATAGAGAGACACGGCGGATCGCGCCTCGGACCCTTTTTTAGGTACACAAGGGAGGGACCACGGACGGGATTCCTCGCAGGCGGAAGCGCCGAGAATCTGTTGCCCCTCCTCTGCGCCTTGCAAAAAGGGGCCGCTTCTGTGACTTGTGACGAGACAACCGATCCCGCCATGGAATTCCCGTTCATACCCTGAGTCCGACAAGAAGGCATGAGGATGGTGGGATTCTCGTGTGCGACACTCTCGCCGATGTTCGCGCTCTCTTGGCGATTACCCATCGAGGACGGTCGGTTCGATGGCCAGCCTTGCCAGGGGCCTAACGCGCGCCCGAACCGGGCAGATCGGCACCGGCATCCGTGGGAGACGATGCTGTGTGCTGAGAGCAATGCGCGATCAGCGCGAGACTCGGCGGGCCCCGGCTGAAGCCAGGGTTCCGGCGACCGCGTCCGCGCGGTTCCGCAGCAACGATGTGGCAGCCCCGCGGTCCAGGGGTTGGGAGAAGAGGTATCCCTGGCCATGCTCAAAGCCCAGCCGGCTGAGCGCCGAAGCCTGCTCTTCGGTTTCAATACCCTGCGCCACCACAGCGATGCCAAGCCTGCCTGCAACCAGCAGCAGCGCCTCGAGCACAGCGCCGGTTTCCGGCTCGGCACAGAACCGCTCGATCAAACCCCTGTCCAACTTGAGCCCGTCGATCGGCTCCGTGAGCAGCTGCGTCAAAGAGGCGCTACCCCCTCCGAAATCGTCGAGTGCGATCCGCAGGCCAAATTGCCGCAACGCGGCGATACGCTTGGGTACCAGCCGATGGTGCCGGACGGGGGCAATGGTCTCGGAAATCTCCAGGACCAGCTTTCCCAGAGCGACGCCGCGCCGCTCGAAGGAATCCAGGAGCTGCTCCTCGAGGCGGCCACCGTAAAGGTCGGCCGCAGCGATATTGATGCTGACATGATCGATCGGAATTTCGAGATCCTGCCATGTTCGGATGTCTTCCGCGATCAGGCTCAGCATACGCTCGGTGAGTGCCGACGCGAGTTGTCCGTCGGACAGGGCTTCGCGGAACTGACTCGCTGCCACTATCCGTCCGGCCGTGGTGCGCAGCCGGGCGAGTGCCTCCAGTGCGACGATCTGATCCGTGCCGAGGCGCACGATGGGCTGGTAATGTGGTTCGATCCGATTTTCCTCGAGGGCGGCACTCAGATCCCGGATGGCCGAAAGACGGTGCGTGATGCGGGTTTCAAGTCCCGGCCAATACCGTACAAAGCCGCCGCGCCCGGTCTCCTTGGCATGATAGAGTGCAAAGTCGGCATTTCTCCGCACGGTTTCGGCGGCCTGATCCCCTGGGCTGAGCACGGCACCACCGATCGTAGCCTCCGGAACGAGCATGTGACCGCGGCAGGGAACGCCATCGCTGAGGGCACTGAGTATTTCGCCGGCAAAAGCGTCCAGATCCCGAAGGGAATCGCTGGACTGGACGATGATCGCAAATTCGTCCCCGCCTATGCGAAACACTTTCTCGGGCGATGAAGCGGCCGACGTGCGCGCTGCGACGGCCTGTAGCAGACAGTCGCCCGCATGATGGCCGAACGTGTCGTTCACTACCTTCAGATTGTCCAGGTCGACGATCAGCAGACCCCATGTGCCAGGGGCGTCGCATGGAAGTAGGGAGAGCATCTGATTGAATGCAAATCGATTGTCGAGCAGTGTCAACGCATCGACATTTGCCCGCCGTTCTCGTTCGACCGCCCGTTCGTGCCGTTCGAGCGCGATTGCGCAGAGGCGGGCACAGGCTTCAAGGACGCGTTGTTCTGTATCGGTCGGACCCCGGCGGTCGAGACGCAGGAGAGCCACGGCACCAAGAAGACCGCCGCTCGCCGCACAGATTGGCGCGAGCCAGTAGCTCTGCAGTTCGTGCAGCGCACCAGCGTCGGCACCGCACGACTCCGGCAAGCGTGGGATATCGCCCGGAACGATCGAAGAACCGCGACGCCCCGTGGCGACCCATGATCTCAAGATAGGAGCGATGACCTCCCGGCAATGAGCTTCTCGGTAATCCTCGGCGAGATGTGACATCCGGGTGCCGTCGACCGAGCCGTTCGGATCGACAAGCAGCACTGAACAGCGACTCATCGGCAGCACCATCTCTATTTTCTCGGAGAGGCAAGCAAACGTCGTCGAGAGGTCGGCGCCTGTCGCGATCGCTTCAAGTATAGTGTTTTCCAGGACCAACAATTTACTAAGCATCAATCGCGGCCCCAGGAAATCCGGTTCGTCAGTAAAGACATCCTTTAGCGCGAGCGAGCTTAATCGAATCCTAAGCGGGGCAGAGACAGGATAGAAAATTTAGACCAAGTTGGTCTTATTAACCACATCAAGCCGGATACCGAGCCGTAGCATGCGCTTCATGGCTCTTCGGCTCGAACGTATTGTTTGCGCTGGCGCAAACACGCTGTTGATAATGTCCTGATACTGGAAGACGAGTTGAGAGCGCCATAAGCAACCGCTTGGAACCATAGCCGTCCTCTTGCTGGAGCGACCTGTCGAGTGGGCCCGAATCAGCTGACAGATCTGGTCACGCTCGCAGCAATCCGCTCGCTGAGCGGGCGGATTGCTGCGACGGTTCCCCGAGGTTTCAGGAGGCCTCGAGTTCTGGATGCCGTTCCGAACCCTCCCCCATTCCCTGAGCAGGCGCCGGTGCGTTGCCCGCGCGAACACGCTCCTCGATTGTGCGGCCGACGTCAGCGTCGATGCTCTTCCAGTAATCGATTGCCCGTTCGAGCACCGGAGAGCGCACGCCGCCGAGCAGGCTGCCGGCGACCGTCTCGATGAGCCTGCCGCGCTGCGCATCATCGAAAACCTGCCGCACGAGAACGCCCGCCTGTGTGAAGTCGTCGTCGTCGGGACGCAGGGTATAGGCGCTGCGGACCATCTCTCCGTCAGCTTCCCAACCGTCAGCTACGGGACCCGTCTCGTCCGCCCAGGAACGACCCCCGCTGTTGGGCGCATAGACCGGCGCGTTGCCGCTGTGATGATAGGCCATATGTCCGTCGAACATATAGCTGTTGACCGGCACGCGCGCCTGGTTGACCGGGAGTTGATGAAAGTTCACGCCGATGCGGCTTCGTTGCGCGTCATTATAGGCAAACGCCCGGCCGAGCAGCATCTTGTCGGGCGAGAGCCCAATCCCGGGCACGGTGTTGCCGGGTGAAAAGGCCGCCTGCTCGATCTGCGCGAAGAAATTTTCCGGATTGCGATTGAGCGTCATCGTGCCGACCCGGATCAGCGGATAATCGTCGTGGGACCAGGTCTTGGTCAGGTCGAACGGGTTGATCCTGTAGGTTCTTGCTTCCGCATAAGGCATGATCTGCACGGACAGCGTCCAGCTCGGATGCTCGCCGCGGACGATCGCTTCGAACAGGTCGCGACGATGAAAATCGGCGTCCGCGCCAGCCATGGCGGCGGCCTCGGCGTTCGTGAAACTCTCCAAGCCCTGGTTGCTGTGGAAGTGATACTTCACCCAGAATCTGTCGCCCTGGGCATTGATCCACATATAAGTATGTGAGCCGTAACCGTTCATATTACGCCAAGTACGCGGCAGGCCGCGGTCGCCCATCAGATAGGTCACCTGATGTGCAGATTCGGGATTGAGCGTCCAGAAATCCCACTGCATGTGGTTGTCGCGCAAGCCCGAGTCCGGCAGCCGCTTCTGGCTGCGAATGAAATGGGGGAACTTTATCGTGTCCCGGATGAAGAAAACCGGGGTGTTGTTGCCAACCAGGTCGTAGTTCCCGTCGCTCGTGTAGAACTTCAGCGAAAAGCCACGCACGTCTCGCCATGTGTCGGGACTGCCCGCCTCGCCGGCGACAGTCGAAAAGCGGGCGAGCATCTCGGTCGAAGCCCCCTTCTGGAAGAGGGCCGCCCTCGTGTAGGCCGAGACGTCCTCTGTCGTGTCGAAGACGCCGAACGCGCCTGAGCCTTTCGCGTGCGGCTGACGCTCGGGGACTTTCTCCCTGTTGAAATGTGCCATCTGCTCGAGGAAATGCACGTCGTGCAGAACGATCGGGCCGTCGGGACCGATCGTGAGCGAATTGCGGTCGCTGGACGCCGGTGCGCCCGTGCTCGTTGTTGAGCCGATCGCAGCCTTGAAATCCGACATGGTCATCTCCCGCAGAGTCGCGTTGAACATCGGGCACCGGACATTCCTTTTCGAACCCTATATCGGGGCCTGATCTCGCCAATACGTAATATGCCTATGTCGGCCCCCGCGCGCTTGATCAGCATTCACGAAATGTCCGAGACTCCCCGCCTGGCGAGGGCGCACGCCGTCGGCTCAATCGGCGTTGCACCCGCACCTATGGATCCGCCGACAGACAGGCGGCAAGACGTGCCGAGGGATCCCAGCCAAGCCTTCCCGGAGGATTTTATCGCTTCTGGTACGTTGCACATGCTTCGCAATAGCGTATCAATGGCATGTATTGCCGGAGACTTGCCATGTACAGCTTTGTCGACCAGCCCGTGGATCAGCTTGCAGCGGGCAGCCGTTTCATTCTCGAGAGGATGCGCGACTGGCTTGCGACTTTGCCGCGCGCGGCTGATCCGGCCGAGACGCAAGACTCCCCCTTTCCGCGCCTGGCGATGCGTCCGGTGCGTGAGGATTTCCATGGACTGATGCTCGAGCTCGACCGCGAAGGTCGGCTGGCATCGTCGTTCGGCAAATCTGGGCAGGCCTGGATCACCGGAATGGAGGCCGTGCTCCTCGCGCTCTGGTCCGATGCGATGGCCGATCGCGGCGAGCGCGTCCGGGGCGTGCTGCACCTGCTGCTCGTCGAACCGGCGATCGAGCGGGCAATGGTTCGGCTCGCCCGCGTCGCTTCGCGTCTGGTGGGGCTTCGCATTGCTCCGACCGGCATCCGGTCCTCGGGCGAGCGGCGCTCCGAGCACCTCCGAGATGCTCGTTAGGTGGTCGTAGTCGATGGACACCAGCTCAATCAGGCGACAACCCGTTGCGTGGAAATGGAAACTGAACACCTCGCGCAGGTCAGTCGGTACCGGTGTCTCCGATTCCCCGCATGGCGCCCAAATCTCGAACAGTGATATACTGCCCTCTGCTGGTGAGGACGCCTGCCTTCTCCCATGTCGCGAGCGTCCGACTGGCCGTGTATAATGTCGTGCCCGCATATTCCGCGATATCCTTGCGCCGCAACGGAATGGTGATCGCCGTACCCTCGGGACAGTTTGATCCCGCTTGTGCGGCAAGTCTGAGAATAGCCTGCGCCAGACGCTGCTCGGCGCGCAACGTCGCGAGCTCGCGCATGCGCTCCTGAGCCTCTCCGAGCCGGGTTCCGAGCACATGAATGACATTGAGAGCGATGGCCGGATATGACGTCATCAGGTCCACAAGGCCCTGCTCGCTCCAGCTGAGGATGACCGAGCTCTCCGCCGTGATCGCATTCGCAGGGAAGAGATGGTCGGTGAACAGCGGAACGGTACCGAACATCTCACCCGGCGCGATGAAGCGAACGATCGCCTGGCCACCTTCCTGACCGGTCTGCGAAATGCGGATGCTGCCGGAGCCGAGCGCGAAGGCGCGGCTTGCACGCTCCCCCTGCTCGAAGACAACGCTGCCGCTCGCGACCCGATCAACCTGCATCGCCGCGCGAACCGTTGTAAGAGCCGCATCGGGTAGCGAACGGAAAAGCTCAAGCTCCTCGAGCCGCAGAAGCGCCGCCTTGCCGTTCATCGAAGTAAAAGCCTGCATTCGTTGTCGCTCCGTCAACGATAGTCCTCACCCATGAAGATATTCTGGCCATCCGTTGCGCCAGCGCAAATCCGGCATTGATCGGGCATGTTATTCGCAAACGCCTCGCAATAGCATATCCAGGGGGCAAGCAACATGCCTATCGGCCTTGTCCGATCGGTGCCGCGGCGCACCGAAGGCGGTCACTCCAGAATGCCCTCGGCGGGGCTCGCCATGCTCGTCGCCGGTGCCGTGCCCCAGGCTGCGCTGGCGCAATCCGCGACGCCTGGCAGCACTGGCGCCGAGATCGTCGTGACGGCGCCGCGGGATGTCATCGCACCTCGGCTAGGTGCGACCGCGGGTGGCACGGCGGTCGTCACCGCCGAGAGCATGCCTGCTACCGCCAACCTGACGATTTCGCGTGCGCTGGCCGACGTTCCGGGTGTGGTGGTTCAGGACTTCTTCGGGGGCAACGATCAGCCGCGTATCCAGATCCGGGGCTCGGGACTACAACAGAATCCCGTCGAGCGCGGTGTGCTGGTGTTGCAGGATGGACTGCCGCTCAACCGGGCCGACGGATCCTATGTCGTCGGCTTCGCCAATCCGGGGAGCGCGGACGCAATTGAGATCTATCGCGGCTACACGGCCAACCGGCTCGGAGCGACCGTGTTGGGCGGAGCGCTCAACCTCATGTCGCCGACAGGACGGAGTTCGCCCGGCGTAAAGCTCAATCTCAGCGGCGGCAGCTTTGACCAGATTGGCGGACTCGCGGAATACGGTCTGTCCCGCGATGGCTTCGATATGCTGCTCCACGGCGACGTCAGCCATCGGGACGGCTTTCGCGTCTACAACAAGTCGGAGCGGACAAGCGTTGGCGGCAATCTCGGTTTCCGCCTCTCCGACGCATTCACGCTCCGCGCCTTTGCACGCTACACGGATCTTGGGTTCGATGTCGCAGGGCCGCTGACCCGCGATCTGCTCGAAAGCAATCCGCGCTCGGTGTTCGCCGGGCCGACGGTGACGCCTGGCGGTCCGATCAATCCGGGTCCCAATGTGGTGCGGGACCGGCCGCGCCGCGAACCCAGCCAGCTCCTGATCGGTGCCCGCGCTACCGGTTCATTTGGTTCGCATATCGTCGATCTTGCGGTCGGCTACACGCAGACCGACGACAGCTTCCGCTTTCCGATCTCCGCCGGCGTGCGCGTAACCGACGGGCACGACGCCACAGCGGTGCTGCGCTACGCCTATAAGCCGGATGGGTCGCGGCCCCTGCCCCTGTTCGAGGCCACGGGCCAGTATGTGAATGGCTCCGCCGACCGGGATCAATATCTCAATCTGTCGGGACGCCGTGGCGCACAATTCGGCAACAACCGGCTGAAGGCCGATACGCTTGCGCTCAATGCGGCTTTCAACATCCCGCTGGGCGACCGGATCACGCTGTCGCCCTCGCTCGCATGGTCGCGTGCGACCCGCGACAATGTCGACCGTTATGCTCTCCCTGCGCGCCCAACCGCCGCCTACGCCCCGGCCAATCCAACGATGGCGCTGCCGGGAGGTGCCGTGCCCACGGTCAGCTCAAGCTATGCGCGCGATTATGAAGGCTGGAGCCCGGCGCTCGGTATCAGCTGGCGTGCGGCGGAACACCAGACGCTGTTCGCGGCAATCAGCCGCAGCTTCGAGCCGCCGACTCATGACGATCTGTTCGCGACCGTAAACGGCACGCCGAACAGCAGCGCGGGCCGACCCAACCCGGCCAATCCGGCAATGCCTGCGGCCGTGTTCGTCACGCCGGACCTCAAGGCGCAGCGCGCAACGACGCTGGAGGCGGGCTGGCGCGGTGATGCCGGCGTCCTGTCCTGGGATGGCGTCCTCTACTATAGCTGGGTCAGAAACGAGCTCCTCAGCCTGCGCGATGCGTCAGGCACGTCGTTGGGCGCGGTCAATGCGCCGCGCACGCGCCATTTCGGTGTTGAACTCGGCGTCACCGCGCGAATCGCCCCGGCGCTCACGGGCAGAATCGTCTACACCTTTCAGGACTTCCGGTTCCGCGACGATGCGCTGCGCGGCGACAATCGGCTCGCAGGCGCGCCGCGGCATTGGGTCCACGCGACGCTCGCCTATCGGCCGCTCGAAGGTCTGGCCCTGGAGGCAGCTCTGCGTTGGGTGCCGGAAAAGACGCCGGTCGACAATCTGGGCACGCTTTACAATGACCCATATGCGATCGCCGACCTGCGCGGCACGTATCGGATCAGCGACAGGCTCTCGCTGTTCGCCGAGATCACCAATCTCTTCGACAAGACCTACGCCTCCTCGTCGCTGATCGTCGATCATGCGCGGCCCGACCAGGCCGTCTTTCTTCCCGGTGACGGCCGCAGCTTCGGCGGCGGCGTGACCGTCCGTTTTTAGATCCACCAACATTGGAGGTAATGATGAGCTATCGTCCTGTCCTGCTCGCGATAATCGCAGCCGTAGCACTGCCGGCCGGCGCGTCGGCGCGGTCCACACAGCTCGACATCGACCGGCTTCGCAACGAGACCGTGCATGAGGTCGCCCGGCGCGCGATCCTGGCCGTCGACAAGGAAGGACGGCCGTTGACCTTCGTCCTGCGCATCGGCAGAGGCCAATTCCTGCCGCCGCACGGCGCACAGGGCGGGCTACGAATCCTGACGGTCGTTTCGGGCACGCTGTCCTGGGGCGACGGCGACAAGGTAGACCAGGCCGCCGAGCGCCGATTTGGTCCGGGCAGCGTGATCGTCGTGCCGGCTGTCGGCGGGCAGCATTGGGCGGCTGCTCGTGACGGCGATGTGCTGCTCCAGGGCGTGTTCGTTCGGGACGGCGCGCTGACACCGGAGGCCGCCGCGCAACTGGCGCGATAGATCTTCAGGCGCGGGCAGCTTGCGCCAGCGCAATCGCCGTCCGGCACCGGCCGTCTATGGCAGATCGATCGAAGGGAATGCGATCCATGGATGAACTCGCCTTGGCCCGTGCGCTGCACGTGCTCGCCGTCGTGGTCTGGATCGGCGGCGTGTCGATGGCGACGACGGTCGCGTTGCCCGCCGTGCGGCGTGGCGATCTCGGAGAAGATCGCCTCAAGGCCTTTCACGCGTTTGAGCGGCGGTTCGTCTGGCAGGCGCGGGCGGCGGTGGTCGTCGCAGGCCTGACCGGCTTGTTTATGATCGCGCGGATGGAGCTTTGGGATCGCTTCGCCGATGTGGGCTTCTGGTGGATGCACGCCATGGTCGGCGTGTGGGGACTGTTCGCCTTCGTCCTATTCGTCGGCGAACCGTTTGTCCTCCAGCGCGCTTTTCCGGCATGGGCGCAACGAGATCCCGAGCGGGCTTTCGCGGCCCTTCATCGTGTTCACAAGCTGCTGCTCGTGCTCAGTCTTCTGACGATCTTTGGCGCCGTTGCCGGCAGCCACGGATGGCTGCCGGCATAGCGAGTTCCACGCCGGCGCATAGCCGATCGCGGCAGGCGCACGGGACCGCGTTTTTGCCACCTGCCTCATTTCCGCAGGTATGGCCTGCTGCGCCGATATGGGTGGTGATCAGTCCCGCTCGTTCCTGCCAATCCAGGCCGGCGGATCGCTCGCCGGAAAGGATTCGATCGACGCCTCGTCGATCGGGTCGATCGGCCTGTCGGCGGCAAGCAGGATCTCGACGCGCGCGGCAACATCGGCAATGAGCGCGTTGAGGATCGTGGCATTGTCCGTTCGGTCGGACGAAGCGACGCATGAACAAAAGCGTTCATGAACGGTCCGGCGCACGAGGTCGTCTAGGTCGGTTGCTCCGGTGCGATATCGCCTCTCGACGTGCCGCGCCGCCTCGGCCAGCGCCTCCAGTTTGATGGGATCGTCATATTCATGCGTCATCGGTCAGTCTCCTGTCGGCGATCTCAGATGCGATGCCGGCGCCAACACGCACTTCATCCTCGAAGCCGGAGCACTGCTGGCGCAGCCCTCCCGCGCGGTCGGACGGAATGAGCGCCGGCGTGCCTTGCATCGCACAGGCCGCCATTTTCCTGGGCATCGGTCCGGCCTCGGCGGCCTCATCGACACCGACCGGAAGAGGCAGCCTATACCCATGGATGAATGGCGCAAGCGCTCGCGGGCCATGGGCGTGACGTTCGAAGAGGTGCGCAGGCCGATCGCGGCGACAGCGGATAGATCGAAGTGGCCGGTGTGCGCAGCGCCTGCGAAAAGACCCGTGCCGGCTGCAGCCAGGTCCCAGCGGCAAGGGAGGCATGGAGCGATCATGCGGTCGTGGGAGGCCAGGGGAATCGGCCGTTTTGTGTCGAACCATCGTCTGCATTGTCGTTCAGGCGCGGACCGAAGCAATGGCACGGCTCCCAAATCTCCCGCCCCGCTCAATCCTCCGTTATCGGCCGTGGAACAGCGTCACCATTCCGGCGATCGCTATGCCAAAGACCATGATCATGACTCCTGCGATTCGCAGGGCGTAGGTCAGCGGATCCTGACCATTATCCGGTCGCGCCCGCTTCGCCTCCAAAATGCCATTTCGGCCCAGGACGCGGCGGACGAAGGCTTGCCGAAATGCCATATTGAAGCCCACGACGGCGAGGATGGTCCCGCCCAGATCGACGATCAGCACGAAGGCGGGCATGATAGGTTACCTCTCGTGCCGGCCGCGCAGGATATCCTCACGCGGCGCACGCCATCAGCCCTGCATCCAGGCCCGCGATCAGGTCCGCCCCGGCTTCCAGACCTACCGACAGGCGGAGCAGCCCGTCACCAATCCCCGCCACCGCGCGCGCATCCGCGCCCATGTCCAGATGGGTCATGGTTGCGGGATGGGCGACGAGGCTTTCGACGCCACCGAGCGATTCCGCGAGCGTGAAGGTGCGAACGGCAGCGATGAAGCGGCGCACGGCCTCCACCCCTCCCGCGAGATCGAAGCTCAACATAGCGCCGAAGCCCCGCTGCTGCCTTGAGGCGATGGCATGTCCCGGGTCGGAGGCGAGACCCGGATAATAGACGTGGGCGACCGCCGAATGGCGTTCGAGATAGTTGGCCACCGCCATCGCATTGATCTGCTGCTGCGCCATGCGGGGAAAGAGCGTGCGCAGGCCGCGCAGGGTCAGCCAGGAATCAAATGGCGCGCCTGCGCTCCCGACGACATTGGCCCAGTGCCGCAATTGCTCCACCTGCGCCGGATCGGCGGCAATCACCGCGCCGCCGATGACATCGGAATGACCGTTCAGATATTTGGTGGTGGAATGGAGCGCATAATCGGCGCCGAGCGCTATCGGCCGCTGAAGCGCCGGCGACAGAAACGTGTTGTCGACCGCGACCTCGGCGCCGGCAGCTTTCGCCTGGGCCGACAAAGCCGCGATGTCGACGACGCGCATCAGCGGATTGCTGGGCGTCTCGATCAGCACCAGCGACGGCACGTCCTCGAGCGCGGCGGCGAACGCCGCGTCGTCGCCCTGATCGACCAGTCGAAGCGCGATCTGTCCGCGCTCGGCCCGCGCCTTGAGAAGGCGCATGGTGCCGCCGTAGCAATCGTGCGGCGCGATCACGAGCTCGTCCGGGCGCAGGCGACTGATCAGCAGATCGATCGCCGCCATGCCGCTCGAAGTGACGATCGCCCCTGCCCCGCCCTCAAGTCTGGCGAGCGCATCGGCCAGCAGGTCGCGGGTCGGATTGCCCGATCGGCCGTAATCATAGGGGCGCGGGCACTCGAATCCCGCGAACTCATAGGTGCTCGAGAGGTAAAGCGGCGGCGCCACCGCACCGAAGGCGGTATCGCTCGCCACGCCATGCGACGCGGCGATCGTCTCGGGCTTTGGGACATCGTCGTGGCCGTCAGTCATTGAAGAACCGTCCTTCCGTCACCTCGCGGACGATGCCGGCGCGCACGGCGAAGTCACCGAAATGCTCATCCGGTTCCCGCTCTTGGGCGTAACGGCCGAGCGCGTCCGCCAGCACCTCCAGGATCACGGGCTCGCCGACATTCTCGCGCACCATGCGGTTGAGCCGCTGCCCATGAAAGCCCCCGCCCAGATAGAGATTATATTTGCCCGGCGCGCGTCCGGTAAGCCCGATTTCGGCATTGTAGGGACGCGAGCAGCCATTGGGACAGCCGCTCATCCGGACCGTGATCGGTTCGTCCGAGAGACCATTTTCTGCGAGGATTGCTTCGATCCTGTCGATCAGCGTCGGCAGGTAGCGCTCGCTTTCGGCCATGGCGAGGCCGCAGGTCGGCAAGGCGACGCAGGCGATCGCATTGCGCCGCAGGATCGAGACGTGGTCGACTTCCAGCCCATGTTCCGCCAGCACCGCCTCGATCGCGGCACGATCGCCGGTTTCCACCCCGCCAATGATGACGTTCTGGTTCGGCGTCATGCGGAAGCTGCCGCGATGGATGCGCGCCACATCGCGCAGCGCGTCGAGCAGCTTCAGATCCAGCCGCCCGCTCTGGATATAGAGCGTGCGATGGTGACGCCCGTCGGCCGTCGTGTTCCAGCCATAGCTGTCGCCGTTCGAGGTGAAAGCGAAGGGGCGCGCGGCCTCGAGCGCGGCGCCCATGCGGTTTTCGACCTCCGCCTTGACCCAGTCGAGTCCCTTGTCGTCGATCGTATATTTGAAGCGGGCATGCTGGCGGTCGTTGCGGTCGCCGTAGTCGCGCTGCACCGCCATCACCGCATCTGCGCAGGCGATGATCTTGTCGGCGGCCACGAAGCCGATCACGCTGGCGAGGCGCGGATAGGTCTCCGGCGCCTGGTCGGTGCGGCCCATGCCGCCGCCGATGGCGACGTTGAACCCTGCCAGCCCTTCCGGCCCGCCGATGGCGATGAAGCCAAGATCCTGCGCGTAGACGTCGATGTCGTTGGACGGCGGCAGCGCGAAGCCGATCTTGAACTTCCGCGGCATGTAGGTGCGTCCGTAAAAGGGTTCCTCCGGCACTGACGAGGCGACCCGCGCGTCGCCATACCAGATCTCGTGATAGGCGCGCGTTTTGGGGATGACGTGATCGCTGACCCGCTTCGCCATCGCCGCGACCTCGGCATGGAAGCGCGAGCTTTGCGGATCGACCGTGCACATCACGCCCCGGCTGTCATCGCCGCAGGCCGCGACCGTGTCGAGCAGCGTCTCGTGCAGGCCCTGGATGATCGGACGCAGGCTGTCTTTCAGGACCCAGTGGAACTGGAAGGTCTGGCGCGTCGTGATGCGCAGGGTTTCGCCGCCATGCGCGCGGGCGAGCTCGTCGAGCTTCAGCCATTGCGCCGGCGTGGAGACGCCGCCCGGCAGGCGAACCCGGATCATGAACTGAAAGGCCGGCTCGAGCTTCTGGCGACGGCGCTCGTCTCGCACGTCGCGATCGTCCTGCTGATAGATGCCGTGGAACTTCATCAGCTTCACGTCGTCGACCGACGGCACCGCGCCGGTGATCCGGTCGAGCAGCCCCTTCGCGATGGTGCCGCGCAGATAGTCGCTCCTGTCCTTCATGCGCTCGTCGGCGCTGAGCCGGTCGAGTGGCTGCGAGAGATCCCGACTGCGGTCGATCGTCGTCATGGTCATGGCTCAGTAGACGTCGCGCTGGTAGCGGTGGTCAGCCTGCAGCGAACGGACATAGTCCTCGGCCGCCTCCCGCCCGGTGCGCGCCTCCGCCGCGACGATATCGATCAGTGCCTCGTGGACATCCGGCGCGAGGGTCGCGGCATCGCCGCAGACATAGACATGCGCGCCGTCCTCAAGGCAGGCGAATAAGTCGCGCGCGCATTCCTTCATGCGGTGCTGGACGTAGATTTTCTCCGCGCCGTCGCGCGAGAAGGCGACGTCCATGCGGCCGAGCGCGCCGTCCTTCAACCAGCCCTGCCATTCGGTCTGATAGAGGAAATCGGAGCGGAAATTGCGCTCGCCGAAGAACAGCCAGTTCTTTCCTCCCGCGCCCCGCGCCTCGCGTTCCTGAAGAAAGGCGCGATAGGGGGCGACGCCGGTGCCGGCGCCGATCATGATGATCGGAACATCATCGCCCGGCAGCCGGAAATGCGGGTTGGTCTGGATGTAGACCGGCAGTTCGGTGTCCGGTCCGGCACGGTCGGCAAGCAGGCCCGAGGCGACGCCGCTGCGGGCCTCGCCATGCAACGCATAGCGGACGGGCGCGACGGTGAGGTGGGCTTCGTCTGGCGCGGCGGCCAGGCTCGAGGCCAGCGAATAGAGGCGGGGCTGCAACGGCCGCAGCGCGCTGACGAAGCCCTGGAGCATCACCTCACCCACAGGGAACCTCCGGACGATGTCGATGATATGATGCGTGCGCAGGAACACCGAGCGCTCGCCCGAGCGGTCCTCCTGTAGCAATTGCGTGAGCGCGGCGGCATCACTGAGAAGCGCCCAATAGTCGAGGAAGCGCGGGGTCGCGGCGGTGATCTCGAAGCGCTGCGTCAGCGCCTCCGCGATCGTCATCGTCTGCCCCTTGAGGTCCAGCTCGGCCTCGGCAGGCAACGAGAGCGCATCGAGCAGCGCCGCGACCACTGCCGGGTCGTTGGAGGCGGCGATCCCCAGCGCATCGCCGGGCTCGTAGGTCAGCCCCGATCCGGCGAGCGCGAGTTCGATATGACGCGTCTCTTTGGTCGATCCTCGTCCGACGATCACTATATTCTCGGTTACCGATGCCGGGAACGGGTTCCGCTTGGCATAAGCTGATGACGCAGAAACCGCCGACGCAGCAACGGCGGGAGCCACGCGCGGGGCGGCCTCTTTTTCGGCGGCAAACTGCTCAACGAGCGCCTGCGTCCAGGCGCCGGCCGACTCTTCATAGTCGACGTCGCAATCGACGCGCGGCACCAGCCGGGTCGCGCCCAACTCCTCCAACCGTCCGTCAATCCGCTTGCCGGCCTGGCAATAATATTCATAGGTGGAATCCCCGAGCGCCAATACCGCGAAGCGCACGTCGCCCAGTTTCGGGGCCTTGCGCCCTTCCACGAACTCGAAGAAGCCTGTCGCCGGTTGCGGCGGATCGCCTTCGCCATAGGTGCTGACGATGATCAGCAGATCCTGCTCCTGGGAGAGCTGCCGGACCTTGTAGTCGGCCATATCCGAAAGCGCTGGTTTGAGGCCCTGTGCGGACAAGACGTCGAGGAGGCTACGCGCCAGTTCCGCTGCATTGCCGGTCTCTGTGCCATACAGAATCGTGAGCTTGCGCGCCGAGGCCGAAGCGGACGCCGGCGACTGCGCGCGAAGCAACAGGCCGGCGTCAAGTCCCGCGAAATAGCCGCTAAGCCATCGCGCCTGCGTGGGATCCAGGGACCGGGAAAGCAGTTCCACAAGTCGCCATTGCTCCAGGGTCAGCGCGCGCCCTGGCGGATCCGATGCTGTCATGCGCGTTCGTCCTTGGCGTTCAGCTCCCTTCAGCGCTCCGGCCCATGCCACCGGCACGGGATCCTCTCCGGGCGCATTTTCTAGCGAAGCTCAGTTCAGCTTCCGACAGATTGAGGATGTCGATAGAATAAGACAAGCGACTTTTATTGAGGGTTTAACGCAATGATTTTGATATGAGCCGGCCTGTGGGCCGCGAGATGGCCACCGGGATTGATTGCTACGCGACACCGATCCCTCCGCTACCTTTTGCCGGCGAGCACTTCATGCAACGACGCGCGCCAATCGGTACATCCGTGCGACGGCGGCTTGGAACGTATCGGTCGTTCACGCGACAGGCTTGCGTCCGGGGCCGCAAGCGTCGAGAAATGCGATTATTGATTGTGAGGAGACTCGCGATGCAAGGCATGGGCGAAAACTGTCCCTTCGAGTTCAATTTCGATGCGGCGACGTTCAAGGTGGGAGATCTCGTCAGTTACCGGGTGACCGGTAGCTTGAGCGACTTTCCCTTCATGGGGACATTGCTCGAGGTGCATGACGAATATGTAATCATCAGCGCTGATCCCAACGATCCCGACAGCCACATGCGCGGCACGAGAGAGAGCCGCCCGGTCGTCGAAGAAGCCGAAATCCGCTAGGCATTGTTTCGTCGTGGCCGCTCACCTTTCCGCAGCTGATGGATGTGCCGATGGTGAAGCGGCTGACAGGTTTTTGTTGCGGGTACGGGGAGAAAAGCGGGCCGTCTAGGCGATTACGCTTCCAAATACCGCCTGCGTTGACTTTTCGCGCGCGGCGACGTTGACTGACGCACCATGTGCGACTCCATCTTCCAAAGGCGCTCTGCGCGCCACGCGGATCGGCTTCTCGAAGGCTAGTGGCCCCGGACCGCGCCGTGCGGATCCGGGGATCCCCTTCTTCAACCGATGAATGCGCCAAGAACTGCGCCTGGAGCGGAACCATGAGCGGCCACGACCACAACCGATCCCCTGAAGATTTGGACGATGACATCGCCGATCGTAGCGGCGAGGAACGGGCAAATGTGCTGCCCTTTGCCAAGCTGCCGCGACAATCCCCGCGATCCCGACCTCCAGAACCGCCGGAACCTCCACGCGCCGCATGACACCCGGCCTCCAGGCGATGCTCGCGCGACAAAAACTCACGCGATCCGGGGTCGCGTCTCGAATTGATGGCAGGGTGATGGACTCGAGAGAGTCCACCCGAGCGTGGTCGCGCCTTTCCTTACCGATCGGCGCAAGCCACTGGCCCTCAGCGACCAGATGAAACTCGCGAAAAAGAATTGGTGCGGGGCGGGATGCAGGCAAAACGCCATGCGCCCGATCAGCGCGCTGGTCGGACCGTCATCCTGCGTATTGCCGGAAACGTCTTCTTGAATCGCCTGACACTCAAGCAAACAGCGACAAAGATCATCTCACTCCACTTGAGCAATTATTTTGTTTGGTCGCCGCTCGGCGCGATGGTCTTGAGGAAGGCTTCGGCCAGCGCGATGTTGACCTTGTGGCTGTCCAGCATGGCGCGCAGGTCCGCGTGGAGACCCTCGTCGCGCACGCGAGGCGTCAGCGCTTCGAGCTTGCGCACGACCCAGGACTGGCCGCGGTTGAGAAAGGCCAGACGCTCTGCCAGATCGGCGATCGCCATCGCCTTGCCATGAAAGCCGCCGGTCCTGCGGGAGGGCATACCGCCGAGTCGTTTGATCTGCCGCGCCAGCATCGCGCACCAGCGCGCCTCGTCGGCGCGCACTGTCCTCATCAGCGCCGCATGTGGCGGACTCGCCGCCGCCTTGGCGCTCGCCAACGCTACCCGAGCGCCGGCACGCTCGGCTTCGAGAAGCTCGTTGAGCGCGGCCAGCAGCTCATCGCGCCCGGCATAGCCCATATAGACGTCGTCAGCTTGGGCCGCATAGCAGACCGGGGACGCGGGCTCGTCGCTCATGCCGCGATCGCCGCCGCAGCGCGGAGCCCGCTGCGGATGCGGGCCATCACGCCGGGGTCCGCCTTGGTCGAATGGACGACATAGGCGGAATAGGAGAATTCGGGACTGTCGGGCACGAGCGCGAGCCTGCCCTCCTCCAGATAGGATCGGATGAACCCCTTGCGGAAATAGCCGCTGCCGCCCGTCGCCAGGAGATAGTCGAGCGCGAGCGGTCCGTAGCTGATCGCGACGACCGCGTTCGGCTGGTCCGGATAGGCGGCCTGATAGCTCGCGGCGAACTCCTCGCCCCAGTCGATCTGGACATGGTCTTCGGGCGCCAGCGGCCGATCGGTCGGCGTGGTGCGGACGAGGACGAGCTTCTCCTCGAACAGCAGCTCGGCGATCACGCCGGGACGGCGCGGCGCGGCATAGAGCACCGCGACGTCGAGCGAGCCGTCCTGGACCTGCTCCATCAGCCGCTCGGAAGCGTCGATCTGCGTGCTGACCGCGAACTCGGGGCATTCGCGCCGCATCCAGAGCAGCCAGTGCCGCAGCAGCGGACTCCACAGGCTGAGCTCGGCGCCGATCGTCACCACCGTCTCGCGGCCAGGCGGCAGCGCCACCGCGCGGCGGGCGCGTTCCCACACCTGCACCAGCGTGGTCGCAAAGCGCAGAAATTGCTCGCCCGCCGGCGTCAGCTTCGCACCCAACTTGTTGCGGATGAACACAGGCCGGTCGAGCTGGTCCTCAAGGACGCGAATGCGCGCGCTCACCGCGGTCTGGGTAAGATTGAGATTCGCGGCAGCAGCGACGAAGCTGCCCGTCTTCACCACTTCCAGGAAGGTGCGGGCGACGCCGATATCCATGCCGCAAGATCTTTCCGCTCAATCATCAATTATATTCATTTGCTTGATGGATAATAGCGGGCGGATGATGTGCCGACAAGGAGGACCAGGATGGTCCAGCATGAAGGAGTGTTCGCCGAAGCCGACCCGCTCTCCTTGGGCGCGGTGCTGCAGTGAAACCGTTCGATCCGGTTCGTCCCGAGCCACCGCGACGCGAGGACGGGAAGGCCTTCGGGATTCTCGCCACGATCCTGATGGCGGTGACCTGGCTTGGCCTTTATGGCCTCGTCAAAGCCGATATCATCTCCGAACAGGCCTTGCCCATCGTCATCATTGTCGCGGCGCCTGTCGCGACATTCGTCATCATGGGCTTCGAATGGGCGGCGACATCCACCAGCGCGCCGAAGGCCTTCCGCGAAGTGCCGCCCCCCGCCGACTTCACCGCTCTGTGGCCGCTGGACCATGGCAGATCGGACGCCGCCCAATCGCCAAGAACCAGGAAGCGCAATGCGACCCGTCATCCCGGGGTCGAACCTGGCGATGAGCCGTGAGCGGCCAGCGAAACGGAAGCGGCGGCGAGTGCCGCAATCGCCGGCCGCATCTGCGCGTCGGCCTCTACTGGATGGTCGCCGCGGCAATTGCGATCGCATCGCTGCGGCTGTTCATCTGGGTTCTGGGCAAGAGTGGCGTAATCAGCGATGCGGATGGCGAGTTCGTCCTGCTGATCGCCCTGCCCATAGCGCTGTTGACCATTGGATGGCTGCCCCCCGTGAACCTCAGTAAAGGCAATGATATTGCTTTCAACCTGAAATAACATTCGTTTGTTTGTTGGCTAGTGCGGCCTCACACTGGCTCCGCATGCACGAAGGAGCCTCCATGACTATCCAGCTTGGGCAGATCGCCCCCGATTTCGAACAGGACAGCACCCACGGCCGCATCCAGTTCCACGACTGGCTCGGAGCGAGCTGGGGCGTCCTTTTCAGCCACCCCAAGAACTTCACGCCGGTCTGCACGACCGAACTGGGCGAGGTCGCGCGGCTGCGCCCCGAATGGGATAGGCGCAGCGTGAAGCCGATCGGGCTGTCGGTCGATCCGGTCGAGGCCCACCATAAATGGGAGTCCGACATCGAGGAGACGCAAGGCGCGACGCTCGATTTCCCCATGATCGCCGATCCCAACGGCCAGGTCTCGAGCCTCTATGGCATGATCCACCCGAAGAGTGATCCGACCGTCACGGTCCGCTCGGTATTCGTGATCGATCCGGCGAAAAAGGTCCGGCTGATCCTCACCTATCCGCCGAGCACGGGCCGCAACTTCGCCGAGATCCTGCGCGCGATCGACAGCCTCCAGCTGACCGACGCGCGCAGCGTCGCCACTCCGGTCAACTGGGAGCCGGGCGAACCCGTCGTGATCTCGCCCAAGCTATCGGACGAGGAAGCCAACCGGCAGTTCCCGCAAGGCTTCAAGACGTTGAAGCCCTATCTGCGGATCGTCGATCTGCAATCGACCGGTCAATGAGCCGGACGCGGACGAACGGGCAGGATAAGGCCGCCGCCATTCCTGAAGGCGACGGCTGGCTGTCCACGCTGTTCGACCGCAACCGGGCCTGGGCCGATGCCAAGACGCGCAACGATCCGGGCTTCTTTCGCCGCCTCGTCGGTCAGCAGCGGCCCCGTTATTTCTGGATCGGCTGCTCGGACAGCCGCGTGCCGGCGACGGAGATCGTCGATCTCGATCCGGGCGAGATGTTCGTCCATCGCAACGTCGCCAATCTCGCAATCGCCGCCGATCCCAATTTTTCCGCCGCGCTGCAGTTCGCGGTCGATGTCCTGAATGTCCACCATATCATCGTCGTGGGCCATTATGGCTGCGGCGGCATTCATGCCGCGATGGAGAACGAGACCGACGACGCCATCGGCCACTGGCTGGCGCCCGTGCGTCAGCTTCACCGTCGTCATCCCTGCAAGGTCAACACCGATGGGGCGGCAGCCGAGGCCCTGTGCGAGCGCAATGTCGTGGCGCAAGTCGACGCGCTGTCCGTCAATCCTCTCGTGCGAGCGGCCTGGGCGCGTGAGGCCCCGCTGAGCCTGCACGGCTGGGTCTATAGGATCGGCGATGGACTGTTGAAGAGCCTGTGCCGGCGAGTCCACGGCGGGGGTTTAGCGGTCGAGCCTGTGATCGATGGGACCGGCTGATCATGGAAGCCATCGTCCGACCGCCTGTTCCGAGCACGGCGACTTCGTGCGATGTGCTGATGGGTGCGATCGCTGCCTGTGAGAACGCCTTATCGCCGAGCCGCCCGCTCGACGCTCTGATCGCCGTTGGGGTGTTCCCCGGCCTGGCGGAACTGCCGCAGATCGAGGTAGGCGTCTGGCTGCATCCAGACGGCTCCCGCGTCCGCGCCCTGCGCTACACCGGTTCGCACACGGCGGCGGCGACGCTCGTACCGCCGGGATACTGGATCGACTCCCGCGCGCGCGGCATCGCGGTGGCATGCGCCCGTGGGGAGTGGATGGAAGATCACCCGGTCGAGGAAATCGCACTCTGTCTCGCGGCCCTGCGCGCGCGCCTGCACGAGAGCCGCGATGTCAACTAGCACTCGACAAGCGACAGCCGCAAAACATCCGGTTTCGGAACGGCGGCCTTCTAGCGCGTTGGAGATTGCCGCGCTATCCGGCAGACCGGCTTGCCGAGAACCTGAACGTGACCGCCTTTGTCTGGTGGGACAGACTCGCGAACTGGCATATCGCCGAACAGCAATATGGTGCCGCGCTGGGTCATGGCGAGCCATGGCGCTTTCCCGCGCCGGTACGCGCTCTTGTTCAGTGAAGGGAGATAACCATGCTTATCGATGTGTTTGCCGGACCCGACCGTCGTACGGCCGCCCCACGGGGCTGCTATCATTTCGTCCGATCGCCCGCGCCTGGCGAGCAGGTGGAAATCGCGGGTGAAATCCTGACTGTGGCCAATGCCTGGCATACGCCCGCCACTCACTATGCCGGCGCCAAATTCGCGATCCTCGTCGGAGATGCGACCATCGGCGGCGAACCAGCGATGCAGTGCCATGAGGACGCCGGCGCCGTGATCTGAGAGCGTCAAGGTTCAAGGGAGGGGACTGGCCCTCAAGCCGTTTATAGGAAAGGAGACACGGACCAGCTTCTTGTTCGGAGTATGTTTTGGAAACGATCACGATCGTGCTTGCCCTGCTCTTCGCCGTCGTCGTGAGCGGCATTGTTGCGCGGCTTCTGCCCTTCCCCCTACCGCGCCCGCTTGTTCAGATCACGCTGGGCGCTTTCATCGGGCTTGCGGCGAACTGGCGCGTGACGCTCGATCCCGAGATATTCTTCCTTCTCTTCCTCCCGCCGCTTCTCTTCCTCGACGGCTGGCGCATTCCGCGCGAAGACCTTTTCAAGGACGGCAAGACCATTCTCGAGCTGGCGCTCGGCCTCGTGGTCTTCACGGTGCTGGGCATGGGTTTGTTCATCCACTGGATGATCCCGGCGATGCCGCTTGCCGTCGCGTTCGCGCTGGCCGCGGTGGTATCACCGACGGATCCCATCGCGGTATCCGCAATCGCTCAACGCTCTCCCATCCCCAAGCGAATGATGCATATCCTGGAGGGCGAATCACTCCTTAATGACGCGTCAGGCCTGGTCTGCCTCCGCTTTGCGGTCGCTGCCGCTCTCACCGGTGCCTTTTCTCTCGGCCAGGCCGCGCTCAGCTTTCTCTGGGTCGCGACTGGCGGGATCATCATCGGGGCCGGTCTGACCTGGTTGGTCGGTTGGCTCAAGGCCATCATTGCTCGCCGTTTCGGCGAGGAAAGCGGATCGCAGGTCCTGATCAGCCTGCTGATTCCGTTTGGCGCCTATCTCATCGCTGAACGGCTGCATTGTTCCGGCATTCTCGCCGCCGTCGCGGCGGGGCTTGCCATGGGCTTCGTCGAATCCCGGGGACAGGCACTCGCCGTCACACGCATCCGCCGCACCGCCTTCTGGGACATGATCCAGTTCACCGCCAACGGGATCATCTTTGTCCTGTTGGGCGAGCAGTTGCCGTCGATCCTGTCGGGTGCTGCCGAAACCGTCCGGCTGACCGGCCACTATGAGCCCTGGTGGCTGGCCATCTATGTCGTCGCGATCAATGCCGGGCTTGCGGGTCTGCGCTTCGGGTGGGTATGGCTGTCGCTCCACCTGACCCTGTTTCGCCAGAGCGACGAACGTGGCGCTCCGGGCTGGCGGATTATCGGGGCCATGTCTTTCGCCGGCGTGCGTGGTGCGATCACGCTGGCCGGCGTGCTCACCCTCCCTCTGACCATGGCCGACGGTTCGGCCTTTCCTGCCCGTGATCTCGCCATCTTCCTGGCCATGGGCGTGATCATCGTATCGCTGGCTTCGGCAAGCATCGGGCTGCCCTTGCTGCTGCGCAACCTTGAGATGCCTCCGGAGCCAAGCCAGACTGCCGCGGTCGAAGCTGCGCGCATAGCCGCTGCGGAAGCGGCGATCGCCGAGATCGAGCGCACCCAGCATCGCCTTGCGGACGGCCGTAAGGATGCCGACACCTATGTTACCGTCGCGTCGCGTCTCATGGATGTCTATCGCGAGCGGATCGACCGCCACGCCCGCGGGCCGGAACAGGGGAGCCTGATCCGGCGTGACGACGCCATCGAGCGCGAGCTGCGGCTGGCTGCGCTCAGAGCCGAACGGGGAGAGATCTTCAGACGCGTGCGTCGGCGCGAACTTGGCAGCGAAGCCGCGCGCAAGCTCGTGCGCGAACTCGATCTCGCCGAGGCCCGCTACGCTGGCTAGCTGACCGGCACCCAGCCCCTATGCAGATGATTTGACTTGCGCCTGTGCTGGGGACATCATCGCATCATGCAGACTAGGCGCCGTCATTTCCGATTCCGCCATCATGGGGGGCAGCTTCTCGCGGGCATCTGGCCCCGGGTTCCGGTGCGGCACGCCCCGAACTCGGGGCAACTCTCGACAGACCGCTGCGCCAGGCCATGAGCCTGCGCGCGCCTCCTTATCCGGAAAGCCAGCACCATGACGAACAGCAAGGCGGCATGTCGACCGCCCATCCATTTGATCGACACCGAGGCCGACGCCCTCACCAACCTGGCGCTTGGCGCCGAAGAGCGGTTACCGCAGGTCAGCGAATTGCTCCTCGAGGAAATCGGACGCGCCACGATTCACAGCGCGACCCAAATCCCGTCCGACGTCGTGACGATGCGTTCGACCGTCGAGTTCACCGACGACGCGAGCGGAGCGACGCGTTCGGTACAGCTCGTCTACCCAAAGGACGCCGACATCTCGGCGGGACGCATCTCGATCCTGACGCCAGTCGGAGCCGGCCTCATCGGCTTGCGCGAGGGAGAGTCGATTCTGTGGCCAGACCGGGAGGGGCATGAACGCAAGCTCGCCATCGTCAAGGTGAGCCAGTCCGCTCAGAGCAACCCATGACTTCCGGCTACCGCGCCAAGCACCGTTATGACGGCCAGCATCAGGAGGAGTTGGTGCATTCCTACCATCCTCTCGAAGTCCGCCGATGGAGCGGGTGATTTCTCCATGCGCGCGTGGAGAAAGAGCGGTTCGATCAGGAACAGCATCGCCATGAATATGGCCCAGAGGCAGACCATGGCGTCCATCCACCAGAAACGGGGATCGGCGAACCGGCCCCACATATCGGCCCTGTAGACCATCCAGAGCCCGCTTGCTCCGGCCAGCAGCACCCACAGGCGCGCCTTCGGCGCAAACCGCTCCTCCAGTTGATGAAAGGCGGCGAGCCTCTCGTCGGGTGCATGGTGGCGCCGGATGGACGGCATCACGACGGTCGTCACGAACGCAACGCCACCGATCCACATCAGGACGGCGACGACGTGCAGCGCACGACCAATGATGAAATCGTCCATCGCGGCGCCTGCCTCAAGCTGCGAGCAGTTCGTCGGCCGGACCGAAGAACTCGTAGTGGATGCGATCGGACGCCACGCCGGCAAGCGACAGCGTCGCGACGAAGGTGCGCAGGAACGGGCGCGGACCACATAGATAATAATCCGCATCTTCGATCGGCGTGTGCTCCGTCAACCAGGCCTCGTCGATCAAGCCATCATGGTCGTAATCGCGACCCGCCACATCCTCGGGGCGAGGGCATTGATAGAAATCGGTGACGCGGATGCTCGGATGAGCAGCCGCGATGGCGCGGACATGATCGGCCAGCGCGTGCGTCGAACCATCCAGCGTGCCGTGAAGATACTGGACGGGGAGATCGGGATGATGTTGCGCGATCGCCTCGAGCATTGCGACCATCGGCGTCAGGCCGACACCGCCGGACATCAGCACCACGGGGCGCTCGGGATTCTCGGACAGGAAGAACTCGCCCGCGGGCGCCGCCACCTTGAGCACCGTGCCCGGCTTCGCCTGGTCATGCAGCCAGCCGGAGGCGAGGCCCATGGGCTCGCGCTTGACCGAAATGCGATAGGTCTCGCCATTGGCCGCCTGCGAGATGCTGTAGTTGCGCTTGACCGGCGGGTGACCGGGGATCTCCAGCCAGAAGGTCAGATACTGGCCGGGTTTGTGGCGAATGACCGGGCGCCCGTCGGTCGGGCGCAGGATGAACGAGGTGATGACGCTGCTTTCGGGGCGGACTTCGTCGATCACGAAGGTGCGCCAACCCGTCCAGCCGCCTTCCGCGGTCTCATGCTCCTTGTAGAGGCGCTCCTCGCGAGCGATCAGGATATGCGCCAGGAACCAGTAGGCTTCGCCCCATGCGGCGAGGATCTCGTCGGTAGCGGCATCGCCCAGCACCGCCTTGATCGCGCCGAGCAGCGCTTCGCCGACGTGAGGATAATGTTCGGGGAGGATCTGCAGGCCGACATGCTTCTGCGCGATCCGCTCGACGGCGGGGGCCAGCGCGCCGAGATTGTCGATATTGGCGCCATAAGCGAGGATGGCGGCGGCCAGCGCGCGCGGTTGCGAACCGGCATCGCCATGGTGCGACTGGTTGAACAGGTCGCGGATCTCCGGGTTCTCGAACATCCGCCGGTACATCTCGCGTACAATGTCGAGGCCGTGCGCTTCGAGCGCGGGCATGGTGGCTTTGACGAGCGCGATGGTGCGCTCGCTGAGTGTCTGTGACATCAACGTCTCCTTAGGGCCGGTAGTGAAGGTGAAGCGAAAGGTCAGCCGTCGGGCGGCTGATCGTAGAAATCGACGCGCATCTTCATCGGGCCAAGCGGCTCCACGAAGTGCGGTTGCTCAGGAAGCAGCAGGCCCGAGGTCTCCGGATCGAGCAGCATTTCGGAAGGAGGATCGAGATAGCTGAGCCGGACCCGCCCCTCGATCACGCGGACGATCCCCCATACGCCGGCCTTGGTGCTGTGCCGGCCGCGCAACGCGGCCGGGAGCGTTGTCTCGTCGAAGACCGGCGTCGACCGATAGGGTTGAACGCGCGAGTTCTCGGTCATCAGAGGCGAGCCCCGTCGGCGAGGTGCGTCGCCTGGACGATCGGCCGCGGTGGCCGAGAATCCAGCCTGAAGAAGAGGGCAAGCTGCAGGCTCTCCGCGATCCGCGCCGCCTTGTCCTGAAGGGCTGCGGCCGCCTCCGGTGCCATCAGTTCGTTCGTCGTGTCCGTCCAAAGCCCGAGCCAGCGCCCGAACAGCGCGGGCGTGATCCGGTCGCGGTGCTTCATATGGGCAGGCACGGGCTGGCCCTTGTAGCGTCCGCTGGTCAGCATCACCGACGACCAGAAGGCCGTGAGCTTCTGAAGATGTGCGGGCCAGTCATCGATCGCACCATTGAATATGGGGCCGAGTTCGACGTCCGCGCGCACGCGGGCGTAGAAGGCGTCCACAAGCCTCTTGAGCCCTCCCTCATCGATTCCCGCGACACTGCCCACGACTCACGCTCCAATCATACATCTCCAATACATCTATCGTGACATTTGAAAGATGCAAGCGTTATGCATATTATGTACGATGGCCCGATTGAAGGTTGCTTAGGAGCATGCATGAAGCTGACGCTGTTCACGGATTACTCGATGCGGGTGCTGCTTTATCTCGCCGCACGGCCCGATCGGCTATGCTCGATCGCCGAGGTCGCGCGGGCCTATGGCATCTCGCAGAATCATCTCATGAAGGTGGTCAATGAGCTCGCGCGCAGCGGCTATATCAAAAGCGAGCGTGGGCGATTCGGTGGCATCCGGCTCGGCAAAGCGCCCGAAGAGATCAATATTGGCGCGCTGGTCCGGCATACCGAAGACGGGTTCGATCTGGTGGATTGCGGAAGCTGCGTGATTGCTCGCGCCTGCGGGCTGACGGGAGTCCTGAAGGAGGCGCTGGCGGCTTTCCTTGGCGTACTGGACGGCTACACACTGTCGGACCTTATGACGAATCGTCAGGATATTGGCCGCATCTTGGCCGAAAGCCTCTCCTCCTGAAGGTTCCAGACGGTCTCGCCTGACGGCTGAGCCGGCGGCATCCATCCTAGCTGACCGGATCTGACACTCCGCTTCCGGCCCCTGAGAAATCTTCCTTGAAGTCCATCCGATCGCGCCCCACCCTCCGCCGACGGCGCTGCCTTACAAGCGACACCACGAAGGTCCATGGCTGCCGCGATGGCAGAAAGACCAATCTCGCGACCTGGGAACCCTGTCGCCGTCGCCGGTGGGCTCAGGCCTGGCGCACCATGCCGGACGCCATAAGGGCAAGCGCCTCATTGATCCTATCCGAGAGATCGGCGTCGACGTCGCAGCCTTTGATCGCCTCCGACATGGCTCGGACCCACTGGTTGGCCGTCGCGGCACTGATCGCGATGGGTGCATGGACCGACATCATGCACTTGCCCGGATTGGCCGCGAACCAGTCGCGCGGTCCTCCGATCCAGCCGGTCAGGAAACCGCTGAGCGAGCGGCGCATCGGCGTCAAGTCGTCGGCGTGCAGGGCGCGAAGATCGCGATACGCAGGATCGGTGTCCATCAGGTCATAGAAGCGATCCACAATTTGCCTGATCGCGTCGCTGCCCCCGATCGCTTCGAAGGGGGACCACGGCGGGGCACTCGCAGTCGTCAATGCCGCCGTCCGCGCAAGGCATCTTCGATCGAGACGCTCCCGAGGACGATCATGAAGAACAGCATCGATCCGACAACGAGCAGGGGAAAATGGGCGCTGAACATCTCTGCCATGACGATTTCCTTTCGCAGTCAGGCTAGCGGCTCGCTGGATCGACCGATTTGACGAAGGTCAAAGGCAATCAGCAGATATGGGCCGGTTTAGAGCGCGCTGCCGGCTGCACGTGTCGGATCGGCCCGGAAGCTGTCGAACCTGCTCGCAATCAGCCGCGCATAAGGCAGCCCGGCCGGTGCGATCTTCAGATGGCGAGATTCCACGGCGAGGAGGTTCCTCGCCGTGAATGCTTCAAGATGGGGCCGCACGGCCTGCAACATATCCTCGGGGACGGCCGCTTCCCCAGAGCAGAGAAGGCTTTCAATGATCGCAGCGCGGCGGCGGGCGTCAGGCGAGCGCATCACGCCCCGTTGACCCGCGAGGCTCCCTGCCGTGACCAGCATGCGGTAGCGACCGGCGAGCTTCTCGTTCTGGAGAATCATGTCGGGGAACAGGCTGATGGCGCTGGCGCCGAGGCCCAGGATAACGTCGGCGGGATCGTCGGTGAATCCCTGGAAATTGCGCCGCAGGCTCCCCCCCTCGGCTGCCATGGCGAGCGGGTCGCCCGGCAATGCGAAATGGTCAAACCCGACGGCCGCGTAGCCTGCCCGGGTCAGGCGCTCGAAGCCGAGCGCAGCATGTTCGAAGCGTTGCCGCATGTCGGGAAGCTGGCTCCCATCGATCCGGCGCTGACGGGGGATCACCGAGGGCAGGTGAGCATAGCCGAACAAGGCCATGCGGTCGGGGGCAAGCCGCAGCGCTTCGTCGAGGGTGGCGTCAAGATCGGCGCCCGTCTGGCCGGGTAAACCGTACATGAGGTCAATGTTCAGAGACCGGATACCTGAATCACGCAGCCGCGAAATCGCGGTCTCGATCATTGACAGGGGCTGGATACGGCCGATCGCCCGCTGAATATGCGGCTCGAAGGTTTGACAGCCGAGGCTGGCGCTGGAGATGCGCGCCTGGGCGATCGCATCGTACCAGCCATCGTCGAGGGTGCGGGGATCCAATTCGATCGACAGCGCGGCGGTGGCCGCATCGAACGCGACGATGAGTCGGTCGAGCAGCCGCAGAAAGCTCGACGGCGGCAGGGCATTGGGGCTTCCGCCGCCAAAGGCGATCCGGGTGACGCGTCCACGTCCCTGAAGGCGCCGGGCCACAAGGCGGATCTCCAGTTCGAGCGCTTCGAGATAACCCGCGAGCCTTCCCGGGCGATTGGCCGCACCCGTATTGCAACCGCAATACCAGCATATCTCCCGGCAATAGGGGATATGGACATAGACCGAGACCGGAGCTTCGCGGCCGATCCGTTCGAGCGCCGCCACTTGCTCAGATCGGCCGATCCCGCCTTCGAACTCGAGGGCGGTCGGATAGCTCGTATAGCGCGGCACTGGCTGGGCGAGCAGGTCTGGATGGTAGGGCCACATGGCTCGTCCGCTTGTGCGCTCTCGGCATCTCTCTCCTTGACCAAGGTCAAGGCTGCGTTTGGTCGGGGTCGAACAGACGAAAATCCGCCGAACTGCCTAACCAGGATCGTTCGCGCCGAAGTGCGCCGGCCCCTTTCGCTAGACGATGCCGCCGTGCGATCGCCGGCACCGTCATTCGCGCGCACGGCCGACGGCACCTGCGCACGCCTTGGTATCATTCCCTCCCTGCTGGCGCGGTCGCGCTTGTTTGGTCGCGCGAGCCTCGCGGAAGTTGAGATTGTCTTCTCAAGAGGTCGGGACAGTGACGTCTCCCGGATTCGAGCCAGCATGCGCCGCTTGCCGATTTTCTTCGCTTCGGCCACGAGGCTTTTGACCGCCGTCAAAGTGCTGGCCTTGCTCCGGGATCACAACTTCATCCATCGACTCCGTCAGGATACGCGACATGGCACCAGCGCTTCGATGTCTCCTTTCTTGCTTTCCCTTGCGGCTGGCGCCCTATTGACTGCGGTCTTGCTCTTCGTGCCCTCGGACGGGCGCAGGCTGGTTCGCGAACAACCGTTGTACTGATCCTGGCGCTACCCCCTCCCCGCGCCAGCGCAATGCCACCGCGGACCGCGTCCGCGGTGGCTTTTTTTCGCATTTATGTCGCTTGCAAACCCATGCGCGAGGGGCGGTCATTGGTGGCTTGCTGCCGGGCAGGTTTGAGGAGATGATCCCAGGCTACGGACATAACTCGTGGGTTTGGCTGGGGCGGGAAATGGCGAGCAGAGAAGACATAACCCGAGCATCCCTCTGGCTGGCCGTGTTGGCGGGCGGACCGCTGCTCGGCGCCAAGTTGTTCGACCTTCTCGTCCTTGCTGGCGCTTGGAGCGCTAATCCACCTGCATCTCTCGGTATGATGCCTTACGGCAAGGCTTGGCCAGTCGATACCGGCATATTCTTCATTCCGTTCTCGGCCGCCATGCTGATAGCCGGGTTCGGTGCGCTCGTAGCGGGGTGGCGAACCCCGTGGCGCTATCGATGGCTGCTCTGCCTGCCATCGATCGGCATTCTGCTCCTGCTGATCCTGACTGTGGTCGAGTTCTGGCCTATGAACGCCGCGCTCTTCTATCACGGCATCCACTCGCCCAAGGACACCATCACAGATGGTCAGTCGATCGCCATGGCGCAGCGCTGGGTGACGACTGGGTTCGGGTAGCTGGAGCCGCTGCCGCTTTTCGTATCGGCCATGCGGGCGCTGACCTTGCCCTGGCCTCAAGACATTGCAAAGGACCCGCCGCTTGTGCGTGTCGTTCTCGCGCTCGCCCTTGCCGGAGTGGCGGGTTTCATAGTGTGGTTCGTGTCGAATCTATGACCCTGTGCCGGGCGACAGCAGTCACCGCATGACTGGGTTTACAAGCTACATGACTGTCCTTTTTCTTCGGTGATCTTCGCGATCGCCGAGACAGCCCGGCGCGGCGTGTGGACATTGTGATCAGCACCGTCAGCGTCGAGTCCTCCGCCCGATCCAGCTGACCGTCAACTTTGACGCGAGTCAAAGCTGCCGCTTCATGCTTTCGCTAGACCCCGCAAGTTGCATCGGAGAAAGATATGCGGCCTCAGCGGAGCGTCATGAATATCGAGAAGGCGCCGGACAATCTCGTCGCCTTCAGGTCGGGCTGGCATATGATTGGTGAGCTGGAACTGGTTCCCATCATGACCGATCACGCGCACCTAGCGGCATTGTGCGACAGGCTCGAAAAGCTCGCCGACGGGCTGCCCGGCCTGCCTCGACCCGCGCTGGTGGACGATGTCTGCGCGGACCTGGGGAGGCTCTCGTCCCAGCTTCCCCGCGGGGGGCGACGGCTCGTTGAACAGCTGTTCGCCCGCCCAACGGCAGAGCCGCTCCGCACGATCCTGCTGGAACGCATCGGGCGCCAGCATCTGGTCGAGGCGATAGCTGCGGAGGATCTCGCAGCTGCGCTGCGGCCGCTGAATTGCGCTACGCGCGCCTTTTCCGCGGAGGCCTTGGGATACATGTTGAGAAGCTTCTTCGAGGTGGCGCGTGCGGACATGGCGTTCGAGACGCTGGCACTCCTGACCCTCGGAGGAAACCGGCTAACGAATGAGGCAAACGCGTTTCTGGTCGGCCGCCTTTCCGGATGTGGCAGCCGCTCCTAACCTCCGGCCGAGCGGCTCAGGCCGCCTCGGCGAGCCCTTCCAGTCCGCCCCGGTCGATGATCGCCACCGACCGGCCGCCGGAAAGCGCGATGATTCCGCGGTTCTTCAACTTGGTGAGCTGTCGGCTGACAGTTTCGATCGTGAGCCCCAGCACCTCCGCGATCTGCCCCCGGGAGAGCGGCAGCTCGAACGCATTCGGCCGCCCTTCGCTCGCCAAGGGAGTCTCAATGGCCGCCTCCATCTCCAGCAGAAAGCCTGCGATGCGCTCGCCGGCGGACTGACGCGCCAGCATCAGCATCCGGTGGCGCGCCAAGTCGAGCGAATGCGCCATTCGCCTGAGCAATTCCTGCTCGACGCAGCTATGCATGTCCAGCAGGCGCCTAAAGTCGCGCTGCGCGAAGATGCAGGTTTGCGCGTCCGTGAGGGCGGTAAACGTGAACTCGGCCTGCGGGGCGAACGGTTGCCCGATGAAATCGCCTGGATATAGGAGCCCGACGATCTGCTCACGGCCGCCGATGGTCGAGGCAGTGATCTTGACCATGCCCGAGACGAGGCTCCCGCATGGAGGATGCGGGTCGCCCGCCCAGATGAGGCCTTGCCCGCGCGAAACGCGCGAGCGCCGCCCGATGCGGTGGAACGTGGCCAGATCCGCATCCGAGACACCCTTACAGACCGCTGAGCTTCGCACAGCGCAATCGGCGCAGGATTGGACAAGCTGGATCATGCCTGTCTTATCGCGCGCCAGGCGGGCAGCCAGCATTGGGAAACATACGTAGTAGGATGCTGCAATCCAGCTCCGATCCCTGGGCCTTGGCCGCGAGCATGACCCCGCAAAGCTGGCAATGGCCCGAACGGGTCGCGCGCCGCACGATGGGCGAGCCGACGCTGTGGGACGCCGGTATCCGCCTGATGCGCGCGGGGAACCCGGAAGGCTGGCGGGCCATCGTTGATGCCGCCGACATGCGGCAGGCGAACCGCGACACCATCGCCGCTTGCGAGAGGGCGGCGGAGAAAGCCAAGGAGCCGGTGCGATGCACGATCAGGATAGGGCGTTAGACGCTTTGGCCGGATCGCAGGATGATAGGCCGCGAAGCCGACCGGCCGCTACGGCGCTATATGGGGAGCGCGCGGCCGGTCGCTTCGCTCCACACCTCATTCACTCATTCTTTCCTCGCTTGGGGGAAAGAGCAACGTGCGGGCAGTTGCGATAACGGTCTTGTTGAGATCGTGAAGGATGTGGACGAAAAGCCGAGAATATTGCCAGTATAGCGTGACATCCAGTGCACGCAAAGGTTCCAACGGTTGCAGTTCGCCAGACGCAATGTAGCGATCACCCAGAATATGCGGCACCATGCCCCAGCCCAGTCCCACCCGTAGTAGGTCGACAAATCCTTGAGTAGACGGCACCCAATGGGTTGGTGGCGATACATCGCTGTCCAGAACAGTCTTTGCCCAGCGCGCCTGCAGGGCATCTTCCCGGTCGGTGCGCAGCATCGGTGCTTTCGAAAGAGAGAGAGCGTCAATGCCGTTCGGGAAAAAGCGGGTGAAATAGGCCGGTGATGCAACCGCAACATAGCGGAGTATGCCTAAAGGCGTAATACGGCAGCCTTGAACGGCCGCTGGGTCAGCGGTGATTGCCGCAAGGACTTCGCCGGAGCGGAGCAATTGGGCGGTTTGTTCCTCACCCTCAAGAACGAGATCAAGCAGATTACCACTGCGCCGCGCAAACTCCCCTGCAGCCGCTGGAAACCATGTGCTGAGACTATCGCCATTGACCGCAATGCGAATTGTGGGGGCACATGCCGGATGAACGGTAAAAAGGTTCGGCATTCCGTCTATGAGGTTCCTTTCGAGTAGCTGCACGCGCTCGAAATGAGCGCACATACGCGCGCCGACCGAGGTCGGGCGACAAGGGCTTGTGCGCAACACCAGCACTGCGCCGACACGTTCTTCAATGGCCTTTATCCGCTGAGAGACTGCCGACGAGGTGACTCCGAGAGCTGCGGCGGCACGCTCAAAACTTCCCTCGCGCACCACGGCGGCAACAGCAGCGAGTGCTGAATATTCGATTATGGGATTAGTCATGCTTAATACCCCTTAGAATATTTAGCTATCCTAACTGGCAATGGTGGATCATCCAACCACAAACATAACGAATGGCTTTCTAGGAGCTTCGCAATGGATGCATCATCATCACTCGCAGGAGTCATAGACGCGGAGAATTTGGCTTTTACTTCCCATGTAAAATCTAAACTCTCCAACCTCGCGAACTTCGATACACGTTCACTCAACTGGCTAATGCTGGAGCATTATCAATTTTCGGCTCGCAATACGACCTTCCTCGCACAAGGAGCGGAACTAGCACTTGAATTTACGAACGCGGCTATTCACACCGAATTGATGCGAAATCTGGCCGAAGAGAACGGCCATGCCGCAATGTATAAGTCCGCGTTGGAACGTATTGGCATTTCCATCGAGTCCAGAGACGAGTTTCCTCCCACTTCGTATTTCTTCTTCCGTATCGCTGGTCTGATATCGGATGACCCCTCGCGAATGCTTGGTGCCATGTATGCCACGGAAGCGGCGGCGATCTTCGAGCATGAGATTTTCCGGCATATCTCCAAGGAAGTCATCAGGCGTGGTGAGCTTGCGGCCGAGGGTAAGCCCTTGGTGGCATTCCACGACATGCATCTGAGCGGAGTCGAGCAGAGCCACAAGGATGAACTCGGAATCTTTCTACAGGAGATCAATCCCTATCAGCAGACCGTCAGTGCTGATGGCGTCAGCCCCGGCGCCGCATTGGACGGTGGACGCAAGGCGATTGCGGCGATGCGGCAATGGTGGCAGGATTTGCTCGCGCCGATCTTTCCCCTCGCCATCGCTGCGTGAGCCGAGGGGGCATGTCAATGCAAGAACTGAGACTTACTGAGTCAGCTTCACATTCGTTGAGCGAGAGGATCATCACCGTATCAGACGGATCAACCGGGTCGCGCTCCGCACCGTTTCCTCTGATCCCCGTCGCTGCGCTGTTGGTGGCGATGGTGTCGATCCAAAGTGGTGCCTCGCTGGCAAAGTCGCTTTTCCCGATCGTGGGAGCGGAGGGGGCGACGGCTCTTCGCCTAGGGCTGGCAGCGGGCATCCTGCTCATCATCTTTCGGCCATGGCGAACGCGATTGGATCGCGCAGCAATTCGCCCGCTGCTATTCTATGGAGCCGCACTTGGCGGCATGAACCTCCTTTTTTACCTGGCGATCCATAGCCTGCCTCTTGCGGTGGCGGTTGCCCTTGAATTTACGGGGCCGCTTGGCCTCGCGCTCTGGCAATCGCGCCGCCCTATCGATTTGTGCTGGGTGGTCCTCGCGTTCATCGGTATCGCACTGTTGTTCACTTACGGAACGACCGGCATGGGATTGAATGCCGGCGGAGTGACGTTTGCCTTGGGGGCAGGCGTTTGCTGGGCTGTCTACATACGGATTGGCAAGCGTGCCGCAGCGCAAGGCCGCCAGGCAGCCGTCGCTTATGGCACCACGATTGCAGCCATCCTAACCGTTCCGGTCGGTCTTGAGCATACCGGCGGTCATCTACTTTCTTTCGATATTCTACCACTTGCTCTTGCTGTCGCCCTGTTGACCAGCGCTATTCCCTATTCGCTTGAGATCGTCGCGTTACAAGGTTTGTCCACAAGAACCTTCGGCATTCTGACGAGTATGGAGCCAGCGCTGGCAGCGTTGTCGGCAGCGATCATTCTTGCTGAACATCTTTCTCTCGCCCAGGTCATCGGAACCGGGACAATCATGGCGGCTTCGATAGGAGCCGTGACCAGCGACAGTCGCTCGACGCCCGAGCCGGTTTGAAAGGGCTTTCAATGACTGAATCGTCACCGCCACCGCGAGCAGCGTTCGACAGCGCCTTTGCCCGCTGGCGCAGCGAGATCACTTGTCGGCCGACAATTGGTGAGTATCCGGTATATGACGATCATCTCTACCGCTGGTTGTTGGAAGACAGCGGTCGGATCGCAGCCTATCGCGGAGCAATCCAACGAGCAGCACCGCGCAGACGGGTGGTCGATCTTGGCACGGGTGCATCGGCGCCGCTCGCTATTATGTGTGCAGAAGCCGGAGCATCGCACGTTGATGCGATCGAGGTCATGCCTGCATCGGCAGAGGCGGCGCGAGTACATATTGCCAAGCTGGGATTGAGCGACCGCATCACCGTCCATTGTGGGCCGTCCACCGAGATCGAACCAGCCGAACCAGCCGATTTATGCGTGTCGGAAGTGATCGGAATGATAGGAAGTGCCGAGGGAGCCGTCGGTTCGCTCCTAAACGCGCGTCGGCTGCTCAAGCCTGACGGCCATATGCTGCCCAAGAGATGCATAACTTGGTTTGCGCCTGCATCGGTAGTCGAAGCGCCTTATCGAAACGCCGCCTGCACGGCGGTCGCAGATCATTATGCTCAGCGCATTAAACAGAGCGTTAGTCGAGATTTCACTCTTAGCCGCATTGTCACGTTCAACTTTCCTGAGTCACACTTGTTGGCAGACAAGCACATATTCGAGGATTTACGCTTCGATACCAGGGAGATTGCGGGAGACGCTGGCGAAGTGGTTTTCGATATTACGCGGTCGGGTCAACTAGGTGGTTTCGTATTATGGATAGAACGTAAGCGCTGTTCTGCTCCCACCTTGCGGGCGTGACGCGCAGCGCTGAGTCTCCGCCTTGATCGGTTGGAGGTGCGCTGGTGCTATGATGATGTCATGTGACGATGCTGGCACGAGCGTGGTTCAGCGGTTCGAGGTTTTTACGGGTGCAGGCAAGCGGCGCGATTGGCCGCTCGAGGTGAAGGCATCAATCGTCGCGGAGAGCTATTCAGGCGCTGAGACGGTCTGTTCGGTTGCTCGGCGGCACGGTCTGAGCCCGTCGCAGCTGTTCACCTGGCGCCGGGAGCTTCGCAAGCAGTTGGAGGCCCAGGGCCTGTCGCTGCCGATGGCCACGGCGCCGGCGCCTTCGTTCGTCCCCGCGGTGATCGATCCGCCGCCGGCAAGCGATCCGGCTCCGCCGGCCAGGCGCTCGCGGAAGCGCCGGCGCTCGCAGGCCGGTGCGGTCGAACTGGAGATCGACGGGGTGGCGGTGAAGATCGCCCGCGGCGCCGATGCGGGTGTCATCGCGGCGGTGATCGAAGCACTCAAGGCGACACGATGATCGGCCCTGGTGCCGGCGCGCGCGTGATGGTGGCGACGCGTCCGGTGGATTTTCGCAAAGGAGCGGACTCGCTCGCCGCTTTGGTCGGCGCTGAGTACGGCGGCGAGCCCTATTCGGGCGTGATCTACGTCTTTCGGGCAAAGCGAGCGGACCGGATCAAGCTCATCTGGTGGGACGGCACGGGCCTGTGCCTGATGGCCAAGAAGCTGGAGCAAGGTGGCTTCAAGTGGCCGGGCATCCGCGATGGCGTAATGCGCCTGACTGCGGCGCAACTGGGCGCGCTTCTGGAGGGTCTGGACTGGCGGCGGGTGCATGGCGGCCGTCGGCCGAAGGCACCGGTGATCGCCGCTTGACCGGGCATTCTTCTGCTGATTCAGTGCCTGCATGCTCTTGGAAGCGGACCTTCCCGATGACGTTGCAGCGCTCCGCGCGCTCGTCCTCGAACAGGCTCGCGAGCTCGACACGCTCAAGGCTTTTCAAGCCGAAGTCGAGCGTCTGAAGGCCATCATCGATGCCCTTCAGCGTCACCGCTTCGGCCGCCGCTCCGAACAGCTCGATCCCGATCAGCTCCAGCTCTGCCTGGAGGAGGTCGAGACGGCTCTCGCCGAGGCGGAGCACGCCACGGAGAAGGCGAGCCCGACCCGTGTTGGCCGTCCGCGCAAGACCAACCGCGGCAGGCTGCCCGCGCACCTGGAACGGATCGAGCAGGTCGTCGATGTCGAGGACAAGGCCTGCCCCTGCTGCGGCGGTACTCTCCACCAGATCGGCGAGGATGTATCCGAACGGCTCGACGTGGTGCCGGCCACCTTTCGGGTGCTGATCACGCGCCGGCCGCGCTACGGCTGCCGCTCGTGCGAGAGCGCGGTGGTTCAGGCACCGGCGCCAGCGCGGATCGTCGAGGGTGGCATCCCCACCGAGACGCTGATCGCCCAGGTGCTGGTCTCGAAGTACGCCGATCACCTGCCACTCTACCGTCAGGCGCAGATCTACGCCCGCCAGGGTATCCAACTCGACCGCTCCACCTTGGCAGACTGGGTCGGGCGAGCAGCTTGGTATCTACGACCCTTGCGCGACCACATCCTCGAGCGGCTGCGACGATCCGAGCGACTGTTCGCCGATGAGACCACCGCACCAGTGCTCGATCCGGGGCGCGGGCGGACCAAGACCGGGCAGCTGTGGGCCTATGCCCGCGATGATCGGCCGTGGGGCGGTAAGGATGCGCCGATGGTGGCCTATGTCTATGCCGCTGACCGCAAGGCCGAGCGACCTCACGCCCATCTCGGCGACTTTGCCGGCATCCTTCAGGTCGACGGCTATGGCGGCTATGCCGCGCTTGCCCGGCGGCGTGGCCAAGTCCAACTCGCCTTCTGCTGGGCGCATGTTCGTCGCAAGTTCTACGAGCTGGCCGACACATCGCCGGTAGCGACCGAGGTGCTGCGCCGCATCGCCATGCTCTACGCCATCGAGGACGAGGTGCGAGGATCACCGGCCGAGCAGCGGCGCGCGGTTCGCCACGAACGCAGCCGCGGCATTATCGACGATCTGCACCAGCATCTCGAGGCCCTGGCCCGCCAGGTCAGCACCAAGAGCAAGCTCGGCGAGGCGATCCGCTACACGCTCACCCGCTGGGACGGCCTCTCCCGCTTCCTCGACGATGGGCGCATCGACCTCGACAGCAACACCGTCGAACGCTCAATCCGCCCGCTGGCGCTCAATCGCAATTATGCGAAGCGCCGGATTATGCGCAGGTGCTGGCGGCAAACCCCGAAATTGCGTCGGGGCCGCCGCCATGAACTCCACATAATCAGAGGGACTTAAGGAAGCTCAATAGGTTGTCGGAAGCGTGAAACCGGCCGGGCACGGCGGTGCTTGGCTGCAGCTTCATCAGTGCCTTTTCCTTCATCGCGAGGTCGGCCTCCACGTACATGTGCGTCGTTGCGGTGTCCTCGTGTCCCAGCCACAGGGCAATGACGGTTATATCGACGCCCGATTGAAGCAGGTGCATTGCCGTCGTGTGCCGCACGACATGAGGCGTAACAGGGCGTTCAAGGATGCCTGGATGCTTGAGGCCCGCGGCGGCTACCGCAAGGTCCAGGCGCTGTGTGACGTTGGAACGGGACATTCGGCCACCGCTGCGACTTGGGAAAAGGATGCTATCGCCAGCGGGATCGCCGATCCGTCGGCGCCAGGACTTGATGAGTGCCGCGGTGGCTCGCCAGAGTGGCACACTCCGTTCCTTGCGCCCCTTGCCGCGCAGGTGGACGGCAGGTTGGCCTTCAAGCACAACGTCTCGACACCGGATGCCGGTCATCTCGGAAACGCGGGCACCGGTATTGTACATCATGCTGAAAAATGCCCGATCGCGCTGCCCGGCCCAACTGACCCTGTCCGGGGCTTCGATGATCGCACCGATCTCGGAACGCGACAGAAAACCCACCATTGGCCGATCGAACCGCTTGAGCGGGATCGCCAGCGCTCGTTCAATCACGGCCAACGATGCAAGATCGTGATGCGCCGCGAACTTCAGGAACGTCCTGATTGCAGCCAGGCGTGCATTGCGGCTTCGCACGCTGTTGCCCCGATCCTTCTCCAGGTGGTCGAGGAAGGCGAGCAGCATTGGCGCGTCGAGATCGGGCAAGGCGATGGCACTGGGCGTCCGGTTCAGCGCGGCGGCAGCATAGGTGAGCAGCAGGCGCAGGGTGTCTCGATAGGCCGCTATGGTCTGGGCGCTGACGGCGCGTTGCTGCCGAAGATGATCCACGAAGAAACGCTGCACGAGCGTTGCGAGGGTTGGAGGGACCAACTCAGCCATTGCCCATCTCCCCACATGCGAAATCTTCGAAGCGGTTAGCGGCGGCGGCCATCAGATCGGGGATGCCGGTTAAATACCAGTAGGTGTCCGATATCTTGGCATGGCCGACGTAGGTGGAGAGCGCAGCGATTGCATTATCGATATCGGCGCCATCGGCTTGCCACCTCTGGATGCGTCGACAGATGAATGTGTGGCGGAAATCGTGGATGCGGACTTCGGGATATGCGCCGCGAGCAACGATCCCGGCTGCGCTGCGCAGTCTCTGAAAGGTCCAATGCACGGCACGTGATTTTAGCGATCGTTCCGGCGTCGGAACGAAAAACGGCTCGTCTGCAGCGCGTGAAAGGAATCGGTCCCGCACGGCAAGGTAGTCGGTGAGAGCGCTGGCGACGGTCGAATGGAACGGCACATGCCGCGACTTGCAAAACTTCGTCATCCGAACCGTCAAACACCGGCTGCCAAGGTCTACGTCGGCGCAGCGCAACTTGATCGCCTCGGAAACCCGCAAGCCGGTTGCGGCGATCAAGCCGTATAAGGTCTCGTATGCGGCAGGGCGCAGACCGCCCATGGGTTCGAGGTGCCGGGCTGCGGCAAGCAGCGCCGTCACCTCTTCCTCAGTGTAAATATGCGGGGTGGCGCGGCGCTGGGATTTGCCGAATATCCGGGGTGGCGGAAACTCCGTGGCTGGATCAACGCGCGACAGATAGGTGGCAAAGGGGCGGAGAGCATCAAGGCGACGCGCCCATGCGCGGGGCCCGTCGGTCTGAGCGTGTCCCTTGGCCCACTCGATCACGAGGTCCGGCGTCAGGGAACCGGCGTGGCCAGCGCCATCGAAAAATCGGGCGAAGGAGCGCAACTGGCTCGCACTTGGACCCGTCGTCCGAAACCCCAAGGCCTGACGTTCGACCAGAAAAGCCTCGACGTGTGTTGCCATGATCGTGGTTGTCATCACGCCCTCCCTGGCCAGGGCATCGCGACGGCAGATAGCCGGCTGATATCGATCTTGGTGTAGATCTTCGACGTATCGAGGCTTCGATGCCGCAGGATATCGGCGATGTGCTTCATGGGCGTACCGTCGCGGAGCAGCCGACTTGCGATACTGTGGCGAAGCACGTGCGGATCGGTTCGATGCCATCCACATCGAGCGAAGGCGGCCGTCACCGCGCGCTTGGCGACACCTGCCTTGATGGGAAGGTCATACGGCGCGACGTGACGGACGAAGATCGCGCGGTTGTTGGACTTGGGTCGTTCATGCCGCAGGTAATCTGCGATCGCGTTGCCGGTGACGGTCGGCAATGGAAGGGTGTCGGTGAAATGCGTCTTGGTTCTGGCTATGCGAACGATCCCGTTCCGCCAGTCAATATCGTCGATGCGCAGCTTGACGACTTCAGAGCACCTGAGCCCAAGGTCGGTGATGCACCTCACCATCGCGTAAGCGCGGCGCCGGGACGGCAGCCGATCGTCGAATGACGCGAGTACCGCATCAATCTGAGCGGGTGACAACACATCGGGTAAGGCCGCCAAGCGCCAATGGGCCGCGCGCGGGATGGCCTGCAGGAGCTTGCCCACGTCGTCCCCCAACATCTTACGGAACTTCAAATAGCAGCCGACAGCTCCGCCGGCGACGCGCACGGCACCGGCACTCCAGCAACGACCTTCACCCAAGACAAAACGTCGCACGTGGGCCGGGGCGAGCTTCTCAGGATCAATCTCGTCATCCCCAAACCGCTCAATGAGCAATCGCCGGACGATCTGGGCACGTTGTCGCCGTGTCGTATCCGCTAGACCGCCGACATCGCGCATGTGTCGATCGAAGGCCGCCAACTCGGTGCTGACGCAATCTCTCTGTTCCGCGAGGGAAATCTGACCGTGAGATCGCAGCACTTGCAGCAAATGTCGAACGGCGACCCGCAGCTCGTGGCGCAATTTGCGAACTGGCGGATGGCATGCGCAGGTTGGCAGATGGGTGTCGAGAAACTGCAGCTGGACAGTCTCATCGATCTGCAAGAGTCCCAAACCTTCCTCGGTGACCCACTTCGCGAAATGCGCCACGCAGGCCAAATACACGCGCACGGTGTTGGAATGATACCTGCCAGCACGGAGATAGGAGACATACTCTCCTTCAATCGCTGCAAGGACACTGGTCGATAGCCAGCGGCGTGGCTCTGGCTGCAAAAGATCCGGTACCATAAAATCGCTCCTCTCCAGGTGGTCGGGTGGAGAGGAACGATATTATGTGGAGTGAAAATCAGTCAGGCCGCGCCATAGCTGGCAGAAAACCGCGGGTTGGCCCCATCAGGCAGTGCCCACCTGCGCATAATCCTGCGCTTCGCATAATTGCGATTATGCATAGCTTTCCATAATCGGAAGAATGCCCTGTTCGCCGGCTCCGATGAGGGCGGCGACAACTGGGCGGTGATCGCCACGCTCATCGAGTGCTGCAAGCTCAATGAGATCAACCCGCACGAATGGCTGACCAGAACCCTCACCAGACTTGCCGATGGGCATCATGCCAACAGCGTCGGCGAACTCATGCCTTGGACCGCCGTGGCCTGAAAACACCGCTTACGATAGAACTCCACGTTGATGAAGAGCATGTTATCTGCTCCTGGCGCGGATCGTCATGGGCTCCCGTATTCTTAGCTATGGCTCCTGTTGCAGTGCAGCCGGGTGATCGGCTCAATGTCTCACTAACCCGCTTCATTCACCGTGCAGGAGAGAACCCAAGTTATTCTATCATCGGTCATGTCGCTCGCGCTGGTCGCCCCGTCGCGGTCGTCGAGATCGTTGAGCTGCTGCCGGTTCGATGGACGCGAGGTTAAGCTAGCTGCGTGTAGCGCGACAAACTGGATGAGAAGTTGCGACGATCAGGATGAGAAGGTCTGACCGCGACGGTTCCGTTTTGGTG
>NZ_JAKKIE010000150.1 GCF_021742065.1 Rhizorhapis sp. SPR117
AGGACGTGGCGGGGTGTTCCGCGGCTTTGCGGGCCTGCGCCGCGTTCCTTCACATTATCGCGACCTCGCGATAAGCGGTAATCCATGCCAACCTGCGCGAAGCGCTCGAGGCGACGCGCATCGTCGATCAGGACAGCGGCAACACGCTCAACAGCGGTGCCAAGTCGGCAGCGCTCTCGATTTTCGAGGGGACCAAGCAGCGCTTCTTTGCCCAGCTCCTCCTCTCGATGAAGCTGCCGAGCCTGCTGCCGGCTATCGACACTGCGCTGGCGGAGGGAAATGCCGCAGTCGTACAACTGGTCTCGACCGCTGAAGCCATGCTCAATCGCCGGCTCGCCGATCTTTCCGATGAGGAACGCGAGGACCTCGAAATCGACCTCAGCCCCCGTGAATACGTGGTCGACTACCTCGCCAGGAGCTTCCCTGTGCGGCTCATGGCGGTGTTCACCGACGAGAATGGCAATCCCCGTTCCGAACCCATGATCGACGAGCAGGGGCAGCCGGTCTTGTGCCGCTCGGCCATCGCTGCGCGCGACCGGTTGATCGAGCAGTTGTGCTCACTCCCACCGATTGCAACCGCGCTCGATGCGATCATCGAGCGCTTCGGGGTCGATGCGGTTGCCGAAGTGACCGGTCGGAGCCGGCGACTTGTCATTGGACGGGACGGACGGCAGAAACTCCAGTCGCGCAGTCCGCGCGCCAATATCGCCGAGACCCATGCCTTCATGGATGGCAGCAAGCGCATTCTGGTCTTTTCCGACGCTGGTGGAACGGGACGCAGCTACCATGCTGACCTTTCCGTCCGAAACCAGGCACGGCGCGTCCATTTCCTCCTGGAACCCGGCTGGAGGGCGGATGCCGCCATCCAGGGGCTCGGCCGGACCAACCGCACAAACCAGGCCTCGGCGCCCTTGTTCCGGCCGGTCACAACCGATGTTCGCGGCGAACGCCGGTTCATCTCGACGATTGCCCGGCGGCTCGACAGCCTTGGTGCGCTGACCCGTGGCCAACGCCAGACTGGCGGTCAAAACCTCTTCGATCCATCGGACAACCTCGAAAGCTCTTATGCCAGGGAAGCGCTGGTCCGCTGGTTCGGGCTCCTGTTCATGGGCAAACTCGAGGCTGTCGGCCTGGCTAGATTCCAGGACCTGACCGGGCTCAGGATTGAGGCGGCTGATGGGAGCTTGGTCGATGACCTGCCGTCAATTCAACGCTGGCTCAATCGCATCCTGGCGCTGCCGATCGCGCTGCAAAACGCGATCTTCGACGAGTTCATCGCCCTGGTTGAGGCGCGGGTCGATGCCGCGCGGCAGGCGGGTAGCCTCGATCTTGGCGTTGAGACGATCGCGGTCGAAAGCTTCGAAGTCATCTCCGATACGCTGCTGCGAACCGATGCCACGTCAGGGGCGACCACGCATTTGCTCGAGCTGGAGATTGCTCGGGCTCAGAAGCCGCTGACGCTCAAACGGCTCGGCGAGCACTTTGCTCTCGACACCGCGCGGCATCGCCTGATGCACAACAGCCGGTCCGGTCGTGTCGCCTTGCTGGTCCCGGCCCGCAGCCTGCTCTCCGACGAGGGCACGCGCATTGCGCGTTTCGAGATGATCCGCCCGCTCAAGCGAACGCATATTGCCGCCGAGCAGCTTGCCGAAAGTAGCTGGGAGGTGATCGAGCTGCCGGCGTTCGAGCGCCTGTGGCAGGCCGAAGTCGATGAGGCGACGGCAAGCTGCAAGCGCGAACGGCTTCATCTGGCGACCGGACTGCTTCTGCCGGTCTGGGACAAGCTGCCTTCGGACTATGTTCGGGTCAGCCGGATCGCTGCAAAGGACGGGAATTCGCTGCTTGGCCGCGAAGTCCCGGTCTATTGCGTGCCCGACCTGTGCCGTGCGCTTGGCCTTGAGCAGGCCAGCGTCCTGTCCGCCGAAGATATCGTGTCGGCTGTCGTCCGATCAGGCCGCCCGATGGAAGTGCGGGGCAGGGAAGTGCTCACCCTCAAACGAAGCCTCGTCAACGGCGCGCAGAGGCTGGAACTCACTGGTTGGACGGCCGCCCGACTCGACTGGTACAAGGCGCAGGGCTGCTTCACGGAAATCATCCGGTATCAGACGCGCCTGTTTGTACCGACGGATCAGGCGAACGCGATCCTGGCCCGCCTGGCCCGGTAGCTTCGCTGAAATAACGGATCAGGCGGCGATCTTTTCGACCTTGATGTCCTTTTCGTGGCGGCGAGCCTCGGCAAGGTCATGCGCTGCCTGCATCCGCAGCAGACTGTCTGCCCTGAGCCCGAACGCCTTTTCGAAGCGGATCGCCATCTCGGCCGAGATGCCAGCCCGGCCATTGAGCAGGCTGCTCATCGCCTGGCGCGAGACACCAAGCTTCTCGGCTGCGGCCGAAACGGTCAGGCCATGCGGCTCGACGATCTCACTGCGCAGCCAGACACCGGCATGAACCGCAAAGCTGGGGTGAAGCTTGATAGCCATCAGTGATAATCCTCCAGATCCAGATCCTCGATGGCCTTCGCCGCGTTGATCCGGAATGTCATTCGCCAGTTGCGCGTCACGGTCAGGGACCAGGTGCCAGCCCTGTCCCCGCTCAGCAGATGCGCACCATAATTTGGCGGCACCAGGTATAAACGGCGGAGTAAAAATGTACCACTGACGGGTCTTTTGGGGTCCGTTCATTTCGGAGTAAAAGTGTAC
>NZ_JAKKIE010000151.1 GCF_021742065.1 Rhizorhapis sp. SPR117
GCCGACGAGATCCTCGCCGCCGTCAAACGCTTCTGCCAGAAAACAATGAAGCGAACTTCGGATTCAGGTGACTAGGGGGTTGAACCATTTGCGGTTTCGGCCGTTTCCCGATCATCTTCCCCATCGAAAAAAAGGACGATATTCCATGCCTTTTGTATTGCCCACACTTCCTTATGCCAAAAACGCCTTTGGCAGCATCATATCCGAGGAAACCTTCAGCTATCATCATGGCAAGCACCACAATGCCTATGTCGTAAAAGCCAATGAACTTGTTCCGCAAGCGGGGCTTGAAGGTGCAAGCCTGTCCCAGGCGATAAAAGTTGCCAAGGAAAAGGAGAAAGCGGGCCTGTTCAATCAGCTTGGTCAAATCTGGAACCATAGCTTCTACTGGCTGGGCTTGAGTCCTGAAAAGCAGAAGCCGACGGGCAAGCTGGAAGACATGATCAAGCGCGATTTCGGCAGCGTTGAGGACATGCTGGCGAAGTTCAAGGCAGAAGCCGTCGGCCATTTTGCCAGCGGCTGGGCCTGGCTGATCCTGAACAACGACAAGCTGGAAATCACATCACTGCACGATGCTGACACCCCGGTCGCTCATGACAGGATGAAGCCGCTGTTGACGCTCGATGTGTGGGAACATGCCTATTATATCGATTATCGCAATGCGCGCCCCGATTATGTCGACGCGCTGTTGAAGAACGCAATCAACTGGGATTTCGTAGCGCAGAATCTGGACGGCGAAGGCGTCAGTCGCGCCGATCAGCCGGGCTGATTTTCGTGAGGGTGCCGGGTTTTGAACTTGGCCCCCTCAATCAACAGCCGTTCGTGTCGAGCGAAGTCGAGACACGTTCGCGGCAAGCCAGCGTCCCTCGACTTCGTTCGGGACGAACGGTTTTGATGAATGCGTTACAGTGCTACCCCTGCGGCGGGAGCGTTTCGCCGATTTCCTCGCTGTCGATCTTGTCACCGATGTTCATGCCGTGACGCAGCAGCATCGGCACATTGGCCAGCGCAAAGAGGAAGGACAGAGCAGTCACTGCCCAGACCTTCAGCGTCAGCCATGTCTCAAACGTCAGAAATGCGCGCATTCCCTCATTTAGGAGCGCCATGAAGATGAAGAACACAGCCCAGTTGCGCGACAGCTTCAACCAGCCGGTCTCGTCCAGCCCGTCATAGGCCGCTTGCAACAAATATTTGAGCAGCGGTTTTCCCTTTGCCAGACCGCCAAACAGCATCAGTGCAAAAAATGTGTAGATGACGGTGGGCTTGATCTGGATGAAGCGCTCGTCATGGAAATAGATGGTGAGACTGCCAAAACCCAGCACCAGCACTGCCGATAGCCAGAGCATCGGCGAAACCTTGCCCAGCTTTATTTTTGAGATAATGACCGCTACGACGATGGCTGCCATGAAGGCCGCTGTACCAGCGATGATTCCCACAAATTGATAGGTAAGGAAGAAAACCAGAAGCGGCCCGAAGTCCAGCATCAGGCCGATATTGCCATGCTGTTTTTGCGGCGTCTGTTGGGTGTCAGTCATAGGCTGTTCCGGCAATCGCTTTTGAAAGTTCATGGGCATCGAAGGGGCGAAGGTCGTCAATGGTCTCACCCACCCCGATGGCGTGGATAGGCAGTTTATATTTTTCCGCCGCCGCCACCAATACGCCTCCGCGTGCAGTACCGTCCAGCTTTGTCATGACAAGGCCGGTGACGCCGGCCATTTCCTGAAACACTTCGATTTGGGAAAGGGCATTCTGTCCGGTCGTGGCGTCGAGCACCAACACGACATCATGAGGCGCGGCTGGATTGAGCCGACCCAACACCCGGCGGATCTTGGCAAGCTCGTCCATTAACTCGCGCTTGTTTTGCAATCGTCCGGCGGTATCGACGATCAGCACGTCAATGCCCGTCGCGGTCGCCTGTTTTACCGCCTCATAGACAATCCCCGCTGCATCGCCACCTTCCTTGCCAGTGACGATGGGAACACCCAAACGTTCGGCCCAGACCTTGAGCTGGCCGATGGCAGCGGCGCGGAAGGTATCGCCCGCGGCCAACATCACGCCATAATCCTGTTCCTGGAAAAGATGGGCGAGCTTGGCAATCGTGGTGGTCTTGCCAGAACCATTGACGCCGATCACCAATATGACCTGTGGGCGCGGGAATGCCTCTATTTCCAGCGGCTTGGCGACAGGTTCAAGCACCTGTTCGATTTCTTCGGTGACGATTTCGCGCAGGTAATCCTCGGTCAGCTCCTTGTTGAACCGACCTTCGGACAGACGTTCGCGGATCCGGCCAGCCATGGCCGGACCCAGATCAGACAGGATCAGGGCTTCCTCGATCTCATCCAGCGTTTCGTCATCAAGCGCAGCCTTGGTGAACAGGCCGGTCAGATTTTCGCTCAGGCGGTCGGAGGTGCGACGAAATCCGCCAAAGAGTCGTGTGTGCCAGTTCGTATCACTCATAAGGCCTCTTGGGCGATCAGGCGGTTCTTCTCAACCCCGGCGATGATTGCCGGCACGATTTTGCCTGCAATCTGGGGATTGCCGAACCTCACGGGTGCGAAGTTTTCGGCATGGCCGGACAGGCCATCGCGCTCCACCAATATGGTCTGTGGCGTTCCGATCAAGGCGTTTAGAGTCCTCTTGGAGGAGGAACCCCTCCGACTTCAGTCGGATACTGGCTTTAGCCTTAGACTCGGCCAGTA
>NZ_JAKKIE010000152.1 GCF_021742065.1 Rhizorhapis sp. SPR117
GTTGCGCTCGAACGTCACCAGACAGGTCGGCGACACGCGCTTGGTGTGTTCGACAAAGCCGTCAAAGGGACGGCCTACGGGTGCAAGCGCCGTCCAGTCATCCTTGGGCCGCGATGCAGGGGCAAGCGGCATCGGCTTTGGGGGCGGCAGGAGGCGCGTCCGAAACCGGGGATCAAGATAATAGCGCGCCTTTTCCGCGCGGATCGGCGGGGTGCTCGCCACGAAGACGATCTCTTCGTCGGGCGAGAATTGCTGAACCTCGCCGGGCGTCATCAAGGGACGCGCGGTCTCAGTGCGCGAGACCATGACATGGCCGAGCCAGGGCGAAAGTCTGTGACCGGCATAGTTCTTCATCGAGCGCTGCTCGGTCGCGGTTCCGAGCGCGTCGGACACGCGTTTGGCGGTGCGGTCATCGTTGGCGGCGAAGGCCACACGCACATGACAATTGTCGAGGATCGAGTTGTTCTGACCATAGGCCTTCTCGATCTGGTTAAGGCTTTGGGCGATGAGAAACGCCTTGATCCCGTAACCGGCGACATAGGCGAGCGCGCTTTCGAAAAAGTCGAGACGCCCCAGCGCCGGAAACTCATCGAGCATGAACAGCAGCCGTTGGCGTTTACCGCTGACCGTGAGATCCTCCGTCAGCCGCCTGCCGATCTGGTTGAGCATCAGGCGGACCAGCGGTTTGGTCCGGCTGATGTCGGAGGGTGGAATCACCAGAAAGAGCGATACCGGCACCGGTGAACTGACCAGGTCGGCGATCCGCCAGTCGGACGCGCCCGTTACCTTGGCAACCACCGGATCACGATAGAGGCCGAGGAAGGACATGGCGGTCGAAAGCACCCCCGAGCGTTCGTTCTCGGACTTGTTGAGCAATTCCTGTGCGGCGGCCGCAACGACGGGATGGACGCCGGCGTCTCCCAGATGCGGGGTCGCCTTCATCTTGTGCAGCGTGGTCTCGATCGAGCGGCGGGGATCGGAAAGAAAGGCAGCGACGCCCGCGAGGGTCTTGTCCTCCTCGGCATAAAGCACATGGAGGATGGCCCCGACCAGCAGCGCGTGACTGGTCTTCTCCCAATGGTTGCGCTTTTCCAATGAGCCTTCGGGATCGATCAGCACGTCGGCGACATTCTGGACGTCGCGCACTTCCCACTCGCCCTTCCGGACCTCGAGCAGTGGGTTATAGCCATTGGACGCCGGGTTGGTGGGGTCGAACAGCATCACTCGTCCGTGCCGGGCGCGGAAGCCCGCGGTAAGCTGCCAGTTCTCGCCCTTGATGTCGTGGACGATGCAGCTTCCAGGCCAGGTCAGCAGCGAGGGAATGACGAGGCCCACACCCTTGCCGGATCGGGTGGGCGCGAAGCACAGCACATGCTCGGGACCATCGTGGCGCAGATAACGCTTCTCGTGCCAGCCGATCACCACGCCGTCATCGGCGTAGAGGCCGGCCTTGCGGATCTCCTTGGGTGTTGCCCAGCGCGCCGAGCCGTAGGTCTCGGATTTCTTCTCCTCCCGTGCCCGCCAGACCGACATGGCGATGGCGACGATGACGGCAGCCATAGCGCCCGACACCGCGATATAGGCTCCGGTCTCGAATATCTTCGGCGCATAGGCGTCATAAGCGAACCACCACCAGAAGAACGCAGGAGGCGGATAAATGGGCCATGGACCCAGCCAGAACCAGGGTTCGCCGAGTTCAGGCTGATAGGCGAGCGCATGGGCGGTCCATTGGGTCGCCGCCCAGATGCCGAGCAGCGTCACCGCGATGACGGCGATGACCTGGCCCCAGAGAATTTTCGCGGCAGACATGATGGTGCCCTTCGATGAGCGTCGACGCAATTCGCCGACGCGATGGGGCCAATCAAAAATGCGCAAAAAGGCGGTGTTTCAACAGGAATGTGTCCGCATCGCAGGTTGGCGAAGAAAGACAGGGAATGGCGTAGCGTACCACCTTCCCGCCTCATGCGTCCCTGGCCGGAATAGCGTGTGCGTTGAAATGCCGAGGAGCGTATGCTATTGTCATACACAAAGGAGTCCTATCATGGCCAAGCTGGCCCCAGCCATTCTCAGCGTTCGCGTTAACCCGGCGGAGCGGGCGATGCTTGAGGCGGCCGCGCAGGCAGCGCGCACGAACCTCAGCGACTTCATCCGACGCAAGGCGGTCGAGGCGGCAGAGCAGGATTTGCTCGAACAACGCCAGGTCGTGATCCCGGCCAAGGATTGGGAAAGGTTCGAAGCCTGGGTTCACGCCGAACCGAGGCAGATCGAAGCGCTCCGCAAGCTCGCTAAGTCGCGCCCAGCATGGGAGGACTGACGCCGCCCCGTCCGCTGGCGGAGGAGGATGATCGCGATGCGTTCGACTGCGGCCGGGACTCTCTCAATCAATGGTTCCGCCGGAACGCATGGCGCAATCAGCAATCGGGCGTTTCGCGGACCAGCGTGATCTGCGATTCCGAAACCGGCCGGGTCGTCGGTTATGTCAGCCTGTCGGCGGCCCAGATCGAGCGCGCCTTCGTCCCGAAGGCCGACCAGCGCAATCGTCCCGACCCGCTGCCAGCTCTGCTCCTGGGACAACTGGCTGTTGATTGTCGCTGAGAAGTGACCCGGTATTTTCATCGAGAAGTGACCCGGCTGGTTTATGTCCCGCGTTGCGGG
>NZ_JAKKIE010000153.1 GCF_021742065.1 Rhizorhapis sp. SPR117
TCATCCTCCTCCTTTGAGGCGTACAATACGACCCCGTGCCAAGAAGGAGGGTGACTAAATCAATTACGCAATGTCCCCCCACGGGCATTTCTACCTCTTCGGTGCATCGCATCTGGCGCGCCTTTTCGCTGCAACCACATCGTTCTGAGACCTTCAAACTGTCCAGCGATCCCCAGTTCATCGAGAAGGTGCGCGACATCGTCGGCCTTTATCTGGACCCGCCTGACAAGGCCTTGGTGATCTGTGTCGACGAAAAAAGCCAGATCCAGGCTCTCGACCGCACGCAGCCGTTGCTACCGATGCGCCCAGGTCAAATCGAACGACGTACCCATGATTACGAACGCCACGGCACGACGACCTTGTTTGCCGCCTTCATCGCCGCTGTCACCGCCCAGACGGCGGTCAGGCCCGGCGAAGTCATTGGCAGATGCAAGCCCCGCCACCGTTCGAGCGAGTTTCGCGCCTTTCTCGACGAGATCGAACATAACGTTCCCGCTGAACTCGACATCCATGTCGTTATGGACAACGCCTCAAGCCACAAAACCAAGCTGATCCGGGACTGGTTCGCCAAACGGCCGCGCTGGCATATGCACTTTACGCCGACATCATCTTCCTGGCTCAATCAGGTAGAGCGTTTCTTCGCCCTGTTGACCGAAAAGAAGATCAAACGCGGTGCCCACAACTCTGGAAAGGCTCTGATCAAGGACATCGAGAGTTTCATTGACGCGCACAACGCCAATCCAAAGCCGTTACGCTGGACCAAATCCGCAGACGACATCCTCGCATCCATCGAACGCTTCTGCCGCCGCACTCTCGATGCCAAGCCCGCCGGTGCATAGAAACTTCCGAATCACGACACTAGGGAGAGCGATGGATCGGTATGCCGCTCACGGCAGGGATCGTGACCCGGAGGGCGTGCGCCGTTGTGGCGCGGAGAAGAAAGGAGTGTTCGAATGAACTGAGCTCAAAGCAAATATGCAACTGTAATGCTTCTGTAATGGGCCTTTGATCGTCAAGTCCCTTGTATGGGGATTTGTTTGTCAAGCCATCGCAGTTTCCACTTCTTCTTTCGTTTCAACCGGTCGATCTGACGGCCTATCGCAGGTCGATATCGACCGGCCACATATCGAGGCGGTATCGACCTGCGATAGGCCGTCCTAAGTTGAGAGGATCCGAGGGGAGCCCGCCATCGCGCGCAACACGTGCGCCGCGACCTTGTATTCGGTGGGATCCATGTTGGATCCCGACCATGAAGCAACCATTCGCTTCGGCGGCAAAGCTCCGAGGCGGCGGGCCCATTCTCTGAACGGCATAGAAGCCAAGGGACTTGTCGGGTCACCGCCACCTCGGATCATCGACGGCTAGTCAGGAAAATGCGACCGGACGTCGAATGCTTGTTTGGTTTCCTTGCAGGACCTTTCTGCTCAGGCCGGTTGCTGCCGCAGCGTGACGCCGATCGGGATTTCGCCGATCGTGGCCATGCGCCACAACGCGATGAGCAGCTTACGGGCGAGTGCCACGATCATCGTCGTCTTGCGCGCACCGGCGGGGCCCTCCGTTCGCGCCCGGTACCATTGGGCGAGCGCGCTGTCGTTCTGGAACCGCAGGAAGCGCCAGGCGAGCTGGATCAGACCGCGGCGCACGCGGGCGTTACCTCCCTTCGCTAGGCCCTTCTCCCGCCGCTTGGAGCCACTCTCGTCAGGCGCGCCAGTAAGACCTGCATAGCGGGCCACCGCCCGTCGGTCGCGCAGGTTGCGGGAGAGCACCTCTTGAACCAGCATGTCGGCGGTCTCGACGCCGATGCCGATGACGCTGGCGATAAGACGCACCATCGCATGCGGCCCCGTCGGCGGCGCCTGTTCCAGACGCGCGAGGCGTGCTTCCTCGATCGCTTTGATCTGCTCGCGGATCATGGCGAGCCGGGCCATATCGCGCCGGAGCTCGTCAACCGTGTTCGGTGGCACCGGCTGGCCGTCCGGTGTCCGCAGCGCGTCAAGGCGCTCCGTCGCCTTGCGCAATGGGGTTGAAGCCGCGGACCCCGAGCCACGCGAGGATCGCCTTCATGCGGTTGACGATCCGCGTGCGCTCGCCCACCAGACTTTCCCGCTCACGGCTCGGACGCCTGGCGTCCTCCTCCTCAAGCGTCGGGATCGCGACCATCCCGCAATGCCCGCGCTCACCGCGCAGCCAGCCCAGGAAGACGCGCATCAGCATTGCCGTGTCCAGCCGGTTGGTCTTCGCCCGGCGATGTTCGCGCGACACTGCGACGCTGGTCGAATGAATGACGTGCACCTCAATGCCGCGCGCCTGCAGCCAACGCGCCAGCCAGAACCCGTCGCGCCCGGCCTCGAAGGCCAGCGCAACTCGCTCGATCGTCTTGCCGATCTTGACCGCTTCGTCGCGCCAACGTTCGACCAGGCGCAGTAGAGCAATAGGATCCGGTTCCAGCTTCTTCAGTGGTTGGCGTTCGAGACCGGGAACCTGTCCCGCCACCAGCCAGCTCGATTCACTCATTTCGACTACAACCGTCACGCTGCTGTTCTGGTCAAAGGGGACGAGCGAACGGCTTAGCCCGTCTTATTCACCGGGGGGATGGGATGGGGTTGGCGGACGTAGCGTAAGTTACTGATCTGGAATAGAGAAC
>NZ_JAKKIE010000154.1 GCF_021742065.1 Rhizorhapis sp. SPR117
TGCTGCGCGACAATCAGGGTGAGAATTGCCGACAATCAGGATGAGAATGGCGGCGGTGTGTCTGTCGGGACGAGGGGCGAAGCCCCGAGGAGCGACAGACACACCGCCGCAGGCGTCTTTTCTTCTGGAAGGGCGCTTTGGTGATCGTGACCTGCCAGGTGGCGCCTTCTTCGGAAGGGGAGACGCGGTGCCTGGGAGCCATATCAACGATCATCAGGTGAGATACTATATGAAGATGAGACAGACAGTGTCGCCGCGCAGCGCGGCGGCGTGTGCGGCGTTCAGCACGGCGACGGCGTATCGGCTGGAGGCAGATATGCGGCTTCCTTCGCAAAGGAAGGCGCCGCGCGGTCGCCGTCGCCCCGATCCGCTGGCGGATATCTTCGACAGCGAGGTGGTGCCGCTCCTGGAGAGTGCGCCGGGGATCCGAGCCGTGGCCGTGTTCGAAGAAATGCAGCGTCGTCATCCTGAGCTTCCCGATGGTGTGCGGCGGACGATGGAGCGTCGGATCCGCAGTTGGCGAGCGCTGCGAGGTCCGGATCGCGATGTGATGTTCCGCCAGGTGCACGAGCCGGGGCGGATGGGGCTGTCGGACTTTACGGACATGGCCGATCTGGGTGTACGGATCGCGGGGGTGGGGCTCGACCACCGGCTGTATCACTTCCGGCTCGCCTGTTCGGGCTTTGAGCATGCCCATGTGATCCTTGGCGGCGAGAGCTATGTCGCGCTGGCGGAGGGTCTGCAAAATGCGTTGTGGGCGCTGGGCGGGGCGCCGCGTGAACATCGCAGTGACAGCCTGTCGGCGGCGTTCCGCAATCTGGATGCGTCGGCGCGCGAGGATCTGACGCGCAGATATGACGCGCTGTGCCGCCATTATCGGATGGAGCCGACCCGCAACAACCGCGGCGTTGCGCACGAGAATGGCGCGATAGAAAGCGCGCACGCGCATCTGAAGGCGGCGGTGCGTGACGCACTGCTGATGCGCGGATCGGCCGACTTCGACGAGCTTGCGGAATATCGACGCTTCATCGACGAGATCGTCGCGCGCAAGAATGCGCGGAGCGCGAAGCGCATCGACGCCGAGCGGGCGGTGCTTCAGTCGCTGCCGGGCCTGCGCACCAGCGATTATGAAGAGGTGCTCGTCATGGTGACGTCCTCGGGCGGGTTCACGCTGCGCAAGGTGTTCTACACCGTGCCCTCGCGGTTGATCGGTCACCGGCTCAGGGTAAGGCTTTACGACGACCGGCTTGAGCTGTTCCTCGGCGGCACGCCCCTGTTCACCCTGCCGCGCGGTCGCGCCGACCGCAAAGGCAAGCATGATCATGTTGTCGATTATCGCCATGTCATCCATGCGCTGCGGCGTAAACCGATGGCGCTGCTGAACCTCGTTTACCGGGACCAGCTCTTCCCGCGCGAGGCCTATCGGCGCATGTTCGACCGGCTGATCGACCGGCTCGCCGATCGGATGGCGTGCCGGACGATGGTCGAGTTGCTCAGCCTTGCCCATGAGCGGGCCTGTGAGGCCGAGCTTGCTGGCGTGTTGGAATCCCTGTTGGCGACGCCGCAAGGCATGCCGGACATGGCCGCGCTGCGTGCGCGGTTCGCGCCCGACCCCGCGGCATTGCCCGAGGTCATCGTCGAGCTTGCCCCGCTCTCCGCCTATGAAGCGCTGCTGGCTCCTCGCGCGGAGGAAATGGCATGACGCAGGACATCGACGCGACCAAGCTCACCCTGATGCTCAATGAGCTGCGGCTTCCGACAATCAAGCAGCTCTGGCCGACGTTCGCCGAGCGATCCGACAAGGAGGGCTGGCCCGCGGCGCGCTTCCTGAGTGCGATCACCGAGCATGAGATCGCCGAACGCGACCGGCGCCGGATCGAGCGCCATCTTGCCGAGGCGAAACTGCTGCCGGGAAAGACGCTCGATACGTTCGACTTCGACGCGGTGCCGATGATATCGAAAGCGCAGGTCATGGCGATCTGCGCGGGAGACAGCTGGCTTGAAAACGGCGCCAACCTGATCCTGTTCGGCCCGCCCGGCGGGGGCAAATCGCATCTGTCGTCGGCGATCGGGCTCGCGCTTGTGGAAAAGGGCTGGCGCGTGCTGTTCACCCGGACTTCGGACCTCGTCCAGAAGCTTCAGGTCGCGCGCCGCGAGCTCGCGCTTGAAAATGCGATCCATCGGCTCGATCGCTTCGATCTGCTGATCCTCGACGACCTCGCCTATGTCGCCAAGGATCAGGCCGAAACCTCGGTCCTGTTCGAGCTGATCAGCGCGCGGTACGAGCGGCGCTCGCTGCTCATCACCGCCAACCAGCCGTTCGGCGAATGGAACCGGGTCTTCCCCGATCCCGCCATGACGCTCGCCGCCGTCGACCGCCTCGTGCACCACGCCACCATCTTCGAAATGAACGTCGAAAGCTATCGGCGCCGCGCCGCGATCGACCGAAAGCAGCACGGCGCAGGTCGGCCCGCAAAGGTCGCGACAATCAAAAATACCGGCGTGTCGCTCCCCGACAATCAAGTCCTGACATAGGTCTTGCCAGCGACAAGCAAACACACCAAAACGGAACCGTCGCGGTCAGACCTTCTCATCCTGATCGTCGCAACTTCTCATCCAGTTTGTCGCGCTACAC
>NZ_JAKKIE010000155.1 GCF_021742065.1 Rhizorhapis sp. SPR117
AGTGCGCCGTTGCGGCGCTGAAATGGAGTATCAGTGATGATGAGGTAAGTTGAGAATGCCTCTGCTCGCCGGACTAACCTCGGGCCTCACAAGGTCTGAAATCCCGAAAGGGACGGGGAACAATAGCATGTTCGGAAAAGGCCAGATGCGTCTTAGTCGCAAATGGAGGCGATGACGGTCAGGGCAAGGTGCGTATGGTGAAGGCTACACTGCTTAAATCCCAGTCTGCAGCAATCTATATAGCGATACTGGCGAAAGCGACTGTCACGCCAGGTCCGGATGATGACAGCGGTCTCATGTCTTGGCCGCCTGTTTCTCAGCCCATCCGGTGCGCCTCTCGTCGAGGGGTTTAGTGGACGAACGGGACACCTAACCGCGCCGCATCTCCATTCAGCGTAACTACGGGATGCCCTAAACAGGCGGCTTCTGCCGGCCTGCATGGGTACGGAGCCGCCATATTACTCAAATGCCCGGGGTAATGCCCGGGACATCGACCTCTTCGGAGGCGGCGGTGCAACTGTATAAGGTCTCGAGCGATCGGGCCGAAAGCGGGGAAGACCGGGGGAAGGGCGGCAGCTGTGATTCTTCAACCACCGATCATGGGGTGTGCTGATGCTGCCAGAAACTGTGAAAGGCCGGTTGGAGGCCATTCCGGCGCTCGTTGCGTCGGGCAAAAGGGTGAATGGACTCTATCGTCTGATGGGGTCTCGCCTCCTTTGGGAGGAGGGGCTCCAGAAGATCGGATCCAACAAGGGTGCGATGACGCCGGGTATTGACGGCGAGACCTTCGCGGACTTCGGACCGGAAGACCTCGACCCGATTATCGCCAGCGTGGCGGCAGGGACCTATGATCCCAAACCAGTGCGTCGGGTGTTTATCCCGAAAGGCAAGGGCAAACGGCGTCCGCTGGGCATTCCCACGCGCGACGACCGCCTCGTTCAGGAAGTGGCGCGGCAACTGCTCGAACGGATCTATGAACCGGTGTTCTCGAACGCCTCCCATGGATTCCGGCCGGGCCGGTCGTGTCATACGGCGCTTGAACACGTCAAAGCCGTATGGACGGGGGTGAAATGGCTCGTAGATGTGGATGTCGCGGGGTTCTTCGAGAACATCGACCACGACATCCTCCTGCGGCTGTTGCGGAAAAGGATCGATGACGAGAAATTCATCGGCTTGATCGGCAGCATGCTTAAGGCGGGTGTTATGGAAGACCGGGTTCACACCCGGACCTACAGCGGCACTCCGCAGGGCGGTATCGTCTCTCCAATCTTGGCCAACATCTACCTCCATGAACTCGATATGTTCATGGCGGAACGGATCGCGGCTTTCGAGAGGGGGAAGGTCCGTGCCACGAACCCGGAATATGGGCGACTGGCTGGGCGCATCCAGAAACAACGGAAGCGCGTCACCATGCTGCGGGCCAAAGACAATGTCGACGAGGTGAAGGTTGCGGCCTCCTTGGCCAAAATCCAAACCTTACTGCCGCAAAAGCGGTCCATCCCGTCGAGAGACGCGATGGACCCCGGTTATCGCCGACTTCGTTACTGTCGCTACGCGGACGACTTCATGATTGGGGTTATCGGTAGCAAGGAGGATGCACGAAGCGTGTTCGCCGAAGTCAGGGCATTCCTGACCGAGGCGCTGGCGCTCACGGTGTCCGAGGAGAAAAGCGGTATCCGCAAGGCGAGCGATGGAGCCGCCTTCCTTGGATATGAGGTCCGCACATATACGACACGCCAACGGGTTGTCCGGAGCCGACAAGGTTCCGTCAGCTTCCTTCGTAGGCCGCCGTCGGAAGTGATGCAGCTGCATGTCCCTTGGGAGAAGGTCCACGCGTTCGCTTCTGCAAAAGGTTATGGTGATCTGTCGGTGTTGAAGCCGCGTCATCGTAGCCTGCTGCTCAGCTGCAGCGACGTTGAGATCGTCCTAGCTTACAACGCCGAATTGCGGGGTTTTGCGAACTACTATGCTCTCGCCAAGGATGTGAGCTTCAAGCTGAACAGGCTTGAGTTTCTCCAGCGGTGGAGCTTGTTCAAGACCTTGGCCAGCAAGCACAAAACCAATGTGCGAGCGGTCGTGGCCCGCATGAGGACGGGGCAGGAATTCACCATCGGCTACGACGTCGATGGCCAGCCCCGATCGGTCAAAGTCTGGAAACTGGCTCATCTGAAACGTGATCCGGCCACCTCGTCCAGGATTGATATCCAGCCTTGGACGCAGGTGTTCACCCACTCACGTACGGACTGGGTTGATCGTCAGAATGCCAAGCAATGCGAGGCTTGCGGTCGATCCGATGTTCCGTGTCAGGTGCACCATATCCGGGGGATGGCCGATGTTTCGCACCGCGGTTTTGTCGTGAGAATGAAGGTGGCACGCGCCCGCAGGACGGTGGTCCTGTGCGAGCAATGCCACTGGGATACTCACAGAGGCCGCCTGCCCGATCTACGGCAAAGTGATGGTTCGTCACAGTGGAGAGCCGCATGCGGTGAAAGCTGCACGTGCGGTTCGGCGGGGGGATCAGGGCTGACTCCATGAGCAGCACCAATCCTACCCGACTG
>NZ_JAKKIE010000156.1 GCF_021742065.1 Rhizorhapis sp. SPR117
ACTTCCTTCTTTGCATTGTGGACCTCCGATAGGTGGAAACACCTTATCTCGGTGTCCACCAAACCGGCAGCAGGCCATGGACAGCGCTTGCATTGCAGATTCGCTAAGCTGCCAAGCGGCATGAAGGTGCTGGTTCATTTTGGTGACTTCACCACCCTCATTGAGAATTATCTGCAGCGCCTTATAAATGGCGCGATCGCCATCCTTCTGGCTATAATGCTCAAAGGTAATGTGGGTTAGCTTCACTATCTGCTTCAGAAGATCTGGCCCCATAGGTAAACCGACTTCGACGCTAGCTCCCGCCCCAATTACCAATACGGTTTTGGCTCTAAACATCGGCTACCCCCCTAGGGGAACGTCAAAGACTGACGTTCCGGACCCGGCAACAACCTATCCATTTGACAGCTTGGCACACAAGACATTTGTATTCCCCTATTAAAGGGTCCGGACACACTTAAAGGAGAAAAATTATCAAGCGGAACAGAAAATAAGATACAAAATACCCTCAGAAAGTCGATTTAAGGCACCATACAAAGCCTAAATGAAAGTTTATGTGGCCCAGCCTACCAAAGTATAAAATAGTCACTGTACGGGTCTCTAAATCGAAGTTATTATAACAATGAAATATTTATACTTAAATTCCACTTATTCACACTTATAACTTCAGAATATTATTTTACAGTTATTATAGGAACAACACCTATATGACGATTGAATTCTTCCTTAAGAACTTTTTCTGCGATTGCCTGTTGGGAAATCGGAACGATCAGGGAATCGTGAACGGGCAGAGCGCAAACCTTGTGCACCATCGCCAGCTTATGCACGGCATCGATGATCGCACAGCTTTCAAGATATTGAAGCTCACCCCAGCGATAAGGGCTGGTTTCCCAATTTGATAATATCGGCAAACGGGAAAGAATCTTGGTCCTCGTCTCTTTCAACGGGTACTCGGCCTGTAATTTCTGGCCAAATTCCTCCTGAAATCTTTCCTTTGCGCCATCGGACCATTTTTCCTGAAATTTGTCATTGCCAAGCGTCATGGTAACCCAGGACTTCACAACCGACCTTGGTAAATCGGCAATACCATAGGGGTCGGTTGAAGGATCGAAAGGGATTTTCATTAGTGCATGAAGAATAGTCAAATGGCTGGCCCTGATGTCGATTTCCACTACAGGCTCACCATTGATTTTGATTAATTTACGATCCGTCTGTGGATAGCTCTGATAGCCGCCACCAAGCGAATATAGCCTGCCACCCTTATTCCAGTTAAATCCAGCCGCGTCCCCTTGATTAAAAAGCCGGTGAAAGGCGTAGTGGCAATCTGGATCAATATGTTGCCGTGACATGAAGGCGTTGATGTCATTCACTTGGCGTGCATGGGCTATGACCGTTGGGCATGACATATCAACGTCCATGATAAGCCCAGACACCTTCCTTCCATATTTATCGCGCTTCGAATCTGCTTTCTTCACAATAGGGCGTGCTATTGATGCAGGCCGTGGCAAACTCCGGAAATGCAATCCATTTCAGTAAGTTAATATTAATAAACAACTTATATCTATTAAGTAATAAATAGTAATTTAAAAATGTTTAAATAAATTAACTTCAGTTAACGTAATTAACACCATTCATGGTGATAGCGTAGCGTTGTTATATAGGTAATCTCTGGTTTATATACTAACGGTAATAGGTCAAAATGCCGTATAAAGGCATCAAGTTGGCCATTTTGCTGCCGGACAATCATAAATTCACACCTTTAAAGGATTTCTAATCCTATCAGGCGGAAAATATTCTAATCTTACCGTAGGAAAATCCGCCCTTAGGATCGATGTAGAGGCGATGGGTAGGACGGGTCCAATATCAGTCCAAAACCCACTCTAAGAGGCTTCTAGCGCCTTGTATCAGGGCGATAAGACTGATGATTCCCAACAAGGCCGCCTCTATCTTGGATATTTTGCAGACATTAGCTCGCCTCCCCACGAATATAGGCGTTAAGATCGACTACCCTGTAAAATCGCCTGCCCCCTACCTTATGGCTTGGCGGCCCCATCCCCAGCCGTTGCCATTCAGCAAGTGTCTTTGGTGCAAAGCCCAGATAAGTCGCAGCATCGTTCCGGCTTAAACGTCCTTGGACACCTTCACTGGCTGCTTTCAGATTAATATTTGGCACCGTTCTAACCTCTTCAAATAGGCAGCTAAGCTAAGATGTAAGAGGCCGGTTCATCATAGTCATTCTGACCTCGAATGCCTCTGGAGCAACTAACCTCTCTTATTCACCGGGCGACTGCGTGATGGCGTAATCCGGGACGGGGGCGGCAGGCGGAGGCGGCAAGCGCAAGT
>NZ_JAKKIE010000157.1 GCF_021742065.1 Rhizorhapis sp. SPR117
GTTATTTTGGAGTTCACCGCAACACGATTACAAAGATGCTGCAGTATGCGGAGCCGCCAGGCTATCGTCGCGCGGTGCCTCGGCTGTCGGAGAAGCTGGGACCGTTTGAAGCAGTGATTGACGGGATATTGCGTGCGGACAGAGGAGCGCCGCCCAAGCAGCGGCACACCTGCAAACGGATATTCGAGCGGTTGCGGGATGAGCATGGTTATACGGGTGGGCTGACGATCCTGAGCGATTATGTTCGTTCACAGCGGTTGCGTTCCCGCGAGGTGTTCATGCCGCTGAGCCACAGGCCCGGGCATGCTCAGGTGGACTTCGGCGAGGCCGATGCCATCATCGCAGGCAAGCGTGTGCGGTTGCATTATTTCTGCATGGACCTGCCGCAGTCGGATGGCTGCTTTCTGAAGGCGTATCCCGCCGAAGTGGCGGAGGCGTTTTGCGATGGCCATGTCAGCGCCTTTGCCTTTTTCAGCGGCGTGCCCTCGCGCATCCTGTACGACAACACCCGGCTTGCGGTGGCAAGGATCCTTGGCGACGGACGACGCGAACGCAGCCGGATGTTTGCGGGCTTGCAGAGCCATTACCTGTTCGATGACAGGTTCGGTCGCCCCGGCAAGGGGAACGACAAAGGCAAGGTCGAGGGACTGGTCGGCTATGTGCGCCGCAACTTCATGGTGCCGATACCGGTGGCGGCGAGTATCGATGAACTGAACGACCGCTTTGCCGATCAATGCCGCCGCCGCGGTGCAGCGGTATTGCGGGGACAAAGCCAGAGCATCACGACGCGCATGGAAGCTGATATCGCTGCGTTCATGCCCTTGCCGGCAGTGCCGTTCGACCCGTGCCATATCGTCAGCGGCTGCGCGTCGTCGATGGCGCTGGTGCGCTATCGTACCAATGATTACTCGGTGCCGACGGCGTTCGCGCACCAGCAGGTTGTCATCAAGGGCTATGTCGACCGTGTCGATATCGTCTGCCGGGGTACGCGCATCGCCAGCCATGCGCGTAGTTATGAGCGGGAGGATTTTATCGCCAACCCGCTCCATTATCTGGCCTTGCTGGAAGACAAGCCCGGTGCCCTGGATCAGGCCGCGCCGCTCGATGGTTGGCACCTGTCCGAGCCTGTGCACCGCCTGCGGCGGCTAATGGAGGCCAGAAGCGGTAAGGAAGGGAGGCGGGCGTTCATCCAGGTCCTGCGTTTGTGCGAACATTATGAGCAGTCGCTGGTCGAATGGGCGGTCGCCCGTGCGCTGGAACTGGGCGCGATCAGCTTTGATGCGGTCAAGATGATCCTGCTTGCGCGTCTGGAACGCAGACCCGCCAGACTGGATATGAGCCTGTATCCCTATCTGCCCCGCGCCAATGTCGGTGTGACCGACACCCGCGCCTATCTGGGCCTGATGCACGATGCTCACCCCGTGATAATGAAGGGAGCATCGGCATGACAGACCCTGTGATGCAACCGTTGCCTGTCATGACCGACACGGGCACCAGCGTGCCGCCGCAGATTCTGCTGGGCAACCACTTGAAAGCGCTCAAGCTGCCGACCTTCGCTCGCGAGTATGAGAAGGTGGCGATGGAAGCGGCGGGCAGCCGCACCGATTATCCGGGCTATCTGCTGCGGCTATGTGAGCTGGAACGGATCGACCGGGAGCGCCGCATGGTCGAACGCCGTATCCGGCTCGCCAGGTTTCCCCATACCAAGAGCTTCGATACGTTCGATTTTACAGCTCAGCCATCGCTCAACAAGCCATTGGTGATAGAACTGGCGCGATGCGAGTGGATTACGACGCGCAGCAACATCATCGCCCTTGGGCCATCGGGCACCGGCAAGACCCATGTTGCGCTCGCGCTCGGTCTGGCGGCCTGCCAGAAAGGACACAGCGTCGCCTTCGTTACTGCCGCCGCCCTCGTGCATGAGCTGATGGAGGCAAGGGACGAGCGTCGGTTGCGCCAGCTGCAAAAGCATCTCGCCTCAGTCAAGCTGCTGATCCTCGATGAGCTGGGCTATGTCCCGTTCACCGCCGTCGGCAGCGAACTGCTGTTCGAGGTGCTCAGCCAGCGCTATGAACGCGGTAGCACGCTCGTCACCAGCAACCTTCCGTTCGATGAATGGACATCGGTGTTCGGGTCAGAACGCCTCACCGGCGCTCTCCTCGACCGGCTGACCCACCATGTTCATATCCTCGAGATGAACGGGGACAGCTATCGGCTTGCCAGCAGCCGGAAACGGCAAAAACAG
>NZ_JAKKIE010000158.1 GCF_021742065.1 Rhizorhapis sp. SPR117
CACTCTCCGCATCGGTCCAGCCAAAAACGCTCGTTGCAAGGATGACGCCGTCACCGTCGACCATCGACTCCCGGGTGGCGATGTTATGGCATATCGCCGTCCGAAAATTGAGCATGTCGCGGACCCTGTTGCGAAGTCGTACGGCGGCTGGGCGGACATCCTGGGGGGAATTTATGCGCACATCTTGTAATCGAAGGTTAATCATCCCAGTGCCGATCTCCCGATCGATGTTCTTCCGGTTTGTATATACTCTTCGCAGAGTTGAGGAGCAAGCGAATTATGGCATTGGGACCGAAGCAGCTGCAAGCCTCTCGTCTGACAGCGTCGACCAAAAGCCGGCATCCGTAGAGGTGGACAGGTAGCCGGCCACACCGTGCGAAATTGATGATGTGGCTGACAGGTGTGGCTGCGACCACCATCGACGGGCGAGCCCTGCTCGACCGGCTCCTGGATAAGATGCGTGCCCGCCATATCGCCATCCCCGGTATCAGCGTCGTGGAACGCATGGCGGCCGAGGCGATACATCATGCGGAAACGCAGCTCGTGACCGCGATCGACGGCAGCCTCGCGCCTGAGATGTGAGATGCGCCAGCATCTCGACACGCTCATCGATGACAACATCACTCTTTGTGATGGGGTGGACGCCCCCGACGGCCTCGACATGCCAAAGTGGCCGCGTCGAAAGGACGCACTTGAGGAGGCGATCATGTCGGAGGTTAGCACAATCGGATTGGATCTGGCGAAGCAGGTTTTCCAGCTGCACGGCGCCGATAGCGCTGGCAAAGTGGTGTTCCGCAAGACTGTGCGTCGGGCCAGGCTACTCGAGTTCCTAGCGTTGCAGCCGCCCTGCCTGGTGGCGATGGAGGTGTGCGGAAGTGCGCATTACTGGGGCCGCGAGATCGGCAAGCTCGGCCACACGGTGCGGCTGATCGCGCCGGGCTACGTCAAGCCGTTCGTCAAGCGACAGAAGAACGATGCTGCCGATGCCGAGGCGATCTGCGAGGCAGCGCAGCGCCCGACGATGCGGTTCGTGGCGGTCAAGAGCGAGGAGGCGCAGGCGAGCTCGGTGGTGTTCCGCACGCGCGACCTCCTCGTCCGACAGCAAACCCAGTGCATCAACGCGCTGCGCGGTCACATGGCGGAATATGGTCTCGTCGCAGCCAAGGGTACATTCCATGTCGCAAAGCTGATCGAGAAGCTTAACGATCCCGCTCATCTGGTGCCCGAGGCGGCGCGGCAGATGCTCAAGATCCTGATCGAGACGCTCGCGACACTGGACACGCAGATCGCCGTTCTCGATGTCGAAATCGCGCGCCGCGCCAAGACCGAGGACATCCCGCGGCGGTTGATGACGATACCCGGGATAGGTCCGATCACCGCGACGGCGCTTGCTGCCTTGGCGCCCCCTGCCAATAGCTTCGGCAAGGGACGGGATTTTGCGGCCTGGCTGGGGCTGACGCCGCTGCAGAAATCGACCGGCGGCAAGCAGCGGCTCGGCAAGACCTCGAAGATGGGAGAACGGACCTTGCGTCGTCTCCTGATCATCGGAGCGAGCGCCGTGGTGCGCCATGCCGCCAGGCGAGGCGCGCCGGCCGGATCGTGGCTCGCTCGCATGCTGGCGCGCAAGCCGCGCATGTTGGTGACGGTCGCGCTCGCCAACAAGATGGCGCGCATCGTCTGGGCATTGCTGACGAGGAACGAGGTTTACAGAGCTCCAGTCGCGGCTTGAGCGGTCGCGATTGCGAGGTTGTCGAAGATGTAGGAGGGCCGGAGGAAAGTTTGGCGCAACAGTCGGTGAGACGGGACCGGAAAGTCAGTACTGAGTCAGGTGCCTCGAGCACGCTTTTGTGATTTGGCTCCGATCCACGAACTCCCATACGGGCCCGCGGCTTCTGACGGCCGCATCATGAGGCCGGACAGATGACAGAGCCCGACTACGAGCCAGACGATCCGAAATTCTTCTTGCATCTGCAGGGGCGTCCACAGATGACTCAGTAGGACTAGACGTGGACCTACAACGGCCACATCATGGCACAGCTACGCTGATGCAGGGGCCGTCCACGACATCACGTCCTGCCAAGCTGGCAGCATGAGGAGGAGCAAACCGAGGAAGCAGCTTGACCCAGGAGGCCCCAATCAGAGAGGACCCTAACAGCCCGGTGACGGAGTCGCTTTTTCTGTCACCGGGTGGTGCGAGGTCAAATGTCGTTTGGCGTGAAGGCGATGAGG
>NZ_JAKKIE010000159.1 GCF_021742065.1 Rhizorhapis sp. SPR117
CCCGCTGGCCCGATCCCGAACGCGTGATCATTGACCGCTATGTCGCGAGCCTTGATCTGCGCAGCATGAAAAGCCGAACCTGTTATCGGCAGGTCTTGCATGGCTTCCAGGATGTCGCCGGACGTTACGAGGCACTCGATCAGGAGGTGCTGCTGGCCTGGCTACGAGAATCAGCCGTTCGCCGAGCGGCGTCCACGCTCTTGCACCGCACCCGCATCATTGACCGGTTCCTCGAACGCCTGGTGGAAATCGGCGCGATCGAACGCAATCCCGTCGTCGCTCTGCGCGATGAGTGCAATATCAAGCAGTGCATGCCGATCTGGCGGGCATTGGCGTCGCGGGATCCGGAACAGGCTCTTGCCGAACTGCGCCAGCCCAGGCCGTTCGGCAGCGTTCTGGGCGAAATGATGGCCGAGCATGTCACGATGGTGCGGCGCAGAGGATACAAATACACATCGCAGCCCCTGTTGCTCATGCGGTTCGACCGGTTCCTGCAGTTGCATCCCGGACAGGAAGCCGAACCGCTGAGCGCCATGATCGATCGATGGGCGGCAACGAATGTCACGCATCACCGCGCGGAGGAATGCGAAAAACTCAAGCGCGTCTTTGCGAAAATCCTTCGTCACCGCGACCCGTCAATGCCTGTGCGGCGACCGGACCCGAGACCGAGGAACGAGGCCGCCAAGCAATGGCGAAAGCCCCATATCTACTCGCCTGCCGACGTGCGACGAATGCTCGACGTCGCCCGCACCTACCCGTCGCCACGGGCACCGCTTCGCCCGCTGAGCATATACACCATGCTGTTGCTGGCTTATTGCGCGGGCTTGCGGCGCGGCGAGCTTGCCCGTCTCGATCTTGGTGACGTTGACCTGCAGGACGGTACGATAACCATCCGGCAGACCAAGTTCTTCAAGACCCGGATACTGCCGCTACCCGACAGTGTTGTAGTCGAGCTTCGACCTATTATCGGTGGAAGGCCAAGTTCGGCAGTCTCTAGGAGACCTGTGCGCGGGTCGGCCTAGACAGGGTGGCTGATCGCTGATTCTATGAGCTTTCCAAGCAGGAGAGCAGCGCGTATCATTCGATATGTGACACTCCCCGCCAAATGATGATCAGGACAATGCCGATGGATCAACGCTCATTAGGCCTCAGCGGCCTCCAAGTATCCGCACTCGGTTTGGGCTGCATGGGGCTGAGTTACGGGTATGGACCCGCTACAGAAAGTCGGGACGCCATTGCGCTCATTCGCGCAGCGGTCGAGCGCGGGGTCACCTTCTTCGATACGGCTGAAGCCTATGGCCCTGGCCACAACGAAGAGGTCGTCGGCGAGGCTTTGGAGCCGTTCCGCGGCCAAGTCGTGATCGCCACGAAGTTCGGCTTCAAGAACGGCGTGCCAGCGGATGGTCTCGACAGTCGGCCTGAACGTATCCGCCAAGTCGCCGACGAGGCCCTTCAACGGCTCCGCACGGACAGGATCGACCTTTTCTATCAGCACCGCGTCGACCCTGACGTGCCGATAGAGGAAGTCGCGGGAACGGTGAAGGAGCTGATCGAGGCGGGGAAGGTCGCCCACTTTGGCCTTTCTGAAGCAGGCGCGGACTCAATCCGCCGCGCCCATTCAGTCCAGCCGGTTTCTGCACTACAGAGCGAGTACTCAATGTGGTGGCGTGAGCCGGAGGCAGAGACTTTGCCGCTTCTGGAAGAGCTGGGAATCGGTTTCGTGCCATTCGGTCCGCTCGGGATGGGCTTCCTGACTGGAAAGATCGACGCCACTGCGACCTTTGGCGCGGGCGATTTCCGACAAATCGTGCCCCGCTTCACCCCCGACGCGCTGAAGGCGAATCAGACGCTCGTTGATCTTGTCGGGAGGATAGCCGCAGAGAAGCAGGCAACGCCCGCGCAGATCGCGCTGGCTTGGCTCCTAGCCCAGAAGCCATGGATCGTTCCGATCCCCGGGACCACCAAGCTTCACCGGCTGGAGGAGAATCTGGGCGGCGCATCTGTTGAGTTAACTGGCAGCGATCTCGCCAGCATCAACCAAGCGCTCGCAGCCATTGAAGTGCAAGGCGAGCGATATCCCGCCTCTCACGGCCGCTTCGTCAATCGCTGACCCGAACTTGAAGGAATGACTATGCCCACCACCCTGTCGTGAAGCTAGTCACCTGAATCCGAAGTTCGCTTCATTGTTTTCTGGCAGAAGCGTTTGACGGCGGCGAGGATCTCGTCGGC
>NZ_JAKKIE010000016.1 GCF_021742065.1 Rhizorhapis sp. SPR117
GGAGTGGTTCAAACATGGGTCAAATCTCAGTGAAAATTTATGCCGCTACCGGGTCACTTCTCAGCGACAATCAACAGACTATGTCGGGCGGCCCACGAAATATAATACCCTCACGGGAAATACGTGGGGCGCGGTTCCCAGTGTTCACGCGTGATCAACCGTCCCGGCGCCAGTCGCCGGACGGTCGGAGGCAGGCAATGAACACTGTAACAAGCGACACCAAGGAATGCGGCTGGTGGGGCTGGCTCTGCCGTCCGCGAGGCCGCCGAATCACGACTACAGAACGAGCAGTCATTGCCGCCCACGGCAAGGCGCTGGCGGTCCTCACAACGGCGCTTCAGGGAGGAGGGCATCTCGACGCGGGGCGCTTCGCCGAAATGCTGGCGCTGTTCGGCGTCGTCGTAAGCGAAGACGACGGCCTTCAGGGTGCGATCCTCGCCAAGTGGGCGGAAACGATAGAGGAAAGCGTGGCGGCGGTCTCCGGGCCGACTGATCGTCGATAGGGCGAAGGATCGCTGCGCGCGCAGGCAAATGCTGGCGAATGCGTGGTGGCTAGGTGGTGTCTACGGTAATTCCGTCTCGCGTCCGAAGAGACTGCACCACAGACAAGCCACTGAATTCACAAGGAAAACTGGAGCGGGCGAAGGGATTCGAACCCTCGACCCCAACCTTGGCAAAATTGCAAAGCCCTACGCCAGAGTTTTCGATTCTTGTATAAACCACTATAAATCAAGAGTTTACGCCATTGCACTCCGCTGCTATTCTCCATAAATACCCGCCTCTTTTCGTGCGCGGTGGTGAATGGGTGGTGAACTGAAAATGCTCCAAAACACGCTAGAAACTGCCAAAATTTCCCTTACAAAGCGGACTGTAGATGCAGCTTCTCCCCGCGCCCAGCGGTATCATATTTGGGATAGTGAACTGGCCGGCTTCGGCCTTCGCGTAGAGCCGAGCGGCGTCAAATCCTTCATCGCGAAGTATCGCGCTGAAGGCGGCGGTCGGCGGGCACCCGAACGCCGCATCACCATCGGTCGTTACGGCACGCTGACCCCCGAACTGGCGCGCAAGGAGGCAAAGAAGATCCTTGGTGGCGCCGCGACCGGCGCCGATCCGGCCGCACTACTCCAGTCCAAGCGGAGGGAGATGCGGATCAGCGACCTGATCGATCTCTACGAGAAGGAAGGCTGCTACATTCAGCGCGGGAAGCGCCAAGGCGAGCCGATGAAGGCGGTGACCAAACAATACACTATTGCCCGACTGCGACACCACGTTGTGCCCCTGCTCGGCAATCGGCGAGCATCGGATGTCACTGCCGGGGACATTGAGCGATTCTTCCGAGACGTCGAAGCGGGCAAAACCGCTTGCGACAACAAGGTCGGCCCGCGGAAACGTATCATCGTTCGCGGCGGCGAAGGCGCCGCCCGCAAGGTCTTTCGTGACTTGTCCGCCGTGTTCAGCTTCGCCCGGCGGCGAGAGATCGTCACGCGGAATCCGTGCGAAACGGCTGCAGTTCGGAAGACCGACAACCACAAGGAACGCTATCTCACGTTGGAGGAGATCAAGCGCTTCGGCGACGCCTTGCGCGAACTGGAGGCGGAAGGAACAAACCGAAAAGCTCTCGACATTATGCGTTTATGGATGCTCACGGGCTGCCGACGGGAGGAAATTGCAAGCCTCAAATGGCAGGAGGTCGACTTCGACCATGGCTGTCTACGTCTCAGCGACACGAAAACGGGCAAAAGTGTGCGACCGATCGGCCAGGCGGTGATCGCGGTGCTGAAGAACATCGAACGTGACGACGCGTTCGAGTACGTTTTTCCGGCGGATCACGGTGAGGGCTACTTCCTTGGTTACAAGACTCCGTGGAAGAGGGTAGTCGAAAGAGCGGAGCTACCCGGCGTGACCCCGCACACGTTGCGGCATACGATGGGATCAACCGCGATATCTTCCGGAGAAGCCATTGCTTTCACCGGTGCAATCCTTGGACATTCCAATCCCCGATCCACGGCTATCTATGCCCATGTCCAGCATAGCCCGGCCCGCGACGCCGCAGATCGCGTAGCAGAGCGGATCGCCGCTGCACTCGACGGTATGACCGGTGCGGAAGCGGCCACACCACCAGCCGATGAGGATGAACTGTTGCTTCGCAGGGTGGCGGAAACCTTGATGCAAGGTGGTGCGGAAGCGGAGCGGCTGCGCATCGTCATCAACGCTCTCGCTCCAGCATAGAGGGCGGCGTGCTGATACGGGTGGGATCGTCGTCCTACCACTATGATTGCATTCGACCGGAGCAGCCTTCGCGAGCCGCCGAAGTTTCAGTTGCTGTTCGAATAAAACCTCAATCTGCTTCACGAGCGAGCGCCACCCAGCGGAATGGCATTCATTTGGCCCCGACCGATAGCGGAAGCGGCGTTACGCTGGATCGGCTTGCATCATGATGTCGGCACCCCGCGCGGGGATGCCGCACGTGGCGCAAGGGGGCCGATGATCACATGATCGATCGCTGGGCGGGCGCGTCCCGGTGATATGAAGGATCGAGGTTCGTGAACGATATTTGCCCAACAATGAGACGAGATCGTGTCATGCCGGTCGGACTTCCGCGATCCCGACATTGAAGCTCAAGGGAACGAGTATGGTGGAGATCAGTCTCGCCTGGCTTGCGTGCATGGAATCTCCTGGGGCTTTCACCTCGACGAAGCGTATCTCGCCATCCCGCCACAGCGTGAGGTCCGGCCAGCCCGCGCGCAGGTCATAGGGGGCCTGGGCAAACAGTTCGGCAACATCCCGTAAGCGGCGCGGCCCGAGTTGATCAAAAAGCGCGAAGACATGCTCTGCACGCACAGCGGGGTAGAAGGCGGGTGTTTCGCCCGCCGTGGCGGCGATAATCTTCCAGTTATGTTCGATCTGCGCGCGTGATGCACGAGAAACGGACCGCAGCAGGGTGCCGTGTTCGAACCGATCCTCGGGAAATGCGACATTTTGTGCATAGAGCGCCTCGATGAACGTGTCTGCATGACGTGCCGGCAGCGCATCGAACGATGCGGCCTTGAGCAGCGTCAGCATGAGCCCACCCTCCGCAGCGGCACCAGACCATCCCTGAGTGGCATAGTGATCGAGCGCGGCCATCTCGACGGGACCCATGGTACCACTCGGCAGCATTCGCCATTCCTTGCCGCTTCCTCGTTCCAGAGGGACGAGTTCGTGCTCGATGCCCAACCTGCGGGCTTGCTGTTCGAACCGGCTGACTTTCGCCGCAGGGGCCTTGCCTGTTTTCAGGCTCCTGACCTTTTGCAGTTTGGCCAGCCGTCGCGACACACCCACCTGCGGGTCGATCGTCAGCGCCTTCTCGTAGGAATCGATCGCTGCATCGACGTCGCCGGTCTGCTCCTGCATCTCGCCTTGGAGGCGAATCGCCCGAGCCTGCTTCCAAACTTCACCGCTCGCGATCGCTACGGAAAGACCGGCGAGGATCGCTTCGCGGAGCTGCGGGGCCAGCGCTGCCCCATCGACATCGATAGTCGGCCGAATAACATCGAGGTCACCCGCTGCGATTCGCTTGGCCTGCCATCCTCGCCGGTCGACCATTATGCCCTCGAAAGTATATCCAACGCGCTCGCCGTCCGTTCCGGTGAGGTACACGCACCGGTTTTCGGTATCGAAATCATAGGACTCCGCCCACCCCCGTTTCCTGGACCCAGCTGGCGATTTCCTGCCCCAGCGAAAGGTCGAAGAGAAAATAACGGCAACTGTCCGTGCTGCCGGGGGCGTTGGCCGTTTGGCAGACGGCATAGCCGCCATCGCGGGATAGACTTGTGCTTGCCATGTTCGCGCTGAATTCACGCTGGACCAGTTGCTGGCCATCCACGCCGTAGGCAATCAGGCGGCTCTTGAGACCATCGCCAAACAACCAGTCACTCAGGATAAACGTACCATCATCGGCAACATGGCCGTCTTGGGGGCGCTCCAGCCGGCCCTCGGCGAGCCTTTCACCGCCGTTCCCCATGAGAGCCCAGCTACCATGCCCCTCCTGGCGGTGCCCTCCAATCGTACCTTCCGGATTTCTGTCCAGCCAAATGAGATGGTATTGGCCATTCGGAGACGCTGCATGGGGACCAAAGAAATCGAGCTGCGGGATCCTGACAAGATTGTGACTGAAAGGTTCGATCACCAATCCGCCCGGCACGTAGACTGGCCGCCTTTTTTCGGAATCCGAATGTGTCCCGAGCAGCCTCTCGAAAAATCGCTTCATTCGCCCCCCTTATCCATCGACCTGTTTTAAGCGCCGTGGCCAAAACCACCGAGCTTCCGTTCATTGTTTGAGCCGCACGCGCTCGTCCATCAGCCAATCGAAACATTGGGCCGCATCCCAGCTCGGAAGGCTACCAGAAGCAGTCAGATCGGCGATCGCCTGTTGGTGCGCATCAGCTGGAGGGAGACCTCGGCCGTCGATCAACTGAGCCAGCTTCAGGGCGGCTTCGGATACGTGATCGCGGTGCTTCCAGAAATCGGCGGCAGCTTCCGACCAGTGCCGGCTTGCTGCGATCGCGGCCCGCAACTGTTCGTCGGAGACACGATGCCGCGCATGAGGCACTGCATTTCCGACAAGGGATCGAAGATGATCGGGCGAGAGATGGTCTTCGCTTCTGCCCTTACCCGAACGAAGCTTGCCGGCGTCGGTGAGAAGCAGTCGGCAATCCTGACAGATTGTCACTTGCCGCGCCGAGCGGAAGATCGGGGCCTCCTCACGATAAATCGAGCGGAATCGCAACGCCGTTGAGTCGCGTTCCACTTCATAATCGCTGATCTCGTGGATTTGTCCCGTCCATTTCCCTTTGCTCGAGATCCGCATGATTTCCCGCTTGCTGCGAAAACAGCAGGCGCATTGCCAATTGGCGCCAGCGCGGCGCCATGGCCCCGGCTTCTGCATCGCCTCATCATGAGCCGCGAACTCTTGCAGTGACGGCGCGCGCGCAGACGAGGTCGGTTTACTGGATTGCACCGAGCGATGGCCGTCAGCCGCGCAGGAACGCGCCCTGAGAGCTTCGGCCAAGTGGGGCAGCTCTCCACGAGCACCGACCTGTTCGCGCGCCAGATCGAGAAACATACGGGCATCCTCATCGCCCCGGACGAAATGCGAGCCGTTATGTTGCTCCCGGTCATGCAGACCGGCCCCCAGTCTTTCAGCCATCTGTTCGACAAAGCGCAGGCGTTCCCTGAATTCCGCATCCGCCTTCGCCCAGATTTCGCGGCCACGTACCAAATCCCGCTCGTGAGGACTGTGTGGCCGAGGTCTGACGAATGCCCCAATTTCGAGCGGACTGAAGCTGAAATCGCGATGCGCGCACGGCCCGAGTTCGGCCTTCATGGCGGCATCAGCCGCATTGCAGTCCACACAAACGAGCGTCTCGGCAAACCTCTCGATGAGGGGCAATACCGCGGCGCATGCGCGTTTGCGCTGACTTAACTGCGCATCGGGTACACCGTGCCATGCGCGCTCGCGCAATATTCTCATGGCGGCGTCGCCAAGGTGATCGTGATGCCACTCAAGCTGGCAAAGGACAAGCCCGCTGCCGGTCTTCCGTGCGATGTCTATTTTCGGACGCCGACAGGCGGGGCACATCCACTCGAGCGGCGTGTTCGCCCATGCCTCGTTTAAGTTCAGGCGATCGGTTTCGAAATGCTTGATCAGATACTGGGACAGGGCGCTCCAACGACCATCCCGTCGCCGAGCGATGGAATGCGCTTGCATCGCCTCGTCGTCCATTTTGAGAAACTCGGGCACGCGAAGAGTGATCTCAGGCATGTCACATCCGTGAGCCAACTATCTTATCAATTCAACCTGCTGGGGTGTGGTAGCCACTTTGCTTCGTTTCTATAAAATGACCGATATATCATCCACGGATGCCGCTGATGCCTGCCCTTGCGGTCATTTCAACTGGGCCAGGCGTCAGCCTGTAACCGTTTGAGCTTGGAAACAGGCAGAGTGCGGAACCTGCGCCACTCACCAGTCATTAATGTCCGGTGCCTATAAGAAGGATATAACCCGTGTGCAGAGGCCATGCGTGTCCGGAGATATCTTGAAACCGGCGCGCATATCGCGTACATGGGAATTGCAGGGAGACCTGTAAGGCGACTTTCCCGACCGCGTGTTTGGCGAGCGCCGTGGCTACCCAGGGCCGCAAATCCCTGGTTGCCGGCCACCATTCTCCCTCACCAGTTCCATGAGCCGCCCTTCGGGGCGGCTCTTTCTTTTAGAGAAGCTCGATCCCGAAACGATCGCGCAATCCCTGCGCATTGAGGTCCTCTGCGACAATCCATTTCCGCGCATAGGCAACGACATCCGCCAGTTGCAGCAACCGGGATGCCGCCGAATCCAGACGCGCGATCCGATTGACGCCCTTGAAGCGACCATCATCGTGGCGCGCTCGGTCCAGCTCCGTCTGAAACGCGGGATGGTCATTGTGGTGATTAACGTCGGTGATGACGTCGATATTGGCAATCGTGTTCTGGCCCAGAACCGTACGGAACCGCTTCAGCCCGATTTTCACCGTTTCCACGACAGCTTGCGCATAGAGGATCGGCGGATCGCCATCCTGCATGGCGAACTTCTGGTTGAGCAGGATGATGCGGTCCTGCGGCGCCTCGTTCCAGAGGCGATGCAGCAATCCCTGCAGATAGCCGTCGCTCATATTCGCCGCGTGGACCTCGTTGACATTGGCTTCGAGCAGATCGCTGAAGCATTTGTCGATCCGGCCCGCCTCACTGGCGAGCACGAACACCGCGCCGAGATGGAAGGGCGCTGTTCCCGCCGTTCCAAACTCGTCGATAAAGCAAAGCACCTTCTTGTTGAGACGAACCGCCACTCAGCCCTCTTCTGCCGACGTTGCAGCGATTTTCGTCCGGCGGCGAACGCCGGGGCGCGCTACGGCCTTGCGGACCGCGCGGGCTTCTTCAGCGGCTTCACGGAAGTCGGGTTCGATCTCGGCGAGGCGCTTTACAAGCCCCTGTAGGTCATATTCGTTTGAGATCTTGCCCCGGTGCGATGCGCGCCGTTCGATACGCTGGACGAAACCAGCTTCCTCCAGTTCAGCGATATAACGCTGGACTTGCCTCTCGCTGAGGCCAAGGCGCTGGGCCAGATCAGCCTTTTTGGGGAAAGGCTTGCGACCGGCGTCCCACCAGAAGTCCGCGAGCTGGATCAACACGGCGAGCTGTGTAGGGCTGAGGCCGAGGCGGCGCTGCGCACGGAGCAGCAGCGAGGGCAAAATGCAGAAGCCCAAGGCGATTACCTTGGCTCCCCATTTTTTCTCGGACGCTGCATTGCGCGCCGATTTTTTCGCAGCGGTCGCATTCACTTCGGATTGGGTCTTGTCAGTCACTGGCGTTCTCCATATCCTGCACATGCGGCGGAAAGAGCGCCAAAACAAGATCAGGCGATCGGACATATTCATCCGGTAGGGACTAGTCAATACCGACTGGTGGGTGGAGGCCTGAATGTCCTATCTTAATAAGGACCCAAGGAAACCGGATAAGTTGGGAAGCGGATTAACCGAGTAACAGGAACCACCCGTCCTGGATGTCCGGTCGGTTTTGACAAAATTGCTCCGAATCGGCGACCTCCGTCGTCGATCTGCACAGAACCCGCTAGCGGCAAAGGCGCAGGTACGCGTTCCATTGGCAGCAACCGCCCTCGCTATCGTTCAGAATGGGATGACGCCGGCGCGATACAAGGCAAGCACCTCATCCCGGTCGACGAAATCCCGTTGGGTTTCAACCGACCAATCGGCATATTCATCACGCAGAAACGTATCGACCAGCCCGCCGATCACGGGTTCACGATCCGGGAATTGATGGGCGGTCAGATCATAGACCAGATCCTCGACCATGACCCATAGATGATGCCCGTACTGGCGATTGGTGCCCTTGATGATCCTGACATTCTCAAGGCCGTACTTTTCTTCCAGCAGGATGGTGAGAATGAGTGACACGCTCTCGCAGCTATTCTGCGGGAACAGGCCGCAAAATGGGTAGCGCAAAAGCCGTTCGCTTCGATTCCGCTCAAGGAAGCCGAGCAGCGCCATGGCGGAACGATCAAGCTCCGCCTTCTTCGGCCGTCCGCGCTTTATCATCTCGCACATCGATCCCGCCTACGAGAGAATGACCTTGGGCGCTTTGCCGGCAGAGAGCGAAAAACGGCGTAATTCGATTGGCAGCGATTCCAAGGCTTTCTCCAGATCCGGCGGTAACGGCCCTTCCGGCAGAACCAATGTCCGCCTGATGCCTGTTGGCGCATCGGTGGAATGGCTGATCAGTTGGCCGATCGCGGTATAGATCGACTGCCTGTCAGTGCGTGTCTTGACCTCGTAGATTTCGGTCATGGTCTCGCCCTTGCGGACGTACAGATCGATTAGTTTGCTGTTGAGGACCCGCTCGCCATCGGCAGAGCGAGCCTTGCGCTCTTCGAACAAGCGTTCGACCACATCGCCGTGATAAGAGATATAATCGATCTCGGAACGCCGTTGCCCCCGCCGCCGCCCGGAGCCTTCGCTATTGAAATTCTCCCACTCCGCAATCGCTTGCCGCACGGCCGGGTCATCCAGATCCCCACGGGCGACGGCATCCTTGAAGCCTTTGACGAGTTGGACGAAATGCCAGAGGCGGCCAGCGATATCCTCAGAGTCGACACGGCCTATAATGATTCCAGCCCTGTCGCTACCATCGGCGGACCTGACATCCTCAAGCGATGCCTTGGACCAGGCAAGAAAAGCACTGCGGCCAACACCGGCTTTGCCGCCACCGATGCTGCCATCGTGCAAGAGATAGATTTCGCCGGTTGCCGCATCACGCGCGAAAAACCCGGCGACCCGTGCGGAGTTGGACGTGGTGGGGATATTGATTTCGACCGTTATGATCTGGGCATGTCGCTTCGGCTCGAAGACGCCAAAGGCATTCCAGCGACGGGGAACGGCGGCCTCGTCTGCTTTGCTGAAGGCCGCCCACAAGGAGCCCGAGCCGTTAGCGTAGAGGCGTTCATCGACATTCCCGCTCGGAAATCCGATATTCCGAACTCCCTGATCCCCGAGGTGCTGGCGAACGGACGTCTCCATCGCTTTTTGCGCATCGCGTTTTTCGCGTACATCCTCGACCATCAACAGCATTGCGCATCCCCTCCCTTTGGCGGGGATCGCGGTCCCCAATATGCCTTCACAATTCGGCGCGCTTTACGCAATGATGGAATCACCATGGACAATCTGAGCGTAATCATCCGAACCGCACCGGCGAGTTGCTGGTCATGCGGTGCCGACACAAGGATTGTTTCGTCGCTTCTTCTGACGTGCGCCCACGAAAACACCGAGTGCTCGGTCGCGGATTTTACGGACTATCCGGCGTTGGTTGGCGAATTGGACGAAGCCATCGCCGAAGTGCAGCATTTGGGAAAGATCAAGGCCCGGTTCAGTAAGACGCTGGCGCGAGCCTATATGAGCAATGGCTGCGCTCATTGCGATGCTCTGTTCGGCCAGCATTTCGAAATCCAGACCCGTTATGCCGAACAGGATTCAGCACAGCTCATCGTGCCCGTGTCAGGTGATTGGGCGGCATTATTCCGCAGCCTCCTCGCCGCCGAGGATGGTCATCTCTTCCATTTCTAACGGCGAAAGATCATCATTCGCGCGATGGACTGCGAATTCCGAGCTTAGGTTTTGCGGCCCGTGCCGGTGGCGCGGTCTCCAGCACAGGCGCCGCCTGCCGATGGACGATCTCAATAGGAGAGAATGCTGCGCGCAGCTTCGCATCGTTGAAGAATGGGCGAATGGCGTCGATATCGCGTTCGCTGACGGCCGGCTTGCGGTTACTGAGCGCAACATAGATCGACTGGACCGGCAGGGACACCGTATGCTCGGGATTATCGAGATCGCTTTCGAAGCCATCGGGCATCACGCCCATGGCGTCATCGTGCATCCGTGAGAGATCGATCGTCAGCGTAAGGACATCGGCGTCGTTACGCTCCACCCGCCATGACCTCAAAAGGCTCCACAGCAGGTAATCTTCATTATAGCGGACGATCTGCCGCTCCGATTTTTTGGCAGCTGCTTCGCCAACAAGAGCCTTGAGTTGCTCGACCGGGAGATGGGCGGAAACCGCAAGGGCCACGTTCCCGTCCTGCCCCCGGCGTGCGTGAAACAATGTACGCGACAGCGCATAGAGAATTGCAGCCTGCACTTCGCGATCCGCGTTGCGCGCACCGATGAGCATATCTGCAAGGATATTGAAGGTGTTCCGTCCCCGGTGCGCAAAATCCTTTGCACCCGTCCGCAGGAAGAAAGCCAACCACACCAGCCAGGGCGAGTCAGGAACCGCAGGCAATTTCCCATCAACTGCCTTGGCCAGTTGAATGAACAGATCGAAGCCGGCGAGCGGTACGCGGTATGCGCGAGCGCCGGACAAGGCATCGAACCATTTGAGGGCGCGTTCCCGCCGTTCCGCGTTCACATTCGCACCGGCGACCACAAACTCGATGACCTCGGGTGTCACTGCAGAGGTCAGGGTCTGGAGCCAATTGGCACCATAACCGCCGCGCTGGAGAAGGTCGGTTTCGATCAGATGCTCGGCCGCGAGAAACTCCTGGATCGAACGATGAAAATAGATCGTCTGCGCGCCTTTTTCGATGAGGCACCCTTGGATCAATTCCCGGCGCATTTCCTCCTTCTGGAGCGAATGGCTGATGTCGCGAGTCGCTTCGTCGCATAGCGATTGGGGGATGTCGTTCAGGGTCGTCGTCGATGCTCCCCCGCGTTCCCACAGCCACCAGGCAAGGCTCGCGTTGAACCGGCGCCTGACCTTGATTGGAAAATCCTTGTCACGCCCGCGTTTCTCCAGTTCGCGCAGCAGGAGATAATGCACGAAGCTGTCGAACAGCTCATAGACCGACATATCGGTGCGGAGCTGGGCGGGGTGCGCGGCGATCTCGCACAGCATCTGCGCATGGACAGGTCGTTCGAGAAGCTGGTCAAACCGGCCTGAGACGAGTTCGGCAACGCGCTGCTCGACCCATTTGGGATCGGTCGCGGGACCATCCTGTTCCTCCGCCGCTCGGATCGGGAAGTAGCGCTCGACATAAGACCGCGCTTCATCAGGTGTGAAGCCGCGAATCTCGACATGTCGATAGGCCCGCCGCCCCGGCGTCGGAATCGATCGACCTGCTGGAGTGGTCTGGACGCCATCTATGACGGCCTTGAATTCCACATCGTCATGAAAGGCGGTGTCGCGGCCGAGCACGAGGATGCGGGCGTCGCCCTGATCCAGCTTCATGAGTTCGGCGAGGACAGTCTGAAACTTCGATGGGGTCAGACCATGCTTCATCTCGTCGAAGCCATCGTAAATGACGAGAAAACGGCCGTTGCGATTGAGGGCGGCGAAGGTGTCGAAATGATAGCCAGGGACGCGGTGCTGGCTGGCGAATACCTTGCCCAGCAGGCCCTCCAGGGATTGCTCATCTGCAATCTCGCCGAGACGCACCAATATGGGGACGCGCGCCGTTGGATCTTCCAGTGCTCGTGCGGCCATAGTGGCAGCCAGATAGTTGGCGAATGTCGATTTGCCTTTGCCATAAGGGCCAAGGACGAAAAGCGGCGGTGCGTCCTGCTCGGCCTGCCATGCCTCGACATAGGCGGCCAGGTCCTCACCGGTGGCGGTCTCCGGCGGGACATAATATTCGGCAAGCCGGCTGCGCTGGTGCGCTTCGACAAGTGCCTTTAGATAAGGGTCGAGCCGCATCAGACGCCGCTGTAGTTCGGCGAACGTCATCGCCTGAAGCCCGCGTTGGCTCTGTGCGGCCTTCCGGCCTTCCGGCGTGATCGGGCCTTGCGAGACGAGCCATGCCTGATCGATCGTGTCGTTCGAGATCAACGGCCCATAATCATAGGCAAACTGGCTGCACTCCCCGAGCGTCAGACTGCCGGAATAGGCTTTCGTCTCGAAGGCGTAGCGCTGTTCGCCCGCTACCTCGTCGCGCAGCCAGACGGCGGATACGTCGGCATTCTTGTAGCCGAGTTGGACTTCCGTTTCCGTGTGCGAGAAGCCGGCAGCGCGCAGGAGTTGGGCAACGGCATCGCGAAATGCATTTCCCTTTTGCGTCGCACTCATCGCCGCGCCTCGCTCACAACCGCCACCAGGGATAAACGGGCCGACCATCGCGCGTGGACCGCATGGTAACGATCTCTTCTGAAATCCGGTCGTCGATCTGCGACAGCAATTCCTGCTCGCGGCCCAGAATATTCTGTCGCTGCTCGACACCGTGCTCCCACTGCAACTGCTCTCGGCAGTCCATGAGCGCGGCCCGTTCAACCATCACTGTCGGATGGTGGTAGAGCCAGTGCAGAAACGGCAGTGCATCGCCTGTAGCATGCCAGAGTTTTCCATAGTCTCGCGCATAGTCGTGTGCGACCTCGGGCATGGCGTGATTGGAGCCATGCCATATCGACAGCGGCTCAGGATCGGGATGTCCGCAGAGAATGTCGGCGATATAGAAGTTCGCGGTAAATGCCCGGCGTAACTGGGTGGCGGCAGCAACATATTTGTTTTGCCTGAAGCGCAAGAGGCCCAGATCATACGCGCAGGGCGGATAGTGTTCGGCCCAGCTTTCCAGCAGGAAACCGGCCCTTTCCGGTTCGCGGTTACGCAGATATTCCGATCCCAACAGGTAACGGACGCCCTGATTATCATCGGGATTGAGCGACAGCATGCGCTCCATCAGGGTAAGGCCCGCTTTGCGCTTCTTGAGGCGAAGCTGCGCCAGCGCCGCACCGTGCAGCGCGCGAAGGAAAGGCCGGTTGTCCAGTTCGTACCAGGAGAGAGTGCCGGAATAATCTACGGGAATAGCGGCTTCACCCACCGCGATCCCGCGCTCATAGGAGGATAAGGCGGCTCTGGTTTTCCCCGATGCGAGCAAGGCATGCCCCAAATGAGCATGGCCGTCGATATATTCGGGACTATCCGTCACGATCGCCTTGAGTTCGGCGATGTAGGCCGGATCAGAGAGCATCCTGGCGCTGTGCCGATCAAGCACATCGTCCAGCCGCTTTTCTGCCTGGTGGAGAAGGTCATCGACTGAGAAGCGGCCAACACCGTCTATGATCTGAAATCCAATCCCCATCCGTGTTCGGCCTCCTTGCGCATCAGTTCGCGATTCAACTGCCTGTCATATTCATCGAAGCGATTTTGACGATGTTGCCGTTCTCTGGCGATCTACTTCAAAACCGTCGTACCGACAGCGCGCTAGAGGCCACCAATGTGCGTCATTCGGCAATGGCCGTGTCGACCTTCTTGGGCGGTTAGCCAGTTTCATTATTCAATGATCTACTTCTCGCCCGAGATCGGCTGTCGAAAGCGGATCGGCACGACCCTCTGGTCGAGATAGCCTTCGGAGAGGCCAGCGATCGCTTCGACATCTCGCAAATTGAGGCCGAGAGAGGCTTCGATCTGGGCACGTGTATGCACGCCATGCTCTACCAGCATGCGCAGGCCTTCCGCGAGAACACCCGGCTGGTTAACCGGGAAAGCATCATCCAGCGGCTCAACTTTCCGAATGCGCTGAGCATTCATTTGACGAAACAGGTAAGAGAACTGGTTCTCGGATAGTATTCCGAGATCCCGGCTTCGGTAAGCCATCGCCGCAATGGCCACACCCCACCGCGCTTTGAGAGATTTGAAGAAGGCGAGGGAACTGCCGAGCACTTCCTGGCTGAAAGACTCGCGTGGAAGCAAGAACGCGCTCGCGAACCGGTTCGCCTGCTTTTCGATCATATCCAGGTTCGTGCCGTTTACCTCGACATCCGGATGGAGAACGAGGTGGCCTAGTTCATGAGCGAGATTAAACAGATCACGTGGCCCGCTAGTTATCTCCTTGGACAGGAGGACAATCGCGCGACCACCGATCCAACAGCTAACAGCATCCATATCCTGACAGCGGACAGGTTCACGAACGAGAAGAATCCCATTCGCTTCCATAACCGCTCCCAGGCTGCGAATTGGTCCCCGGCCCAGCCCCCAATGATCGCGCAATTTTTCGGCGGCACGCTCGATGTCATCTTCATCGCCGTTATCCGCGTCAAACTCGAACTCGGGGAAGTCCACCGCTGGCAAGTCGATGAACCGCTCCAGCAGCATGCCGATGTCCCCGGCCCACTGCATCCGCCGGACGATACGGCGACGGTGGTGCTGCTCCATGCGTTTCAGGCTTCGGAAAAATGGTGAACGTAGTTCGCCCGGTCGAACCGGCATGCTGGTGAAAAAGGAAATCGGCTGCCCGGTTTCCGCGATGATCTTACTCATCGTCTCGCCACCCGGTGATGCCTGGCCAGTTTCGAACTGGGCAACCGCCTGTCGGCTGACGCCTATGATCTCCGCAAGATTTTCTCCAGAAAGACCACGGGCTTCTCGGGCTTCCCTGATCCGCTCGGGAATCGGCTTGGCTCCCGCCGAGGCGGGAGCGTCTCGATCATTACTCATGTCGTCACCAATAATCAGGCGCTGTGATCGGAATCCGACTCTATATCGTCCTTCCGCAGCGCTTCCTCGATATGATCGCGAAAACGCAGAACGACAGCGGGCGTCGGAGTTTCCGACACTATTGTTTCGATCGCCGATCCCAGCCGGTTGATGATGTTCGTCCGGGCAAGCCAACTGTTACGGCCAGCTTCCGGCATACCCCAGCAAAGATGCGTCAGCTCGCGACCAGTCGCGCCAAAGGTGAGCCAGGCATACATTTCGGGAGTCGGGTCAGGGCGAATCGGGACTACGACCGGATCTCGCATGAACAAGTCCAGTTGGTTGCTCAAGCGCTGGTCTTGACGCGTCGGCGTTTCCTCCGGAAACGCGATAGGGTTGTCGGTGCGGCAGATATGGGCGCGGTAAGCTCCGGAGCGCAACTCAACCCAGTGACCGCCGCCAAGCGGCATTCTGGTCATTTCGGAGGCAAAGGGGAGATTGCCGGCCTGACAGCTTTCATGGACACTGAAGAGAACGGCGGCGCGGCGGATATGGCCACGGATATCGCCGCCGATCAGGGATGCAAGGAAGGACTCGTGATCCATTACGTCACTCGCCAGGATAATTGCCTGCGATATGATTCGGACGAGTGCGGCATCCGTGTTGGGCGGGAATGCCTCGTCCAGTTGGTCCTGAAAAATTGCCATGCCTTGCGCCTCGAAAAATTCTGCAAGTGCATTCCCGATTTATCGACCTCACGTCAAGTGAATTGTTGAAATCTTCATACGGTAGTCGACATGAAAGGACTGGAATGAAGATCGGGCTCGCCAATCTCGGTTAGCTTGCTCCGTGAAGGGGCGAACATACGCCGCACCGCTAGGCATCGCCACGCAGATGTGCCGAGACCAGCGAAACAGGGTTTGGTCGGAGCGCATGGGAGATAAAACGCCGGTTCCGAAGGGAAGCGCTTATACCCCAATGGAGAATGCAACATTAGGGTAGGTATTTAACATCACTGATGTGAGAATTCAGCGAGGAGAAGTATCGGTGATGCCGCTAGGATGGAAGAAGGCCGCCACGCCGGGGGAAGCGTGACGGCCTTTCCCGCCTGGCGGCGGTGAGCCGGGGGCTGCGGCCACCGCCGCAGCGGATCAGCGCAGGGAAGCGATCGACGTGACCGCGCTGTTCCCCACGGCCGATGCGGAGACACTGTTTCCGGTGATGCCAAGCCTGCTGGCGGTGAGAGGACCGGATACAGCCTGGAAGGTGGCGCCGCTCACCTGGGCGATGATCTGTCCGCTATTTGCCTGCACCGATCCGACCGCCGCCGGAGGCAAGGCGCCGAGCGACGCCAGCCTCATGCTGTTGGTCGCGCTGTTGCCAACCGCAGAGGCCAAAACATTATTGCCGTTGAGCACCAGTTGACTGCCATCGGCACCGATGCAGTTGAGCGCCACCTCATGGACGCTGTTCTCGCTGAGCGCTGTCACATCGCCGGTATTAAGCTGGCTGTTGGCCATCGCCGCCGCTGCCGAGACCATCCCGGAAGCCGTCAGCGAGGCGCTGGCCATGGGCCCGTCGAAGGCAGGCGTGCCAGCGAGAGTCAGGCTGTTCGAAGCGACATTGCCGCGCGCCCTCGCACTGGTCGTATTGCTGTCGATACGCGTCTGCGCATCGGACAAGGCGTCGCCAGCATATCCAAGCTGGGTCGCGGCGGTGGCCAGCACGCCGGCATGGCTTTCCTGGGTATTGGCCAGACCTGCGCTCGCGGCCCCACCCGATGCTGCAACCGCCGACAGGTCGTTGATCGCCTGGTTCGCTACCGCCTCAGCCACTGTGCTGTTGCCGTTCAGCACATAGCGCGAGCGGGCCAGGACGGCAGCATCATCGGGATTGCCAGCGAGGGTCAGCGCCGTCGCGGCGACGCGACCATCGGCCAACTGGTTGTTGGCCAGCACATGATCGCCAACAGCGAGGCCCGGCACGTCCGGATCGGTGAACAGCTCCGCATTGGCGCCGCTCAGTTCCCCGATCTGAACAGCATTGATGGCCATCTGGTTTGCGGCGTCGTTCATATGGGCAAGCGCCGTGTTACTGTTGCTCCCCACCCTGACCGAGCCGTCGACGACATAGCCGGTGGCGTCGATCACGAGATCGGAGGTGGCCGACAGGTCCGCGACGCCGATCTGGGTCGAGGACAGTGCCGATCCCGGCGCCCTGTCCATTGCGCCGCCCAGCGACGTCGCCTCGATGATCAGATCGTTCGACGCGAGATTGGCGAGCGCGGTCGCGGCCTGACTGTTTCCCTCGATATCGACTGACGAGCGGATGATGCTGTCGCCGACGCCGGCCAGGTGGCCGGCGATATCGGAGGAAATCTGCTGGATGCCGCCTTCTTCGCCTTCACCCGAACCTGTGCCCGAGCCTGCGCTCTGGTAATTCGCGAGCGCATAATCGGCCGAAGCAACGAGATCGTCATAGGGAAGGCCTGCCTCCGCATCATAGTGACCGCTGGCGCTGATGAGTTGATTGCCGGTCACGCCAAGGCTGTTCGAGACGCTGTTCGCGATCGCGACGCCTTGCGTGTCATTGCGCGCCACCGTCAGGCGGGATCCGACCACATCACCCTGCGCGAGGATGTAAGCCCCGGCCACGTCATCGACGTCGGCAATTGTCACCCGAACGTCACCGTCTCCGATCTGAGCGGAATTGAGGTCGGCGGCGGTAGCGATAGTGTTGGCGTCGAGCCAAAGGCCATTGTTGCCGCTGTTGCCCGTCGTCGCGACCCTGGTGGCATTGTCGAGCAGCGCAACGCTGGAATCGACGATCGCCGCCTCGGTCGTGACGCCTGTAGCATTCTCGAATGCCGTGGCTTCGACGGGCGCGGTGAACGTCTGGGCATTCTGGACGCTGAAGGGCGCCGTAACCGTCATCTCGCCATAGGGGGTATATCGCGCTGTTCCGACATATTCAGGCCATTCACCGCCTTCTTCGCCTCCGTAGCCATCGGGAGCGCTGATCGCGGTCGCTTCGACGGACAGGAGATTGGCGTCCGAACGGTTGGCAATCGCCGTCACCTGGACGCTGTTGCCGGCCACCGAGGGGCTCGAGCCCACCAGGTCGCTCGACAGATTCAGGGTCGTGCCGCCCAGCGCGTCGGCACTGGTCGCGCCGCCGGCAGCCTGGACGTTCGTCACATTGACGACGGCGCCATAGCCGGCGTCGATGCTGTTGGCCGTGAGCGCCACGGCATTCTTCGCATCGTTGCCATAGGCCGCCGCGGCAAGCGCGTTACCGTCGGCGCTCATGGAGGAGTCGACCACGGAATCAACCGCGACCGTTCGGAATCCTCCATCGGCATTCGCTCGCACGTCGCTGTCGGCCCGCTGATCGGAGAGAACGGCATAGGCCGCGTTCACCTCAGTGCCGCCATAGGGCGTGATGATCGATGGTGTTCCGCTGGCCGAGGCGTTCTCGATGCCCAGCACATCGGTCGAGAGCGCATTGTCCACTCTGTTCCCCGTGGCGATGGCCCGCTGGAGATTGCCGTCGATCGCGATGTCGCTGTCCACCACTTCCTGCGTGATGATGCGCGACAGCCCCGCCATATCGGCCGAGACATCCGATCCATAGCCAATCGATTGCCGGCTCGCGATGCCCGCGCCCGTGCTTCCGTCATTGCCCGACAGGCTGAGCGTACTGGCCGCATTATTACCGGCGGCGAGCGCTTCTTGTCGGTTATCGGCGATGGCCAGGCTGCTGTCCACGACACCATCGGCGGTCAGGCCGACATAGGTGAAGTCGGCATCGGCCATGACGGGTGCATAATCGGTGGTCTGCTGTGCGGCGATCACTGCGGGCGCATAGGCGGTGACGCCATTCGCATCTACGGCAAGATGGGTGTCGACCCAAACCGTAGAGAGGTCGAGTGTATCCGGCGCGAGCGTATTGTCTTGCCGGTTTGCGGTTGCGGATGCAGCGATGCTGTTGCCGGACAGGCTTGCACTCGCCTGCGTCGGCTCGACGACGGCCTCGATCACCGGATCGACGGCGGTTGCCTCGACGGCCCAATCGGTCGTCGACTGGTTGTTCGCGATGATCTGCGCACCTTCGGCATCGATCTCCGGCGACGAAGGGGAAACGGCCAGCGCCGGGGCGGCGAGAGCGGCGGAAAGCGCGGCGAAAGCGCTGCCGAAGAAGAGACGGCGCGAACGATGCGCGGTAGAACGATCATGTGTCATGGAATGAACCTTTCGTGAGAAAAATGGATGTGGTCAGGGGGCTGTGTCCGGTGGGCGCCTCCTCTTGGCTGGAGAGAAGCGTCAGCGACCGAGCCGCAGCACCGCGAGGCGTTGCAGACCGGGGCTATCGGGCACGATCGCGGGATCGGCAGGGCCAGGACGCCAGGACGTAGCAACCGTTTCTTGCGCGATACCGCGCCGCACGAGCGCCGCGACCAGCGTGGCTATTCGCCGATCGATCAGGGCATCGCGCGCGCCAGGGTCGAGATTTTCCGTGTCGCGAGCGACGATCGTCACCGTGGTGGAACCGCGAGCTGTCGCGGCAGCGATCCGATCGAGGAGAGCGGCGGCCGAACCGGAGAGATCGGCCGAGCCTATCTCGAAGGGAAGCCGGATGCTGTTGCCGCCAGCCGATTCACTTACCGTGCTCGGTCCGTTGAAGGCCGCCGATGTGCCGGCCGGACGTGCTGGCGCGGGCTGCGGCTCCACGGCAGGCAGTTCCGCCTGTCCCGTCTCGGCCTTCCAGGATGCCTGCGCCATACAGGGCGCCGGATTGATCCGTGCGACCGTGCTCACCAGTCGCAGGGTCGCTTCTTCCAGTGCCGTGCGTATCCCGAGCTGAAGCGGTTCCTGGCCTTTGGCGCCGACATTGATGTCGAACAGATTGGAACCGAAAAAGCGGAAGACGCCGAACCCGGTCTCGTAGCCGGTAAACTGCTTGGTGAGGCTGATCGTCCGCACCACCAGCAGCGAACGCGTATCGACGATGCGCAGGTCGATCGCGACGCTCTGAGTGTAGGTGCGAACCTTTGGGCCGACGCTGCCGACCGCTGCCTCCGCACCACCCGAGCGGATATCGTAATTGAGTTCGGTGATGCCCCCGACGATGTAATAATCGGAGGCCTGGATGCTGCCGCCGAAATAGGGAAGCCATGGCACGCTCTGCCGTCCCGACGAGGCGGGAATGTCATGCGCGTCACCGTCGCCGAGCTGGCGACGATCGAGATAGCCGAGTTCACGTTCGGCGATGGTCGGATCGAAGCGTTCGGCCAGGCGCACCGCGCCGCCCAGCTTGCCAAGCGCCGAGGACACCATGAGTGCGCCGCCCTGGGTGATGGCGTTGCCCTCGTTGACCGAATATTTGCCGGTATAGTCGCGCACGTCGCCAACCGCGACCACGAGGGGCGTTCCCCCGCGGCCCGCGATCTGGTGTGCAAGACAGGCGAGTGGCGCGTCCATTGGCGTCCGGTTGTCTCGCACCGCAGGCCCAAGAAGCACCGGCTCCTCCCCAGACGCGAGCCGTTGCTGCTGCATCGAGACGCAGCCAGGCAGAGCAAGTGCCGCAAGGGACACGCCGGCCAGCCGTCCCCAGCCGCCCACTCCCTTTCCGGTCCAAACCCGGGCGGTTGCACCGGCGCCCATCAGTTGAGCATCCCGAACATGCAGGCGGTCGACGCGTTGACGCTTGCCGACTGATCGCCGCTGTTGGTCTGAGTAGAATTGAGCGCCTGGGTGACAGTGCCCGAACCGGTGGCGGAGGTGTCGCCCCGGACGGAAGCGCTGACCATGCCGCTATTGGCCTGGTCGATGCCCGCTGATGCCCCCGAGCCGGTCGAAACATCGGTCTCGCTCAGATTTCCATTGGCGGTGGAGGTGGCGCCGGTGACCGTGGGCGAATTGGCCAGAGCCGTTTGCGAATCCGCGTTACCGGTCGCCGACGAGGTGATGTCGCAATTATACTGCCGTTGGATCGTCGTGTTATAGACGGGCGCCTGATAATAGCCCGACCGCCGTTTCGCGATGAGATCGGCGATCGCCGCCAGATTGACCCGGTCGGCCGAGGTGCGGAATTGCCAGGCGTAGCTTTCACCGTAATTGTTGGCATGGGCCGGCGTGAGCGTCATGCCGGACAGCAGCGCGATCGTAGCCGCTCCGGCACGCAGGAATCGACTTGTCATGAACATCATCCCCGTTGCCTCGGCACAGCGCCGGGGCTTCGGGGGCAATCAAGAGACGCACAAAATCACGGAGGGCAACAAGGATTTGATGCCCTCGCAGGCTGGCGAAGCAAGACAGGGAATAGCGTAAGCGGATCAGTGGCGGTGTATAGGGTTGCCGTGCCGATGGCATCCAGCACCGACCAACCACGGTGATCTCTTGCGTCAACCATGCGCAAGCATTATGTTCAACGGAAATAAAATTTGTTGGACAGAGCGTATGGGCAAACATCATTTGATCAGCGGCGCGAAGAGCGGAAGAACGGTACGTGGTGGCGCTGCCCGCGTCGTAAGGAGCGGCCAGATCGCCACCGTCAATGCCGGGCGTGTTGAGGCGGTAATGGCGGCTGCCGAGCGCTCCGGGCTTCTGGAAGAAAAGAGTGGTCGAATCGGCGGCCGGGTGAGCCAGACTCTTGTAAAGCGCGCCAAGGCGCTGACGGGCATTGAGACGGATACCGACCTTATAGAATTTGCGCTTGCCAATGTTGCGTTGGAAGATGGTTTCGCCGAACGTTTCAAGGCGGCGCGCGGCAAGGTGGAACCGGATATCGACCTCGGATTCTGACATGCCCGCTTTTGATATCCGCGCGGCCCTGCGCTGGTCGCGTTTCGACCCGCGCCGAACCCTCGCGCGCCGGCCGGATGATGCGCTTCCCTTTGCAAGCGTGGAGGAATTGGCGGGGCAACCGCTGCTGCTCGATACATGCGTCTATATCGATCAGCTTCAAGGGCGCGCCCCTTCGCTCGTCGAGGAATTGATCGACAAGCGGCAGGTCAACCATTCCACGGTGGCCATTCAGGAATTAACTCATACGATCGGCGTACTCGATCCTGTCGATGCGCGTACTGCACAGGTCATCGCCGTCATCCGGGACCAGATCGAGGCGATGCCGGACCATCGCACATTTGCCCCTGATGTCGATGTCTTGGGCAGGGCAGCGCTGCTCGCCGGAATGCTGAGTCGCCTGCAGGGCTATGCGAAGGATGCACGGATGAAAGCGCTGCACGATTGCATGCTCTTCCTTCAGGCCCACAAGCTTGGGTTTACCGTGCTCACGGCCAATCTGGCCGAGTTCGACCTGTTACTACAGTTAGTGCCTACCGGACGGGCGTTGTTCTATCGCCCCGATTGATCGCATATAATCCGTCAAGCCGGCTTTGAACGCGGTCATCCAAAACGCGGCATTAGCAAGGTCCGATCCGGATATTGGAAATCTCGAATTGCTGTCCGGGCTCTCCAGCAAACTGGCTAGGATTTTCCGGTCCTGCGTCGACGGATGAAAGCGCGATCACTCGCCATAAAGCGTTCAAGCATCGGAGCGATAAGGCGTTCGGGTGGAAGCGGCTCTGCAAGACCGGTGGTATTCGCATGTTCGCGCGCATAATCGGAGAGATCGCGAAACAACCGCCCAGACAGCTCCACAGTCAACTTGACCGGCTTCTCTTCGATGATTGGTCCCAGGCGCAGCTTGTTCATGACCGGTCTCCCTGCGTGACAGGCTCGAGCACAAGATCACGCGTGACGATTATCCGGAGGATATGACCCGGCCTGACCGTCAATGTCGGCGGCACTCTGATCTCGCGCTGAACGACCTGTCGTCCAGTCTGGTTGATGGTATCCTGAGTACCGTAACGCAGTGCTTCGACAAGCTTGTCATCTTTGTCCGTGGCCAGCTCCGTACCAACCCCGAGGAGCGTCGAAATCAGGGCTGCTTTGAGCATATTGCCCCAATGATAGTTCACGCCGTCCCTGATTCCCGCCCTGCCGGAAGCGTCCGCACCGGGTTGGCGATCGAGCAGGATCGAGCGGCCTCCGGGAAGGATGAGCCGGTCCCAGGCGAGCAGCACGCGACTTTGGCTCGCCGAAACCTCGCTGTCATACTCGCCGATGAGACGCGATCCCTGGGGGATGAGCAGGATACGTCCCGTCGGACTATCATAGACATTCTGGGTCACCTGGGCGGTGATCTGGCCGGGAAGGTCGGACTGAATGCCGGTGAGCAGCGCTGCTGCAATGATACTCCCCGCCTGCACGATGTTGGTCGAGGTCGGTGCTGTGATGCGTTCGCTGCTCACTGTGGTTCGGTTCGCCGCGACGTTCAGGAAGCCTCGCGCGCCGGTAGGCGCGGCAGGATCTTTCGCCGCGACAGGGGCTGCGGCGGGTGAAGGAGGTGGCTGCGTTGCAGGCTGCGCCGCATTCCCATCGCCCATGCTGGCAAGGAACAATCGGCTGGTTCGTGCAGAATCGCGCTCCTGAACGACACGCTGCCGTGCCTGTTCGGCTTGCGCAAGGCGTGGATCAACCGGGGCGGTCGCTGACCCCATCGGCGGCACGGGAACGGGCTGACCGTTCTGCTGCGCCGACAATATGGGGCGCCCAAGATCACCGGGCATCGGTTGGCCCAGTTGAGGCACCTGGCTATAATCCTTGGGCGCGCCTGTCACACTCTCGACGCGATTGCGGCTTTGCGTCTCCAGGAGATTAGGCCCCTCCCTATGCCGAGCGGGTTGCAGCGCATAGACCAGCGCTCCGCCGATGCTCAGGCAAGCAATGGCGCCTACCGATGCCAAAGTCTTGCGTGACAGGCGCATGACGCGTGGCGGATCACCGCGCAATCTGAACGCCTGTGGATCAGCGACGGCGGGTGCTGTGATCGAGGGATCATGCCCTTCCTCACCCGGCGCATCGATGCTTTCCGTGCCGCGCTCGCTCATGACCGGTCCTTCCTGCGCTTGCCCTCACGTTCGAGGCGGACGCTCACCGCACGCTTGCCTGATGCGAGCTTGAGTTCAGCCTGCCCGAATAGTCGGTCCACGATCATGTAGCGTCCAGCCACACGATAATTGACCAGTTCGGCCGCGCCCGTCTCGCCAATGACGAACAGTGGCGGCATGTCGCTACGCGATACATTTTCGGCAAATTCGATGAAGACCTGCCGGCCATCGTCGAACACGCGCACTGGTCGCCAGTCGGGCCGATCGCCACGAATCCTGTATCGGAAATCTAGCGCGGCTACATCGATGCCCGACGCCAGCGGCGCCGTGCGCTCGCGCTCGGCTGCGGCAGCACGCAAGGCGATCAGCGCATCCTGCGGATAGGCCCAGGAAACGGCGGCCATATAGGTTGCAGCCATTGCGCGCAGTTCGAGATGGTAGGTGCGTCGGTCGGTATTGATGACGAGATTGGTCGTGATGTCCGGCCGTGTCGGTTTGACGAGGATGTGGACACGCCGCGTTGCGCCCGTTCCGCTCACCGTATCCCCGATGATCCAGCGCACCGTATCGCCCGCCGCGACCGGACCGGGTCCTACGAGGGTCTCACCCTCCTGCAACATGATATCCGTAACCTGGCCCGGCGAGGTATAGATCTGGAACAGCGCCCCGTCCTCCCAGGCATATTGCTGAATGGCATTGCGATACCCGGCGCGGTCCGGTTGGACTCTCGCCGCCGCATTGGCGCGTCCGATGCGTTGACGCGGGTCGGCCGGTTCACCGTGTTGAGAAGCTTCGGCCTGACTGGTTCCTTGCGTCGAGGCAGCGTGCGCGCCTTGCGTCAGCAGGCTGGCCGAAGCGAGCAACAGAAAGGATCGCTGTACGGAGCGAGCAAGCGTGTTCATTGGCTGAGTTCCTTCGACCAGTTGAGTGCGGCTACAAAGACGCCCAGCGGGTTCTTGCGCAGTCCATCGGGCGTTCGCGGGGTCTGGACAGTGACGGTGAGGATCGCGGACCATCGCGAGGTCTCCGCGAGCGCACCGTCCTGGTAGCGGCGCTCGATCCAGGCGACACGGAAGCTGTCGTTCGACGCGCGGATCACGCTTGAGACATCGGTCGCGATCTGCACTTTGCCGACAAGTGCGAATGGATCGTTGTTGCGGGCATAGTCGTTGAGTGCCTGGCCGCCCTTGTCGGTGGTAAAGTCATATGCTCGCAGCCAATTCTGCCTGAGCACGATCGGATCGGCGGGCACCGAGCGCACGGACTCGATGAATCTCGCAAGATGGAACGCGATTTGCGGGTCGGTCGGACGATAGTCCGCTTCGGCGGGCGCGACGCTGCGCGCTTCGCCGAGCTTGTCGACTTCGACCACCCAGGGCGTGATATGGCCGCGTGCGGATTGCCAGACGAGGCCGGCGGAAAGACCTCCCGAGAGGGCGAGGCAGCCAAAGAAGGCCAGTCGCCAGTTGCGGGCCTGCACACGGGCCGAGCCAATGCGATCATCCCAGGCCTGTGCGGCGCGTTGATAGGGCGTGATGGGTTCGGGCGACTGGCCATAGCGAATGGAGGGACGATGAAACATGAGGCTAGTCCTTCTGACTGATGTCGGGGCCGGCGCCGCCGCCGTGGCTGTCGCCGCCCTTGAGCGTATGGGAGGCCATGGTGGCCCCCTGCGCGATCGCCTGTCGGCGCTTCATGGATTTCGCCCAACCGGGCGGCCCGTCCGATGCGGCTGACGGCGCACCACTGCTGATCGTACCGCCGGTGGCGCTGACGGCATCACGGGTTCCTTCGCGATAGCTCGCCTTGAGCGATGCGGCTGCTTTGCGCAGGGGTGATGCCGCAGCACTCGCCGCAGCCTGGCCCACAGCGCCAGCGCCTCCCGCTATTGCGGATGCGCCGGTCTTGCCGGCTGAGCCCAGGGCATAGGCGCCTTGCGCCGTTCCGGCCGCCGCCGCAGTCCCTCGGGCTGCACTGGCCATACCTCCGGCCGCTGCGCCTCCGGCAAGACGGAGGCCTGCCGCGCCGCCCGCCAGAGAAGCGCCCGCCATCAGTGCGGTCCCGGCGGCCGCGCCTGCGCCAAGCTGCGGGCCGCCAGTGACGATGCCGTTAGCGATGCCGGGACCGAAGATACCGAGGCCGAGCAGCGTCAGCGCCGCCAGCGCAATCGCCATCACCTGCTCAATATCGGGATCGACACCGACACTGGCGTTAGTGAACTGGCTGAACAGGGTCGTGCCGATACCGATGATGACCGCAAGAACCAACACCTTGATGCCACTCGAGACGATATGGCCCAGCACGCGCTCGGCCATGAAGGCGGTGCGTCCCCAAAAAGCGAACGGAAGCAGCACGAAACCCGCGAGCGTCACCAGCTTGAACTCGATGATCGTGACGAAGAGCTGGATCGCGAGAACGAAGAAGGCGAGCACCACGATCGCCCACGCCAGCAGGAGAATCAGGATTTGCGGGAAATTGGTGAAGAGGCCGACCGGTCCCACCAGATCCTCGGTCGCATCGAGAAGCGGCGCGCCGGCATCGAGGCCGGTCGCGGCGACCGTGCCGGGCTTCATGAAGTCGCCGAGCGCCATGCCGCTTCCTGACGCCTGGAGGCCGAGTCCCGCGAAGCTGTCGAAGACGATCGTGGCGAGGCTGGAGAAATTGCCGATGATCCAGGCGAAAACGCCGATGTAGAGCGTTTTCTTCACCAGGCGCTGAAGCACATCCTCATCTGTCCCCCACGCCCAGAAGAGTGCCGCGATGGTGACGTCGATCGCGATGAACGTAGAGGATAGGAAACCAACTTCGCCACCCAACAGGCCGAAGCCGCTGTCAATATAGCCGGTGAAGACGCCGAGGAAATCGTCGACGATGCCGGTATCGTTCATGGCCGCTCCTCCTTTCCGAAGAAGCGACGGCGCTCGGCCTCCCATGCGGCCTCGCAGCCTGCATCGGGCATGGTCAGGGTGCGGCAGCGCCGTAGATCGGGCTTGACTCGGTAATCCGCAGCTTCGCCCGCATGCACGGTCACGGTGTCCATACGCGGGCGCTCGGTCGCGGCCATGCCAATGGTCAGCGCCAGGAGCAGGCCGCCGAGGGCGGCTGCCGCCGCGATCTTCGCCGTACGTCCCATGTCAGTTCTTTCCCCTGAACCGACGGAAGCGTTCGCGCGCTTCGGCTTCGATGGCAGCATCGCGCGCCGCATCGAGCGCCTGCGCCCGGCCTTGTGCGGCAATGGCAGCAGTGAGATCGGCGAGCTGCTGCGATTGAAGCGCGAGGAGCTGATTGCCCGCCTGCGTCGCCGCGAGTGCGCCACTCGCTGACTGGCTTGCGCCGACCAGCGTGTCGATGCTGGTGCGCGTGCTGTCGATATTGCCAACGACGCCGGCCTGGACGCGCAGAGCATCCTCCAGCGCACCAACGCTGTCCTCCCAGCGTGCATTGGCATTCGCGACCATCTGGGCGTGGTTCCCGGTCAGCGCCGTCCCCTTGTAGCGGCCATCGAATGCCTGCTGGATGCTCTGAACATCATAGGCGATGCGTTGTGCCTGACTCAGCAATTGCCGCGTCTGGTTCACCTGCGCCTGAAGCGTCGTCAGCGTCGAAACCGGCAGGCTTGCAAGGTTCTTCGCCTCGTTGACGAGGCTGCTCGCCTGGTTCTGTATCTGGGTGATCTGATTGTTGATCTGTTCCAGCGCGCGGGCGGCCTGCAGCACATTGGAGGCATAGTTGGTGGGGTCGTAGACGATGCCCCCCAGACCGAACTGCGCTCGCGCCGGACTGGCCACGAAAGTGCCGGAAAGTCCGGTAGACAGGGCCACGGCGGCGAGAAGTGCGCCGCGCAAGGTACGGGGGGTCATCCTATTATCTCCTCATCGGGATTGAGGCCGCCGCCGTCCTGGCGGGCTGAAGGGGAAGATTGCTCCGGAACGGGAAGAAGCTCTGCGGCCCATTCGAGACCGCGATGTCTGAGCCAGGCTCGTGCGAACCCCTCAGGGCCATCGGCCGCCAGCAGTTCACCGATGCGGATCTGATCGGATTTCGATGATGCGGCGGTAAAGGCGAGTGCGACTTCGCCCAGACCGAGTTCGAACAGCCGGTTGCCACGACGCGACTGGCAATAATAATCGCGCTTCGGCGTCGCCCGGCTCAGAATGTCGATCTGGCGCGCATTGAGCCCGAAACGTTCATAGACTCTGGCGATCTGCGGTTCGGCCGCGCGTTCGTTGGGCAGGAAGATGCGGGTCGGACAGCTTTCGATGATCGCGGGCGCGATGCTCGACGTCTCGATGTCGGCAAGGCTCTGGGTCGCGAAGATAACGCTGGCGTTCTTCTTGCGCAGGGTTTTCAGCCATTCGCGCAGCTGTGCCGCGAACGCCGGACTGTCGAGCACAAGCCAACCCTCGTCGATGATGATGAGTGTCGGGCGACCGTCGAGTCGCCCTTCTATGCGGTGAAAGAGATAAGCCAGCACGGCCGCAGCCGAGGCGGCGCCAATCAGACCCTCGGTCTCGAAAGCTTGAACCGCAGCCTCGCCGAGATGCTCGGTCTCGGCATCGAGCAGCCGGCCCCACGGTCCGCCAATGCAATAGGGGGCAAGGGCCTGCTTCAGCTCCTGGGATTGTAGCAGGACGGCAAGGCCGGTCAGGGTACGTTCTGCCGCAGGCGCTGAAGCCAGCGAGCCGAGGGCTGACCACAGATGCTCCTTTTCGGCAGCCCCGAACGATACCCCTTCGCCGGCGAAGATTGCGGCCAACCAGTCGGCCGCCCAGCTGCGCTCGCCGGCTTCGTCGATGCGGGCAAGAGGCTGCAGCGTAACGCCCGCCTCTCCATCATCGTCATGCAGCACGCCGCCGAGATCCTGCCAGTCGCCGCCCATGGCGATCGTGGCGGCGCGGATCGAACCACCAAAATCGAAAGCGAAGACCTGATTGTTGGCATAACGCCTGAACTGCATAGCCATGAGCGCGAGCAGCACGGATTTGCCTGCACCGGTTGGTCCAGCGATTAGCGTGTGACCGACATCGCCGACATGAAGCGACAGACGGAACGGCGTCGATCCCTCGGTTTTGCCGTGGAAAAGACAAGGCGCATTGAAATGCGCATCCCGCTGCGCGCCCGCCCATACTGCCGACACCGGGATCATATGGGCGAGATTGAGCGTAGAAATCGGCGGTTGCCGAACATTGGCATAGACATGGCCCGGCACGCTTCCGAGCCATGCCTCAAGTGCGTTCATGCCTTCGATGGTGCAGGTGAAGTCGCGACCCTGGATCACCTTTTCCGCGAGCCGCAACTTCTCCGCCGCGATACCGGCATCCCGGTCCCATACGCAAATAGTGGCGGTTACATAGGCGATACCGGCATGATCAGCGCCTAGCTCCTGTAGCGCGAGATCCGCATCGGCTGCCTTGTTGGAAGCGTCGGTGTCGGTGAGCACCGATGCCTCGTTGGTCATGACTTCCTTGAGGATGGCGGCAACCGACTTGCGCTTGGCGAACCATTGCCGCCGGATTTTCGTCAGCAGCTTCGTCGCATCTGTCTTGTCGAGCATGATCGCGCGCGTCGACCAGCGATAGGGAAATGGGAGGCGGTTGAGTTCGTCCAACAGTCCCGGAAAGGTCGCGGTTGGAAAGCCGGTGATGGTAGCGATACGCAGATGACAGTCACCCAATTTGGGCTCCAGTCCTCCGGTCAGCCCTTCATCGGTGAGCAGAGCGTCGAGATAGGAAGGCGTCTCGGGAACACGGACCCGCTGGCGTTTGGTCGACACGCAGCCATGAAGGAAGGTCAGCGTCTCGCCGTCATCGAGCCAGTGTGCTGCGGGCATGAAGCCTTCGATCAGATTGAGGATGCGGTTCGTCCGATCGATAAAGCCCGTCAACAGTTCATGGGCATCGACGCCCGATCCGCTCCGCCCTTCGTAGAGCCAGCTTTCCGTGCGGGCGGCATTCTCGGCAGGCGGCATCCAGAGCAGCGTGAGATAATAGAAGCTTTCGAAATGCGCGCCGGCCTCGCGAAACTGTTCGCGTCGTTCCATTTCGACCAGTTCGGATACCGGATCGGGAAAGTCGCATTCGGGATAGTCGAGCGCGGGGACACGCTGCGCTTCAACGAACACCGCCCAACCGGACCCGAGACGGCGGAGCGCGCTGTTCAGGCGCGCTGTGACGGCAACCAGTTCGGCAGGCGTTGCACTGTCGAGGTCGGGACCGCGAAAGCGCAGGGAACGCTGGAACGACCCATCCTTGTTGAGGATCACGCCCGGCGCCACGAGTGCGGCCCAGGGTAGAAAGTCGGCGAGGCAAGCAGCGCTTCCGCGATATTCGGAGAGGTTCATCATGGCCGCATCCAGACCGGATATTTGAGATGGCGGCGGGCGACATCGACGAATTGCGGATCGCGACGTGCGGCCCAGACCGAAAGGGTGTGGCCGATGGCCCAGAGCGCAAGTCCGGCAATCCAGAGACGCAAGCCGAGACCGAGGGCGCCGGCAAGCGTCCCATTGACGATGGCGAGGCTGCGTGGGGCTCCGCCCAGCAGGATCGGTTCGCTGAGCGCACGATGCACCGGTGCGAAATAGCCCGGAAGCTCGTCCCCGCCGGTCATCATACCAGCGCCCCGCCGCCGAAGCTGAAGAAGGACAGGAAGAAGGAACTGGCGGCAAAGGCGATCGACAGACCGAATACGATCTGGATCAGTCTTCGGAAGCCGCCCGACGTGTCGCCGAAGGCCAGGCTGAGCCCCGTGACGATGATGATGATGACCGCGACAATCTTCGCCACCGGCCCTTCGACCGACTCCAGGATACTTTCGAGTGGTCCTTCCCAGGGCATGGACGATCCGCCGGCATGGGCTGGTGATGCGGCCAACAATGTGACGAGAGTCGCTGTAGCAGCGAACGTGACGCGACTGGCGCCGCGCCGGACGGCATGGATCATGATAGGTCTCCTGGAGGGGCTGTAAGGGCTGTAAGGCGATAGTCGCCGGAGGCGGGATCGAGGCCGTCCACGCGCATGAGTTCGGACATCCGCCGGCCGTGCCCATTGCGGACCAGAACCGCGATCAGGTCTATGGTTTCGGCAATCAATGCGCGGGGCACTGTCACCACCGCTTCCTGGATGAGTTGTTCCATCCGGCGGAGTGCTCCGAGCGCACTGCCGGCATGGATCGTGCCGACCCCGCCTGGATGGCCGGTGCCCCATGCCTTAAGAAGATCGAGTGCTTCGCTTCCGCGTACTTCCCCGATCGGGATGCGGTCGGGGCGGAGGCGCAGTGAGGAACGGACCAGGTCGGAAAGCGATGCAACGCCGTCCTTGGTCCGCATCGCGACGAGGTTGGGTGCGGCGCATTGGAGTTCGCGCGTGTCTTCGATTAGCACGACCCGGTCGGTGGTCTTGGATATCTCGGCAAGCAGCGCGTTAGTGAGCGTCGTCTTGCCGGTTCCCGTACCGCCAGCGACGAGGATATTCATGCGTTGAGCGATGCCTGCACGCAGCAACTCGGCCGCTTCGGCGGACATGATGTCAGCAGTCACATAATCGGTCAGCGTGAATACGGCGACGGCCGGTTTACGGATCGCGAAGGCCGGCGCCGTGACGACCGGCGGAAGCAGTCCTTCAAAACGTTCGCCACTCTCCGGCAGTTCGGCCGATACACGTGGGCTGCGGGCGTGAACTTCAACGCCGACATGGTGTGCGACCAAGCGTATGATCCGTTCGCCGTCAGCCGGCGACAACCACTCGCCACTATCGCTGATCCCTTTGCCCAATCGGTCGACCCACAGCCGCCCGTCCGGGTTCAGCATCACCTCGATAATCGCAGGATCAGCTAGCCAGGCGGAGATCGCTTCTCCCAGCGCCGTGCGCAGCATCCGCGCGCCCCGTCGACTGCCTTCCTGTTGCTGTAGCGTGGCGGCCATGGCGATCCCCGTTTCGGTTGCCGGACAGGGCGTCCGACGCATTGGGGACGATTAAGAGGCGCAGAAGACGGCTCGTTTCAACAGGCCTTTTGGGGCATCGAAAGATGGCGAAGAAAGACAGGGAATAGCGTAGATGCAGAGGCTTCCGCTTCACTGGACAATCGCCGCCTCGGCCGAGGATCAACGGCTCGCGACGTACTTTTGCTTCGACAAGCGCTGGGCCGACCCCGTATCGGTTTTGATCCTTCTCTTGGTCTATTGAATCAGTCGCTGAATGACATTCAGAACACGAGCGAGCGACCATTTTGTCACCAAGTCGTCGATAGCGTGAACCGTGCAACTTGCGATCGGCAAGAACATGAGCACCGCGATCAAGGCGCATTCAATGCGCATGCCGAGCGAAGTCCGTTCTTCTTTTGGCCGCTTCATACGCTGTTCCGGCCAGGATAGCGGTGAAGCAGCGCTCTCAGGAATGGAGAAAGTGCTGGATTGGGATTGTCTTCCCGCCAGCATGCAAAGCTGGTCACATAGTCTGGACCTGCGGCACCTGACAGTTCGCGGACAACGGTTCCTGAAAAGCTGTGGACCAGTATCGATTCCAAACACAGACAAATCCCGTGTCCAACGCCGACCATATGCATGATCGCCGGGCCACCAACATAATGGACCTTCACGTTAGGCAACGCGCCTACAGAAGAAAATCGCTCTTCAATCAGCTTTTGAATGGCCGTGCTTGGATCGTATCCGGAAATAAGAAAAGTCTCATTGATCAAATCTGACCATTGCAGAAATGATCGAGCTGCAAGAGGATGGCTTTCCGGGAGAATGACAAGAATGCGTTCGGTCCATAACGGTGCCGTCTTGTCGGAGAGCGTGACTGGGTTACCGCGTACAATTGCTACGTCGATGATACCGCTTATCAACGCTTCATCCATCGTATTATGGGTCAATTCAAACGGAATATGGCGGATATCCGGATAGCCTGGATCGGGATTCAGGAGGATGTCGTACAACTCTTCGTGCGCAAACGTTCCATGATAGCCGATGACAATTTGTCCCGCTCTGCCATCGGCCATACGGCGGACGCTCTCGACCAAAGCATGGAAGCTTTTCAGAATTTCGGCACAGCGCCGCAGGAAGATCAGCCCGGATCGCGTTGGAACGAGACGACGCCTCTGCCGCTCGAATATTTGCGTGCCCAGTTGAAATTCGAGATCGCGAATGCGGCGATTGACGGTGGCCGACTTCATGTTCAGAGCCTCGGCGGTTTTCCGAAAATTCCCATGAAGATGAACGGCCAGCGCGGTTTCCAGATGAATTCTGTCAATTCCGGTTCGAACTTTGACAGGGTCGATAGGCGAGTGACTTGCGGAAAAATTTGCAGTGTCTTCGAATATTCTTCGTATAGACAAATATATGCTCCCAATGCGAGGAAGCAAATCAACTACCTCAAGTGTTTTGAATTTGATTCAATAAAGTTTTATAAATTTATAATAAATTCAATTAAACATTCGACATTCTCAGATCTAACCCGATAGCTATGAAGCCCAGTCTCAACCATGCTTCCAGAGTATCCGAATTCGTCAAGGCAATCTCTAATATGGCATATGTAAACCTTGATTGCATCACTGGTAGGAGATCGCAATTCGGCAGCATTTGCTAGTTCTCTATGCGATATATATTGGTCGGGATCGTCTAGAAGGCGGAGCAAAATTTTTACCCCCTTTTCTCCTGTTTTCGGAATACGGGGGAGGGATTGTTGTGTAATAAGACCCAGATAACGTCCTCTGATCAATTCTTGTTTCAACGTCGTCAACGAAGTCTCATCGAGAGGTACGGCTCTCTGGGCGTGGATCTGGCGCGACATCAACATCCGGGCTTGGGCGACCGCGTCCATGGCAAGGTCCAATAATGCCTTGACCTGGGTATCAATCAAATTTTCCTCTGGCATACTGACCATCATCGATTTCTTTCGAAATAATTCGACCCAAAATCAGACTGTATTGAATTGATCGGTGCGCAAGTCAGGGGATTATCCGCGATGGCAGCGCGAAAACCGAAATACGCCGAAATACCCGAAAGAGAAACAATCATTACTAAGAGAAACGATATATTGATCAATTTTCTCCGTTGTGAAAATTTGTTACTTTGCAAATATTGTATTTCAAACATTGATTGCCGCACCGTTCGACGTGTGGACGATACATATCCATCCATCATGACACGCAAATCCGAGACTATCGCGCTCCGTGTCGCGGCGGCGTCTTCTGCGAGTACGTCGGCTATCAGTTTCTCTGTGCGGCAGGGAGGAACGCCTGCTGCTTTTAGCAGGCGGCCCAAGCCAGCATATTCGAGATCCGATCGAGACGTCGAGTCCATCGCGAACCGTCCAGCTTAGTTCAATTTGAGCATTTTAATGCGAGCCGCCGGTCGAGGAGCTGCGAGCGCTGCTCGACTGACAGGTCCCGGCCATGGGTCACATCGATCTCGCTATAGACATCGCAGGCTTGCCCGGTGTTTTCCGGACTTATCGCAGCGAGCGATTCACCAAGCGCGAAGAGGTTAGCGACGGCGAAGGGTGCCTCTGGATGCTGTTGATAGAGGTCCAGGAATATTTGCGCAGCCTGAGCGGGCTTGCCCTGGCCCTTGAACGCACGCCCAAGTTGGTAGCGGGCTTCAGGAAGCCTGGGATCGGAGGGATAGCTGACAATGAAAGTGTCGAATGCGAATTCAGCCTTCGGCCAGTCGTGCCGATCGGCATAGCCCATCGCCTGCTTGAACCGTGCATCGGCGTCGAGGGGAGCCGCGGGCGGCTCGGCGATGATGTCCGTAGCTGCGGCGGCGGGCGCCGACGGCGGTTGGTTCTCGACGGTATCGAGCCTTGCCTCGACATCGCGCTTCATCCGCTGCAATTGCTCCACGGTGGTGGTCAATTCGCGATGATCGCGCTCCTGGGACGCAACCAGGTTGGAAATAGCACGCTCCAGTGCAGCAAGGCGGCGATCAAGCTGCAGGTAGACGTCATCGCGAGAATCAGAGGAGCGTGAACTCCGATCGGTTTGTCGCTGAAGCTCGCGGGCCACTTTTTCGAGTCGATCGAGGCGCTGCTCGACAGCCCCGAGCGTTTGGGCCTGCGCGAGATTCGCAAGACCCAGGCTGCTGACCCCGATCAGGGCCAGTACCCAACGCCTGGGTCGGAAAACACCTCCGATAGCTACTGGAGTCGGCATCGTCAGAACCGGAAGCCCACGCCGGCGCCAATGATCACCGAGCGCATCTCGTGGGAGAAGGTCTGGCTGCCGCCATCTTCCACCCGGAATTTCGAATTGCTCCCGAGGTACTTGGCATCGACATTGACGTAGAACTGATCGTTCAGAGCGATGTCGGCCCCGACCTGGGCAACCGGCGCAAGGCCGCCCTTGAGGTGTGTAGAGTAGGACTGTGTGAAGGGATTGTCGCGATCGGTAAGGATTTCGCCGGCCTTCTCGCTGTAGAAGTTGGCGTAGGCGACACCTACACCGACATAGGGCCGGAAGAATTTGGAGTCCGGCAGAAGGTGATATTGGAGCGTCGCAGATGGCGTGATGAGACCCGCTGAAGACAGCGTCCGCCCTGCCCCGTCCTTCAGGTCATAAGAAGTCACTCCGAACCCGATCTCGGTAGCAATGTGATCGGTCATGAAGAAGGTTAGGCTCGCCTCGCCCCCAATAGCGGCTTTGGGTTTGGCGGTTACGGTTGTGTCGTCGACATCGATGGTGACGCGGCTGCTTCCCGGATGCAGGACGTATCCGCCGCGAACCTTGATCAGAATATCGCCCGGCGCCGCATAAGCGGGACTGCCGGCGGCCATGACCGCGACTGCGGCACAACCTATTATGAGAGCACGCATTGATTACCCTTTCTCAATGTCCTGACACACTGGGCGCGCCGATAAGGACGGTCTCGCCGCGGCGGTTCGATTTCTGGCTCGCTTCATCGAGGCCAACCGCGGCCGGACGCTGCTTGCCGAACGAAATGATGGTGAGGCGCTCTGCCTCGATGCCGCGCGCGGCCAAATGGAATTTCATGGCTGTCGCGCGTCTCTCGCCAAGCGCGAGCTGATGCTCGCGCGTTCCGAAGGCGTCGGCGTGACCCTGGAGCGATGCGCGAACATCGGGATGTTCACGCAGCCATTCGGCCTGCGCGTCGAGCGTCTTGCGCCCTTCGTCCGTGAGGGTCGCGCTGTTGCGTTCGAAATAGATCCGTGAAATTTGCGCGAAGCGATCGAAATCAGCTGTCGTCGCATCATCTCGCAGCGAAGGCCGCAAGACGGCTTGACTACGCTCTGGCTGCGGGGGTTGGGGTGCCCCCATGTCGAAGATCGGCGCGGGCGGCAGCATCTGGGTGGGTCGCTGACAGGCCGCGAGCACGCCGCACAGCGCCAGGAAGGAGAGGCGCAGCAGGTGACCGTTAATCGGGCTGGTTCCGGATGGTTTGTGTCTCATGGCCGTTTCCCCGACCAGGCCGGATCGGAGGCCGATCCCTGCGTGCGAACCTGATGCTGCGCCTTGCCTGTCAGATCGGTGATCCAAAGCGATGGACGGGAGCCGCCGGCGGTTGTCCGCTGAAAGGCGATGGCCCGGCCGCTCAATGCCCAGGACGGATCCTCATCATGGGCTCCGTTCGTGATAATCCGTCGACCGGAGCCGTCGGGCTTCATGACACCGATACGCAGCCGCCCGCTCTCGATGTGAGTATAGGCGATCATGTCGTCACGCGGGCTCCAGCTCGGCGATCCGTAGGCGCCCGCTCCGAAGCTGATGCGGCGCTGGCCGCTGCCATTGGCTGCCATCACATAGAGTTGCTGCTCACCTGAACGGTCGGATTCAAAAACGATCGACGTGCCGTCTGGCGAGTAACTGGGGCTGGTGTCGGCGCCGGCCTCATTGGTGAGTTGGCGGACCGACCCGCTGGCAAGCTCGATCGCGTAAATATCCGAGTCTCCTCCCCGCGTGAGCGCGAAGACCACGGAGCGGCCATCGGGCGAGAAGCGGGGCGCGAATGGCACGCCATCGGGCGTATTGAGGGTAGTCGCCTGGCCGCTATCGAGGTCGGCCACGACCAGCTTTGGCTGGGCATCCTGATAGGACATGAAGACGATGCGTCGGATATCGGGTGCGAAAGCAGGCATCGCGACGAGCTGAAGGCCGCGTGTCAGCGACGTGGCATTCGCTCCGTCATAATCCGTCGCGACGAGATGGGTGCCTTGGTCCGGTGGCTGTCCATCCTCCGCGACGTACAGCAGGCGCGTGTCGAAGTGACCCGGGTCGCCCGTCGTGAACGAAAACACCATATCCGCGCATTTGTGGGCCGCTCGCCGCCACTGCGCCGTCGAGACAAGGATCCGCTGAGAAGCTTCCACCTTTCCGCCGAAAACGTCGTAGAGCAGGCATTCATAGGCAAGGCGTCCGTCTTCGGCGGCTTGCGCGCGGCCGATGACCAGCGCCTGTGCGCCAGCGCGCATGAAGGGCGCGAGCACGACTTCCTGATCGGCCGCAAGGCGTCCCTCGACGGCGACGAGGCGATAGAGCCCCGCCGAAAGCAGGTCATCACGAACGATATGTGAAAGGGCCACGCCCATGTCGCCGACATCCGGCACCCCCGCCAGCGGCCCGCTGCTCACCTCCGGTATCGCGATCGGCAACGGCGATGCCACGCCTTGGGTGATGTCAACGTGGAGCGGCCCTTGCGCCGCGGCCGGCGTCCCGATCAGAGCCAGGCAAGCGAGGATCGACCGACGGTCCAATCTCTTCATGATACATCCTTCGGGTCGAAGTTCAGCTCGACGCTGGACCAGGCGTCATAGAGTTCTGCCGGCAGCTTGAGAGGCGAACATCGCAGGACGGCCCGGCGCACGCTGCCAGACAGCGCATTGGCATAGGCGGTGTTGGTCGCCGTCCGTCCGGTCAGACGCGAGACGCTGGGTGTCCCGATGACCGTGCCGCCGCGGTCTAGGTCGATCCGCATCACGACGGTGACGTGTCCGCTGTTTTCCTCGGCGACGGGCGGGTTCCAGCATGGCGTGATCTGCGAGCGGATCATGTCGACGAGGTTCGCGCGCTGACGCACGGTCAAGCCTGCCGCGCCCTTGGGAACGGCTTGGCCGATGGCAGATCCGATAGTTGCCGAATTCAATCGGCTCCGCGGCGCCGTGCTCGTCTTCGCGGCGAGCGACTGCGACAAGGCCGACGTGTTCAGTCGACGGGCCGGTGGCGCGGGTGCGGGCCGGGCCGGTGGAACAACCGCGACCGTTGCGAGCCTGGACTTCGGTGGCGTGTCTGCGAAGACGGGCACGGGCGTCACCGGCTTGACCGGTGCTGGCGCGAGTTCGGGCGCCGCATCAACTTTCGGCGCGGCCGTCACCACCGGCGGGGATGGCGCCGGCGCTGCGGGCTGCAGCGTCGGCCTCAATTGCTGCGGCGCCGGCTCCGGGCGCGGTGCTGGCATATCCGTCTGCTCGGGCGTTCCGGCATCTGCGGGCGTAAACTGTGCTGCTTCCGTAAGGCTTTCGTTGACGTCGGAATCCGTAGGCACAACAGGCTCGGGCAGAGGCACGACATCTGCAAAGTCCGTGATCTCGATTTCCATGGGGGCTGGCGGCGGCACGTCGTTCTGCGACCGCAGCGTGATCAACGACATCATCGCCAGTAAGGCGATATGCAGGATCAGCGAGGTGGCCGAAGAAAGCCGAGCGTTCACGGGATGGTCTGCTCGAGGTCGCGCATTCGCGAGTCCGACAGGAACGCGACCTTGATGAACCCGGCGTTCGCGATCTGCGACACGACGCCCATGACCACGCCATAGTCGATCGAACGATCGGCCCCGACGAACACGCGCATCTGCGTAGGATCGCCCGATGCCTGAGCGAGCTGCTGTAGCGTAGTGGGAAATTCGTCCGGCGCGACCAGGGCTTCGCCGACATAGATTTGGCCGGCAGCGTCGATGGAAATCTCGATCGGCTCCATGTCGGCGGCGAGCTGCTGGGTCCGGGCCTGGGGAAGATCGACCTTGATCCCGGTCGCCATCATCGGGGCGGTGATCATGAAGATGACGAGCAGAACCAGCATGACGTCAACGAAGGGCGTGACGTTGATGTCGCTGAGATATTGCGGCTTGGACGCCCCCTTGCCGCCGCTGAGGAAATTAGATGTGGAGGCCATGGTCGTTCCGATCACAGGACAGCTGGATGCGGCGATTACCGCAGCGGATGGTCGCTGCCGGCATCACCGCCGGCCCCGCCCGCTGAAATGCCGGGAAATGGCGACCTCGAGCAGCCCCGCGGTCGACCGCCACTCGGCATCGACTTCGGCGATACCTTGCTGCAACCGGTTATAGCCGATGACGGCCGGGATCGCGCAGAAGAGGCCGATGGCGGTCGCCAGCAGCGCTTCGGCGATACCGGGCGCCACGACGGCGAGCGAGGTGTCCTGGCTCAACCCGATGGCGAGAAAGCTTCGCATGATACCCCAGACCGTCCCAAACAGCCCGATGAAGGGTGCGGTCGATCCGATCGTGGCGAGCCAGGCAGTTCGGCCAGAAAGCCGCCGGCCCTCTCGTGTGACTGCCATCTCGGCGATCGAGAGGATGCGTTCGCGTGCCTGGTCGTAGTCGTGCTGCGGGTTTTCGCTGGACCAACGCCATTCAGCGCCAATCGCGCTCAGGATGGGAACGATCTGACCGCGTTCCTGCTCGATCAGCTGATCCAGTTCGTCGCGCGTACCGACCGATGTCAGCGCACGCCTTGCGTTGCGAACATGACGCCGCTCACGCAGGATGGTCCAGCTGCGATTGATTATCAGCGACCAGGACGCGATCGACGCCAAAATGAGGAGGATGATAATGCTCTGGACGAGCCAGTCCGCGCTCATGAAGATGTGCAACGGTGACGCTGTCGATGCGGACCCGGCATTCATATGATTATCCCCCTCGTTATTTCGTGTCGAAGCCCGGCGCCCGCATCAGCGTTTGATGACCGCGCGAATGAACGTGTCGATGTCGGGCAAGCCAGTCACCGGAATGGATTCCTTTCGCTGGAATTCCTTTAGCGCCGCCACGAGAAGCGCGCTTGCGAGGCCATCGGCCCGTCCGCTGAAGGCCCTCTTTGCAATGAGTGCGGTCTGAAGCGTACGCAGGGCTTCCTGATGGATTTTAACCGCCTTGCCATCGGCTTGAACCTCGACGAGCGGCGAAGCGCTGGCCTGCCGCATCGGAGCCAGCGCGGTAATGGCTGAATGGGCCGCCTGTTCAACGCTCGCCTTGCCATTGCTCTTGCAGATGGCCGCGACGATGTTGGGAAAATCTGTCCCTGCTTCGGTAGGGATGAAATCGTAGGTGTTCGGCTCGGTCCGGTTGCGCGCGCTCGCATAACCCAGGAGCCAGCTGGCGTAGCGGGCGTTGTCTTCCGGCTTGCCAGCGGCCGCGAGATAGGCAGCGCAGCTTTGCGAGCCAGGACCTCGAATGGAAAACTTGCCGGAGCCGTCGGCTGCCTGCCCCGCGCTCGCCGTGACGAGCAGACCCATGATCACGACGGGCTTGAGAGCGTAACGAAGAATGGGACAGGGCATGTCAGCGACGGATCTTTCTGAGGCTCCCGGAAGCCCCCCTGCCTTGGGGTGAGGCAGGGGGATACCCGGATTTTAGTGGTCGGGGCGCGACCACCAATTGTTAGGGGGTTCCCGGGCATTCCGGCACCCTTAGGGCAGGGTGCCGGAACTCTGCTTACGGGATAAGGTGCGACACCGTGACGTTCACGTTGTTCCCACCAACGGTGAGCGTGTTCGTCGCGCTGTTGCCGTAAGCCGCCGCCGACAAGGCATTGCCGTTGATCGACAGGCTGCTCTGGCTGACGGGACCGTTGTTGCCGGCACCAGTGCTGTTCGCATTGATGTTCAGCGATCCAGCCAGTGCACCGGTAGCCGCCGTGACGTTGCCGGTATTGAGCTGGTTGCTGGCGATGGCCGTCGTGGTCGGCACAACGCCCGCAACCGGGCTGTTGAGCGCGGCAAACGTCAACTGGTTGGTGGCAGCGTTGCCGTAAGCCACCGATGCCGCGCTGTTGCCATTCAGCGCCACCGCAGAGTTGGTCACAGTCGGCGCATCGCCCAGGGTATTGAACCCAGCACCATAGGTGACGTTGGCTGCCGCGTTGATCGGACCGCTGTTGGCCTGCTCGTTCAGCACCGCAAAGGTGGCGCTTACGCTGTCAGCACGATCCGCATCGAGGCTCGTGCTGCCACCTGCGCTGTTGTTGGCAAACGCCGTCGCAGCCGCAGAAAGCGAGTTGGTCGAAGTGTTGCCACCCGCCCGTGCCGTGGTCGCATTGCCGGCAACCGTCAGCGCGCTGCTGTCGATTGGCGACGGGTCGGTGACACCGCCTTCATAACCGGACACTTCGACACCAGCGGTGGTTGTCGCGGTTGCCGTTACCCCGGCCGCGCTTTCCTGCTGGTTAAGCACGCCAGCCGAGGCACTGGTGCTGTTTGCGGACAGCGCCAGAGAATTGACCGAGCGATTCGAGGTGGCGTTGGCCTGTGTGGCGTTGCCATTCACGGTGACCGTGCTCTGCTGGATCCCATCCGTCACGAACTGAGCCGGATCGGTACCACCATCATTGTTCAAGATGTCGGTGGTGGCTGTCGCGGCAACGGTCCCGGCGTCAACTGCCTGGAAGTTGTTCACGACATAATCAGCGGCAGCGACATAATCGCTCGTCGCATCACCCGAGAGGCTGGCATTGGCGCCTTCCGTCGCGGGTGGCCCGGCATCGACCGTGGTCGAAGCAAGGTTGGTCGCGGCAGCAACCGTCATGCTGTTTTCAGCGGCATTGACGGTCGACGAAGCGCTGTTGGCGTTTCCGTTGAGAGCCAGCGTCGACAGTTCATTCGCAGCAGGTGCAGCGACGGACATCGTCGAGGTGGCCGTGGCGGAGTCAGCCCCACTGGTCTGAACCGACAGCAGAGCGCCGTTGGTGGCGATGCTGCCACCGCTGATGCCCACGACGTTGGCCGCGGTGTTACCCGTGGTCATTGCCGACTGGACATTGTCCGAAACGGACAACGTGCTGCTGGCGATGTCGCTCGTGTCGTCGTCGAGACCCGGAGCGCCAGCACCCAGCGTCGAGATGCCATATCCGGCAGTGACATTGGTTACGAGCGTGCCGGCACCGAGACCCTGAACGTTGGTCAGCGCATGATCGGCCGCGGCAACCCGATCCGAATCCAGAATACCGGCGGACGGATCGGCGGTCGCACCGACCGTCGTATCGCCAGCCGCAAGCGTGCTGGACCCAGCCACCGCCAGCGTGTTTGCGGCATCGTTGCCGGTGGTTGCGCCGCTGATGGCATTGCCGTCGACAAGTACCGAGCTGCTGGTCACATCGCGGCCAATAACGGCGAAGGCGCCAGTGAAATCGGCAACCTGGGCGCTCAGAACGCCATCCATCTGCTGACTGCTGGCCAGTGCCGATGTGTTCGACAGATTGGTCGCGCTCAGGCCGACGGAATTGGCGACCGCGTTGCCGGTGACTGCCGAGTCCAGCGTGTTTTCGGACACGGAGAGCGTGCTGTCACTGACATCGCTCAGATCGTCGGGGGCGGTAACGCCTTCCGCCGTGATGCCGAATACTCCGCCAACGTTGCTCGTCAGTTCAGCGGTTTCGCCGACCGACTGGGTGTTTGCCACCGCCAGATCGGCGATCGCCTGGACGGTGCCACCGCCGACTGTCGACGATGCTGCTGTCATTGCGCTTCCGCCAGACAGATCGGTCGCGTCAGCGACGATGCGGTTGGTCCCGCTGTTGCCCATGACCGAACCGTCTGTCGCATTGCCATTCACCGCAACGCTGCTGTTGGTGATGTCATTGCCGACAGTGACAATCACGCCACCGCTCGCCGGTGATCCCGCGCTGCCTAGCGTGGCGTACGCGGCGTCAAAAGTAGAGATGTCACTCAACTGATTGTCCGCGACAATCGTGATGACGCCAGTATCATAAGTGAATGAAAGCGTCGGGTAGGCTGCTGCAAGGGCGTCACGATCTCCCGCACTGCCAGCCGCAGTACCGGTGAAGGTATAGTTACCATCTGCGCCAGTACTGCTTCCCGCGAAGGTAAACGGAACCGAACCAGCCGGCACAGCCGCCGTGCCTTCCGAACCGATCGCCGCAGCCAGATCGCCATCCATCGACTGGACATTGGCAACAGCAGCATTGGTCGCGATGTTCGTGCCCGACAGAGTGACGGCATTGCCGCCGGTCAGGCTCTGATTGCCCGCAACCGATGCGGTCAGCGTATTGCCGAGCGACGCCACGCTGGAATCGATCACGCTTCCATCAATGTCCGTGCTGATGGATGTGCCGGCTGCGGGAGCCGCGACATCATCGACCAGACCGGCCGTGATCGTCGTTCCTTCAGACACCGTCTGCTGGCTCGCCACGGCAAAGGCCGCATTGGCGTTACCGTCGAACGCCGTTCCAATTTCCGAACCGCTGGTGTCGATCGTGGTGGCGGAAGCAGAAATCGCGTTTCCGCCACGGTTGCCGACCGCATTCGCCAGCACGCTGTTGTCAGACGCAGTGATGGCGGAATTCGCGCCGAGATCGCCGGTGATCACGTTCGAAACCATCGGACCATCGGTACCAGCACCGGTTACCGCGGCGTCGATCGCCACAGTGCCCGTGACGCTCTGCTGCGATGCGATCGCGGCGACCGTGCCGGATGCCGGGGCAGCCAGCGAACCAGTCGCGATGCTGTTCGCGTCGATGCTGGTCGCATTCACAACTTCGTTACCGCGAGCCAAAGCGTTCGCGGCATTGCGATCATTGTTGAGGGTCGAACCCACAACATCGCCGTCGATGGTGGCAAGGTAGCCGCCCACACCAGCCGCATCGCTAATCGTGGAGCTGACACCAGCGGCCGTTGCACCGGAGAGTTCCTGGTTGGACGCGGTTGCGTAACCACCCATGGCGCTTGCAGCGCCACCGACCTGGGCATTGCCGGTCGCCTCGTCGGCAAGCGTCAGGTCATTGCCAGCCACGCTCTGCTGATTCGATCCCGAATTCGCCACGGCGGTTGCCGTCTGGCTGTTATCCGTCAATTCGGCCGTGCTGTCGTTCAACGCGACGCCCGACGTGCCCGAACCGGTTTCGAGCTTGTTCAGTGAGGACACCGACACCGCGAGAGTGGAATCGACGCTCGACTGCGACGAACCGATACCCGAAGAACCGCTGCTGTTGTTGGCGCTGGCGTCGATCAAAGTCGAACCGGAGTTGAGGACGCCCGTAGCGGCGTTCCGGTTGCCAGCGATCGTGACCGTGCTGTCCGTCGCGCCATTGTCGATCGTGACGCCAAGGTCGGTGCCGTTGGAGACAGTTGCGGCCGTGCTGACATTCTGCTGGGTCAGCGCGACGCCAATGTCCGTGGTTGCGTTGACGGTCGCACCGGTCGTGGCGCCATTGGACGACGCATTTTCGGTCGCAAAGCCCGAACCCGCCACATTGTTCAGATCGGCATTGACGGTAAGGTCAGCAGTGTTCGCATAGCCCGTTGCTGACGAGCTGTTACCTGTGGTGGGCGAGGAGCCGACAGTTACGGTGCTGTTTTCGAGGGCAAAATTGTCTTCATCATTGTTGGTGATGTCGGCGTTGATCGAGCCCTGCGTGTTGCCATTCAGCTCCTGACCCGCTGTAGGCGTGTTGAAGTCATTGAACTGCTGTTGGACAGTGATGGAGTTGGTTGAGGTTTGATCTTCGGATGGTGCCGCAGCTACAGGCGAGGCCGCCAATCCGGTGATGAGAGCCGTACCTGCGCCCGCAAGCAATGCAGAGCGCATTCTCCTGGATTTATTACTCATTAAGATTCCTTTCGGTGGATATCAGTGAAATGATCTAATCTGTACGTGTGCAACTTCCGGGGGCTGTCCCCCCTGTGCTCTTCCTCCTATTTTCTGACCTGAATCTTCGCGATTTCCTGAAACCCCGGACCATCGCGATGAATGGATGTGTCGGACTTGTCGGGCCGCCAGGCGACCGTGATGCCGCCAATGGGCACACCGCGATTGGCGAGTGCTGAAACCACCGCTGCGATGCGCTGATCGAGCAGGCTGTCACGTTTCGCCGGATCCCAGTTTTCCGTGTCGCGCGCGACGATCATGAGATCGGTCGGACCGGTTGCCGCCCGTTGCGCCACGCGATCGAGCACGGACTGGCCAGCACCGGTCAACGTAGCATCACCAAACTCAAATCCAATCTGGAGCCCTGCGTCGCTTGCTGGTCCCGACGACCCGCCTCGATCAGTTCCAGTCGGTTGATTGAGCGAAGCCCCGGCCGGGGTCGAAGAACTAGTCTGACCAGCGGGAGCGGACGGAATTGCTACCTCGGCATTGGCAGGCTGGCGCAACGCCCGCCCTCGTAACTTGTCTGCAGGCAAATCTGGAATGGTTTCCAGCCGCTGACCCATGCAAGCCGCCGGATCGACTTTTGCAACCGCTGCCACCAGCCGCATGGTCGCTTCCTCAAGCGCTGTACGGATACCAAGCTGCAAAGGCTCCTGACCCTTTGCACCAATATTGATGTCGAAAAGGTCGGTGCCGAAGAAGCGGAATACATCCGCTCCAATTTCATAGCCGCTAAACTGTTTTGTAAGACTGACTGTCTTTATTACCAACAAGGAGCGGGAATCAACTATACGAAGATCAACTGCCACACTTTGAGTAAAAACTCGGGCCTTAGGTCCGATATTATTAATCTGAATTTCGCCACCGCCCGAACGAATATTGTAGTTTAGTTCCGTGATTCCTCCAACGATATAATAGTCGGACTGAGTTATGGTCCCTCCGAAATATGGAAGCCACGGAACCCTGTTGCCATTGACCTCATGAGCATTGCCATCACCAAGCTGCCGCCGGTCCGTATAGGCAAGCTCCCGCTCGGCAACGGTCGGATCAAAGCGCTCGGCAATCCTCAGCGGACCACCGATTTTGCCGAGCGCTGAATAGACCATTAACGCGCCGCCTTGGGTGATCGCGTTACCTTCGTTGATGGAATACTTGCCTGTATAGTCCTTGACGTCGCCCACGGCGATGACGCGCTGAGGACCGCGACTGGCAATCAGTTGGTCGCCGAAGCACGCGAGCGCCGCTTCCATGGGGGAACGGTTATCGCGGACCGGCGGGCCAAGCGGAGTGGGCACCTCGCCGGGCGCAAGGCGCTGTGTGTCCAGCCCCGGATGCATGACCGCGCAGCCAGATACGCTTACCGCCGCTAAAGCGAGGACACTGGCGCGCACAAGCCGCCGGGGAAGGTTCGGTTTGCGTAACATTGTCTTGAATGCCTCTGACATCAGTTGAGGGCGCCGTATTGGCAGGCGGTCGAGCCTGACACCGAGGCCGTCTGATCACCCGAGTTGATTTGATCGGTGTTCAGCGCCTGCTGATTGTTGCCGCGCACGCTGGTCGACTGATCGCCCGACGTGCTGGCATCGACCGAACCGGAGTTGTTCTGATCGGCCGAGGTGGACCCTGAACCCGAACCAAACCCACTGCTGGTAGAAGTGGAGTTCGCATTGCCGGTCGACGTCGACGAATGGCCGCTGGTCGATGGCGAGTTGGCGATGGCACTGGATGACGATGAGTTACCGACCGCGCTTGCCGCGACGGAACAATTATATTGGCGATCGATGTAAGTATTATAGACGGGTGCGGCGTAGGTGCCGTTCTGCTTCTTCTGCCTCAGATCTTCCAGATAGGCCTTGTTGACCTTGTCTGCGGACGTGTCGAATTGCCACGCGCCGTTCTCGCCAACATTGTTGGCAAGAAGTGGCGATGACGAAAGCAGCGCGACGACGAGCGCACCCGAAATTATGGGTGACGTTTTCATGCAAGAATACTCCGGGGATCCGCTTTGAGGAGACGGAACTGATCGTTACAGGGCGGCGCGCACCATGGTGACGCGATGGAAACAGGAACGAGCCCCGCAGACGGTGCTGCGAGCGACTTGGGCGAGTGCGTTCCGGTGATAGGATATGGCGTGCGCGGCGCTTCTTTCGACGTCCTACGCACGCCACTCCAGCATCCTCTCCAGGAAGCTGTCAGGTGATCGCCGCGTCCGGCGATCGACGGGTTCGGCGAGACGCACCACCGTAGGGGTCGCGCTTTTGTTGCGCTGGTCGGTGTTGCGCCTCGCCTCCCCAGGGTGCGACCCGAGGGAACCGGCAAGAAAGGGGGACAGCCGGGCTCGATCAGCGCCGTGAGGCCTGCGTTGCGGCCGTTCGGCGCCGTGGGCGCCGAAGCGTTCGGACGATGCGCCTTGCTCATTGGAACAGCCACCACACGGCCCAGGCGATCACCACCCAGAATGGAAGGCCGATCATTCCAAAGGCGACGACCCATGCAGCGAGAAGGGAGGGCCCATCGTCGCGTGGGGGCTGGACGACAGCCATCGTCCATTCTTCACAGTGGCCGGAGGAGCCGGTGTTGACCCAGCACACATAGGCCCCCGATCCATCAATTGAGGACGGACGCTGCGCCGCGTCGGTCCCCACGGGGATTTCACGCAGGCCGTTCATATCATTGCGCTCGCGACCTGGAGGATCAGCCACCACAGGATCGCACTCAACGGTATCGCGATCATGCAGCCTTTCATGAAGCGGCGGCCGTCAGGCGAGGGTATTATCTCGTCATCATTCCTGATCTCGCTACGCTGGAATCGCGCGTACCCTTCACTCCCCCGCCTGATCATGGCCGTCGCGCCTCCGTTGAAAGCTCGGCATTTCGGGTGACTGCGACCGCCGAATTGCCCGCCAGCAAGGAAGGATGCACAGACATCGACACCACGCCGCGGCTCAGGAAACGCGCGTTGATCATGAGGCGATCTCCGCCGGCAGCGCGAATGTGCATGGAGTTCGGCGATCCATTTTGCCGCCGTCGATCGGCAGCAGGAGACAGGTCGTCTGACGGCGCGCGAGCGGCTCGATCAGGTCGATCGCGAACTGGACGTGTGGAGCGGCAAGATCAGCCGCACCGCCTGTAAGCATCCGCTGTGAGAGCTGGAGCGTCTTGAGCGCCTGGTGGAGCGGATGCGCCGCTTCGCCCCCATGGCCCGTCATCTCTTCGACAGCCTTCATGACGGCCGGCCCGAGATGGGGGAGTTTACTGGCAGCTCCCTGAAACCGCGTGAAGACCCGCTGGCGACGCTCTCGGGTTCCCACCGCCAGGTCCGGGTCAGCCCAGGCCGCCCGTGACGACAACCCTGCTGCCACATTGCGCCCGCCTCGAGTGCGAGTTTGCACTGCTCGTCGCTCTCGACGCCTTCGACGACCACGATGGAGGCCAGCGCATCGGCCAGCCCTACCAGATGCATGAAGGCGGCCCGGTCCCGTGGGGATTGTCCAGCGCGCGCGAGGAAGAAACGATCGATCTTCGCAATGTCGGGCTTCAAAGCCAGAAGCTGCCTTACCGAAGCAAACCCGGTGCCGAAGTCGTCGACCGCAATCATGCAGCCCAGCGTGCGCATCCGCGATGCGAACGTCGCCGCCGCCGAGATGTTCGGGAAAGCGGTCGTCTCCGTGATCTCGATAACAAGGCGCTGCGCGACCGAACGGTCCGCCGCCAGACGCAGCTCGATATCCTGCCACCAGCCATCAAGTTGCGCGCTCTGCGCGGAGATATTGGCACCGAGCGTGACGCCTGGATTATTCTCGAGCTCCGCGATGACGGATGAGAGAATGTAGTGATCAAGGGCACGGACGAGCCCCAACCGCTCCAGGCCCTCGATCAGACCGCCCGGCGGATGGCTGTTGCCCTCATCGTCGACCAGACGGATCAGACATTCATGATACAGTACTCCATTCGCATCCCCCGCGCCGCGAACAGGCTGCCAGGCAAGCGCGACCTGGCGGCCCTCGCGTCGAGGCAGCGTGGAGCCCTCCTGGCCGTCGATTGCTGCGAAAAGAGCAGCCATTTGCTCGACATCGATCGCGCCGAACAATTCGGCCGCGGCAGCCATGTCGCCGCGATAGCGCACGGACCAGACCTCGCCATAATCGGGCGCATCGCCGGGAAAGCGGACACGCTCAAGAGCATGCAGGGCACAGGAGGCCAGTGCATCGGGTCCATCGTTAACCTCCGCTTCCACGCCGGCCCATGCTCCGGAGACAGCAAGGTGCAGTTGCTCGCCCGCGCATTCGAGGGGCACCATCGCGATAGCGGCACAAAAGGAGTGTATCCAGCGTTCGCAGGCCTTTTCGAGCGGCAGCCCGCCAAGCAGGGCACGGTTCCACAGGAGCACTTCGAGCCGCCCGTCCGGCTCGGGCGTCACAAGGCCGTCGTCGCGGAAAAAATCCGCCAGGATTCCGTTGAGTTGACCAACCGCCGATCGCGCTACTTCCGGCCCATAAGCGCGCAGGATATGAGGGTAATTATCGATCCGAAAAACGAAGTGGATGCTCTGGACATCAGGGCGCCGGGCGCGAGGCCGCAGAAAGTGGATGCTTGCGCCCTTCTCCTCCGTTCTCCCTTCCATAGTCGCCCCCTTTGATCGAGCGAGAACATCGCCTGATTCTGCGACCGAATACCCAATTCTGTATCAGCGCCCGGTCATGACGCCGATGCAGGTCAAGCCGGCGGTGATCGCATAAAATTTAGAGGCGTCTCGAAAGCGGGGCCGATGACACCGTCGACGATCTACGATCGTGAAGGACAGCGAAAATATTTAACTCCAGCTGAAATGGATAATTTCCTGACAGCGGCCGAAGAAGAGGAGCTATCCGTACGCAGCTTTTGCTGGATGCTCGCTGTTACCGGCTGCCGTATTTCCGAAGCCCTCGCGATGACTGTCCGTAACGTCGACTTTGAAGCGAAGCATGTCATCATCCAGAGCCTGAAGAAGCGCGGAAAGCTGGTTTTCCGGGCTGTTCCGCTGCCCGCGAAGTTCCTCAAGGAGCTTGAAAAATGGTTCAGCGCCAGACCTTTGGACGACGCACGTCTTTGGCCCTGGTCACGGATGACCGGTTATCGGCGCATCTGCGAAGTAATGCAGAAGGCGCGGATATTCGGGAGCTACGCCAGCCCAAAGGGGTTGCGCCACGGCTTTGGCGTGAGGGCCATTCAGGCCAGTGTGCCGCTTACCCTCGTGCAGAAATGGCTCGGACACGCAGACATAAAGACCACCGCAATCTACACTTGCGCTATGGGTCCCGAAGAGCGTGAGATCGCGGCGCGCATGTGGCGCAGCTCCCGCGTCGGTTCGCACCCCGAACCCAAAAACGCGGTCCAGGCGGCCGATTGGACGGCAATCGAACCTGGTCTTAAAATGACCGAAAAAGATCGCGAGGAGCGGCGCTCCGACTCAAAAAAACCTCGCAGAACTGCGAGTTTCGCAGCGGCGCAGGGGTCTCCCGAAGCACCTGATGTCGCACGATTTTTACGCCTGGCGTTCAACTTCTATTGCCCTCTGATACAGAATTGGGTACAGTGTCACGCGGTTTCCCTTTAGGTTTCATATACTTATCCTTCCATTCGCGGCAAGCTGCACATGCCGACGTTGTCATCGATTGCCGATGACCGGCACATTAAGGGAACGCATGCGTCCAGCCCATCGACGCTGCACCTGATTGTCGCAAATGACGTGGATTACCGCCGGTTTTAGCGGTTTTTGGCCGTCGCCAAGCCAAGCGCACCGTGAGACAAGGCGTGTGTGGGACAAGGTGGGACAATGACGTGCATGAAGCGCACGATTTTTCGGGTGCTGCAAGCCGTCAGGCGCGCAGCGCGTTGTACATTTGGCCAGTCAGTTCATGCGATCAGCCGACAGGCTTTGGACAGGTGCGTCGGACCCCGATCTGAAGCGCTTGAGGCAACCGCCATCGGAGTTCATCGGAAAGAAAATTTGCGCAGGTGCGAACATCAGCAGGCGCATGCGGTGGAACCGGGCCGGTCAGGCCGGCCCGGAACTCTCGAGGGTAATTCTACGCCCGCCGGAACCTGAAAGAGGAAAGGCGGGCTCCACATCTCGCGATGCGTACGAGTTGCGCAGCGCCGGGATCCAGCCTCGCTGGCCCCAGCTTGCGACTGCGTGGAGGGAGAGCGCGCGCTTTACGATCCGGCGGATGATCGCATGGCGCCTGCGAGAGTGGTAATTTCGTGGTGCGACATTTCCAGGTTTCCGTTGTTCTCCAACTTGTTCGCCGCGGCGTGCACGATTTCGCTATCGAGCACTCCCGATGCGACGAGCATCGAAAGGGTGGTTTGGGCTAGTGCAAAAGCAACACGGCCCGCGTCAATTTCGGCGGCCATGACAGGCTCCTCATTTCAAATTTTTGACGGAACGACAGTGCCTTACGCCCAGGCGGCGTTTACACGGCAATGTCCTTTGCTAGCGTCTACCGCTTTTCGAGCGATGTCACGGCCCAATCGGTAAAGGACCGCGAGGCTGCGTTGAACGTCCCGGAAGATCGAAGAGATTAGACCGAGCGCGCTGTCTGACCGACGATTCGAAGTTATTCAATGGCATGGGTCGCGCTTCGACAAGCATCCGCTCCCGATCGACCTTTGTCGCGGTCGAATGCTACCCGCACCGGCTTGCCGACAATGAGGACCTGCCTCGCACGTTCGCTGCAAGTCACAAAAGAACCCGACCAAGAGCCGTCCCATTTGCTACGGAAGGCTCGGCCGTCCGCGCGAAGCCGTCGAGTTGCTCGGCGTCATGCCAAGGAGAATCGGCGCTCGGGTTCCTCCGAGCGACAGGCGTGATGGAAGAGTTCCCCGACATGGTTGTTGAGCACTCTGGCGAGTCTCAGCAGCGACCCAGTCTTGCGGGCGGCTTGCGGAAGAAAGGTGTCGGTGGGTGTCTGATCATGCCCGGTGACTGGCAGGACGACAGCCGTGCCCACATCGGCAGAGGGCACGCGAGGCACCACCACGATGCGCTTGCGTCTGGGTTGCCGCTGAGGCCCCCTTTTGGTTTCGGACCGCCACATGCGCGAGGCGAACTGACGCTCTTCAGGCCCCATCGCATCGGTATAGATCGTCGTCGTCTTGATATCGGCATGGCCGAGCCAGCGCTGGATCAGGTTTAACGGAATGTTCGACTGGATCGCGCTGACGCCAAAGGCATGGCGCAGGCCTTTCGGCGAAGCATGAGCGCCGGTGACCCGGGCGGCCTGCATAACCTCGCAGACCCGGCGATAGCCGGTCATGCGCGACCAGGGCCAGAGACGGTCCGGACCCAAAATCCCCTCATCAAGGGCATCTCGCAGCAGGCGCAGCAATAGCGGTGACAGGGGAATCGTGCGGAAGACCTGCTTGCCCCGCTTTTTCAGGCTCTCGACGATCACATGGCCAGCTTCAAAATCGATGCTGTCCTCGGACAGCGCAAGGGCTTCGGAAATGCGGCAGCCGGTCGCTGCCAGCATCCAGCAAAAGCTGCGGACACATTTCTCACGTCCCGCAGCGGCATGGAGGAACGACTCGCGTTCCCGCTCAGTCAAATATTTTCTCCGACCTGCCCTATCGTTAACTGTCCAAGACGACAAATTTCCGGCCCCCTCTACTGTTTTAGCTGCCGCGACGTAGGGGTAATTTAGTTTACAAAACCTTCATCTTGACCGGGTTGACCGCGAATTATCCGGTCTCGTTCGAAAACCTGTCGCGGGGTAGTGAAGGATACAGTGCCATTTCCGAGGCCATTTCGGCAGCGGGTGCGCAACGTCTCGCGCGATGCTGCCGCAGAGCCCGACAGGTCGACCATATGGAAGACGCTTCGCCGGATCTCACCCGTTTACGCCACACGACTTGCGGAACGCGAACGCACTCGAAAGCGCCTATACCTGTTATGCCTCCGACTGTCAGCGGGCGACCGCATAGATGTTGTAGAATAGATATTACTTTCGATCCTCGGACAATTCGTTCTTCAATCTTGGGCCAATTTCCATTCGTCGGGTCAGTGTGTCGATAAAACGCTCCCATCGCTCCCGTCCCTGCGCCCTTGTGGCCTGATCAGCGCTAGAGGGTATAAGGGGCGTCGCGCTGAGCCAGTTGCGGACAAACAGGGCGAGCGTCTCATTGGATAATTCAACATGCCATTCGACGCGTCCAAGATCGCGGGTCAACCGGTCCAGACGACGGGCAAGCGCCGCTTCAAGACGGTCGGAGGCATCGGGCGACAGAAAGGTATCTAAAGCGGCCTCTATGATGGCGGCTTGGGTAGTGCGCCGCGCGTCGGCATGGTTGGCGAGCCTGCGGGCGAGATCACCGCGCAGGCGGATGCTGCGTTTGACGTGGCCATCAGTCATAGCACGATTCCGTCATCGGGATCGAGTGAAGCATTCCGGGCGTTGTGGCGCATAGTGTGATCAATCTGACGTTTTGTGCGCGCGGCCTCCTCATCTTGGCCGTCGTCGGTTGAAGAGCTGTCATTATCTGCTGACTCTGGAGGGCGTGCAATTTCTTCATGTTCGCCTAGTTCGGGCTCTCGGCGGATACCGGAATTGGCCGGGTCACTATCGGAGTCGTTCTCGCTGGATGATCGCCGCGCGCCGCCGAATGGGCCGGGCTCTTCTTCAGTTTTGAACTTCCCGACCGTTGTCTCGTCCTTGGAAGGATCCGACATGGGTGTCGCTGTGACCGGTTCCAGTCCGGACCAGTCATCCTTCGGGCGCAAAGCGGGTTGGAGTGGCACCGGTTCCGGTGGTGGTAGAAGCCGGGCACGGAAACGGGCATCGAGATAGTACCGCGCCTTCGTCGCGCGAATGGGTGGTGTACTCGCCACAAAGACGATCTCCTCGTCGGGCGAGAACTGTTGAACTTCGCCTGGAGTCATCAGGGGACGTGCGGTCTCGGTACGCGAGATCATGACATGACCGAGCCAGGGCGAGAGCCTGTGACCCGCATAGTTCTTCATCGACCGCTGCTCGGTAGCTGTACCGAGCGCATCGGATACACGCTTGGCAGTACGATCGTCGTTGGCGGCGAAGGCCACGCGCACATGACAATTGTCGAGGATCGAGTTGTTCTGCCCGTAAGCCTTCTCGATCTGATTGAGGCTCTGGGCGATGAGGAACGTCTTGATCCCGTAGCCGGCGACATAGGCCAGCGCGCTTTCGAAGAAGTCGAGCCGTCCCAGCGCCGGAAATTCGTCGAGCATGAACAGTAGCCGCTGGCGTTGGTCCTTCACCGTCAGTTCCTCGGTCAAGCGCCGGCCGATCTGGTTGAGCATCAGGCGGACCAGCGGCTTGGTCCGGCTGATATCGGACGGTGGAATAACGAGATAGAGCGAGACCGGCACGGGCGAATGGACGAGATCGTCGATGCGCCAATCCGATGCACCCGTCACCTTCGCGATCACGGGATCGCGATAGAGGCCAAGGAACGACATCGCGGTCGAAAGCACGCCCGATCGTTCGTTATCGGACTTGTTGAGCAGTTCCTGCGCGGCGGCGGCCACCACAGGATGGACGCCCGCCTCTCCCAGATGGGGGGTCGCTTTCATCCTGTGCAGCGTAGTCTCTATCGAACGCCGAGGGTCGGAGAGGAAGGCGGCGACACCGGCGAGCGTCTTGTTCGGCTCCGCATAAAGGACATGGAGGATGGCGCCGACCAGCAGAGCGTGACTGGTCTTTTCCCAATGGTTGCGCTTCTCCAGTGATCCTTCGGGATCAATTAGCACATCGGCGACATTCTGGACGTCGCGCACCTCCCATTCGCCTTTCCGTACCTCCAGCAACGGGTTGTAGCGATTGGAGGCTGGATTGGTGGGATCGAACAGCAACACCCGTCCATGCCGGGCTCGAAACCCAGCAGTTAGCTGCCAGTTCTCGCCCTTGATGTCATGGATAATGCAGCTTCCCGGCCAAGTGAGCAGCGAGGGGATAACGAGTCCGACACCTTTGCCAGACCGCGTCGGCGCGAAGCACAGCACGTGCTCGGGGCCATCGTGGCGCAAGTAGCGCTTCTCGTGCCATCCGATCACTACACCGTCGTCTGCATAAAGACCCGCCTTGCGTATTTCCTTGACGTTAGCCCAACGCGCTGAACCGTAGGTCTCGGATTTCTTTTCTTCGCGCGCGCGCCAGACTGACATGGCGATCGCGACCACAACGGCGGACATGGCTCCCGACACCGCGATAAACGCGCCGGTCTCGAAGATCGTGGGCGCATAGGCATCATAAGCAAACCACCACCAGAAGAAGGCTGGCGGCGGATAAATTGGCCATGGTCCGAGCCAGAACCAGGGGTCACCCAGTTCGGGTTGATAGGCGAGCGCATGGGCAGTCCATTGGGTTGCAGCCCAAATGCCCGCAAGCGTGATACCGAAGACGGCAATGACCTGGCCCCAGAGAATGCGGGTCGCGTTCATGAGACGAAGCTCCTTGTTATGATGATTTGAAAGATCACAGGCCCAGTCCCCGGCCGCGGCCGAGCGACCAGTCGACACTGCCGCCGGGGGTCATCGTGCCGCTAATGTGCCGGCCCAGATGCTGATCGAGCGCCGGGCGCCAGGGGACGAGTTGGAACCCTAAGCCGTCGTCGATCATCGCGAACCGCCCCGAGGCGAGGGTCACCCGCTCGCGATAGACGCCGCTCACATAGTCGCCGGCTGACGACGGTTTATGCGAAAGACCGGTGCGCTGGCCGATCGCCTCGATCTCAGCGTTCACCTCGTTGTCCTTGAGTGTATTGATCAGGTCGCGGGCGAAGAGGAAACCGGCGCCGCGGCGCTGCGCGAGGCCAGCAGCTTCGAGGTGCAGGGACCGTGCTTCCATCGCGTCCCGGATCTCAACTCCGAACCCGCCGCCGGTCGCGAGCGGTTCGCGGGAAATGAGTTGGCGGTCTAGCCAGGTCGCGCCGGGCGCCTTGACTTGCTCGGCGAGGGAGAGGTCTGAACGCGTGGCCAGCGACAGCCGCGTGTTGCCCCTGGTATCTTTCCAGCTCCGCGTCTCGACGATCGCACCGGCTTTGGCATCTCCGGTCATCTCCATATCGTCGAAGCGTAGATGATGCGTTTGCCCCTCCGCGCCTTCGATAACGGCATAGGCGGTGCCGGCGAGTTCATCATGAAGGCCGCGCTCGAGCAGCCGACCTATGATTGGGTTTGCGGGGGTCTTGCCGTGCAGCGCGAAACTGGCCGGATCGATCGGTCGTCCCCCATCGCTCATTGCTCGATGCATTGTCTTGATGATGTCGCCTCGAATGGAGAGATGGCGCAGTGTCCGCTCAGCTTCCGGCTTCACCGACCAGATCGCCGGACCTTCCTTGTCGGCCAGTCCGAGCCGCTCCAGCTTGCCAGCGCGGCCCAACAACAGGCGGCGCATTTCTGGATCATCATCGCTGCCCGGACGCAGATCGACCAGACCGGTCACTTCATCGGTCAGTCCCACCAGTCGCCGGTCGAGGCTGGTCCAACGATCGGCATCCACCTCCCTTTCGAGCGCGGTGTGGATTTCCTGCTCGGTGCGCAGCCCCAGCTCGGCGGTGATGCGCTCCTCAGCACGGCCGCGCATCCCTTCACGGATGTAGTCGCGATCGATGACTAGATCGCCGCCGCTCTCGTCAACGCCGCGAACAAGAATATGAATATGGGGATTGTCAGTGTTCCAGTGATCGACCGCCACCCAGTCGAGCCGGGTGCCAAGGTCGCGCGCCATGTCGTCCATCAGTTCGTGCGTGAAAGCACGAAGATCCGACATCTGCGCGGCATCCTCAGGCGACACGATAAAACGGAAATGGTGCCGGTCATCCTCGCAGCGCTCGGCGAAGGCATCGCCATCGGCCTGATCCGTGCGGGCATCGAACATCGAGGCCTCGCGTCCATCGCGGGTGACGCCGTCGCGCTTGAGATAGGCGAGGTGACGGGCCAGGGGCGCCGAGCGAAACTTCGCCCCCTTATGCCGAACCACACGGGCCTTGATGACGACGCGACGGGCGTTGGCCGGAACCCGGGTGCGCAGCCGTGCGATGCGACCGCGGCCATGGTGCCCGGTGCCCCGGCCGCGCGCTGGCCCCCGGCGGCTATGGCCCGCCTTCGCCGCAGCCCGGCGAACCTGGGCCGCGAGGCTGTGGACCTTGCGTCCCGATCCCCGGCCCGCGTCGCGGCTCCTTCCCGGTTGAACCCGGAAATCATCCTCGTCGCTGGTCATTGCAGCCCCGGAATCCGGGTTGCCACCCGCCAATATATTGATGTCACGCGATAATCATAAAATCGCGCCACCGGACCAAATCCGGTGCCACCCGAAAACCTCCCAGACTTACAACCACATGAAGCTCCGCAGGTGGCATCCCTTTTATCTCGCCATCCATTTTTTCTTTCGATTGCAGTTGGTTGCTTCCTACTCAAACGCTGCAAATCCCACGCCTGACAACGCCAGCGATCGCCATGGCCGCTCATCGTTCACTCCGTCCGGAAATCGGGACGAAGAGACCGTGCGAACCAGACGATGAAGGACGCGGCGGCTCGCTTGACGGTGATGGGACGGGCGCGGAAGGAATGCCGCCCGGCTGCGCGGTGGGTGCAGGATCGACAGCTGGTTGGTCGCGATCCAGCGTGCCCTCATCGCGCTGCACGAACAACGTCGCGTCTTGCCAGGATGGCGCAACCGGACGCGGAGGGGCAGGCACGATAGCAGGCGAAGCGATGCTGGCTGTGCCGAGCATCGGCGCAACCTTCGTAACATAGGCGATCGTTTCGGGGGGGAGCGGAAGACCGCGCCGACGCCAGTTATCGACGCGACTCGGCCCCGCATTATAGGCAGCCAGCGCGGCGGTAAGATCGCCATAGCGATCGAACATCGCACGCAGATAGGCCGCACCGGCATGGATGTTCGCGCGTACATCCCATGGATTGTCACCGAGACCATAGGTCGCCGTCAGATTACCCCAGGTGCCGGGCATGATCTGCATGAGTCCCATGGCACCGGCCCGCGAGATCGCCGTCCGATCGCCATTGCTTTCGGCGCGCATCACCGCCCATATCCACGCTTCCGGAATGCCGAACCGCGCGGCCGCCTCGGTCACGTAAGCACCATAGGGATGCACGGTCGCTGCTACGGCGGGCACGGCGGCGAGCATAGACATGGCCGGGAAGAGGAAGGACAAGGTTCCGGTCAAGGCCGATGCGCCAGTGAGACGAACCGCACAGGACCGGCAGCGTGATGACAAGCAGGTGCGCATCAGTTCAGTCCGCTTTGGGACGCCGCAGACGCGGCGACCAGAGCAGGACATGGCCCTCGTCACCGCGATTGGAGCGCAGCAGATTGGCGCGGATCGGACGGGCGAAGCCCGGACAATCAAGTTGTAATGTGACGAAGGCACCGGACTTGCCGTCATGGTTCCAGCCAGATCCGACCTCGGGACCGCTGCCATCAGGCGCGCCTTCATCAGTAAGATGGATGCGCCAGTCCGGAGCGCGGCCGTGTCCGGTGAAGCCGGTCGGCACAAGCTGCAACGCGACATCGAGCGTGAGCGTGCGTATGCGGCCGACAAAGGCGTCGCCGTCTTGATGAAAAGACCCTATCTGCACGGGAAATCTCCTTCTTCGCTGGTGAGAGAGGCAGTGCGGGGCGCAGCCGCGCCAGCGCAGTGGCGCGTCTGGTGTGTCGCGGGTGAGGATGGGTGACGCGCGGCCGATCAGTCCGGAGGCCGAGATTGGCCCAAAGTAGCGCCCATCGAGACTGTCGGGCGCGGCGTTCAACAGGAACAGTTCGTCTGCATGCAGGTGGCGGCAGCCGCGCCAGACCGGCAACGGCCGTCCACGGCTGTCAGACGTGCGCGCCGCAGCGACTAGGCGCCCATCGATCGTCACCGCCGCATCGTGGCGGCAGATGAGGGAGCCCGGGCGGGCGGCGATATGCTTGAGCAGCGGCACGCCGATCGGCAAATATTGACGCTCTGCCATAAACCGAGCCAGCGCTGGCGGCGGCGTGACAACGACGACGTCACCGATCGCAGGCTCGCCTAGCGGATTGATGCGATAAAGCCCTATCGGTGCACTTGCGCTGGCGTTCCACAGCAGCAGTTTGGGCAGCGGCAGGACGGCCGCGACCAGCGTAAGGCCGACCACCGCGCCGGTGAGATGCGGTAGCACCCGTAACAGCCGGCCGGCAATCATTGTCCCAGTGCCTTACGCTTGAGCCAGGCCCTGTGACGTTCCATTGTATAGGCACGCGCGGCCTCTCCAGCGCTCATCCGGTTGTGGACATGCCGCCAATGTTCCGGCGCGATGTCGCAGGGGTCGAGTCCTTCGGCCTCGACCTGATCGATCGCTTCAATCACCTGCCGGACCTTGGGCCAGCCTTTGATCGAGAGCAGCAACTCGCCGCCTGGGCGCACGAAGGGCACGGTCGTATAGGGCTCGCCGGCACGTACAGCCCGCACTATGTCGATTCGCGAATGGATCGTGCCATAGTCGTTGGCGGACCAGCGGATGAACGCGACGATCGCATCAGGCCGGAAGGCGAGCACACGGGTTTTGCGGCTGACGATGCGCTCGCCCGCGATACGGCCGAAGCGAATCCAGTGCTCGAGCCGCTTCTCGATCCAGATCAGCTCGATCTCAGTACGACCGTTGCGGAGCGGCGGCGTTGCGCGCGCAGGCTGGCGTTCGTCACGCGGGGAATGACTCACAGGAAGTCTCCGGGAAGATGAAGGGAAGCTGTCGGCGCGCCGCCGAGCGGCAAAGTGGAGGCGATGCGGTCGTTGGCGCGCACCGCCATGGGCGCGTCGATTTCGCAGCCGAGATAGCGCCGACCCGTTGCGCGGCAGGTTTCGCCGGCAGCGCCGGAGCCTGCGAACCAGTCGCCGACCAACCCGCCAGGCGGACAGCTCGTGCGGATCAGGATTTCGAGGAGCCCAACCGGTTTTTCGGTCGGATGGATGGCCCGTCCGTGGCAATTGCGCGCGTAGATGACCGAGCGCATCAGACGCGGCCCACCGTCCTCGCTTACATAGTGGCCCGCCTCAATATGGCCGGTGTGAGGCGGACGACGCTTGCGCCGGACGGTCCGGGTGATCGCGTCGGGCGTTGTCTGAACGTCGTTGTAGATGCCGGTCCAGGCCGCGTCGTCACGATAGAATTGCACGGCGAGTTCGTGAACGCGCTTGAAGCGATCGGCATGGAAAGCACTACCGTTCTGCTTCTCCCAGACCACCTCCTGCGCATAGCGAAGTCCAACCGCCGCCAATTCTTGCGCCACGCCGATGAAGCTACGCAACGATCCGAACAGCCAGAGCGAGCCCGATGGAGCGAGTGCCTGCCGGGCAAGCGCGAGCCAGCCTTCGACGCGCCGATCCCAGACGAGCGATGTGTCACCATAAGGCGGATCGGCAAGAATCATGTCGAACGGCGCATGTGCGGGCATGACCGCCCCCCAGGAAAGCTGGCGGCAGTTGGGCTGCCTTTGTCGCGCAAACCGTCCACAAAGCGGTAGCGCGTTAGAAAGAGTCCGAAGGACTCATTGTTAGCAACGTTAGTAGGAGGCTGATTTGGCGCAGATTTCCTGCGAGTCGCAAGATCGCGGGGTTTCCAATAGGCCGAATCTGCGGTTTTTAATCGGCCGAGCGTCACGGTTTTCAATAGGCCGAGTCTCATGGCCGGTTACCCACAGGCTTGAGCTTCAGGCGGCGCATGGCGCGATCGAGCGGATCGACGGGCACGGCGACGAAGTTCAGCCGCTCGCGGCCGAACGCATATTCACTGGCCAGAGTGTAGCCGGGAAGCGCCTGACGGCGGACGATACCGCGCACCTCGAACGCGAATTGCTTAAGCGGCGAGAGTGCGCCTGATTTCCTGTACAGATGCGCGATGTCGAAGCTCCAGCCGCCGGACTGGTGACCGCCATGCTTGCGCACAATGCGATAGAGCCAGCGTTCAAGACCACCGGAGAGATTGAAATATGCCCGGTCGATCGTCAGCACGAGCGCGCGATCGACGACGCCGGCGTAGAACCAGTCAGGCAAGATCAGTTCGATGCCAAGCGCCCGTCCGCCATCATCGACCAGTTCGCGCCATTCGTTGATCCATGAGAAGCGGTGGCGCCGCCGCTGATGTTGCTGGCGGATCGATGTTGCGACTGTGGTCGACTGCAGCCGGTCGAGTGCAGCCTTGAGCCGATCATAATGATCACGACCGGTTCCGCGCCCGATGAATCTGAGGATTTCGTGTGGGGTAGTTACCAATAGGCGCGATGTGGGACGGCCTGCATCGCCCGCCTCGACGATCTGGCTCGCGGCCCAGATCAGAACATCCGCGTCCCAGATGGTCGCCATGCCATGTTCGGGTACGGCTTCGACCGAAATCCAGGTGTCACCCATACGGAAGTCGATGGGCGCAGTCCTCTTGCGCTTGGCGAGACTGAAAAACGGCCAGGACATAAGATCCTGTGCGTCACGCACCGCCAGATCGCCGGGAACCGAGCGGAACAGCTCAAGTTGCGCGCGTTCGGCGGACGCAAAGGTCGTGGGCCTTGGCATCGCGATCAGTCCAATCCCGCGATGCGCTTGGCGGGATGCACGGTGCCGACGCCGGGATCGGAAGTCGAACGGCGCGTACCGAGTGCTGCCCAGGCGTCGAGATCTGCGATGGCATAGACGATCCGTCCGCCAAGCCGCCGATAAACCGGACCCGTGCCGTAGCAGCGATGTTTTTCGAGGGTGCGCGGAGAAAGGCCCAGATGCGTCGCCGCATCCGGAGTCTTCAGATATTGCGGCCGAACGACGGCCGCCGGGTCGGCCTCTTTAAGGTATCGCGGCGTAGAGCCGCTCTCGCGCGATTGCATGGGCGTCCTCCTGATAGGGGCCGGAAACGGCGGCGTTCACCGGCGATGAGGAGGTCAAGCTGTCGGAGGGCCAGCCAGGAAAGAAGGGACAGGGCAGTGATTAAAAAATGTCCCATAGTCAGCGGCCCTGAAGGAGATCGCGATAACCGCTGCGGACGAGCCAGTTCGCTTCCTTCGTCCAGCGGCCGATCTTTTTCCGCTCCGAGCAATCGGCCCATGCCGCGGCCGAGAGCGATGAAAGGGATGGATCAATAAGAAGCTCGGCAAGTTCGCGCGGCGATGCGCCGGCGTTTTGACCGTCGAGCAACTGCAAAAGCATTTGCAGCCGTTGCCTGCGAAAGTCGGTCAGCCTTGCGGCTTCGGGCGACGGGACGCGCGAGCGTCCCCGCAACCAGCGGAGGAACCAGATCGATGCCTGTGCGCGCACCCGCGCGCACGGCTCGGGCGGGAGCAGGATAGCGCCCGGTTCGCTAAGTCCCGGCTCGAAGCGCAGACGCAGGACGTTGCGTCCGATACCGATGGTCATATGGAGGCCATCCTCGCCCGCGAAGCGGAGCGAGACCTCGCGAAGGCTGTCCGGATCGATACGGGCTTCTGGAGAAAAGCCGTAAGGCGATGAACCGATGAGGACAACGAAGGGATGCGCCTCGGCTCGCCAGATGGGTCGGTCAGGGGGCGCTGGTTGGCGGGGGTCCAGGACGAAATCGCAACCCCCAGCGTTTGGCGATAAGGCCATCCTGGGTGCTGTCGCGAGTGGAGCGGTTCGACCAATCCTTCACGAAATCCGCGTTTCGCCTGAGAAACTCGAAGGCATAACCAGACAGATCTAGTGTGCTGACGTTCGGCGCGGGATCGTCCACGCGCCAGTCCGAAGCTGGCGGCATCAATTCCTCCCCTGTTTTTCTATCGTGTAGAAAGCGAGGAAGAATGAAGGGGTTATTCCAGAATTACAGGGCCCCGATATGTCCAGTCAGCGCAAAATGGGGCTCTTGACTCACCGCTTCCAGCAAAACTGTTCAAAGGCCGCCAACTGGCGGTATCCGGCTTCACTCATCCAGCGCGCGCGCGCCAAGTGACTTTCGTACAATCGCCGAGCCCGGTCTCGATCGCGGATCGGATCGACATGAAAAATGATCTGGATCGCTTCCTGCCATGTCGCGGTTTCATCCGCGCTCGCATCAAGCAAGCGCAAGTAGGTGCGTAGATGGGTCAAATCATAATCAGTGACGACTTGCCCCTGCGGAGGAACTTCCAAGAAGGCCGGTTGATTCACGCCCCGATGCTCCTGGCAAGCAAAATCCCTGAGGCACCGCTACGGCTGCGGCTGCGCCAGATTCTGTGATGGTGGCAAACAGGGTGCGCTCGATACCATCCAGAATGGACGAAGCGAAGGGGCTGCGTCGAACGCTTATTCAGACCGTGAGAAAAACGCGGCGGGATCGCAGTCAAGCTCGCTCGCGATGCGCTCGAGCGTATCGACGGTCGGCGAATTCTGCATGCGTTCAAGATTGCCGATATAGTTTCGGTCCAGTCCGGCACGATGCGCCAACTCCTCCTGCGACAAGCCCTTTGCCTGCCGCAACTGCCTCAGATTCTTAGCAACGATCTCCCGGAGTGTCATGGGAGGGACGTTGCTTGCCCCCCTCCATATCACCACCTAGTATAGTAGGGAAAGCGTCACCCGATCTGTCGGATGACGCTTTCGCCGGTCAGTCGCGGTCCCGTCTTGTCTGCCGGCTCCAGACCAGGTCATATTCGCCATCCTCGCCGCTGAAGAGCTGTGCGAAAATGGGAGCGGTGAAACTGGGATCGTCGAGTTTTATCGAGAGATAGGGCCGGTCGTCGCTTGTACGCTTGCTCCAGGCAGCGCCAACTTCTGCCTCGCCGGCATAGACGCGGTGGCTGGGCGCATTACCGCTGGCCTGTTCGTCCGCAACGATGCGAACCGATTGGGCCTGAATGGAGAGCGTGATGATCTGGCCCCTGAGCTCGCCTGAAATCTTCGTGAAGCTGCCGATCTTTGCCATTTTAGCTGTTCCTTTCACTTCGAGCCGCACCCATTGCGGCCTCGATGCGCCAGACCAGCCGGCAGGCGACCGGCGGTGCAGCCGGAGGCCCGCAGCGCAAGCGGAGGACGGCCTGGACCGGAGTTTCTTGTCGCGCGAGGAACGGTGGAACGCCGTGGGGAAGGAAGTCCGCGGACGGGTCGTTGCGGCAAGCCGGGCGAGCGACAGCGTCCTGATGGCCAATGAGCGCATCTCGACGAGGCCGGGTTGCAAGGGGCTTGAGAACAGGAACTGCTGAGACGTCGGCACGCTGGTGAAGAACCGGAAGTGCCAGACCTGAAATTCGAGAGTGTATTCGGATCGCTGCATCGCCGCCGATCTGCCGACGAATTATGCCTCCCGTCAGCCGTTCAGCAAGAGCGAAGCGCAATCGCTTTGAAACGGCTAGCGAAGAGATGATGCCGCCTAGTCGGCGCTTGCAATCGACCGCGAATAAGGCTGCGGCGCTGCTTCGGTAAGTGCCGGACAGGCCAGCCGCTTCCAGGCCGTCGCAGCAATGACGAGCCCTCCGGCCCAACTTAGAGCGGAAAGCAGCGGGCCGGCGTCAATGGCAAGTTGCAACACAGCCTCCACGGCATGATAGCCTGCGACACCGGCCGGAACCGCAAACAGAAGGCCAATCATCATTCTGATTGCCGGCGAACAAACGACAGAAAGCAGAAACTGCCCGACAATCAGGACAGCCATTCCCACTCCCAGGCCACCGAGAATTGCTACCGGATATCCGTAACTATGGTCGTGCAACCACAAAGCCAGAGCGATGCCAGCGCCGACCGGCAGCGCGTACACGGCAAGGCTGAACAGCAACCAGATCATATAAAGGCCAGCAAAAAGGCCGAGAACGAGAAAGATGGTCATCGATGTGCGTCCTTCCGAATGACGAATGATCGTCGGACGCGCTCTCCACCACCTCCACAGCGCTTGCATTGCGAGGACGAGAATAGCGTCGGGATATGGTGAACGAAACCGGAAAATGCTCCGCTTTCCTGGCGAACACGTTTCTGCCGATCAGGATGGAAATGGGTCATATTCCCGCACCACGTTCGCAGGATTGCCGTCGAATTCGTTCCAGGGCATCACCGCGTAGTTGCCGTTGTCGGTCCGCACGAGAACGATGACCGTCATGAGCGTTTTCGCGAGGTTCCAGGCGAGCGACTGGGCGGTCTTGAGCGGCATGGGGTGAACTCCTGTCTCAGGAGCGGAGACCATCCCCGCTCGACAGGTGCCCCGGCGGCCGGGGGCTGGCCGCAATCACCGCGCAGGGCCTGGCCGAAGCGGCCGCACGCAAAGCGTAGCGGACCCTTTACGGGTTGATTGAAGGAGGCCTGACTGCGGCCAAGGGATCAGCGCCTATCGAGAGCGGCGGTGGTATTCGTGTCCGAAGAGAGCATCCTTGTGCCCAGCAGCCCGGTCGGTCGCCTGGAACCTTCCCCGACCCGCACTGCCCGTCTGACTGCACCACAGGGCGATGCAAGAGAGAAGATGACCGTGACGTGGGGGCTGCGTAGGGATTGTCGCGCCGTCCGGAACGGACATGAGTCGGGGCCTGGCGGTACAGACATAAAGAGTGGAGATTTTCGTGAACAACAATGATCTGGCCGAGGCGCTTGCGACTGGAAACGGCATCACCAAGGCAGACGCGCGCAAATATGTCGACGGCGTCTTCGCGGCGATTGCCGAGGCGGCCGTCAAGGGCGAAGAAATCTCGCTGAACGGTTTCGGCAAGTTCAAGGTGAAGGACAGCCCGGCGCGCGAGGGTCGCAATCCGGCAAATGGAGAAACCATCCAAATCGCTGCATCGAAAAAGCTGACCTTCGCGCCCGCCAAGGCGGTGAAGGACAAGGTGAACGGCTGAGGTCTACGACATCCTGGATATCGTCGCACAGGTCGGCGAGCTTGAGGAACGGCTGCGTCAGGCGATGCTCAAGAGCGATGCCGCGGAACTGGACGTTTTGCTCAGCGATACACTCGTCTTCACCAATCAGGACGGCGTGCGCCTGACGAAGGATGACGACCTCGCGGCCCATAATTCCGGCCTGCTGATCGTCCACGATATCCGCATCGTCGGGGATCGCATCGTGCGCCCTATGGGCGAGACTGCCTGCGTCTGCGTGACAGTCGATCTGGACGGACGTTATGCGGGTCAGCCGTTCCAGGGCAGGTTTGCCTATACGCGGCTGTGGCATTGTAAGACGGCCGGATGGCAGGTCGAGATCGCACACTGCTCGCAGCTGGCATCAAACACATGAAGGCCCGGCCCCGCCCAAAGGCGGGGCCGGTGCCGGATCAGGCCGGCGGGTTCCAGATGATGACCTTCTTCATCGGGTCGTCGCCCGGCGCGTTGGCGACATTGCCGTAGATGGTCCCGAACTCCGGAGCGGACAGCGACACCGAGACATATTCGGCGCCCGTGGTCTGCGAGTAGCGGTTCCAGCCAGCTCCCAGCTCGAAGCCGTTCTTGCGGCTGATGATCCGGAAGTCGGGTTCGCTCTCCTTCATCTTGCGCGCATTGGGGACGATGGCGATCGGCGCGGTGACGTTGAGCGTTGCCAGCGTGCCTTCGAGGCTGCCGTCGGTCTTCACGTTGAGGTTGGCGATAGTGGCCATGATCAAAACTCCTTCGGTTGCTCGGGGACCGCCCCCGATGGCGCCCAAAGAAGAGCCCGGATTGCTGACGTCACTGGAGCGTAAGCGGAAGGGAACCCTCTTGCGGGGTTGACGGCCAAGGCACGCCGAGGATCGTATGCAGGCGACAGATGAGGGGACGGTCTCCAATAGCCGGAGAGGTTCGTTGGCCCTGGCCACCGCCCGCCTGTGCAGAATGATGTCAGCCGTTGCGTTGCATTCTACGTCACTGTTCCCAGCCATCGCCCTGCTCGCAGGCAGGAAACGCACCCACGCAGTTTCCGCAAGACTGGATGCTGGCCCGGCGCTGGATCGTGTCCGCCCAAGTCTGGCTCGGCATATTGGTGTCCTCGGCTGTTGCGGTCGATCGGGTTTGCGGCTTCGCTGCGCCGGGCGGAGGTTGGATGACGAAGGTTCGCCCCCCGCCGCCTATTCGGCTGTTGGCCCGCCAGGGTTTGGCGAGACGACGAAATGATGCTGTCAAACGTCAGGACAGTGCCCTGGAAAAAGCATCACGATCATCCTTTGCCCCGCTTTTTTTGCCCAGATCGTAAGCGGCATCTCTCATGCTCGTTTCGGTAAATCATGTTCGTAGAATATGTCATTATCTGCCATTCGTGACACATTCATGGATTTAAGCCAAAAAATGCAATATGATTTCCATTATGAGAGTATTGACAGAATGGAGTTGGTCGTGACGATACAGGTCAACATCACACCCAACGGACGGATGAGCCTGCCCGCCGATCTGCGCAAACGGCTTGGGCTGAGTGACGGCGGCGCCGTGTTTCTTGAAGAAACCGAAGACGGCGTGGTGCTGCGTACCGCCGCGCAGGCGGTGGCGCACGCCCGGGCCATTGCGAAGCGCTACACCAAAGACCAAGCGGACGAAGCGTCGAGCGAAGCCTTCATCGCGCATCGCCGGACGGAGAGCGGCGAATGAGCGATCTCGTTCTTGATGCCTCTGCTCTTCTTGCCATGCTCAACGAGGAACCCGGCGGCGGCAGGGTCGCCGACGTCATCGCCTCCTCCCGGATCGGCGCCGTCAATTACGCCGAAGTCGTCAGCCATTATATCCGGCTCGGCATGCCTGAGCGCGAAGTCGACGCGATGCTCGATCCTCTGCCGATGACCATTGTTCCGGCCGACAAGGCACTGGCGCAGCTCGCGGGACGCTTGCGGGCTGTGACCGCCGACGCCGGATTGTCGCTGGGGGATCGCTTTTGCCTCGCCCTGGCTATTCGCGATGGCCTGCCGGCCTGGACCGCCGACAAGGCTTGGCGGGGCGTGGCCGACGCCGCCAAGGTCGAGGTCGTTGTGATCCGCTGACGAGCACAGCGCAGCGTCAGCCACTGCGTTCGCGGAAATCCCAGATGCGGATGCCCATTTTGCGGGCCTTGTCGGCGAGATTATCCTGGATGCCGGTGCCCGGAAACACGATCACGCCCCTCGGCATATCCTCGAGCATCGCATCGTTGCGTTTGAACGGCGCGGCCTTCTTATGCCGGTTCCAATCGGGCTTGTATGGCTTTTGGGGAACCTTGCGGTCACGTGCCCAGCAGGCGGCGATGCGTTCCGCGCCGGTCGGCGTGCTCCCATGCAGCAGGATCATCTGCGGCAGTTGCGCGTGGACCTTGTCGAGCACCGCATAGATGCGCTGGTGATCATTATAGTCGGCCCCGCCGGAGAAGGCGATGCGCACACCCTCGGGATTCAGTACCAGCGCGTCCTGATAGGCGCGACCGTCAAGCTGTTTGCGGCTGTCGAGCACCGCAGAGGTGAGCGCCTTGCGGTTGACCATCGGCCCGGAGCGGGGCAGCCAGGGCTTGCGGATGTGGATGCGGTGCTGCTCGGCGGCGGCATCGCGGAAGAATTCCATGGTGTCGCGGCGTTCGAGCATCGTGATGCCTTCGGCGATGCAGCGTTCCAGCTCGACCGACTTTACCTCGCTGCCATCCTGTTCGCGCTGCATTCGCTTCTGCGCCTGCTCGTTGTCGTCGAGTTCGCGTTCGATCCGTTCGCCGGCGCGGTGGAAGACATTGACGATACCCCAGGCCAGATCCTCAAGGTCGGGTTCGATCCGCGTGTCGGTGAGGCAGGAGACGAGCGCGTCGAACATCTCGGCGACCGCGCCGCCTGCGATGCGATCGTCTGGCAGGGGCCGATGATCGGGCTCATCTTCGAACGGCCGGTGGCCGTAAAGCTGCATTTCCTGAAGCAGATAGGCGGTTGAACCGGGCTGTGCCTCGCGCTCGTTGTCATGATCGCTCGCCATCTTGTATCTCCGTCGTCTGACAGCCGCGCCTCTCGCGGCCTTCGTGGCGACGGGGAGCGGCGGGCGGTGCGGGACAGAACCGCGCTTCTTGGGCGCGGCCGAAGCGCAGCGGAGGATGGCGGAAAGCGGCCATTTTGCTTCGCGATGCAAAGGGGCGCAGCCCCGGTGGAAAATGGCCGCTGATAAGCCATTGCCGTCCCGGGCCGCTTGCCGCAGTCGCCCTCTGACGAAGGCCGAGTGCGCGGTGTCCCTGACAAAATCGGAGTGGATGGCGAGCCGGCGTGACCGGGGCCATGCGTTGCCCCGTCGATTACCCGTGCTTCAGGAAATGCCCGGCATCGCTGGGCTGGAGTTGAACCCGCAGGATCGCCGCCAGTCGCTCCTTGCCGAAGGCGACAAGATCGTCGTTGAAGTCCCCCAGCCTCGGCTCGAGAGGCACGACCGCGATGCCCGCCTGGATCGCCCGTTCGGTCAGCGTCGTGAGTGCGCCCGCACCGGCCGGATCGTCGTCGCGCGCGACATAGAGGCGCTTCAAGCCCGCCGGGAACCGGATAGCGGCGAGATGGGCGGCCGAGAGTCCCGCGATTCCCGGCATCGCGGGTATGATCTGACGCAGCGACAGCATGGTCTCGATGCCTTCGCCCGCCATCATCACGGCTCCGCTCTGCCCGAACCGCACCCCGTTTCCGAGCAGATGGCCCATGGCGCGGCGAGGATATGCGACCGGCGCTTTGCCCGAACCGTCGAGTGCGAGCCAGGTGCGATGAATTCCCGTGATGCTGCCATCGAGATCGGTGACCGCCGCGATCATCGCCGGCCATGCGGGGCGGACGCCTGGGGCGTCCTCGTCCGATGCTCGATACCAGCAATGGCGATGGAAGCGCAGCGCCTCGCTGCCGGTGAGATTGGTGATGTGCCGGGACGCGAGATAGGTTCGCACCAGACTGCCCTCGATCGGCTTTGCGGCCGCATTCAGTCGCCGTGCCGCCTCCGGTGTGCCGGTTGGCGCCTTTGTTCGTCGGACAGGCCGGTCCTCGCTCGGTGCTGGTATCGGCAGACTGAGGAAACGCCGGGCCTCGTCGAGTGTCTCGCGCATGGTCCGGCATCCTCGGGCGACGGCGATGATGTCGAGCAGGTCGCCATGGTCGCCATTTTGCGCGTCGGTCCATTTGCCAGCCGCGCCGCGTCCGTCGGGGGACGCAGCGAGACGGACATAGAGGCTGCGCCCCGGCGTGTTATGGACATCGCCCACCAGCCAGTATCGGCCCTCCTTGTGGCCCTTCGAGAGATAATGGCGGCAGACGCCCTCCGCGTTATCGGCAAGGCGGCAGGCGATCTGGCTGGCTGGACTTTGCATGACGGGGCTCCTCAGGCTGCCTTGCGCGAGGAAAGCTTCTCGACCGGGAAACGATCGAACAGGCCGTCCAGTACGCCGGCGCCGACAGCCCCTGTCGGCACGTAGAGCTTAAGCTTCCACGAGACGATCTCCGAGATCAACCCCATGGCTTTGAGGCGCTCGATACCCAGATCGTTGAACCCGGTGAGTTCGATCCGCCATTCGTTCATCGCCCGGACGCGCTGGAGTTTCTGGTTCTGCGCCAGATGCAGCGCGACTTCACCCGACATCAGCATGGCAAGCGCTTTCTCGCCGGTTATGCGCACCGGCACATCGTCGTCATTGGCGACGCGCGCGGCCCATGCCGGGGACACCCGGCGGCCGATGACACGCTCGCCGTCATCGCTCTGGAGCCGGTAGACCCGCGTCGACTCGTCAGGCAACAGCTTCCAGATCGGGAGCAGCAGCCCCGAGACCATGTGCAGGGTCGAGGCCTCATGGCTCGGCAGTCCGGCAAGTTCGGCTTGCCATGCAGCGCTGAAGGTCGCTTGGTCGGCCTCCTCCCACTGGCTCGCGCTCAGCATCTCGGTCGCCATCACGCTGTCGGTCAGCGGCCAGATGAGCCGCACGCGCGGGTGGATCGCACCGTCATCATCGGTGACGCTGCGCGCCCGGCGCTGGACGGCTGCCCGGCCGGTCTTCACGTTCACCAGCAGCTTGGCTCCGCGATCGTCGACTTGTGATAGCGCATCGGCGAGCGAGAGCGGCATCAGCCGATCCTTACGCTCGATGGTGAGCAGCGCGGTCTGCGCCCCGGTGCCTGGATGCGTATAGATCGGCGCACGCCCGACAATACGGAAGCTCTCGGCCTGCAACGTCTCCAGCCCAACCTCATAGCTGCCGGACGCCTGCGCCTGTTCGATCCGCGCAGTGAGCAGCCCTTCGAACGCCTCGAACAGCAGGTTCTGCATATCGACCGTCAGCGCCAGCATCCGGTTCAGGAAGATGTTGATGCCGGGCAGCTCGTCGCGCAGGCCGCCGTCGCTGTCGATCAGCGACAGGCCGGTCGCCGCCTCGAAGCGATCGAGCGAGCAGCCCTCGACCTTGCCGCGCGAGAGCAGCACATAGAGCTGGCGCAGCGCATCGCGCGCATACCAGCTCTCCAGATTGTCCGCCGCGCTGAACATATTCTGCCCGCCGGTCTGGCGCTGGCCGCGCGTGATCGCGCCCAGCGAATCGAGGCGCCGAGCGATCGTCGAGATGAAGCGCTTTTGCGCCTTCACATCGGTGGAGACCGGCCGGAATAGCGGGGGCTGCTTCTGATTGGTGCGGTTGGTCCTCCCGAAGCCCTGGATCGCGGCATCGGCCTTCCATCCGGCTTCGAGCAGATAATGGATGCGCCGCCGCTGGTTCATCGCGCCGAGATCGGCATGATAGGACCGCCCGGTGCCGCCGGCTTCGGAGAAGACGAGAATCTGCTTCCTGTCCTGCTGGAACGCATCGGTCTCATGGAGGGCAGCCGAAGCCGGACGATTCTCGACCGCAAAACGAACGGAACCATCGTCATTCTTCTTCGGCACGACGCGACGCGAGCGGCCTGTGACCTCCGCCACCCTGTCCGTCCCGAAATGCTGGACGATCTGATCGAGCGCGCCGGGCACCGGTGGCAGCGCTGCGAGCCGCTCGATCATAGCATCGCGGCGGCGTACCGCCTCGCGATTGACGACGGGCACACCATTCTCGTCGCTGACCGGCCGGGAGGAGAGATTGCCGTCGCCATCGGAGAACGGCTCGTAGAGCTGCACCGGGAAACTGTGCTGGAGGTAAGAGAGAACGCCGTCCCTCGGCGTGATGTCCACCGACACATCATGCCATTCGTCGGCCGGGATCTCGGCAAGGCGGCGTTCCTGCATTGCCTCGCCGGTCGAGACGATCTGGACCACTGCTGCATGGCCTGCCTCCAGGTCGCGCGCGATGCTGGCGATGACGGCGGGCGTCTGCATGCTGGTGATGAGGTGGTTGAAGAAGCGCTGAAGCATACCCTGATAGGCGGATTTGGCCTGCGCCTTGGCCTGCCGGTTGAGCGTGCCATGGGATGCGCTGGTGACGCCGGCGGCTTCGAGGGCCGCGTCGAGATTATTGTGGATCACCTCTTATCGCGAGGTCGCGATAATGTGAAGGAACGCGGCGCAGGCCCGCAAAGCCGCGGAACACCCCGCCACGTCCTTC
>NZ_JAKKIE010000160.1 GCF_021742065.1 Rhizorhapis sp. SPR117
GCCGACGAGATCCTCGCCGCCGTCAAACGCTTCTGCCAGAAAACAATGAAGCGAACTTCGGATTCAGGTGACTAGACCTGATACGCGTCTATCGAGGCGACCCGATCGCGGCACTCGATGCATCGCTTGCCGAGGACCCGGAGTTTGGCGGCGCCTGGGCAGCCCGTGCCGGCCTGCTGGTGCAGCAGACGGACAAGGCCTACGCAGATGAAGCGGCCCGCAGCATACGCGCGGGGCTGGCAGCCAATCTCAACGACCGTGATCGAACGCATTTGCAGGCGGCGCAGGAGTGGAACGAAGGCTGTTTCCACAAGGGCACCGCGCGGCTCGGGTTTCTTGCCCGCGAAAACCCCCGTGACTTGTTGGCGCTCCAATATGCCCATGTGGGATGCTTCTTGCTCGGCACGCAGCATGAGCTTCGTGATTGGCCGTTGCAGATATTGCGCGCGTTCGGCCCTGGGGACGATGGTCGCAGTTACGTGCTCGGAATGGCCGCGTTTGGGCTTGAGGAGTGCGGCGACTATGGCCGCGCCGAACAATATGGCCGCGAAGCAGCGGAAATCGATCCGCGCGATGGATGGGCCGTGCATGCCGTGGCGCACGTTCACGAAATGCGCGGCGACCTTGACCAGGGAATTCCATGGCTCGCCGATAATGCTCAGTCGTGGGCGCCGGAAAGCGGTTTCGCCTATCACAACTGGTGGCACCTCGCGCTGCTCCACCTCGATCGGGGTGATGTACCCGAGGTCTTGAGGTACTACGACGAGCAAGTGCGTCCCGATCCGCATGCGCAAGTCTTGCTCGAATGGATCGATGCATCGGCGCTGCTCTGGCGGCTCAGGATTGAAGACATCGACACGGGCGATCGCTTCGCCAGTCTTGCCGATTGCTGGGAACGAGCAGCAGCGGATGGCATCTATGCCTTTAACGACCTTCACGCGGTCATGGCGTTTCTTGGCGCGGGGCGCTTGGATAGCGTGGACCGAACGCTGCGAACGATGCGCCGGGTAGCAGGCGAGCCGGGTGACAACGGGTTCATGACCCGCTCCGTGGGATTACCGCTTGCAGAGGCATTGATCGATTTCGACGCCGGTCGATATGGCGAATGCGCCGAGAAGATCGCGGCAGTTCGCGGTGTCGCTCAGCGATTCGGCGGCAGCCATGCACAGCGAGACATCCTCTCGCTTACCGCGCTGCATGCCGCTCTGCGTGAGGGTATGGCAGATCTGGCGCAATCCTTTGCTGCCGAACGACTGGCGCACAAACCGCACAGCCCCTGGGCCCAGCGCCTTGGCGTCCGTGCGGAAAACCTGCGCAAGCAGCGGCATGCGGCGTAAGCAAAAGCAAACTGCGGTCGTAGCGATTGACCCGGCGAACCACCTGTGAGTGCCCGGAGCTGGCCTTCTTTTTCCTGAAGGCTGTGAACCGCGCCCACGAGAGGCCCATCAATGCTAATCCGCAAGCGAACATTAGACTCGATTTCAGGAACCATGAGAATGTCATGGCTCCTGCAACGTGAATATGAACAGCTGGCAGGTTTTAGACCGAAAAAACTTCACCGCGAATAACCGCTCTGTCGGTGGCTGTAGACACGACGTCAATTTCCTCCGGACCGGAGGCTATGCGACTAGAGCCGGTCGTTTCCATCTGCAACGGCGAGGGGCCGGTCACGCTTCGTAACCTGCCATGGATCGAGGCTTTATGCGGCCTCCCCGCTCAGTTGCGCTTCCGCACAAATTCCGCGCGCAGTACCAAGCCCTTGATGGTATCAAAACGGCAGTCAATTTCCTGGGCGTCGCCGGTCAAGCGGATGGATTTGATCAGCGTGCCGCGTTTCAGCGTCTGCCCTGCGCCCTTTACATCAAGGTCTTTGATGAGGGTCACCTGGTCACCATCGGCGAGCAGATTACCGACCGAATCGCGCACTTCAACCCGGCCCGCCGCCGCCCGGCGTTCGGCCAGGTCGGTCGCGCTCATCCATTCACCCGATTCCTCATCATAGACATAATCGTCGTCACTCATGGCTTGCTCCGCCCAGTTGATGTCCGTCACGCTGCAGGTGAACGAACGGAAGCTGCAGCGCAAGGGGGTCGGGTCGTTGAACGACAGCTATGTCAGCGCTGTCCCCCTTCCGCTTGCATAACTAGTCACCCGGAACTGTAATCCACCTCATTGATTCACGCCTCTTTGAGGAGATGAACAATGCTAGGTCGGCAGG
>NZ_JAKKIE010000161.1 GCF_021742065.1 Rhizorhapis sp. SPR117
GCCGACGAGATCCTCGCCGCCGTCAAACGCTTCTGCCAGAAAACAATGAAGCGAACTTCGGATTCAGGTGACTAGCGCGGAGACCCCATGAGCTTGGCAATGACGGCATAGGCGCTGGTGTCGAGCCTCCACGACCAAGGCTTGAGCTGTTCGCCTGTGATCAGCGCTGCGCGCTCTGCCTGGCGCGGTGGCGGCGTCAAGAAGTCGAGCACCCCATTCGCCCGATCGTAGCGCAGCACTGGGTCGCCGTGCGCTAGCGTTAGGCCAACGACAATCCATCGCCAGATGTCGCGCGACGGCGGTTGCCACAGCGTCGTATCCTTGCCGGCGACATGAAGCACGACGTTCTTGAGCGTGTATCCTGTACGGATTGCGGCCGGATAGAAGCCCTCCGCTTCAACCCGGCTCCAGCGTCCTGATGGGGCGGGGTCGGCGCGCCCGAAAAATTCTGCGCGGCCACTTACAACTGCAACGGCGTTCGGCTCGTCGAGCGAATAACGCTCCCCGCTTGCTGCCAGCGCTTGAGAGAATGCGAATAGCGTGCGCGCATCGCTCTCGGGCGCGTCAGCACAGCCAAGCTCAACCAGCGCATTACGCCATTCAGGGCGGCCGAGTTCATCGTTCAGCGCGATCGTGACACCATCGCTCGGCGACGTTTCTGCGGCAAACTGGCGGACCGTGCCTGTCCCGAGGCGGCTTGAACCTAGCAAGCTGACGCGGTCGCCGTCCCAGTCGATCAGTCTGGGAGGCGTTCCGGCATAGCCCCGACCTGCACTGGTCGCATATTCCTCAAGGTCGCCGCTCAGCAGCATCAGATCGATCGCCGCGTCGGTCTTCTCGCGGATCATGGCCTCGTCCAAATCAAACGGACGATAGGCTTCCTTCAGGCCGCTGGTGATCCGACCTCGACTGACAAAACCCGCTTCGAAGACAGCGCTGCGGATGTGCTCGACAACCGCGGGAAGCGATGGCGAGTCAGCGTCATCCGCCGTGTATCCAATCGCCTCACTCCAGGCGTCCAACATGGTCATTCGTCGGCACCCGTTGCTATCGCAGCCGCAAGTGCGACATCGAGGCTCTCTTTGGCCGCACGATCATGCGCGACGATGACCAGATGCGAGCGCGCACGAGTCAGCGCGACATAGAGATCGCTGACGGTGAACAAGCTGCCCAAGCCGGAAAAATCGCAAAGGATCACTACATCCGCCTCGAGCCCTTTGAAACTGCGCGCAGTGCTGCACAAGATCCCCTTTCCGTCGCGCCACTGCGACGCGTCGTCGATGAGCGGTACCCCGTCGATCGCGCTGACGGTGGCTAGCGGCCCCTTCGCTTTGCTTGCCGGACCAAGGATCGCGATCTGGCGCGGTTCGAGCCGATGGTTTTTGAGCAGTGAGCGTACTTCTTGCTGCAAAAGGCCACTGATCGCAGTCGGTGTCTGCGGGACGATCAGCTTTGGGGGTCGACCGAGCGGCGCCAGTTCGAACGGCTCGCTAGCGACGTCGGTCGCGGCATTGGCGCAGGCGACGATCCGCCGCGTATTGCGGCAATTGACATCAAGCGCGAAGCGGAACGCGCCATCGAGCGGCGGATCGACAGGATCGCGGCGTAGACTCTGCGCCTTGTCGAGGAAAGCCCAGACCGTGCCCTTGCGGTCGCACAGATATTCGAGCGCGTCCCACCAGGAGGGCGAAAAGTCCTGCGCTTCGTCAACGACCATCGCGTCGAACGGCGGCTCGCCACCATACAGGTCGAGGGCGGCCTCGGCGAGCAAGTCGGGGGCCTTTTCATCCCACCAGCGGGCGGCGTCCTGCTGGTTAACGGTGAAGTCGACTTCCCCCGCTTTGCACAAGTCCGATGCCAGCCGGTGGAAGTTCTGCACCGTGATCTTGCCACCATTTTCGGCAAGATCGGCCGCCATTTCCTCGCGTATCCATTTGGCGAGTTCGGCGTTGAAGCAGGTGAACAGGACCGCATTGTGCGTCGTGGCCAATGAGCGTGCGCGCTGCATCGCAAGCAGCGTCTTGCCCGATAGGGAGATGGTCGAGATATTATCGCTTGTCCTGCAACATGACGAACAAGCGGTGCTCTGTGCCGTCGAGCTCGCTCTGGAGGCTGGCGTTCCGA
>NZ_JAKKIE010000162.1 GCF_021742065.1 Rhizorhapis sp. SPR117
AATGGGTGTTCAATGACTTCACAACGTTCAGCATCCGGGAAAATCCAATCCCCACTGGACAAACATCATAGGAGATCTCCAATGACGGACGCCCCCCAGCCTGCCATCGACATGGCGGCGATCATGCAACGCTTTTCCCAATGGGAAGCCGATTTCCGGCATCGCGCGCTACGCCATCACGCCGAGGGCATCTTCATGCTCGAGCGCTTCTTCGGGACGACCATTACAGTTTCGACGGGGCGTGTCGTTCCCGTTCGCTTGATCGGGGAACAGCATGTCCGGGAGGACTTGGGGTTCATTCCGAGCTTTGCCGACTGGGTGCGCTGCATCCGGCCCGAGCCCTGGATGGGCCGCGCGCAGCCGATCCACAAGCTAGTTGATCCATTTGCCGAGCTTGCGGCAAAGGCTGCCTAGTCGCATCCATTAAGCATTGATTGAAATGCAATCATTGATTAAGTTGTATCGAAAGGAGACTTCCCTATGGCCAGCATGACGATCCGCAATATCGACGAGGCGATCAAATCGCGTTTGCGTGTCCGGGCGGCCCAACATGGTCGATCGATGGAGGACGAGGCGCGCGACATCCTGCGCGCGGCCCTTTCGACCAACCCCGGTCGCGCGACGCATCTTGTGGACCGCATTCGTGCCCGTGTCGCGCGTGTCGGAGGAATCGATCTTCCCGACGTAACTCGCGATCCGATGCGCGATCCGGTCGATCTGTCATGATCGTGCTCGATACGAACATTGTATCGGAGTTGCTGCGACCAGCGTCGGCGCCCCAGGTCATCGACTGGCTCAGGCGCCAGCCGTCCACATCCCTGTTTGTGACGAGCATCACGCATGCCGAGATTCTCTATGGGATCGCGATTCTGGATGGCGGTCGCCGGCGGGACGAGCTTCATGCACTGGCGACGGCGATCCTGATCGAGGACTATGCCGGTCAAACGCTCGGGTTCGACGAAGAGGCCGCGTCGTTTTTCGCCATAATCGCGGCAGAACGGCGACGCCTCGGCAAACCCATCAGTCAAGCCGACGCGCAAATCGCAGCGATCACGCGCTCGCGAGGGGCAATGCTCGCGACGCGCAACGTCCGCGACTTTGTCGATTGCGGCATCGCCCTGGTCAATCCGTGGGATGATAACTGACCGTTAGCTTCTGCGGCGACGCCAGGCACACCGCTCGCCGCCACCATCGCTCCCCCTGGAAAAGCCCGGCCTCGCGCCGGGCTTTCGCGTTTCTGGAGACTTCCAATGGCCGATTACTACACTCCGACCGTGGTCGAACCGTTTATTCCGCTTGGTGCCATGTTGCCAATCGAACGCTTGTTCCTTGCACAGGTGTTCGATGAGGAAATCGCCGACGGGACCGCCTATTACTACAGCGAGGAAGGCGCCAACGACCTCATCTTTCTACCCGCTGGAGACGTCCGGGCCGCCCTTGATGCGGTCACACCCGGCACCAGCCGTCTGGCGCAGAAGCTGCTCGATGAGCAGGTCCATACGATCCTTGGCGAGGACGATATCGAACTCGACATGTGCGGCGATCTCTGGGCTGACGTGTTGCAGGACATCGTCCGCCGCACGCCAGACCTCGATCATCTGACCGTGACCATGGCCTTCACCTGTTCGAAGATGCGACCTGATGGCTTTGGCGGACTCGCCATGCTGATCACCGCCGAGACTATCCGATCGGAATCGACCAACATGCTATTCGACCGCTTCTACCAGGAAGCCCAGGCCAATAGGGAGATCGCTCATGGCGATTCCTGATCATGCCCGCGCCAATTTCGAGACGCTGGTAAGGGCCGCTAAGGCAGGTGATCTGGCGCTGATGGAATGCACCGAAGTCGCGAGCGGCGAGATCCGTTATGTTCTCTGCGCTGTTGGCCGAGACAGAGGCGACTATGTGATGACGCCGTTCGGCCATCTCGCTCCCGGCAATCCCTATGAAACCTATACTCCGCCTGCCTGAGCGCGCCGCAGTGCGGCCGCTCATGTTATAAACGGCGGAGTAAAAATGTACCACTGACGGGTCTTTTGGGGTCCGTTCATTTCGGAGTAAAAGTGTACCGG
>NZ_JAKKIE010000163.1 GCF_021742065.1 Rhizorhapis sp. SPR117
TTTGGCATCACCGAACACACCGCCCCACTCGCTGAAGCTGAGATTGGTGGTGATGATGACGCTGGTCTGCTCATAAAGCTTGGAGAGCAGATGGAACAGCAGCGCGCCGCCTGATGGGCTGAACGGCAGATACCCCAACTCGTCGAGGATGACGAGGTCGAGGCGCAGCAGGCGCTCGGCAAGCTGACCAGCCTTATTCATGGCTTTTTCTTGTTCCAGCGCATTGACCAGATCAACCGTGGAGAAGAACCGGGCCTTCTTTCGGTGAAGCTCCACGGCCTGCACGCCAAGCGCGGTAGCCATGTGACTTTTGCCGGTGCCAGGACCGCCGATGAGCACAACATTGTCGGCTCCGTCTATAAAATCTCCGTGATGGAGCTGACGGACAAGGGCTTCATTTACCTCACTGGCAGCAAAGTCGAACCCGGCCAGATCCTTGTAGGCCGGGAACCGGGCCGCCTTGATATGGTAAGCGATGGATCTGACCTCGCGTTCGGTCATTTCCGCTTTTAGCAACTGCGAGAGGATCGGCACAGACGCCTCGAACGCCGGGGCTCCCTGTTCGATCAGGTCGCTGACAGCCCCGGCCATGCCGTACATCTTGAGGCCGCGCAGCATGACCACGACTGCGGCGCTGGCGGGATCATGACGCATGACGTTGTTCCCTATTCCGCAGGGCATCGTAGCGCCCAACATTGGCCAGAGGCTCCTGGGCAAGGCGCAAGGCCTGTGGTGCATCGATAGGGGACGGCGGGATCGCCTTTCCATCGGTCAGACGGTGCAGGATATTGAGAACGTGGGTCTTGGTCGCCACCCCGGCATCAAGAGCAAGCTCGACCGCGTATAGCACCGCCTGCTCATCATGATGCAGCACAAGGGCCAGTATCTCGGCCATCTCCCTGTCGCCGCCAGGCCGCTTCAGCATCAGCCCCTGCAACTGCCGGAATGCATCGGGTAGCTCGGTGAACGGCGCCCCGTTGCGCAGAGCGCCGGGCTTGCGCTGGATTACCGCCAGATAATGACGCCAGTCATAGACCGTTCGTCCCGGCATATGGTGTGAGCGCTCGATAATCCGGCTATGCTCGCACACGATGTGCCCTTCGGCGGCAACGACGATCCGGTTCGGGTATATCCGCAGGCTCACCCGCTGGTTCGCGAACGATGCCGGCACACTATAACGGTTGCGGTCAAAGTTCACGAGACAGGTCGGTGATACCCGCTTGCTGTGTTCGACGAAGCCGTCGAAGATACGGCCCTGCGGCATCAAGCTGGCGACTTCGTCGGCATGCACATCGGCGACGGTACCGGGCAGAACGCCGTGCTGGATATGCCCCCATTGCGCGATGCACTGCTCCTCGAGCCAGACGTTCAGGGCATCTATATCGCAGAAGCTGGGCATTGGTTGCCACAGCCGCCGCCGCGCATCCTGCACGTTCTTCTCGACCTGACCCTTCTCCCACCCCGACGCCGGATTACAGAAGTCCGCTTCGAACAGGTAATGGCTCGCCATGGCGGCAAAGCGCGCGTTGACCTGCCTGGCTTTGCCCTTGCCGATGCGATCGACCGCCGTCCTCATATTATCAAAGATGCCCCGCTGGGGAACACCGCCCAGCACCCGGAACGCCTCAGCCAGCGCGTCGAACAGCATCTCGTGGGTCTGGAGCGGATACGCCCGAACAATGAACGCCCGGCTGTGTGACAGCTTGGTATGCGCCACCTGCAACTTGGTCTGCCTGCCGCCCAGAATGGCCCAGTCCTCGCTCCAGTCGAACTGAAAGGCCTCACCTGCAGCAAACACCAAGGGCACAAAGGTGCCGCGTCCGCTGGTCTGCTGCTCACGCTGACGATCTGCCTTCCAGGTCCGCACAAAGGCTGCAACCCGCTCGTAGGAGCCATCATAACCCAACACCACAAGGTCTGCGTGCATCTGCTTTGCCGTGCGCTTCTGCTTGCGTGACTTGCCAATCTCGATCCGCAGCCATCCCGACAACTTCTCTGCAAACGGATCCAGCTTGCTCGGGCGAACAGACGTCCTGAATACGGGTTCTAG
>NZ_JAKKIE010000164.1 GCF_021742065.1 Rhizorhapis sp. SPR117
CCACGGTGCGCATCTGGCTATGCTTGGCGGTGCGGCCGTGGCTACTCGCGTCCGCGACGATCGCGCCGCCTCGACGGTGTTGCTGCTCGTTGCCGCCTGCGGCCTGCAAGTGGCGCTGTTCGGGGTGTGGTTCGAGTTCGGTGAGCGGCATCGCGAGTTCGCCACGCCCTTTCTGCTGCTGCTAGTCTGCCTCGGCCTAGCCCGCGCTCAAAGCTGGTGGTTGGCGCGCCTCGCATCGCGGTCAAGCACGCGGTCGATCGACCATCGCCCGCTCCCAACGATCAAGAGATAGACGCATCCCAAGAGCATTGTGAGATCGGCGCGTGCCTCGTGCTGCGCGCTCCAAAAGGCGTAGCGCTTGAGGTCGGGGAGGCTGAAAGGCCCGAATCCATGCCCCAGCAGGATCGGGAGCTTGGTCGAGACGAGCGCGACAAGCATGGTGATGATGAGCGGGATCGTCGCTGCCCTCGTGAACAGCCCGACGATGATGAGCGCGCCGCACCGGGCGCGACCCGAAGACGGTGCGTAAATATATCGAGCGCGGGGTTGAGGCGCCGGCATATGGGCCGCGTAGCGTCGGCCGCCCGAGCAAGCTGGCGTCGTTCATGGAGTTCCTGAGCGAAGGTAATGGCCTTTCCCGATCTCAGCGCCGCCCGGCTGACGCGCGAGATCCGCGAGCTCGGCTACGCCGGTGCCTATACGGCGGTGAAGCGCTATCTTGCCGCGATCCGTCCCGAGAATGGCCCCAAGCCGTACGAGGTGCGCTTCGAGACCCCGGCCGGCGTTCAGGCGCAGGTTGATGATGAACCCGGTCAAAAAATTGTGCCAAGTCCAGATCAACCACCGTCCGGTAGCCCTCTTCCAGATACACGGTCGCCTCCGCAATTGCCGTGTGTGCACCACGATTTCGACGGAAACCATGACTGCTGGGATGGAAGGTTGGTTCGAAGATCGGCTCCAGAACCTGGAGACACGCCTGTTGAACCACCCTCGTTCTCACATTGGGAATACCTAATCCGCGTCGACCGCCGTCAGGCTTGGGAAGCCAAACCCGCCGAATGTCTCCGGGAAAGAAGCGTTCCGCCAACAGTTCACGGCGCAGATCAGCCAAAAGACGCGGCGCTTCCGCTTCCGCCTCTTCGACCGTCTGGCCATCAATACCCGGTGCACCCTTGTTGCGTACAACGGTCAGTAATGCCCGCGCTAGATTTGCCTCGGACACCACTGATTCGAGCAGCCGATCGGAGTCGGCCGCCTGGGCGAAAGGACTTGTCATGGTTTTGTGCTTCGCTGTGTGCAGAAGCCATGAACGATGCTCGGGTTCGCCCGAGCCTCTGTCATCGCTACCCCCTTGCGGGCTGTCGGCGAACACGAAGCCCAATTGATGATGTCCCTTCCTTCTCAACCCATCTCTCCCTTTGCTCAGCCGGCTTTCACCGGCTTCATCGCTCTTACGAAGAGATCCGACTTCTGCAGAGGCGTCGGCCGGTCGTCGTTTCCTCCTTCCCGCCTACCGCTCACGCGGACCCCAACAGATCTCCCGGGGTAAGAGCACTGAATGTCCCGCCGCCGCCGCCCTCACTACCGCCCCGGTCTCGGATGGATTTTGGGCGTCGCGTTTGTAGGCACGCTCACCCGACCGGATTGGCCTGTTCAAGGGTTCACTTTCGTTCGGTGCTGCGGTTCGCCTAAGTCTTCTTCCCCACACGTCCTCGCGGCTTCCAACGTGTTGCTCGTCTCGCGACAAGGCACGCTGCGTGCAGTTGACTTCAGCTCACGGTTGCTACCAACTCGCCCCGTGAAGGACTTTCACCTCCAATCCAGTGCCCATGCCCGGCACACCTACGCCCTCCCTGCATAACGCCCCATATCGGCAGTTCGAGGAAACAACTGGCAGACGATCCACTTAGCAGTCGCCGATCCCTGTTTAGACCAACCCGGCCACCTCTCTTGCGCCACATGGCGCTCAACATCATGCGCAAGGATCCCTCCAAGGGATCGCTACGGGTCAAATTCAACCGGGCC
>NZ_JAKKIE010000165.1 GCF_021742065.1 Rhizorhapis sp. SPR117
ATCCTCCTCCTTTGAGGCGTACAATACGACCCCGTGCCAAGAAGGAGGGTGACTAAATCAATTACGCAATGTCCCGCCCGTGGCCTTTGCCATCCCACGGGTGCTCCAATGCGTAGCGTCAACCGGCTTCTCCTCGAGCGTCTTGACCACAATCGCCTCGATCCGGTCGTCGCCAATGCTCCGTGGCGCCCCGCAGCGCGGCTCATCGGAAAGGCCGTCCAGGCGCTGTTCGGCGAAGCGTGTCCGCCATGTCCGAACAGTCTGCCGAGTGACGCCAAGGGCTGCGGCAATCTCACAATTGTTCGCGCCATTGGCCGCCTGCAGAACGATCTCGGCCCGCTGCGCGTCAGCCCGCGAGATGTTGCGCCGACGCGCCCGCCGCTCAAGCGTCGAGCGTTCCTTATCCGAAAGCTTAATCCCGACCGCCTTGTTCGCCGCCATGACCGAACTCCACATCGCGCATCCGCAACAGGAATCACAAAAAACGATCAATGGCTAGAAACTTCTGAGACGGCACACTAGGCGGATGTGATCAGCCTGCGCGTGCGTGTCGGGCGGCTGCGCGAACGGCCGATGCGTGTCGCCGCGATCTTCATGAGCCGCTGGAAGGACGGGCATTCTATATGGTGCGGGGCCGGGCAGGACGCGGCATGGTCGAGGCCATTTTTTAGAGCGCCCAATTGCCGGATGGTGCGAGTCAGCTCCTCCGCCTTCGCCGCAAGCAGCGCCTTGTCGACATGCGGTCTTTGCCTGCTGCCGAACATCATCTCGATCTCGTCGAGCGAAAAGCCAGCCATTTGTCCGAGTGCGATAAGCGACAGCCGCTCGAGCACATCATGGTCGAAGGTCCGCCGCAATCCGCGTCGGCCTAGCGACTCGATCAGGCCCTTCTCCTCATAATAGCGCAGCGTTGCCGCAGGCAGGCCCGATCGCTTGGCGACTTCGGCAATGTCCATGAGTTTCATGCTTGACCTCAAGTTGACTTGAGGTGGCATCGTGCTCCGCAGTGTCGATCGGGACAAGGAGAATCGCGATGAATTCAAGAGTGGACGCACCGATTGCGGAGCGCGCAGCTGGCATGGACGAGGGCAGCGTCGGCCTAGCTCGTTCGACGATCGCGCCGGTTTCGGGTCTGTCGCTGGCAACGCTCTTGCCGTCGCTGGCAACCAGCATCGCCAACGCGGCGCTGCCGGCGCTGGCCCAAAGCTTCACGGCATGGTTTCAGGCAGCGCGGTGGATCCTCCTCGCCTATCTTCTGGCCATCACCGCCATGATCGTCATGGCCGGAACGGTCGGTGACCGATCGGCCGCCGTCGACTGCTGCTGGCCGGGGTCGGGCTATTCTCAGGCGCGTCGCTCCTGTGCGGGGCCGCGCCCACGCTAGGTTGGCTCATCGCGGCGCGCGTCGCCCAGGGCCTCGGCGCGGCAATCATGATGGCGCTGGCCACCGCCTTTGTCGCCGATGTCCTTCCCAAAGGCCGCCTGGGCCGCGCGATGGGCCTGATGGGCACCATGTCCGCGATCGGCACGATGCTCGCGCCGTCCCTCGGCGGCATGCTCACAACCATGGCCGGGTGGCCTGCCATCTTCCTGATTGATGTCCCGCTCGGCGTGGTGACGTTTCTCATTCTGTGGCGGACATTGCCATCGAATCGCGTTGCGCCCGCGCGGGATCGCACCGCCATCGATACTCTGGGCATGGTTCTGCTCATTCTCACACTGGGGGCCTATGCGCTGGCTATGACCATCGGCCGCGGGCAGCCGCCGATCTGGGGCGTCACTCCGGTCGGGGTCGAGTAGCCGCGGCGGATTACTCCACCGCGGCTCTCTCAGAACCGGACGTGCGGGCCCGCATCCGGCTCCTTGGGTCGATGTCACAGTGCCAGCAAAAACTGGTCATTGACCCGTTTGGGGTTTAGAGTCCTCTTGGAGGAGGAACCCCTCCGACTTCAGTCGGATACTGGCTTTAGCCTTAGACTCGGCCAGTAGC
>NZ_JAKKIE010000166.1 GCF_021742065.1 Rhizorhapis sp. SPR117
CTGAGGCTTTTTGTTCAATCCAACTGGTACAGTTTTACACCGGAATCTTGCACAATTTTACCCCGACGTTGACACATCGGGGATCACAACAGCCTTCATGTCGCCGTCACGCGAAGCAAGGCCCATCACGATGGTTTTACCCGGAGCGCCACGGCCACGCTTGCCACCCGAACGGCGGCCGCCCACATAAGCCTCGTCCAGTTCGACATGGCCGGACAGCAGCGCGCCAAAGTTCTGCGCCTTGGCGGTCAGGTCGCGGATTTGCTGCCCGATGCGATAGGCCGTTTTATAGGTCACGCCAAGCTGACGTTGCAGTTCCTTGCCCGAAACGCCGTGGCGGGTCGTGCAGAACAGATACATGGCATAGAACCATGAAACGAGCGGCGTCCGCGTATCGTGCAGGATGGTGCCAGCGGTCGGGTTCACATGATGACCGCAGCAAGCCGCCACATAGGTCCGGCGCTTTGCCAGCTTGTGATGCGTAGCGCCTACCGTGCCGCATGACATGCAATCGAATCGGGTGCCGCCAAAGCGCACGTTCATGATGTGCTCAAGGCAGGCGTCATCATCGGGGAAGCGCTGGAAGAACTCGCGAACCGAGAACTCAGGGGATGCGGAAGGGCTTTTCTTTGTCATGCCATCTTAATGGCACAATCTCATACATGCGTCAAGGGGATAAACGGGTTAATAATAAATATTGAACAGTAATATTTCATGTGAAATATCTACCAAATATATTTTACACCACTATATTTTTATTAATTAACTCCCGCAACCTAGCTGCACTCGCCGTAATACTAAACTCACCTGCAATTTTGTTGCGCGCCTGCGCCGCCAAGTTCCTGCGCAATTGCTCATCTCCTGCCAAACGAATGATTGCATCCGCCAAAGCACCTTCATCTCTCTCCGGCACAAGCAAACCGTTTTTCCCATCGATTAATTCAACAATACCTCCATTAGAAGTAGCAATTGGAGGCAATCCTGCTGCCATTGCTTCCATCAGAAACACGGGTATTCCCTCTCGATCACCAGGCGCTGCCGTTATGCTGGTCAGCAAAGCTATATCATAATAACCACTACGAATATGAACCAATAACTCCTCATGCGAGACGACGCCGCAAAAATTAACAAGATTCTCGATCCCAAGGTCGACCGCAAGCGTGCGTAATCTGCCTTTTTGTGGTCCATCACCGAAAACATCTAACGTCAATTCAGTGCCCTTCGTTCGCGCATGCACGATAGCTTTGAACAATACTGAATGCCCCTTCAAAGCTATCAGACGAGCACCAATCAATCCACGAGGAGAGGTTAACGGCCCTGGTCGAATCGGTACAGGGTGCATAACTTCTTCGACACCCATATGTATAACTTCTGGACGTTTAGGTTCACCCGCCGGCAACTGCATAATTAGTTCGGATGCGCCGCGGCCATCTATCGCCCGTACAAATATTGACGAGGCAAATTTCCAAGGCACCAGATTGCCTTGAGCAATATCGTATCGATGCGCCGTGATACTCAACGACACGTCGGCCATTCTTGCTGCAATAGTAGCCATGGTTGCAGGTACTGCAATCCAATGGGCATGCACATGCTGCACATTTAAGCGCGCGATTTCTCGTGAGAGCCACAACCCCTTTGGGTAGACAGAAAGGTTGCGCAGAATGAGTTTCGGCTTCGACCAGTCAAATAAAGCGCCCAATATTTCTAATGCGCGTTTTGGTTTCTCCAAAAAAGCCAGTAATCCGCCTGTCAGCACCCTAACACTCATCAATCTTTGTCGAAGAGTGTGGGATAGCAACCGCTCACCTCGCAGGTGAACTAGCCCGTCTTATTCACCGGGGGGATGGGATGGGGTTGGCGGACGTAGCGTAAGTTACTGATCTGGAATAGAGAACG
>NZ_JAKKIE010000167.1 GCF_021742065.1 Rhizorhapis sp. SPR117
CCCGACTTCAACAGTGCCCAATAAATAATTCTGTAAGATCAGCACGTTGAGCGGTCGCGCGGATTTGTTACCACTACATTTTGGTGGGGTTGGGGGTTCAGGCGGTCTGTTCGCGCAGGTTGTGCGGAAGGGCGACGCCGGCGGCCTTGAAGATGGCGCCGACCTGGCCGGTGACGTGGGTCCGTGTGGTGATCTGCTTGCCGTCTTTCTCAACGGTTGCCTGTTGGAGGCGATCGAGGTCGCGCAGCAGATCGGCCCATTCGACGACGATGTGCTTGTCGGCACAGAGCCGGGCGAGCTCCTTGCTGAGAACAAGCGCGAGGAATGAACAAAACACATGACCGCGGATGGCGGCGTCGCTGGCATGATAAATCGGTCGGGTCCGCAGCACCGCCTTGGCGGCGCGGAACAAGGTCTCAACCTGGAGCAAATCGCGGTAGCGAAGGATCGCCTGAAGCGGGGTGATCCGGGCGTTGGTGCGCAGCACCGTGATGCCATCGAAGCGCGCCTCGTCGGCCAGCTTGCCGGGATCGATTTCAAAGGCGTGCTTTTTGGTGGTGCGCAGGTAGCGACGATAGGCCGAGTTGCCCACCAGCGCCTTGTCGCCCTTCTTGAGCTGCGCCTGGAGGCCGGTGATGATCGCCTGGCGCTCTTCCCTGTCCTTGCGCGCCTCGGCTTCGTTGCGACAGACGATATAGCGCTGCTTGCCGACCTTGACCTCCTTGACGAACAACTGGGTCTCGCCGCGCTGGCGGTCGATCGCCAGCGGCGTGAACGGCGCTTCGTCGTTGAGGACGATGTCGCGAATGACCGTGGTGCTGCGTTCGCGGGCGCCCAGGATATACTCGAGTTTGCGAGCTTCGAGCGCGGAGATAGTCGCCGCCGAGATCATGCCGCGATCCGCCACCACGCACACCCGCGTCACCCCGAAGCGGTCGCGCAGGCGATCGACCACGGGCAGCAGCACCGTGCTGTCGGCGGTGTTGCCCGGCACCATCTCGGTGCAGATCGGTCGCCCCTCGGCATCGATCACGGCGGCGACGATCATCTGCTTGAGATCGGGGCGATAGTCCTTCGAGTAGCCGCGGGCGCCCAGCGTCTCGCCGCCCTCGCCGTAGAAGGAGAGCGAAGTGGTATCCATGAACACCACCGACAGATCGGTGAACAGGTCGCGGCGGCGGTCGAACAACGCCTCTTCGATCCGATCCTTCACACAGCGTGGCGCCAGCGCATCGGGCGCCTTGGCCTCGACCTCCTCGCCGAGCCAGGCCACCGCCCGGTACAGATGGTGAAGCTGCAGATCCTCGGCCCCGGGGATCTGGTAGTCGGCCATCCACTTCTCGCACGCCCGATCCGAACCCGAGACGAACAGCCGGTGGAGGACGCTGGCAAACACCGCACGCTCAACCGCAAATTCAAAGCCGCGATCGGCGAGCAGATCGGTGAGCACCGCGTCAATGCCCAGTCGCTCCCACAGCCGCCCGAACAGTAACGGCCCGCCGATGCGCGTGCACGCGACCGTCCCCGCCGCCATGTCGGACAGGATGAGACTGCGCTCGCTATGACGGCCGATCGACGCGAGCAGCCGGTCCAAGGCGCCGCTGGCGACAAGATGATCCTTGCGTCCCAGCGCCTGGATCGTGCGCTGACGCACCTGCTTTCCCTCGCGAACGCTCTCTACGAGGTACAGATAGTGATGACCGCGGGCGACTCTCTCGACGACGAACATGCTGATGTTGTGATGCGAGGCCGCACAAATATCAACGTTTCCACGACGAAATATGCAAATATGTTGTTACCACATATTTGCGCTGTTCAAAATCACCCTATGTAATTTCAATAGCTTACGGCAATCCGTTCGCTATCCGTTCACGCTTCACTGTTGAAGTAGGG
>NZ_JAKKIE010000168.1 GCF_021742065.1 Rhizorhapis sp. SPR117
CCTGCCGACCTAGCATTGTTCATCTCCTCAAAGAGGCGTGAATCAATGAGGTGGATTACAGTTCCGGGTGACTAGGTATGGCATTGTGCAGCGACCCCAATCTGGTGCAGGCCCATTTGCCCACATTGCAGGGCCTGGATGAACTTGCGCAGCGTCAGGCGTGCCTCGCACTTGTGCTGCGGGCGACAGACATGCAGGCCGCCTTGGCCGATATTTCTCTTGAAGCGTTGCGTGAACGTATGGTTGCCCAGATCGCCGCATAGACCTGTCACCAGAGCCTCCGATGCGGGGTCAGTCCGGCCCTTCAGCCTTTAGACTTATGCTCCTTTGCGGTCCGATTCGGACCCGCAGAGGAGGACCATGACGGCATGAATTCCTTTATTTTTCAGTCTCGTTTGATCCCGCTGCGAGGAACGGCATCGATTGCTGATTTTCCGGCATGCTCCGAGTCGTTCTTCACATCGGACAAAGCGTTAACCTTTCGGTCGCGGGGGTCTATAACCAAGGAAATATTATTAAGTTAAAATACTATATCTATAGTAATATAACTTAACATTATTAACGTAAAAATACATGAAATCTTAGCATTAACCTTAAATAAAGATGACTCTGTCGAGTTAAATAAATATTAACTCCGAGTGATCGAGCTATTCGGGGCGCAAGCTTGGTCACTGATGCGGGAGCGCAAAGAAGGTCTCATACCTTCATCGCAAACCGGATAGAGTAATGGAAACGAAGGAGGGGGCTCTACCCAGTCTTCGCGCCGACCAGCATTAACAGCGCTTATGTTGTTGGTGATTGCCGTTGGCTCTTGCCCATCCGTGTTTGCCGCTCGCCGGGAATATGAGGGTGGGAAAATGGATATTGAGCGCACAGTCAGCAACGATACCGATGCACGGCAATCGTCAAATTATGCTGCGACGAACGACATTAAGGGAATGACTGCCGCAGAGGCTGGTCAGTCTCCCCTATCCCAGCATGAAAATGCGCAGGTTGTTTCCGCTCTCGCGGGTCCGGTCGTTTTGCCTGAGGGTGTAAGCCTGGACGAAATTCAGGTATCGGGCCGCGATCTGATCGTAACCTTGCCGGACGGAACCAAAATGGTAATCGTCGACGGTGCGGTGTTCGTACCAGAATTGGTCGTAGGCGGTATTGAGATTCCGCCAGCCAACATCGCGGCGCTGCTGATCGGTGCAGAACCCCAGCCTGCCGCCGGCTCCCCACAAAGCTCAGGCGGAAATTTTGCAGCTGCCGAAGGCGCGATCGGCGACCCATTCGATCTTGGCGATCTTCTACCGCCGACGGAGCTGGCCTTTTCAACACCGGAACAGCAGGAACTCTTTCCGGCTGCGCCTGAAGAAGATACCATACCCGATACCGGGATCGAAGTGGATAACTCCGGTGTCAGCGTGATCAACGCTGTCGATTCCGTATATGAGGAAGCACTTGACGGAGACGCTGGGCAATCGGCCGGTACAAATAGCACGTCCAACGCGGAAAACACTTACGGTTTCATCAACTACAACATTCCTGATGCGCCCGGAACTGTGTCGGTCAATGGTAATGTAATTACAGCGGACAGCATTGGACTGCAGATTACTACGCCATATGGCATTCTGACCATTGTCAGCATAGAGCCGGGCCGGATCGGCTATACCTATGAATTGATCCACAACAGCCTGAATTCCGATGGCGATGATTTCACGGTTGTCGTCACCGACAGCGATGGTGATACTGCGTCGGCGACACTGCATGTCGACATCATTGATGATGTGCCTGTGGCTTTTGCCAACACGAACAGCGTGGACGAGGGTGCGACGGTCAATGGCAA
>NZ_JAKKIE010000169.1 GCF_021742065.1 Rhizorhapis sp. SPR117
CGAGCCGCTCGTTAAGGCGTGATATATCCGCGCCAGGTGGTTCCAATAGTGCTGGACCAGTCGTTACGCATGTGATTCGATGCGGTTCATGGACATTGCGATGGCCCTTCCGAACGATCTTGCCACAGCACAGGCCCTGATCGCGAAGCTGACTGCGGAAGCCGCCGAACGCGATCTTTATACCGCCCGGATTCATGCCGAGCGCGATGCGGCGATCGCACGTGCCGCCGAGCTCGAAGCCAGGAACGCCGTTGCGGCCGCACAAGCTGTCAACGATGCTGACGAGATCGCCGCGCTCAAGGACGAGGTCAAGCGGATCAGCGAGATCCTCGCCGCCTTCCAGCGCCACCGTTTCGGCAAGCGCAGCGAGCCGCTCGATCCCGATCAGTTCGCGCTGGCGCTTGAGGAGCTCGAGACTGCACTCGGCCTCGCCAACGCCCGTCTCGACGCGGCGATCGACGCCCGCGATCCCTCCGCCAAGGCAAAGCGCCGCAAGATGCTGGGGCGGCTGCCCGCCCACCTCGAACGGGTCGAGCGTGTCATCGATATCGACGACAAGAGCTGCGCCTGCTGTGGTGGTGAACTGCACGTGATCGACGAGACGGTGACCGAGCGCCTCGACGTCGTGCCGACCGTCTTCCGCGCGCTCGTCACGCGGCGCCCACGCTATGGTTGCCGCGGCTGCGATCAAGCCGGTGTCATCCAGGCGCCGGCACCGGGCCATATCGTCGACCAGGGCATTCCGACCGAAGCGCTGCTCGCGATGATCGCGACGGCCAAGTACGCCGATCATATGCCGATCCACCGGCAGCTGCGGATCTATGCCCGCCAGGGCATCCACCTTGACCCGTCCACCGTCTGCGACTGGATGGGCCGAGTAGCCTGGTGGCTGAAGCCGCTTCACGAGCATCTGCTCGCCGATCTCAAAAGTTCAACCAAGTTGTTCGCTGACGAGACGGTGATGCCGGTGCTCGCGCCCGGGCAAGTCCATCGAGGACAACTCTGGGCCTATGCGCGCGACGATCGACCGTGGGGCGGTCACGCGGCGCCGGCCGTCGCCTATGTCTATTCACCCGACCGCAAAAATGCCTGGCCGATCGCGCATCTCGCTGGATTTACCGGCGTGCTGCAGGTCGATGGTTATTCCGGCTACAACAAGATCGGCGGCGGCAACGCAGTGACGCTTGCCTATTGCTGGGCGCACGGGCGCCGCGGATTTGTCGAGTTCCAGGGCAAGGAACCGGTTGCCGACGAGATCCTGCGCCGGATCGCTGCCATCTATCGCATCGACGCCACGGTGCGCGGCCAGTCGCCCGACGAACGTGTCACTGTCCGCCAGCGTGAGATCCGTCCGCTTCTCAACGAGCTGCGTGACTATATTCAGGCCAACAAGCGTCGGTTCAGCGCCAAGAGCAACATGACCAAGGCGTTCAACTACATCCTCAGCCGGTGGGACGGACTTAACCTGTTCGTCGACGACGGCCGGGTCGAGCTTGATTCCAACGTCGTCGAGCGAGCCATCAAACCTCAAGTTCTGACACGCAAGAACGCGTTGTTCGCGGGCAGCGCAGAGGGTGCCGCTACGTGGGCCATCATCGGATCGTTCATGCAGACCTGCCGTATGGGCGAAGTCGATCCCTGCGCGTGGCTTACCGCTACCCTGCAAAAGCTCGCCGCCGGTCACAGCAACAAAGACCTCGAAATGCTCATGCCGTGGAATTTCCCTAAATCCAGCAGCTGACCCCCTGCCTTGACGCATGACAACCCAATTTCGCAACGTG
>NZ_JAKKIE010000017.1 GCF_021742065.1 Rhizorhapis sp. SPR117
ATCTGAGGCTTTTTGTTCAATCCAACTGGTACAGTTTTACACCGGAATCTTGCACAATTTTACCCCGACGTTGACATTCGGCAGATAGCTTCCTCTAAAATCATCAGCATCAATTATTGCGGACGACTATCGGGGCTAATTAGATCTTTCGGGCGATCCATCGCGCCAGGAGGCGTTGCCGCGGAGGATGAGACCATGGAGTCCGACGATAAATTTGCCGCCGTCGACACGTCGATCTTCAGGGAGATCAAGCTGCTCTCCGGCGAGCGGATCAGGCACGAGCGGAACCTGCGCGGCATCACGCAAATAGAGCTTGCCGCCAACATGGGCGGTAGCCCGCGCTGGATGCGCGAGATCGAGGCCGGGGCGCCGGGCACGAAGCTGGAGGATCATCTGAAGGCCACGCTCAGCCTCGGCATGCCGACGGGACATATCGCCTTCTCGATCCTCTTTGCGGGTCAGCGCATGCGGTTCCCGCGTCAGCTCATCTACGGCGATCTGCCCGCCATCGAGCGCAAGTGCATCGAGATGATATCGGATTCGGTGCTCACCGCGCTCAAGCAGGATCTCTCACCCCAATGGCGGCGCGGCGATGAGAGCGGCCAGATATGAAACCCGCAAGCGTCCCGAAGTGCGGCGCTCCGGCTCCTGGCGGCCCATCGTCTCTCCAGCGCAAGCGTGAAGGGATGAATGCCCATGAGCCATCCGCACTATTCACCCGGTGGTCACTGGATGCCGTCTGTTTCCGGCCAGATCTGTCGGGTCTGCGAAAAGCTGTACACAGCGCACAGGGTAAACCAAAAATTCTGCTCACGAAAATGCGCGGGGCTGGCCCGGCGTTTGCCGACATCTCTCCGGGAAAAGTCCTGCCTCCATTGCGGAAAGACATCCGAAATCCCTGCCGGGCAAAATGCGAGTGGAAGCCACGCTGCGAAATATTGTTCGCGTGAATGCGTCCGCGCCCATCACGGGTGGTCACAGGCAAGGCGTGTATCCTGCGCCAACTGCGGAAAGCCGTTTGACGCTTCCGCCAGAGATGCATCACAGCGGTTCTGCTCTACTGCCTGCCTGAATGAGTATCGCCGATCGCGACGCGTCACCAAGACATGCCTCAACTGCGGCGAGCCGTTCACTGCGCGGCGTTCCGACGAGATGCTGTGTTCACGGGCATGTTCGACGGCCTATTATGTGCGTGATCGATCGCCGGGTTGGCAAGGCGGCGTCGTGAAGCAGAACGGGCGGAAGTTTCGCAGGATCGACCGCGAGGGCTATGCCGCGAAATATGGACGCCTCTAAAAACCTCTGGCGGATGGCAGGGTGTCGTGATTCATTTGCTTTGCGATGAGCGGAGGCGGCGATGGCGCGGCAGGCAGGGTTTTGGGACTATGAGGAGCATCTGACACGGCTGACGAAGGGCGGCGATCCGTTGGTGACGTTGGCCAATGTCGTCGATTTCGAACCGTTTCGCTACCGTCTGGAGAAGGCGCTGAAGCGGTCGGATGGCTCGAAGGGTGGCAGGCCGCCATATGACCCGGTGCTGATGTTCAAGGTCCTTGTCCTGCAGGCTTTGTACAATCTGTCGGACGATCAGGCGGAGTTCCAGATCCGCGACCGGCTCTCGTTCATGCGGTTCCTGGGGCTGGCCCCAAACGCGCCGAGCCCCGATGCCAAGACAATCTGGCTGTTCGGCGAGCACCTGGTGCAGGCCCGTGCGATCGAGAAGCTGTTCGCGCTGTTCGATGCGCGGCTGAAGGCGGTCGGCTATCTGGCGCAGGGCGGACAGATCATCGATGCGACGGTGATTGCCGCGCCGCGCCAGCATCTGACCGACGAGGAAAAGGCCTTGATCAAGGAAGGCAAGACGGCGGACGAGATTTGGCCGGACGAGCCCGCCAAGGCCGCGCAGAGGGACATCGACGCGCGCTGGACGATGAAGCGCGGGAGCCTCAAGCGCAGCGAGGCCGGCAAGGTGAGCGCAACGCCGCCATCGCAGATCATGGTGCCGATGTTCGGTTACAAGAACCACGCCGGGATCGACCGCACCTTCGGCTTCATCCGCAAATGGATGGTCACCCACGCGGCACGGCACGACAGTGGCGCGTTCGGGGATGTGCTCGACACCGAAAATATCGCCCGATCGGTCTGGGCCGACACGGCGTATCGTTCTGCAAAAAACGAGGCCGCGATCCGCCGCGCCAAGCTCAAATCGATGATCCATTTCCGCAAACCCAAGGGCAAGCCGATGGACCGGCGCCACCAGCGTGCCAACGCCGCTCGCTCGAAAGTGCGCTCTGCGATCGAGCATGTGTTCGCCGCGCAGAAATCGCGGATGGCCCTGTTCATCCGTACCATCGGCATTGAGCGCGCAAGGATGAAAATCGGCATGGCCAACCTAGCCTACAGCTTCAAACGTCTTGTCTGGCACGAAGGGAGAACTGCGCCCGCGTAAGGTCGAAAGGGGACCGAACGCCTGGCGAAACCGCAAAATCAGGCGAAAATCCACCAATCGAACAACACTATTGCGCCTGCCATTACCGTCGCGACCAAATCACGCCAAAATCACACGGTTCTTCGAGGCGTCTCATTGATGACTGCGGCGGCCCCAGATGCGGCATCTGATTGCCGGAAAGCGCGATCTTGGTCCTTTGGACGCTGACCCGGAAATGCTAGATTGCCTGCGCGTCATGGCCTGCCTGCGTTGCCCACAGGGTAGCAATCCATGCGCTATTCCCATGCACATCCACATGATCGGCTTCGGCGAACCCCCGCGCGCAATGTGCGCGTGACAGTCCGATCATCCCAAACCGGCCGAAAGAGAAGGGAGAGGGAGGGAAGCGGAAGCAGCGGGCGGCAGGCTGTCCGCGGCTCCCTTTCCTCAACCGCAGAACTGCCATGACGGGCGCGCGCTATGTGCGCATCAAGCGCTTCGCCGAGCTCACGGGCTACACCGAGAAAGCGATCTACCGAAAGATCGCCGACGGCGTGTGGATCCACGGCCGCGAATATCGCCGCGCCCCGGATGGCAGCCTCTGCATAGATCTCGAAGGCTACCAGAAATGGGTAGAAAACGGCCAGGCTCCGGTATCGAGCCGCTGAAGCACTCCATTCGCGTCCGCTTCCGCTGGAACGGCAAGCGCTATCGCGAGACCCTCAACCTCGAACCCACGGCCGCCAACATCAAGGCAGCGGAGCGCCTGATGGCGCGCGTCCATCAGGAAATCGACCTCGGCGTCTTCGACTACGAAGCCACCTTCCCGAAAAAAGAGAGCGGCAAGGCCGACCGGAAGATTGCCGGAGGCTTCACCACCTACGCGAACCAATGGCTCGAAACCCTCGTGGTCGAGAAATCGACCATGTCGGACTATGTGTCGGCCATCAACAAGGTCTGGTCGCCGGCTTTCGGAGAACGGAACCTCAAGACCATCAAGCCGAGCGAGATCAAGAAGATCATCGCGGACCGCGCGAATGTGGTCAGCGGCAAGACGATCAACAACAACATGATCCCCCTGCGCGGCATCTTCGAACTGGCCGTCGATGACGAGCTGCTCGAACGCTCGCCGCTCGATCGGATCAAGAGCCAGAAGCACCAGAAGCGCGAACCCGACCCGTTCGACCGCGAGGAGACCGAGCAGATCCTCGCCTATATGCGCGACCATTATGACGAGCAGGTCTGGAACTGGTACGAGTTTGCTTTCGGCACCGGCATGCGGCCCAGCGAGCAGATCGTCGTCCAGTGGCGCGACGTCGACTGGAAACGCCAGACAATCCGGATCGAGCGTGCCCGGGTCCGCGCCGTCGAGAAGTCGACCAAGACGCGAACCGTGCGGGACATCGATCTCACTCCGCGCATGATGGCCGTGCTGCAACGCCAGAAGGCGCACAGCTTCACGCGCGGTCTGGATTCGCCGATCTTCATCAACCCGGTCACCAATACGCCGTGGCCGGACGTCCAGGACCAGCGGAAGCTCTATTTCCACCCGACGCTACGCGCGCTCGGCATCCGCAGCCGCGATGCCTATCAGACACGCCATACCTATGCGACGACCGCGCTGATGGGCGGCGTGAACCCGGCCTATATCGCCCGGCAACTCGGCCACAGAAGCGCGGCGATGCTGTTCAGGCATTACTCGAAATGGATCGACCATGGCGACTTTGGTCGCGAGGCCGCCAAGCTCAACCAGATCTACGGCGACGCGGGACCGTCCAAAGCGGCATTTTAAAGCAGCGCTGCCAGTGCTTGTGCGGCCCCGACGAGATCGCGCGGCATTTGCGATGCCGTTTCTCGATTCACCAACCTGAAAAGCCGTCCAACAGGCGGCCCGATCATGCAAGATTCGAGGGTCGAGATTCGCAAATGGACCACCTAATGGGCCACCTTTTTGCAAATCTCTGGATAAAATCCATATTTATGAAGCACTTAATTGGTGACCCCTACGGGAATCGAACCCGTGTTTCAGCCGTGAGAGGGCCGCGTCCTAACCGCTAGACGAAGGGGCCGCGTGGTGCGGTTTTGCAGCCTCTATAGAGGCTTGTGATTGATTTCAAGCTGAGTGCTGAACGAATGCGAGTTTTGGGGCAGGCCACTGCCCATGGTGACGTGTAATGGCCCACGGTAAAAAAAGGGGCCGATGCTTTCGCACCGACCCCAGTGTGTTCGCAGGAGGAACATCTTGTGGTGGGCGGCTCGCCGTGACGGACCGCCCTCCCAAACTCATCAATTGTAGGCGCGTTCGCCATGTTCTCCCAGGTCGAGGCCTTCCTGCTCGACTTCCGGGCTGACGCGCAGGCCAGTGACAGCCTTTGCAATCAGGATAGCGATCACAGTGCCCACTGCGGCCCAGGCGATCGAAACGAGCACGGCCTGAATCTGAATCCACACCTGAGCACCCATTGCCGTCGAACCATCGCCAGGTCCACCAAAAAATGGTTGATAAACAATACCAGTGCCGATGGCGCCGATCATGCCGCCAATACCGTGAATGCCAAAAGCATCCAGTGAGTCGTCATAGCCAAGCTTTGGCTTGAGAACCGATACGGCATAGAAGCATACGACTGAAGCGACGGCGCCAAGAATGATAGCACCGAATGGGCCGGAATTGCCGGCAGCCGGCGTGACCGCGACCAGACCAGCGATGATGCCGGAACAGAAACCCAAAGCCGAACCCTTGTGGCCGCTGATACGTTCCGCCAACATCCAGAACAGACCTGCCGAAGCGGTAGCAACGAAAGTATTGATCATTGCAAGACCGGCGGTGCCGTCTGCTTCCAGTTCTGAACCGGCATTGAAGCCGAACCAGCCAACCCACAGCATGCCAGTGCCGACCATGGTCAGTGTCATGCTATGTGGCGGCATCGGTTCCTTGGGATAGCCATGACGCTTGCCAAGGATCAAACAGGCCACCAGAGCCGAAACACCGGCGTTAATGTGAACGACAGTGCCGCCAGCAAAATCCAGTGCGCCCATTTCGAATAAAAGGCCGCCGCCTGCCCAAACCATGTGAGCAATGGGGAAGTAAACGATGGTCAACCAGACTGCGGTGAAGACCATTACCGCCGAAAACTTCATGCGTTCAACAACCGCACCGAGAACCAGAGCAGCCGTAATGGCGGCAAAGGTCATCTGGAAGCAGATGAACACATATTCGGAAATGACCTCATCAGAGAAGGTTGCGGCCGTGCTGTCGCTTGTCACGCCAGACAGGAACCACTTGCCCCAGGAGAAGAATGCATTGCCTTCAGGGCCAAAGGCCAGACCATAGCCGTACATGACCCAGATCAGCATGGCGAGACAAGCTGCCGCCCCGATTTGTGTCATGGTGGCGAGCATGTTCTTCGAACGGGTAAGGCCGCCGTAAAAAAGTGCGAGGCCCGGCAGAATCATCAGAAGTACCAAAATGGTCGCCGTCATCATCCAGGCGTTGTTGCCCGGATTGGGCACCGGCGCGGCCGCAGCGGCTTCCTGTGCCCAGGCGGGCATGGCGGTCAGCAGGGATACGCCAAGCGCACCCACCCCGCCCAAGATTTTCTTGGAAATAGTCATCATTCCCCCTTTTTCTTAAAGCGCGGTTTCGCCGGTTTCGCCTGTACGGATACGCACGGCCTGACCGACATCCAGAACAAAAATCTTGCCATCGCCGATGGCGCCGCTGTTGGCAGCTTGCTGTGCTGCTTCCACCACGCGCGGCGCGAGGTCGTCGTCGCAAACTACTTCGATCTTGATTTTTGGAACCATGTTGGTGCTGTATTCGGCACCGCGATAGATTTCCGTTTGTCCTTTCTGACGTCCGAAGCCCTTGACTTCGCTGACCGTCATCCCGGCGACCCCCAACGAAGACAGCGCTTCGCGGACGTCGTCCAGTTTGAACGGCTTGATGATCGCTATGACTAGTTTCATTTCGCCCCCTTATTCTGGTGTGCCCTCTAACGGGTGCAAGAGCTGTGCCAGAATCTGGAGCGTGATAAGATTAGGTTGAATTTCTGTCCTCCGTTCGTGTCGAGCGAAGTCGAGATACATTCGCATCCGGCCAACGTCCCTCGACTTCGCTCGGGACGAACGGAAGTGAGCGAACCTAAAATCATCGCACTCTCAGCAAGCGTTAAAGCGCGCTTTGCTCTGCCCGGAGAGTATCCGACGCCAAAATTTTGTGCAGCGCGATTAATCTGCCTGTTTTTTAGGCAATCCCGAACTATGTCAGCGGGCCGGAAAGCGGTCCTGTTGGCGGACGGGCAAGCCATCGATGCTCGTTGTGCGCTTGGATATTTTGGCAAGACGCTCTGCAGTCTCATTCTGGGCATGGAATTTCATGAGCGTTTCCCGTTCCCGCTCGAACTGCATGAATGGCACACCCCAACCACAGGACGTCTGTAATGAATCGACCACGATGACAAAAATCTGGCGGGTTCCGGGAAGGATATCGAAATGCGGCGCGAGCACGTCCCATTCTGTATCCTGCGGCATCACCGAGCGGCCATGGCCATACAAGCGCATGATGAGCGGCGGTTGGTCGAAGGCACAGAACATGATGGTGATGCGTCCGTCGGCGTTGAGATGGGCCTGGGTCTCGTTGCCTGATCCGCCGACATCGAGATACGCGACGGAATGAGGAGAGAGGATGCGAAAGCTGTCCATGCCTTTGGGGCTGAGATTAATGCGCGCGTCAGCGGCCGCGGTAGCGACAAAGAACACGGGCTGCTTTGCGATGAAGCTGCGGTGAGCATCGGATATTTCGGTAAAAAAATCAGCCATATACTATCCACCAATTCCGTTCACGCTGCCGTGCCACCTACGACCAGGCCTTCCAACAGTAAAGTCGGCTGGCCAACGCCTGCGGGGACAGATTGTCCGCCCTTGCCACATACGCCGATGCCTTCATCGAGTGCCATGTCATTGCCGATGCCGATGACTTTGGTCAGTGCTGTGGGGCCATCGCCGATCAGGGTTGCACCCTTGATGGGATCGCCAAGCCTGCCGTTTTCTATCCGGTAAGCCTCTGTACAGGAAAAGACGAATTTCCCGGACACGATGTCGACCTGTCCTCCGCCGAAGCTTTTGGCGAAAATGCCTTTTTTGACGCGGGATAGAAGTTCGGCAGGGTCATCGTTGCCGCCGCGCATGAATGTGTTGGTCATGCGCGGCATGGGCGCATGGGCAAAGCTTTCACGGCGACCGTTGCCGGTGGGCGCGACGCCCATCAGCCGTGCATTGAGACGGTCCTGCATATAGTTTTTGAGAATGCCGTCCTCGATCAGGATGTTTTCCTGCGTGGGCGTGCCTTCGTCATCGATGGACAGCGAGCCGCGTCGGTTCATGATGCTGCCATCATCGACCACGGTAACACCTGGCGCGGCGACGCGTTGGCCGATGCGTCCGGAAAACGCAGACGTGCCCTTGCGATTGAAGTCACCTTCCAGCCCATGGCCGATGGCTTCATGCAATAACACGCCGGGCCAGCCAGGGCCCAGAAGGACGGTCATTTCACCCGCAGGCGCGGCGACAGAGCGCAGGTTGACACTTGCCTGAGCGATCGCCTCGTCAATGGCGCGGTTCCAGTTTTCCGGTTTGAACAAATCATCATAAAGATAGCGTCCGCCCATGCCGAATACGCCGCTTTCACGCCGCCCGTTTTCTTCAAGAATGACGGAGACGTTCAAGCGCACCAGCGGGCGAATATCGTTGGCGGTAAAGCCATCTGCGCGGATGATGTCGATGACGCTCCAGCTTCCGGCCAGGCTGACCGAAACTTGCGCTACACGAGGATCGCGTTCGCGGGCGATGGTGTTGATCTGTTCACACAATGCCACCTTTTTGGCGAATGGCACCAGCTCAAGCGGATTGGCGTCGGTATAAAGATGTCGGTTGGTGCGTTTTGGCGGAGGCGCTGGCGGGGTTTTTGCGGGGTCGAGCAGGGTCAGCGTTTCCGCGGCCCGGCGGATGGCTGCCTCGCTGATGTCATTGGCGTGTGAAAAGCCGGTCATTTCGCCGGATATGCCCCGAAGGCCAAAGCCTGCATCTGTGCTGTAGTCAGCGGTTTTCAATCGCCCATCATCGAAGCCAAAGCTCTCATTCGCGCGATATTGCAGATATAGTTCACCGTCATCGCAATTTTTGAGCGCTTCATGTGTCAGGCGCTGGGCGCCCTCGGGGTCGAGGGCGCCTTCGCGGTACAGGAACTTGCGGACGTCGTGAATTTCGGATGATGTATCGGTCATGATGCCGATATAGGCAAGTCAGGCCGCTTGTGCACCCTCATCTTCGTCCTGCTGCGGCAAATTGTCGGCAGGCCCCCCGATCAGGACGAAGCGACGGTCGCAATAGCCGCATTCCACATAGCCTTTTTCGTCAATTTCCAGAAAGACGCGCGGATGGCCCAGTGCGGCGGCTGCGCCTGAAATGTCAGACGCGCCATCGCAGGATACGCGCGTTTTGGATGTACGGACGATTTCGGGCGGCTGGATCATGGAAGCGGGCCTTATCACCGCTTTTTCCGCGGTGCAATAAAAGGAGTGATAGATCTCTGGTCCTGCTAAACCATAGTTTGCTTTGCCTCTAAAGGCAGGAGCGCTATTAGCCGCCGCATGACTCAAGAGAACGCTACTCAGAACGCCATCGAAATCGAGGGTTTGTCCAAGGTCTATGCCGGCGGTAAACAGGCCCTCGATAATATCATGCTGAATGTGCCCCGTGGGCAGATTATGGGCCTGCTGGGTCCCAATGGGGCGGGCAAATCGACGCTGATCAATATTCTTTCCGGCATGGTCAATAAAACAGGCGGCACGGCCCGGATATGGGGTTTCGACATCACGCAAAACCCGCGCAATGCGAAAAACAGCATTGGCGTGGTGCCGCAGGAAATCGTCTTCGATCCATTTTTCACACCGTTTGAAACGCTGGAGAATCAGGCGGGCTTTTATGGCGTGCCCAAATCACGGCGCCGGACGATGGAATTATTGCGCGCAGTTCATCTGGAGGACAAGGCCAACGCCTATGCCCGCACGCTGTCGGGTGGGATGAAACGTCGGCTGCTGGTTGCAAAGGCCATGGTTCATTCGCCGCCAATTCTGGTTCTGGACGAACCGACCGCCGGTGTGGATATCGAATTGCGGCAACAGCTATGGGCCTATGTCCGCCAATTGAACGAGCAGGGCGTTACCATTGTTCTGACTACGCATTATCTGGAAGAGGCGGAGGAACTGTGCGATCGCATTGCCATCATCAACCATGGTCGTCTGATCGCTAACAAACCCACGCGCGAACTGGTCAACATGGCGCAGGAAAAGGTGGTCGAGGTGACAGTTGACCGCGATCTGGAGGAAGTGCCGGTCGCGTCCTGCTTTGAAAAGATTGAACTGACTGCGGCGCGTGTCCTGACGATCACCTATCTCAAGGCTGAGGCGAATGCAGGCGATGTGCTGGCGGCTGTGCAGAAGGAAGGATTGGGCATTGTCGATGTTTCGACGCGGGAACCTGATCTGGAGGATGTATTCCTTCATTTGACGCGACAAGCCGCATAGTCTTTACATCGGTCGTGCCGATCGGGCGGAGACCCGGCGGTGTGGCGTTTTTTGCACGTCCCTCGATTTCGCCTGGGACTATTGGATAAGATAGAGAGCATGCCCACCGAGATTTACGATGTTGTCATCATCGGTTCTGGCGCCGCAGGGCTTACGGCCGCGATAAACCTGGCTCAGGATAAAAGCGTGCTGGTCCTTGCCAAGGGCGCGATCAATGGTGGTTCGACCAGTTGGGCGCAGGGTGGCATTGCGGCTGTTCTGGATGCCGGCGATACGTTTGAAAGCCATGTCCACGATACGATGATCGCAGGCGCAGGCCTCAACAATCGAGAGACAGTGGAATTCGTCGTATCCAATGCACCCGGCGCAATCGATCGACTGGCAACGCTGGGCGTCCCATTCAACGCAGGCGCGGATTTTGGTGAGCGTTGGCATCTGACGCAGGAAGGCGGCCATAGCCATCGGCGCATTGTGCATGTGGATGACGCGACCGGCGCAGCGGTGCAGGCGGCGTTGACTCGCGCGGCAGAGGCCAACCCCAACATAACGCTGATGCCCGACATGGTTGCCATTGACCTTATCACCAGCCGTAATGCCGAGAAATATTCGGGCGATGGCCATGTCTGGGGCGTCTATGCCTTCAACAAGGCAACCGGTCATGTCGATGCCTTTGCCGGGCGGGCCACCATATTGGCGACCGGCGGGGCAGGGCGGACCTATCTGTTTTCCACTGCGCCGCGGGGAGCGACCGGGGATGGCATCGCCATGGCCTGGCGTGCGGGATGCCGTGTTTCCAATATGGAAATGAACCAGTTTCATCCAACCTGTCTTTATAATCTGGAGGTCAAAAACTTCCTGATAACTGAAGCGATGCGGGGTGAGGGCGGCCTATTGAAGCTGCCCCCCGGCGTTCCGGGCGGCGGCAAACGCTTCATGGACCGGCATGACAAGCGCGGCGAACTTGCGCCCCGTGATGTGGTGGCGCGGGCAATCGACCACGAAATCAAGCGGCTGGGCCTCGACTATGTCCACCTCGACATCAGCCACAAGCCGCCCGAGTTCATCAAGGAACATTTCCCTACTATTTATGCGCGGTTGCTGGACCTCGATATCGACATAACGAAGGAACCGATTCCGGTCGTTCCCGCCCAGCATTATACCTGCGGCGGTGTGATCATCGACCTTAATGGCTGCACGGACCTGCCGGGCCTTTATGCGGCGGGCGAAGTGAGTGAGAGCGGCCTGCACGGCGCCAATCGCCTGGCGTCCAATTCTTTGCTGGAATGCTTCGTCTTTGGTGAAGCTGCGGCACGGCATATTGACGCAAACTGGGACAGCCTGCCACCGCCGCCGCCTATCCGGCCATGGGATGAAAGCCGGGTCACCGACAGCGACGAGGAAGTCATCGTCAAGCACAATTGGGCAGAAATCCGGCGTTTCATGTGGGACTATGTTGGCATTGTGCGCACCACCAAGCGGTTGGAACGTGCCCATCATCGCGTGAATCTGCTCGCGCAGGAGGTTGATGAATATTACGGCAATTTCCGTGTTACGCCGGATCTCATCGAATTACGCAACTTGTTGGAAGTCGCGCGCCTGATCGTGCGGTCAGCGCTTTACCGCAAGGAAAGTCGGGGCCTGCATTATGTGCTCGATTATCCCGACATGCTGCCGCTCGCGCGCGATACCGTTCTGATACCCTAATAGATTGAGAATTCTCCGCAAAGCGCGTCGATCGCGCCTTGCAGAATGTAGCTGGCGGCCAGTTTGTCGACCAGCTCGCTACGTCGCGCGCGGCTGGCGTCGGCATCGATCAGCGTGCGGGTGACAGCTTGCGTTGACCAGCGTTCGTCCCATAGCAATATGGGCAGGCCAAGGTCGGCGATATTGCGGGCGAAAGCGCGGCTCGACTGGCTTCGTGGCGATTCACTGCCATCCAGATTGAAGGGCAGGCCGATGACAATGCCCTTTACCAGTTGTTCGGTGATGAATCTGGCCAGTATCGCCTTGTCCTTGGTGAATTTCGTCCGCGCTATGGTGTGTGCGGGGCTGGCAATGGACCAGCCCGCATCGCACAGCGCAAGGCCAATGGTTTTCGTGCCGACATCCAGCCCGATCATCCGCCCGCCCATGGGCAGCGCGGCGCGGAACTGATTGCGGTCAGCCGTAATCAGTGCATCAGAAATATCTTCAGCCTTTCGTTCGCGTCCGCCCGGACATTGGCCCAGAACAAGCCATAATCATAGACATGGTAATTATTACCGGGAAGCACGAAGGGGCCCAGTTCAGGCGGCTGGCCGATCAACAGAAATCCCTGTCTATCACAGCGTGCCGAAACGGCGCCTAGTATCAGCGCCATCTGATTCATCGCATCGGCAAGGCCGAGCGTCCCCAGGTTTTTACGCGCGGCGGCGGCGCTATCGGGCGCGCCGGTCAGCGGATTGGTGCATAGCATCCGTGTGCCCTTGCGCGGGTGTCCGGTCAGGCCTGTGCCGCTATCATAAACATTCCGAACCATCGACGTGTCGGCAGGTTCAGCGAAGCTTTGCCAGCCAAGGATGCAATTGGCCTGATCCTTTCCGGTGCAGGCGGGCAAGCCGAGCGCGGGCAAATCGGTTTGTATCGATACCGGCCAGCCGACGATGTAGGCGGCAACGATTCGCCGGGCCAGAGGTGTTCCGGCCACCTCGTCCCGCAGTAACCGCATGAGATGTAGCGATCCCTGGCTATGTGCGGCCAGGATAATGGGGCCGACCGGGTTTTGCGACAGAAAATAGGCGAAGGCCGACGCCACATCGCGATAGGCCGCGTCTATTGCCTTTTGCGCAGCGCTTTTAGGGGTCAGAAAAGCACCGAAAGTCGCCTGTCGGTAACGTGGCGCCCAGACCGCGCCCGCACCGTTAAAGGCACTCGCTTGCCCCTTGATGAACAATTTGGCGTAATAGGCCGACTCCTCATCATTCAGCGGGGCGTTCCAGTGAGTCCGTTCCCGGTAAGAAGTCGGATGAATGAAGAATATGGCGGCTTGACCGTCGTGATTGGCGGCTATGCCCTTTGGCGTCCACAGAGCTGGGTTATCGCGGCTGATGTCAGGTCGCGCATACCACATTGATTTTTTTACATAAGCACCCGTGCCCAGTGGCTTTGGCTCTGTATAGGCCACGGACGGGACCATCGCCGCTGTAATGAGCTGCTGTCCCCAGATCCGGTATATAAAGGCGGTGGTAACGGCGAGCATAATCAGTGTCGCAATTATATAGAGGAATTTTCGGGCCAAAGCGGCTCTCCAATGGTGCAGTGCAACATAATTCGCCTGGGAGCAATTTCGTTTCTGTGCATGTTGAGTGCGTTCAATGCAACAGCGCGGAAGACTTTGGGCTGAAGCCGCTTGAAGCGGCGCTTATGCGGTGCTAGCGGCGAGCCATGTCAGTCGATCATGCAACCGTCAAGAAAATCGCCAGTCTGGCCCGCATCGCAATCAATGATGCCGAAGCCGATGCATTGGTGCCCGAACTCAACAACATCCTTGGCTGGGTGGAACAATTGGGGGAGGTGGACGTCACCGGCATAGAGCCGATGACGGCTGTTATTCCCAATCAGACACGCCTGCGCGATGATGTGGTGACGGACGGTAATGTCCGGGAAAAAGTGCTGGCTAATGCCCCACAGGCCGAACATGGCTTTTTTGCGGTGCCGAAGGTGATCGAATGATGACCGGGAATCTGACCGATCTTACCGTCGCGGGAATCCGTGATGGTTTCCGCAAGGGCGAATTCACCGCGCGCGAAGTGGCGCAGGCGTTCAACGCCAATGTAGCCGCTGCCAAGGCTTTGAACGCATTCATCATCGAAACGCCTGATCACGCGCTTGCGGCTGCCGATGCCGCCGACAAGGCGCGCAGCGACGACAAGCTGCTGCCGCTTTCGGGGGTGCCCATCGGCATGAAGGACCTGTTCTGTACGCAGGGCGTGCAGACCACGGCGGCCAGCCATATATTGGAAGGGTTTACGCCGACCTATGAATCCACTGTTTCCCGCCATTTGTTTGAGGCAGGAGCGGGGATGCTGGGCAAGATGAACCTGGACCAGTTCGCTATGGGGTCATCCAACGAAACCAGCTATTTCGGCAATGTGATTTCGCCCTGGCGGCGTAGCGACGGCGGCAATGCCGATCTGGCGCCCGGTGGTTCTTCGGGTGGCAGTTCGGCAGCGATTGCGGCGCGGTTGTGTCCCGCGGCAACGGGCACCGACACCGGCGGATCGATTCGCCAGCCTGCGGCCTTTACGGGCATTTCCGGGATCAAGCCGACCTATGGCCGTTGCTCGCGCTGGGGCATCGTGGCGTTTGCCAGTTCGCTGGATCAGGCCGGACCAATGGCGCGCGACGTGCGCGATTGCGCGATCATGTTGGAAAATATGGCGGGTTTCGACCCGCGCGACGCGACCTCGCTCGACCTGCCGGTGCCGAAATGGGAAGAGGGACTTTCCAGCAATCTGAAGGGCAAGCGGATCGGCATCCCTACCGAATATCGTGTTGAAGGCATGCCAGCCGAAATCGAAGCGCTCTGGCAACAGGGCGTTGCATGGATGAAGGATGCGGGCGCGGAAATCGTTGATGTTTCCCTGCCGCATACCCGTTACGCGCTGCCCACTTATTATATCATCGCGCCTGCGGAGGCATCGTCCAACCTCGCACGCTATGACGGCGTGCGTTATGGATTGCGTGACCTGCCTGAAGGGGCGGGGTTGCAAGACATGTACGCCGCCACCCGTGCCGCAGGATTCGGGCCAGAGGTCAAACGCCGCATCATGATCGGCACCTATGTGCTTTCCGCCGGTTTCTACGACGCCTATTATACGCAGGCGCAGAAGGTCCGGACGCTGATCGCCCGGGATTTCGAACAGGCATGGGAAAAGTGTGACCTGCTGCTCACCCCGACCGCGCCGAGTGCCGCGTTTGCGCTGGGCGAAAAGCAGGCCGATCCGCTGGCGATGTATTTGAACGACGTGTTCACTGTGCCTGCCTCGCTGGCTGGCCTGCCTGCCATGTCGGTTCCGGGCGGCCTTGATTCTCAGGGCCTGCCGCTGGGTCTGCAGATCATCGGCAAGCCGTTGGACGAACAGGGCGTGCTGAATGCGGGTCTGGCGATAGAGGAACGTGCGGGTTTCACGGCGCGACCCGACCAGTGGTGGTAAAATTGGATGAGGATTTGAAGGATTTTTTGTCGAAGGTGAATTCTGACCTTCGGTCGAGCTTTGCTTTAATTTCATTAACTATGATTAGTGGGTTTATCGGTGTGAGAGCTGCAAAACTCGATGATGAATGGTATACTGCTCCAATCGTATTTGTCTGCATACTTGTACTGTCGTTTTTATATCATTCTATAAGCTACTCAAAATTTGATAAATTATGGTCTTTGATAAATTTGGTACTCTTATCGATTTGCGCGATTTTTTTCGTGGGTACACTGGTGAAAAATTTTTGGTTGGCAGGAGGATTGATTGGAGGCTGGGTTTTTTGTTCGGTTTTCTTCCAGTTTCCTACCAAGATATTTGAGACTATGACCAATGACTGAGTCCACATACAGAATCCAGGGCGCAACCGGCGATTGGGAGGTCGTGATCGGCCTTGAGGTCCATGCGCAGATCACCTCGCACGCCAAGCTGTTTTCCGGCGCGGCGACGGAATTTGGCGCGGAACCCAATACGCAGGTCAGCCTGATCGATGCAGCGATGCCCGGCATGTTGCCCGTGCCGAACCGCGAATGCATTCGTCAGGCGGTGCGGACCGGCATGGCGATCAATGCGGTCATCAATAAATGGTCGCGGTTCGACCGGAAGAATTATTTCTATGCCGACTTGCCGCAGGGCTACCAGATTTCGCAGCTCTATCACCCCATTGTAGGCGAGGGCGAGATTGAGGTGACGCTGGACGAGAAGGACCCGGACTCTGCTACCAAAACCATCGGCATAGAACGCATCCATGTGGAGCAGGATGCGGGCAAGTTGATGCATGACCAGCATCCGACACGCTCCTATGTCGATCTCAATCGCTGCGGCGTCGCGCTGATGGAAATCGTATCGCGGCCCGATATGCGCTCGCCAACGGAAGCCGGGGCCTATCTGCGCAAGCTGCGCACGATTCTACGCTATGTGGGATCATGCGACGGCAATATGGAGGAAGGCTCCATGCGCGCGGACGTCAATGTGTCGGTGCGCAAGCCCGGTGGCGAATTGGGCACTCGGACCGAAACGAAGAATGTGAACAGTGTCCGCTTCGTCATGCAAGTCATTGAACATGAAGCCAATCGTCAGGTCGATGTGATCGAATCGGGTGGCAAGATCGTGCAGGAAACGCGTCTGTTCGACCCGGACAAGAATGAAACCCGGTCGATGCGGTCGAAAGAAGACGCGCATGATTACCGCTATTTCCCCGACCCGGACCTGTTGCCGCTGGAACTCGACGACGCCTTTCTGGAGGAATGCCAGCGCTCACTGCCTGAACTGCCCGATGCCAAGCGTCGGCGCTATGAAAGCGCATTGGGCCTGTCGTCCTACAATGCGGCCGTCCTGACCGCCGAAGCCGAGACCGCCCGCTGGTTCGAGGCATTACTGGCCGAAGGCGCGCGTATCCAGAAAAAGAGTGAGGCTGAAGTCGCCAAAGCTTCGGCCAACTGGCTGCTTTCCGAACTGTTCGGGGCGCTCAATCGGTTAGGCAAGACATTGGATGACAGCCCGGTCGGCCCCGAACATGGCGCGGAATTGCTGGCTCTGGTGGCTGACGGCACGCTTTCGGGGACACTCGCCAAGCAGGTTTTCGAGATCATGCTCGAAACCGGCGACAGCCCTGAAAAAATTGTCGAGGAAAAGGGGTTGAAGCAGACATCGGACACTGGCGCGATTGACGAAGTCATTGCAGGTATCCTCACCGCCAATGCGGACAAGGTCGAACAATATCGCGGAGGCAAGGAGGCCCTGTTCGGCTTTTTCGTCGGTCAGACGATGAAGGCCATGGGCGGCAAGGCCAACCCGAAGGTCGTGAACGAGCTGTTGAAGAAGGCACTGGCCTGAAAATGCGAGTTCGCATTTAGGGGCGGCGTATCGTTTCAACCCGGTGGTATTTCTTTCGGACCCCTGTCCGGTTGATCAAAATCAGGCTTTTCCGGTATGATTTCAGGTGGTTCGTACATCGGGTCCTCGTTCGGCGGGCTGGCGGGCGGGCTTTCCGGTGGCGATTGGGGTTCGATCGTGTCGGGCGGCGGAACTTCGGGTTGGGTAGCCATATGTCATCTCCTGTCGGAACACTTACGTGTGTCCTGCGTAGAGGTTCCACGGCTTATGCGACCATGTACTTGCCCTTCGTGGCCATCTGCTCTATGCCGCGCCGACCGGCGACCGATGCGGGCGTGGCGAAACTGGTAGACGCGCCAGATTTAGGTTCTGGTATCGAAAGATGTGGGGGTTCAAGTCCCTTCGCCCGCACCAGTAAAAATGCCAGGCACCCGCATTGGCATAGCCGACGAAATTCCAGCTTTAGAAGGCGTTAGAGTAGAAAACATGCAGACTGTCGAAACGTTGAACGAGGGCCTGAAGCGCGCCTACACCCTGACCATCACTGCCAAGGACATCGACGCCCGCGTCGACAAGGAAGTGAAAAGCATGGCGCCGCAGGTGCGTATGCCCGGTTTTCGTCCCGGAAAGGTTCCGGCCAATCTGGTCCGCAAGATGCACGGCGAAGCCTTGCAGCGCGATGCGTTGAGCAGCTCGATTCAGGAAGGCGTGCAAAAGCTGTTGGCCGAAAAGAAACTGCGTCTCGCGATGCAGCCTTCGGTTGAACTGGGCGAAGATTATGAGCTGGGCAAGGATGCTGAAGTCAAGGTCGCGCTCGAAGTGTTGCCCGAAGTGCCGGCGCCTTCGATTGAAGGCCTGACGCTCGAACGCCTGACTGTTGACGTCAAGGATGAGCAGGTTGACGAGGCGGTTGAACGTATCGCATCCCAGCAGCAGCGTTTTGACGCCGCACCCGAAGGCCATAAGGCGAAAGAGGGCGATCAGGTCGTCATGGATTTCGTCGGCAAGGTCGATGGCGTTGCCTTTGATGGCGGCACGGGTGAAGGCATGGCCGTCGTCATCGGCTCTGGCAATCTCATCCCCGGTTTTGAAGACCAGCTTGTCGGCGTCAAGGCGGGCGAAGACAAGACCATCGAAGTCACATTCCCCGACGACTACAATGCCGAAAATCTGAAGGGCAAGGCTGCGACGTTCGACCTCAAGATTACAGAGGTCAAGGTTAAGGCGGAAGGCGCGCCCGATGATGAATTCGCCAAATCGCTTGGGCTGGAAAGCATGGAGCAGCTTCGCGGTTTGCTGAAGGGGCAGATCGAGCAGGAGCATAATGGCCTGACGCGCACCTTCATGAAGCGTAAATTGCTCGACCAGTTGGCGGCTTCGCACGACTTTGACGTGCCTCCCAGCATGGTGGAAGCGGAATTCAACCAGATATGGAAACAGCTTGAGCATGAAGCTGGCCATGAGGACGATCCCGAAGCCGCCAAGGCCGAGATGGAGAAGGATCGCGACGAATATCACGCCATCGCCATCCGTCGTGTTCGTCTGGGCCTGTTGCTATCCGAAATTGGCCAAGCCAATGGCATTGAAGTCAGTCAGGCCGAAATGAACCGTTTGATCATGGAAGCCGCACAGCAGTATAATCCCAAGGATCGCGAACGCTTCATGCAATATGTGCAGCAGGAACCCATGGCCGCTGCCCAGCTTCGCGCACCGCTTTATGAAGACAAAGTCGTCGATTTCCTGTTCGAAAAGGCAGAGATTTCGGAGCGCGCGGTAAGCCGTGAGGAACTGGAGGCCGCGATAGAGGCTGAAGATGGCGAACATGTCCATGGTCCTGATTGCGGCCATGATCATGAAGAAAAGCCCAAGGCAAAAAAGACCGCTGCCAAAAAACCAGCCAAGAAAGCGGCTGCCGCTGAAGAGAAAGTAGAAGCTCCGGCACCTGCGAAGAAGGCTCCGGCCAAGAAAGCTGCAGCAGCCAAGGCGGAAGACGAAGAAAAGCCCGCCGCAAAGAAAGCGCCAGCGAAAAAGTCAGCCGCCAAAAAAGCTGCTGATCCCGAATAAATATGACAGTGCGGGGGGCAGTGAAGGACGCAGCATTGCTGCCCCCAGCCTTGCGTATCGCGGTGCTGTTGCCTTGTTATAATGAAGCACAAGCGATCGCGCAGACGATCGAAGCATTTGCCAAGGCTCTGCCGACCGCGAAAATTTATGTCTATGACAATAACAGCATCGACGGATCACGCGAAATAGCGGCCCGCGCAGGCGCCATTGTGCGTCGTGTGCGACAACAGGGTAAGGGGCATGTCGTGCGCCGCATGTTCGCCGATGTCGACGCTGACATCTATATCATGGCCGATGGAGATGCGACCTATGATGCGTCTGCCGCGCCTGCCATGATAACCGATATGCTGGCGGACAATCTGGACATGGTTGTCGGCGCGCGCAAATCGGAAGTGAATGCGGCCTATCGGCCGGGGCATCGGTTGGGCAACAGGTTGTTGACCGGCCTGCTTCGTTACCTGTTTGGTCGCAGCTTTACGGACATTTTATCCGGATACCGTGTCTTTTCTCGCCGCTTTGTGAAGAGTTTTCCCGTGCTTTCCTCTGGATTCGAAATCGAAACGGAGATGAGCGTACACGCCCTGGAACTGCGGATGCCCGTGGCAGAGCGCGCTATCGCCTATGCCGCGCGTCCTGACGGTTCGGTGAGCAAGCTGAATACGGTGCGTGACGGATGGCGGATATTGCGGACGATCTTCACTCTGTTCCGGGTGGAGCAGCCGATCTGGTTTTTTGGCGCGATTGGCGGAGGGCTGGTGCTTGTTGCATTGATATTGGCTGCGCCCTTGTTTGTGACATATCTGGAAACCGGACTGGTGCCGCGGTTTCCGACCGCGATTCTGGCTACCGGCCTGATGATTATCGCCGTCCTTAACGGAATGTGCGGTCTGATATTGGACACCGTAGTGCGCGGCAGGCGGGAGACGCGGCGGCTTGCCTATCTTGCTTTTAGCGCTCCTGCTGATCTAGCCCCTTGAAGCCTTGACGATTTGCCCCGATGTAGGGGCGGTACATCGATAAAGAGAAGAAAGAGTCTCATGCACGATAGATTTCCTGATCCAGTAAGCAGCCTTGTCCCCATCGTTATCGAACAATCGAATCGTGGTGAGCGTAGTTTCGACATATTTTCGCGGCTGTTGCGCGAACGGATCGTGTTTGTGACTGGCGGCGTCGAAGATCAGATGGCCTCGATCATTGTTGCCCAGCTTCTGTTCCTGGAATCGGAAAATCCGAAAAAGGACATCTGGATGTACATCAATTCGCCGGGCGGTGTTGTGACCGCAGGCATGGCCATCCACGACACCATGAAATATATCCGGCCGCAGGTGGGAACCGTCTGCATCGGTCAGGCCGCGTCCATGGGCAGCTTCCTGCTTGCGTCAGGCGAACCGGGCAAGCGCATAGCCATGACGAATGCGCGGATCATGGTGCATCAGCCATCCGGCGGGGCGCAGGGCATGGCGTCGGACATCGAAATCCAGGCCAAGGAAATCCTGCGCATCCGCAGCCGGATGAATGGGCTTTATGCAAGCTATACCGGACAGACGCTGGAAAAAATCGAAGCCGCGATGGATCGCGATACCTTTCTGGAGGCAGAAGAAGCCAAGACATTTGGTTTGGTCGACGAGGTGTATGACAAGCGTCCTTTAGCCTCTGAAGATTCGGACAAGAGCGGGAGTTGAGTTGCAGCGTAGCTGATCTTTTTTGGCGTGAAGTCAGGTGCGGAGGATGTGCTCTTGCTTGTCATCTCGCGTTTTGACGGAAAAATATCGGAAAAAAGGCGTTAACGTGTTTGCAGCGATGAATATGACAGGTTACCCTTTTACACCGCGCCCTAAAGAAAAATTGCCATTGTTTGATGTGGGGGATGCGGCTTAACATGCCGAATGCATATGTGCCTACGGGTTTAGGCACAGGGAAGGTAAGATGACAAAATTGACGGGCTCTGATTCGAAAAGCACCCTGTACTGCAGCTTTTGTGGAAAGTCGCAGCATGAGGTGCGCAAGCTGATTGCAGGGCCGACCGTCTTCATTTGCGATGAATGCGTTGAATTGTGCAACGACATTATCCGCGAAGAAACCAAGGGCGGACTTGTCGGTAAAAAAGATGGCGGTGTGCCAACACCGCTGGAAATCTGTGATGTCCTTGACGATTATGTCATTGGCCAGCAGCGTGCCAAGCGTGTGCTGTCGGTTGCCGTGCATAATCATTACAAGCGATTGAATCACGGCACCAAGTCGGGTGAAGTCGAGCTGGCCAAATCGAACATCCTGCTTGTCGGCCCGACAGGGTGCGGCAAGACGCTGCTGGCCCAGACACTGGCCAAGACGTTCGATGTGCCCTTCACCATGGCGGACGCGACTACGCTGACAGAAGCGGGCTATGTTGGGGAGGATGTTGAGAACATCATCCTGAAGCTGTTGCAGGCCAGCGACTATAATGTCGAAAAGGCGCAGCGGGGGATCGTCTACATCGACGAAATCGACAAGATCAGCCGCAAGGCGGAAAACCCCTCCATCACCCGCGACGTATCGGGTGAGGGTGTGCAGCAGGCTTTGCTGAAGCTGATGGAGGGCACCACCGCCAGCGTCCCGCCGCAGGGTGGGCGCAAGCATCCGCAGCAGGAATTCTTGCAGGTCGATACGACCAATATCCTTTTCATCTGTGGCGGTGCGTTCGCTGGTCTGGAAAAGATTATCGGAGACCGGCTGGAAGCCAAATCCATCGGCTTTGGCGCGCACGTTGCTGCGCCGGACGAGCGCCGCACGGGCGAGCTTTTGCGGTCATGTGAACCAGAAGATTTGCTGAAATTCGGCCTGATTCCTGAATTTGTCGGTCGTCTTCCAGTCATTGCGACATTGGAGGATCTCGATAACGAGGCTCTGGTCAAGATTCTGGCCGAACCGAAAAATGCTTTGGTCAAACAGTATAAGAAGCTGTTCGACATGGAAGATGTCGATCTGACATTCACCGATGATGCGCTGGTTTCCATCGCCAAGCGCGCGATCGAACGCAAGACGGGCGCGCGTGGGTTGCGCTCCATTCTGGAAGCGATCCTGCTGGATACGATGTTCGATCTGCCCTCCATGCAGGGGGTAGGTGAGGTCGTGATCGACAAGGATGTGGTCGATGGCCGCAAGGAACCTGTGCGGGTCTTCAGCGAGCGTAGAAAAACGGGCGACGCCGCCTGAACTGCATTATGAGGCGTTGATTATGGTCCGTGTCTATTGATGCGGGCCATTTTTTAGCGCCTTACTTCAAGCAGGCATCAAGACCCTGTCGCCGTACCACGCCAATGCGTCTGGCGATGCTGTTGCCATAACGCCGTGTAAAGCCTGAAGGGGCAATGGCCGCGCGTTTCTTGGGCAAGGGGAGGACAGCGGCGATGCGTGCGGCCTCATTGGGCGAAAGCTGGGATGCGCCGTGATGGAAATAACGCATTGCGCCCGCCTGCACCCCATAGGTGCCGATCCCGGTTTCGGCGATGTTCAGATATACTTCCATGATCCGATATTTGGGCCACAGGGTTTCGATCAGCACGGTGAACCATGCCTCCAGTCCCTTGCGGAAAAAGCCGCCGCCTTGCCATAAAAAGGCATTTTTGGCGGTTTGCTGGCTGATGGTGGATCCGCCGCGAATTTTGCCGCCGCGCAAGTTGCGGAGCATGGCGTGTTCTATCGCTTCGGCATCAAAACCATGGTGGGAACAAAATTTGCTGTCTTCCGCGGCAATGGCAGCACGGGCCATGTCAGGATCAATCTTGCTGAGCGGGGTCCAGTCTTTCGTAATGCCATTGCCGTCCAATATCATGGTGGCGGTTACTGGCGGCGGGACGATGCGATAGAGCAGAACCCATAGCACCGAGAACAAGATGAAATAGAGTAAGATCTTGCCAGCGAGCTTCAAAAAGCGGCGTGAGCGCGTACGGGACCTGTTTGCCATACGCGATGATTAGCGTGCAGTTTTTCATACGTCATCACAGGAAATGAAAAGCCTCTCCACAAAGGGAGAGGCTTTGAGAATTTACATGGCCGGAAGCAGCATCTTGTCGCCTGCAATCCGCATCATGGCCTTTTGCAGTTTTTCAAATGCGCGGACCTCGATCTGGCGAACGCGTTCCCGGCTAACGCCATAGACCTGGCTCAATTCCTCCAGTGTCTTTGGCTCTTCGGCCAGACGCCGTTCGGCCAATATATGTTTTTCGCGCTCATTAAGGTCCGTCATGGCCTCAACCAGCATTTCATGTCGGACGTTGGATTCCTGGGCTTCGGCGACCCGTTCATCCTGTAACGGGCCTTCGTCCGACAGCCAGTCCTGCCACTGACCATCGCCGTCTTCGCGCATAGGGACGTTGAGCGACGTATCGCCGCCCATCGCCATGCGACGGTTCATACTGACGACATCGTCCTCCGACACACCCAGATGGGTTGCGATCTTTTCCACGTCTTCGGGGCGCAGATCGCCATCCTCGAACGCCTCAAGATTATTCTTCATCCGGCGCAGGTTGAAGAAGAGCTTTTTCTGCGCCGCCGTGGTGCCCATCTTCACAAGGCTCCAACTGCGCAGGATGAACTCCTGGATCGAGGCCCGAATCCACCACATCGCATAGGTCGCCAGACGGAAACCGCGGTCCGGCTCAAATTTCTTCACACCCTGCATCAGTCCGATATTGCCTTCCGAAATCAGTTCGGAAACCGGCAAGCCATAGCCGCGATAACCCATGGCGATTTTTGCCACCAATCGCAGATGCGACGTGACGAGCTGCGCTGCAGCTTCCGGGTCCTGATGCTCGGCATAGCGTTTTGCGAGCATATATTCCTGCTCTGGCTTGAGGATCGGAAACTTCCGAATCTCCGCCAGATAGCGGTTCAGATTGGCATCACCGCCAAGTGCGGGAATTGTCGCGGGGACATTTGTTCCACTGGCCATGATTGTTCAACTCACTTTCCCTGTGTGCCGTGAGCGATTTTAATCCGCTTCCGGCACTTTAGCTTATACGTATTTATACGCGAAGTTGCCTTAACAGTTCCTGCATGTCATCAGGAATTTCGCTTTGGAATACCAAAGCATTGCTATTCACGGGATGGATAAAGCCAAGCCGCGCCGCGTGCAATGCCTGACGGCGGAAACCCAGCGTTTCCAATATTGGCCGATGGGCCTTGCGCGGTCGCCCGTAGACTGGATCGCCCAATAATGCATGTCCAATATGGGCCATATGAACGCGCACCTGATGCGTGCGTCCGGTTTCCAGCCGGCATTCGATCAAGGCTGCTTCATTCAGCATTTCGGTTACTTTGTAATGGGTTATAGCATGTTTACCGCGTCCTTCATGCTGAATCGCCATTTTTTTACGGTCGGATGGCGACCGCCCGATCCACGCATTGACAGTTCCGGCAGAAGGGGAGGGGCGCCCGCTGACGATGGCTGCATAGCGCCGGTCGATCGTGTGTGCGGCAAATTGCGCCGCCAGCCCTTCATGTGCCTTGTCGGTTTTTGCGACGACCAGCAGACCGGACGTGTCCTTGTCGATCCGGTGCACGATTCCGGGACGCGCGACTCCGCCGATCCCCGAAAGTTGGCCCCGGCAGTGGTGAAGTAATGCATTGACCAGTGTACCATCGGCATTGCCCGCCGCCGGATGGACGACAAGCCCGGTGGGTTTGTCGATCACGATCAGATATTCATCCTCATAGGCGATAACGAGCGGGATGTCCTGTGGCACTGCCTGCGCCACCACCGGCGGAGGAACGGCAATTTCATAGCATTGTCCTTCACTGACCCTGGCGGATGGATCGGTGATGGCTTTCCGGCCGGACAACGTAACATTTCCCTCAAGAATCAAAGCTTTAAACCGTTCACGCGACACGTCCGGCACTAGGGTTGCAAGCGCCCGGTCAAGCCGCATGCCACCGCAATCGTCGGTTATAGTCGTGTTGATACTGGAAGCCCCCAAACTCACGTTCTAAGATATAGAAATGGACATACGCATATCAAGAGACCTTCTCGAACGAATTCTGGCCGATGCGGCAGCGGGGCAGGGGGAGGAACGGTGCGGGCTGTTGCTGGGTGAAGCGGGTCATATCCGCGATGTCCGTTTTGCGGCCAATGTGGCATTGGACCCGACGCGGCATTTCGAACTGGATCCCGGCATATTGCTGGCCACGTACAAAGCGGCGCGGGCGGGCGGGGCGCGCATTTTGGGCCATTATCACTCGCATCCATCAGGAACGGTCATTCCTTCGGCGGCGGACGGGCAATGCGCTGCGCCTGACGGATCGCTGTGGCTTATCGTTGCAGGGATGCAGGCCGCGCTTTGGCGGGCGGGGCATACAGGAGAGCTACATGGCCGTTTTCAGGCTGAATCCTTGGAAATTTACGATGATCTCACGCTTGCATAGACAGTTAGGGTCCTGCATGAGAGGCTCGGCTTCGCTATACGGCAAGTCCACCCCACACAGGATGAGGATGAATGACAGTAGAGACAATTGATTTCGCCGCCTTGCTGTGTTCGCGCTTATGTCATGATCTTTTGAGCCCGATTGGAGCGCTCAATAACGGGCTGGAATTGCTTGCCGATGAAAATGATCCGGAAATGCGTGCGCGTTGTCTCGACTTGTTGGCGGAAAGCGCGCGGGCGTCTGCGAACAAGCTCAAATATTTCCGACTGGCCTTCGGTTCGGCAGGCGGTTTTGGCGAACTGGTGCCCGCCATCGAAGCAAAAACGGCAATTGAAGGGATATTTGGCGCTACTGGGCGAGTGAAGATCGGATGGCTGGTTGCGGAAGAGAAGCTTTCGAAGCGGGCCGTGAAGATCTTGCTGAACCTGTCGCTGATCGGGGGGGAAGCACTGGTACGGGGCGGGCAACTCGACATTGGTGCTGAAAGCCGCGATGGAGCCACCGAAATTGTGGTTCGTGCCGAAGGAGCCAGGATTGTTCTCGATGGGGAGTTGCGCTCGGCTCTCGTCGGGACCGCTGATGAGGCAATGCTCACTCCGCGCGCGGCGGCGGCCTGGATGGTGCATCAACTGGTGGCGCAGGCGGACGGCCAGATCATGTTGTCCGATCCAGAAGAGCCCGTTCTGTTGTTTGGAGCCAGTATTCCGCAAAGTTGATGCTGCTGGACTCTGCGTTTTAACGCGTCCTTAACCAACATCCGCGATGGTGCCGTCAGCTTCGAAGGCGGACGGAACCTATGGACGAGTTACTGGCGGAATTCATTTCCGAAACGCAGGAAACGCTTGAAGCGCTTTCCGGTGAGATCGTCGCATGGGAAACAGACCCAACCGACCGGGAAAGGCTGGACGCCATTTTTCGGTTTTTTCATACGGTGAAAGGCAGTTGCGGCTTTCTCAATTTACCCCGATTTGAAAAAATCAGCCATGCAGCCGAAGATGTCCTCTCGGAAATCCGGGCAGGAAACCGCATTCCCGATCCCGAGACTGTCAGTGCCGTCCTGGCGATTATGGATCGTATCGGTGAACTGGCGGAGGCTGTCGCCGCTGGTACGTCGCTGTCCCATAAAAACGACGAATTGCTGATCGACGCGCTGCTCAATATTCCAACAACCCTGGACAATGCGACAGTGAAAGCGGCGGGGTCCGATACCGTCGCAGATCCGGATGCCAGGCGGTCCACGCCAGCGATGCGCAGCATTCGTCTGCCATTAAGCCTGATTGATCAGTTGATGAATGGCGTGTCCGATATGGTTCTGGCGCGTAATGAACTATCGCGTAAATTGCGGGAACGATTTCCTGATCCTGAACTGGAAAGCGCATTCGAGCGTTTGTCCACCTGTGTTGCAGATATGCGCGATTCCATCAGCAAAACCCGCATGCAACGTATAGATCGTTTGTTTGTCGCCATTCCGCGACTGGTCCGCGACCTGGGACGGGAACTGGACAAAAAAATCGAATTGACGTTGGACGGTGGCGACGTTGAAATGGACCGCGAGATGGTGGAGATGATCGTCGATCCACTCACCCATATTGTGCGTAATTCCATCGATCACGGGATCGAATCGCCCGCCGAACGGATAGCCGCAGGAAAGCCCGAAGCAGGCCAGTTACGTGTCACGGCACGGCAATCCGGAAACCAGATTGTTATAGACATCATTGATGATGGTCGCGGCATCGACACCGACAAGCTGGTTGCAGGGGCGATTTCCGCCAACCTCATCAGCAAGGACAAGGCGGCTGCCCTGACTGAGGCGGCTCGGCTGGATCTGATTTTCGCTGCGGGCCTGAGTACGGCATCCCAGATTACATCCATATCCGGCCGGGGCGTCGGAATGGACGTCGTGCGTTCGAACATCGAAAGGATCGGCGGCGTCATTGCGCTGGACAACAAGCGTGGGCAGGGCCTTGCCATCACGCTTCGGGTGCCCTTAACCCTGACGATCATTCCCGGCCTCATCATCCGGGCGGGGGAGCAGCATTTTGCCATTCCCCGCGCCACTGTGGTGGAAATTCTGCACGACAATAATCAAACCCTGTCGATTGACGACGTGGGCGGCGCACGCATTGCTACCATCCGCAATATTCGCCATTCGATGATTGATCTGGAGGATGTGCTTGGTGTCGAACGCATAGCGGATGGTAAGAAGCGAACCATCATCGTTATTCGTTCATCATCGGGCGTTCCCTTCGCTCTGGGCGTGCAGGCCGTCGATAATCATGAGGAGCTTGTCATCCGTCCGGCGTCGCCATTGGTGATGGCGTCGGGCTTTTATGCCGGCATGACTCTGCCAGACAATGGTCAGCCGATGTTGTTGCTTGATGCGAGCGGCCTTGCGGGTGCAGCGATGCTGCCCACTGACAACAGCGAAACCGAAACGCTCGATCGTGCCGGTCAGCCAGAAGCCGAAGCGCCCGTCGAACTGGTCAGTGCTCTGATGTTTACGGAACGGAGTGGGGAAGAAAGGCTTATCCGCCTAAGCCTGGTCGAGCGTGTCGAAGATATTGAGCCGGAGCATTTCGGTCGTTCCGGCGATCAATGGTTCGTTCATATCGATGGCAAGATATTGCCTGTCCTTCACGGCCTCGATGTTACGGATACCGCTTCAGTCACCACATTACGCTTGCGCGATAACAGCAGGGAGTTGTGCTACCCGGTGGCCAATATCACGGACATTGTTCAGGTGCCGCCGCTACCCGACATTGCCTGCCGCAGTGGTGTTATTGCCGGAGTTACCGTTATTGACGGACGGCAATATGAATTGATCGATCCCTTTGCATTGTTCGCGTCGGCGCCGGAGGGGGTGATCGGCACTCGCCCGGTGCGTTGCCTGCTTGCCGATGGCGATGACCCCTGGATGCAGGAGATACTGGCGCCCCTTATCCGGCAGGCTGGTTATGATGTGGTGATGTCGGATGACGGCAGCGCGGAAGCTGCGGACATCGTCCTTTGCTTTGCACAGTCGACGGCCGCGGAAGGAATAGTGGATCGACCCATCGTCCGGTTGCGCAATATGGCCAGTCCGCTCGGTCCCGACGACCAGTCGATTTATCGTTATGACCGGGATGCGCTGATTGCCGCCATAGAGTCGGCCAAATCAGCGCCATCGCCCAGGACGGAAAGAGCCGCGTGATGACTGATCTTTATCTCTTTGCCCAGATTGGCGGCACGCGGGTTGCGATATGCACCGACGAGATTGAGGCCGTCGTCAAATTGTCGGAAATTTCTCCGATCCCGTGCGTTCCGGCACATGTGGCGGGATTGTCGGCATTGCGCAGCAGGGTGCTCACGGTCATTGACACCGCCGCGCTAGTCTGGGGACGTCCAGCAAAGGCTGTGCCCGGATCTTATGCCATCATTACGGACATTGGCGGCCATAGTTATGGCATGGTGGTTGATTCCGTGAGCGATATTGCGTCGGCGCCAGGCGGAAAACTGCCGCTGTGCGGGCAACTGGATACGGCATGGAAGCCGTTTGTCAGGCATATGGTCGAAAACGAGCAGGGACCGCATCTTCTTATCGGCCTGGTAAGCTTCATAGAACATACGCAGCCGCTTGCTGCTTGAAAGGTCGTTTACCATTCTCTTACGAACATGTCCTAAAGCGGTAGACGTTACCATAAAAAGGGTTGCTTCATGAAAAACTGTCTTGTGGTTGATGATTCCAAAGTGATCCGGAAGGTTGCCCGGCACATATTGGAATCATTGCAGATGTCTGTGACGGAAGCTTGCGATGGCCGCGACGCTCTGTCGCAGTGCGAAGTCTCAGTGCCGGATGTCGTATTGCTTGATTGGAATATGCCGGTGATGAGCGGGATGGAATTTTTGCAGGCACTTGGTCAACTCAAGATGACTGCCCGACCGAAGGTCATTTTCTGCACTACCGAAAATGGCATTGGTCATATAAAGGCTGCGGTTGAAGCCGGTGCCGACGAATATGTCATGAAGCCCTTCGACAGGGACACGCTGGAAAGTAAGCTACAGATAGTCGGCGTTATCTGAAAGGGGGCCGGCCAATGCCCCCTCTTCCCGTCGGATCGCCTGTAGATCAACTGCCGTCCAATGGGCGGATAAAGCTTTTGATCGTCGATGATTCCGCTGTGGCGCGAAGCGTCTTTGAAAGCATTGTCACCAAGGATGAACGGTTTGAAGTCTGCGAGAAATTGAGCAGTGCGGCCGATGCGATCGCTTACCTGTCGGATCACCGGGTCGACATCGTCATGCTGGATATCGAAATGCCGGGGCAGAGTGGTATTGCGGCGCTGCCCAGCATTCTGAAACTATGCGGCAATGCCAAAGTCATCATATTGTCGTCCAATTGCGACGAAGGCAGCGCTGCTGCGGTTGAAGCCCTGGCGGTAGGCGCCAGCGACATTATGTCAAAGCCCGGTCGAAGTACCTTTGGCGGACGGTTTTCCGATTTGCTGATCGAACGGCTGCTCAGACTTGGCGCACAGGCAAGCTGGCAGCATGCGGGAGAAAAGCTTCCGTCCATTGCCTTGCGTAAACCTGATGGTCGGGCCAGAGCCGCGTGCCTTGGCGTGGGCGCATCGACCGGCGGTATTCACGCTTTGGGGCAGCTTTTCGATGGATTGGGCGCTGGTCTGGGTATCCCCATTCTTCTGACCCAACACCTGCCGCCTACATTCATGCCCTATTTCGCCATGCAACTTGCCCGCATGACCACCATGCCCGTCAAGGTCGCTGAAACCGGTGACATGCCGTTACCTGACCACGTCTATATCGCGCCGGGCGAAGCCAATTTAACCTGCAAACGGCGGCGCGATGGCCGGGTGACTATTGTGCTGAATCCCGAACGGGAACCTTTGGCCAGCATGCCGGGGGTCGATCCGATGTTTTCCTCAATGGCCGAAGCCTATGGGATGAACGCTGTGGCGGTCGTTCTGACCGGTATGGGCCGTGATGGTACTGCAGGCGCGGAACGTATTGCCAAAGCAGGCGGCTGGATCGTAGCCCAGGACGCCGAAACAAGCGTTGTCTGGGGCATGCCAGGATCGATTGCGCGGGCGGGGTTGGCCAGTGCCGTTCTGTCGCCCGATCGTATGGGTGCCTATATCATGAGCCAGATAGCACTCGCGGCATGATGGGGACAGAATCCACCGGCGCCATGCGCGTTCTGGCCGGGCTTCTGGAAGCGCGGACGGGGCAGCAACTGGCCGCAAACCGAATGTGGCGCATTGAAACCGCGCTCAAGCCATTGCTCAAAGCTCATCAACTGGGCACGTTGGAAGATCTGGTGAGCCAGCTGCTCGGCACAAAGAACCGCGAATTGCTTGACGAAGTTATCGATGCCTTATTGAATAATGAAAGTTCCTTCTTCCGCGACCTTTCCACCTTTTCCATGATCGAGCGTTCATTGTTGCCGCACATCGGAGTAATCCGGAAACAGCCCCAATTGCGCATCTGGTGTGCGGGATGTTCCATAGGGCAAGAGGCATTGTCGCTTGCCATGCTGATCAAAAAGCAGGCTGAGATCTGGCGGGGCTGGCGCGTCCAGATACTGGCGACTGACATTTCATCCGGTGCTATCGCCCGTGCAAAATCGGGATTGTATAGCCAAATGGAGGTTCAGCGCGGATTGGGTGTCACAGAGTTGTTACGATGGTTTGAGCCTGCTGGCGATGATTGGCGCGTCAGCAGGGAATTGTTGGACATGATCGATTATCGCGTCGACAACCTTCTGGAACCCGCCCTTCCTACAGGTGGGTATGACCTTATCTTGTGCCGCAATGTGTTGCTCTATTTCTCACTGGAATTGCGGCAGAAGGTATTTGGAAATCTGACGCGTTTTGCGGCGTCGGACGGACATCTCGTGCTGGGCGCGGGGGAGACGGTCATCGGTCAGACCGACGATTTTATCGCCAGCCGCCAGTTTCGTGGCAGCTATGAACGCCGGCTCCCAGGGGCGGCAGTCCAGGGCTTGCCTGCGGCATCGGGTCGATATTGAGCATCCAGCCAGTTCCAGCTTTGCTATTTCCTGCATGGCTGCCCAGCCCGGATAAAGATCAGGCCTGACTGTCTTTTTTTCTGCGGCTACGACAAAATTGATGATAATGCCTGACATCGTTGTGGGGCCGGAGGTTCCTGTTGGAACAATCCGGTTCATGGAGAAAACACATTGTCAGAGGATGCTGGATGATCGAAACGCCGTCGCCTAATTTCGACGAGCGCCGGCTACCCATTTCCATGCTGGTGCTGCATTATACCGGTATGCCGGATGCAGCTTCGGCCATTGAATGGATGGCTAATCCCTTATCTAAAGTATCGGCGCATTATTGCGTGACCGAAGATGGTCAGATTATCCGCATGGTCGCCGAGGATAAGCGAGCATGGCATGCGGGATTGGCCTGGTGGCGCGGGATAACGGATGTGAACAGCGCCAGCATTGGCATAGAAATTGTCAACCCAGGCCACGAATGGGGCTACAGACCATATCCGGAAGAACAGATTTCGGTCCTGATTCCCCTGGTGCATGATATCGTTCAGCGGCACGGCATCACTCGGGGCAACATCGTTGGCCATTCGGACATCGCGCCCGCACGCAAGCAGGATCCTGGCGAGCTGTTTCCGTGGCATCGTCTGGCACGGCTTCGTTTGGCGTTACCCCGGCCCACGAAAAACCTGATGGACCCGCATTGGAGCGATGGCGGTTTTTTGCTGGCTCTGGAGCGCTTTGGGTATGACATCAATGATCCGGTGGCGGCCATTCGCGCCTTCCAGCGTCGCTATCGCCCCGAAATGATCGACGGTATCATAGATGGCGAATGCCGCTGCATTCTGCTTGCGCTATTGCTGCCGCAACCGCAGGGCGATGATTGACTGGCGAAAGCCGTAATGACTCGCTATATGCGCCGGGCCAGAGGGTCGGGCGGCCGCCGGCATGGGTTTCCATGCGGGAGGAAAGTCCGGGCTCCACGAAATGACGGTGCCGGATAACATCCGGCGGGCCAGAAATCTGATTTCTGGTTCAGGGATAGTGCAACAGAGAGAAGGTCGCACGGGCCTTGGCCTTGTGACAGTGAAAGGGTGCGGTAAGAGCGCACCGCGGCCCCGGCAACGGGGACGGCATGGTAAACCCCACCGGGAGCAAGACCGAATAGGGGCGGCGCGGGGAGCAATCCCCAGGCTGTTTCGGCCCAGACCGCCCGGGTTGGTTGCTTGAGCCGCGCAGCAATGCACGGCCTAGAGGAATGGTCGCCTATCCTTCGCAAGAGGGTGGACAGAACCCGGCTTATAGACCCTCTGGCAATATTCCCTTGTGACCTTCTGGTTTTCAGGGGGCATTGACGCTAAATTGGGAATCTATGACACGTTCGACACGATCCAATGACTGGGGCTTTCCCCGCTGGCGCGGCTATGGTTCGGCGCGCGAGGCGCAGCAGGTGCGCTTGTGTGATAGACATGGTTGCGATTCGCCGGGGAATTGTCCCGCGCCCAAATCCCCCAACAGCCCGGAGCGCTGGTATTTCTGCGCTGAACATGCCGCCGAATATAACCGGAACTGGGATTATTTTCAGGGACTGGACGCTGAAGAGGCGGCAAAGCGGGAGGCCGATGAACGGCGTGACGCAGGCGGTTTTCAAGGCAGCGGCTATTATGGCTGGGGCGGGCCGGGCGATGGCAGCCGATCGCGCGACGAAATGCGCGCGCTTGGCGTGCTCGAACTGGAAAGTGAAGCCGATTTCGAAGCCGTGAAGAAAAGCTGGCGGCGGCTCGCCAAAGAAAATCACCCTGATGTGAAGCCCGGAGATGCGGAAGCCGCCATCCGTTTTCAAACCATTCAGGCGGCCTATGAAGTCCTGAAAACAGCGGAGGAACGCCGGGAGTGGCGGCCCGAGTGACGCGAGCGCGGTAATATTGGTGATAATGCCGGGAATATTGGAATCGCTGCCGGACTTGCTATATTGCACTGCAATATGGACCATCGGATAAACCAGCCCGCGCGGGTTTCCAACTCGCCCCTGCCACTGCCCGATAAGGTGGCGTTGGTGTTGCAGGGCGGCGGCGCGCTGGGCTCCTATCAGGCTGGCGTTTATGAAGCATTGCATGATCGGGCGGTTGAGATCGACTGGGTTGCAGGCATTTCGATCGGCGCGATCAATTCCGCGATCATCGCTGGCAATGCACCGTCTGACCGGATAGCGAAATTACATCAGTTCTGGAAAAAAATGAGCGGGGGCCTTCCCAATTTCTGGCTTCCCGAGGACCACAATATCCGGGAGGCGGCACATCTGGGCGCGGCCATGGCTGTTGCGGCGTTTGGGGTTCCTGGATTCTTTCGACCCCATATGATCCCGCCAATGCTGGCCGCAGAAGGCAGCATGAATGCGATCAGCTATTATGACACCACAGCTTTGATCGATACGCTTGATGAGTTGGTGGATTGGGATTTGCTCAATCACGGGCCTGTCCGGTTTTCAGTCGGTGCCGTCAATGTGGCGAGCGGGAATTTCGTCTATTTCGATAATCACGACCCGCATTGGCGCGGCCGAATCGATGCTCGGCACATCATGGCCTCTGGCGCGCTGCCGCCGGGTCTGCCGCCGGTGGAAATCGACGGTGATTTCTACTGGGATGGCGGTCTGGTCAGCAATACGCCATTGTCCCATGTGCTAGACAATCTGACAGGGGATCTACTGCTGTTTCAGGTAGACCTTTTTCCGGCAGAAGGACCAATACCCAAGCAATTGACCGACGTATGGTCGCGGCAAAAGGATATTCAATATAGCAGTCGCACGCGGCAGGTGACGGACCTGTTCCTGCGTCGTCACCGGGAACATGACCTGATTGGCAAATTGTTGAACAAACTTCCGCCGGAATTGCAGGACGATGCTGACGTCGTTGCACTCAAGGAACTGAATCATTCGGGCGCGGTTAACATCGTTCATCTCATCTATCGCAGCCATGCCTGGGAAGGCGGCGCCCGCGATTTTGAATTTTCACGCGCGACCATGCTGGATCACTGGGCGCAAGGGCATGAAGCCGTGGATGGCGTCATGTGCAAGGGCGACCTGATTGCGCAGAATATTGTGAATGGAAAGTCATCGGCATTCGATCTGGATCGACCCGACCACCTCAAGGAGAAAAAGGCATGATGCTGAAAGGCAAGACGGCGCTTATCACGGGTTCGACCTCCGGAATCGGGCTTGGCTATGCCAAGGTGTTGGCTGCCGAGGGCGCCAATATCATTATCAATGGCTTTGGCGATGCTGACGCCATCGAGGCGGAACGAAAAAGTCTGGAAGGACTGAACGGCGCCAGCGCGCTGTACAGCGGCGCGGACCTGACCAAAGTAGACGCGATTGAAGAAATGATGGCGATGGCTGCCAATGCCTTTGGCGGGGTGGACATCCTCATCAACAATGCGGGGGTGCAGCATGTCGCCCCGGTGGAGGAATTTCCGGTCGATAAATGGAACCTGATTATCGCGCTTAACCTCACCGCCGCCTTTCATACGACGCGCCTTGCCGTGCCCTATATGAAAAACAAGAAATGGGGTCGAATCATTCAAACCGCATCCGCCCATTCGCTTACCGCTTCGCCGTTCAAATCAGCCTATGTGACCGCAAAGCACGGCCTTGCAGGCTTTACCAAGACTGTGGCGCTGGAAACCGCGACCTTTGGCATTACAGCAAATTGCATCAGTCCTGGTTATGTCTGGACGCCGCTTGTCGAAAACCAGATTCCCGACACGATGAAGGCGCGTAACATGACACGCGAGCAGGTAATGAACGACGTATTGCTCGCCGGACAGCCGACCAAGCAATTCGTGACGGTCGAACAGATCGCTGCCACCGCGCTTTTCTTGTGCGGGGAAGCCGCGAGTAACATCACGGGTGCCAATATTTCTGTCGATGGAGGTTGGACCGCCCAATGATTCGGGGACGCAACCGGATATCTGGCTTTGTGCTGGCCTTGCCAATGCTGATCGCTGCGCCCGCCGCTGCCGATACGTTGTCGGATACGGTAAAGGCAGACATGCCTTCGCTGATGCAGCTATACCGCGAACTGCACGCCAATCCGGAATTAAGCTTTCATGAGGTGAAGACCGCCGCGATGCTGGCGGCGCAGGCGCGCAAACTGGGGTTTGACGTGACCGAAAAGGTCGGCGGAACCGGCGTCGTCGCGGTGATGAAGAATGGTCCCGGTTCGGTGCTGATGATTCGGGCGGACATGGACGCGCTACCGGTCGTTGAGCAGACGGGATTGTCCTATGCATCCAAAGTGCGGGCAACGATCGACGAAGGTCTGGAAACCGGTGTCATGCATGCTTGCGGCCACGACACGCATATGTCGGCATGGATGGGAACGGCCCGACGGCTTGCGGCGATGAAGGATCAATGGTCGGGCACGCTGGTGATGATCCTGCAACCGGCCGAAGAACGCGGCGCGGGCGCGCGGATGATGCTGGACGATGGCCTGTTCACTCGTTTTCCAAAGCCGGATTACGCCATTGCCTTTCATGATGCCGCCAATCTGGAGGCGGGAAAGATTGGCTATACGCCCGGCTATGCATTGGCCAATGTGGACAGTGTGGATGTGGTGGTGAAGGGGGTTGGCGGTCACGGCGCATATCCCCAAACGACGAAAGATCCCATCGTAATGGCCAGCCGCATCGTCATGGCGCTGCAAACGCTGGTCAGCCGGGAAATGGACCCGCAGGACCCGGCAGTGGTCACGGTTGGCAGCTTTCATGCCGGTTCCAAGCATAATATCATTCCCGATGAGGCAACGCTTCTGCTCACCGTGCGCAGCTATTCCGATGAAACGCGCCAAAAACTGCTCGACGGGATTCGGCGCATTGCCAGAGGCGAGGCAATAGCCGCTGGCATACCCGATGGGTTGCTGCCGGTTGTGACAGTGAAGGATGAATTCACGCCGTCGACCTATAATGTTCCCGCTTTTACGCAAGAAATGGCGACTGTATTTGCAGAGCGTTTCGGTACGGATCGGGTTATCGAAACACCTGCCGTCATGGGCGGCGAGGATTTTGGCCGCTTCTATCGTGCGGATAAGGACATAAAAAGTTTGATCTTTTGGGTCGGGGGCGTGCCGGCAGAGGCGATGGCTAAGGCGGCAAGGGGGGAGGCGCAACTTCCCTCCCTGCATAGCCCGTTGTGGGCGCCCGATGCTGAAAAGGTGATTTCCACAGGGACTGAGGCTCTCACCGCGGCGGCATTGGAGGTGCTGAAGAAGTAATGATGGGATTGGCGGGCGGCAGGAATGGGATGGTTAGCTAACATAACCAAAACATAAGACGTCATCCCAGCGAAGGCTGGGATCCATCTCTTTATCGTAGGCGGTGGTTTTCAGAGGATAGAGACATGGATCCCAGCCTTCGCTGGGATGACGAATTACGAGGGCAGCAAAGACCCATAACCGGCCCCTCACCTCAACCGTGCCATTGCCCCATCCGCTTCATCCGTTCCTCCAGCCCTGCAACTATCTCCCGCTTCTGCGCATCGCTTGCCGGGCCCCATTCGATGATTTCCTCGATCGTGCGGCCGCAACCGATGCACCATCCGGTGCTCTCGTCGATCGTGCAGGTTCGGTTGCAGGGAGATTCAATCATAGGAAGCTGTAGGGGTCGACATCGACACTGACCCGCGTGCTTTTGGGCCATTTCAATGCACCCAGCCATTCGCGGATGATAGTCTGCACATCCAATGCGCGCTGGGCATGGACCAGCAAGCGGTGCCGATGCCGTCCCCGCAGGATCGCAAGCGGTGCGGGCGCCGGGCCATAAACCGACATGCCCTCGACATCGGGTGCGGTGCGGCCGATCAGTCGCGCAGTCTCCAGCGCGTCCTCCGGCGTTTCCGATGATATGACTATGGCGGCGAAACGGCCAAAGGGTGGTGCTTGGGCGCGGCGGCGGCTTTGCGTTTCGGCGGCGTAAAATCCTTCGGTGTCGCCATTGACCAGCGCTTTTATCACGGGTGTACCGGGGCTGCGTGTCTGGATAAAGACGTGGCCTGGCTTTTCCCCGCGTCCGGCGCGTCCCGATACCTGGGCGATTTGCTGGAATGTGCGTTCTGATGCGCGTAAATCCCCGCCCTCCAATCCCAGATCGGCGTCGATAACGCCCACCAGTGTCAGATTGGGGAAATGATAGCCCTTGGTGACAAGTTGCGTGCCGACAATGATGTCGATCTCGCCGGCTTCCATACTGCGCACGAATTCAGCGGCTTTGGCGGGTGACCATAATGTGTCGGACGTGACGACTGCGGTGCGTGCCTGCGGAAAAAGCTGCGCCACCTCATCGGCAATGCGTTCCACGCCCGGGCCGCAGGCGACCAGCGCGTCCTCTTCCTTGCATTCCGGGCAGGCGCGGGGGGTAGGGATAACATGTCCGCAATGGTGACAGGCGAGGCGGCGGGTCAGGCGATGCTCCACCATCCATGCAGTGCAGTTGGGGCACTGGAAACGATATCCGCAATGGCGGCATAGCGTCAGTGGCGCATAGCCCCGGCGGTTGAGGAACAGCAGTGCCTGTTCTCCCTTTTCCAGCACTGTCTCCATCGCCCGCACCAGCTTTGGCGCGATCCAGCGGCCCCGCTCGGGCGGTTCGCGGGTCATGTCGATGGCTTCGATCTGTGGTAACTGAGCGCCGCCAAATCGTGTCGGCAGCTTGATTTCCCGGTATCGTCCAATCTCCACCTGTTGCCGCGTTTCGATGGCGGGTGTGGCCGAAGCCAGCACGACCGGGCATTTTTCCAGCAACCCCCGCATCACCGCCACATCGCGAGCATGATAGTGGACGCCGTCTTCCTGCTTGAAACTCGTCTCATGGGCTTCATCGACAACGATCAGGCCGGGATCGGCATAGGGCAGGAATAGTGCCGACCGCGCACCCACGATCACTTTTGCCTGTCCGCTGGCGATGGCCCGCCAGGCCCGCCGCCGCTCTGATTGCCGCAATCCGCTATGCCATGCCACGGGCGCGACGCCAAAACGCTTTTCGAATCGTTGCAGGAAAGGCTCGGTCAGGGCGATTTCGGGCAGCAGGATCAACACCTGCTTGTCCATCCGCAACGCGTGCGCAATCGCTTCGAAATAGACTTCGGTCTTGCCGGAGCCGGTGACGCCGTCCAGCAAAAACGTCTGAAAATCCTGCGCTCGTACAGCCTCAACCAGTTCGCTTGCCGCCGCGTCCTGCGCATCGCTTAGCTCGGGCGGGGCGAAATCCGGGTCGGGGGCAGGGAAGGGCGTATCGATATCCACCTCCACGGCCTCCAGCGCGCCTGCTTTTACCAGACCGCGGACGATGGCGTCGGAAACATCAGCGACCAGCGCCAATTCCCGCAGCAATCCCTGCCGTGCGCCGATCCGCTCCAGTGCTTGTGTGCGTTTTTCGGTTAGCCGACTTGGGACATGGCCTGTGGCGCGATATTCGGTGACCGTTCGTTCGCCCTCCAGCGCGGCGGAGGAGGACAATGCCATGCGCAGCACTGCGGCGGGTGAGGCAAGGTAATAGTCGGCTGTCCATTCGATCAATCGTCGCAGGGGCGCACGTAATGGCGGAACATCGAGAATGCTCAGCAACGGGCGGAGGCGATTGTCGCCAACGGTCTCAACCTCGAAGCGGTCGTCTTCCCATACAACGCCGACAACTTTCCGGGGGCCGAGCGGGACGACGACAATGCTGCCATGTTCGACCGTCATGCCGTGCGGCACGCGGTAGTCGAGCGGTCCGATGGCGGCATTGAGAAGGAGGACGCGGGCGCGAGTCATGCGCCTTCGTTAGCGGTTGATGATCGAAAAGGAAAAGAGGGAGCAAATCCTGCCCTTACCGCACCGGCGCACCGGCGCTATAGACGGGCCAACGAATCGCTCCGCCAACAAAGAGGCCGCCATGAAATTCTTCGTCGACACCGCAGACATCAAGGACATTACCGAACTCGCCGCGACTGGTCTGCTGGACGGCGTCACCACCAACCCTTCGCTGATCCACAAATCGGGCCGCAAATTCCTGGAAGTGGTGGAGGAGATTTGCGGCATCGTCGACGGGCCGGTCTCGGCTGAAGTCGTTGCGCTCGATCATGAAACCATGATGAAGGAAGCCGCCATCCTGAGGAAGATCGCCGATAATGTGGCGATCAAGGTGCCCTTGACGATCGATGGCCTGAAAACCTGCAAGGCGTTGACCAGCGACGGTTGCATGGTGAATGTCACTTTGTGCTTTTCGGCCAATCAGGCGCTGCTGGCGGCCAAGGCGGGCGCGACGTTCATTTCGCCCTTCGTCGGACGTCACGACGATAATGGTCAGGACGGTATGCAGTTGATCGAGGACATTCGCCTCATCTACGACAATTATAACTTCTCCACCGAAGTCCTGGTTGCATCCATCCGCCACCCGATTCACGTACTGCAATCGGCCAAGATTGGCGCGGACGTCGCCACCATGCCGCCCGCCGTCATCAAGTCATTGTTCAACCATGTACTGACGGAAAAAGGTATCGCCGGGTTCCTGGCCGATTGGGAAAAGACCGGCCAGACCATCGGCTGAGGGGTTGAAATTTCCACTTTGGTAAGAAGCGGACGTTAGCCTAAACAAATACTGTCATCCCAGCGGAGGCTGGGATCCAGGTCTCTATCCTTCGAAACCATCGCTTGTGGACAGATAAATGGACCCCAGCCTTCGCTGGGGTGACGAGGAAAGGTATATCTACAAAGGTCAATAGTCGCTTTACTTCCCGAAACCCTTGGGTGCCGCGTCGATCACCGAAAAAGTTCCGGCGCTGACTTGCTGCACCTCCAGTGCGCGTTCCGCGATGCCATCCTTGCCAAAGCGGAAGGCGCCGTCGATGCCCGTAAAGCCACCGGGGTCGACAAGCTTGCGTGCAGGGAAAGGACTTCCGACTTTCCAATCCGCGGCAATGCGCACGGTCAGCAACACAGCGTCATAGCCAAGTGCGGCCAAACGGAAGGGCGCCTCGCCATAGCGCGCACGGTATTTCGCGGCGAGCTGGTGGTAATAAGTGTCGGACACGCTGGCAAACCATGCACCGCGCAATGCGGGTGCACCAGCAAGGCTGCTTTCGGTATTCCATAATTCCGTGCCCAATATGCGGGTCTTGTCCTCGCCATTGGATCGCAGCAGGGTCGCTGCCTGAATAGCGACGCGCCCACTGTCAGCGATCAGCACGGCGTCATAGCTGCCATCCTGCGGCAGTTTCTTGATGGCCGCTGTGATCGATCCCGTGCTGCGGTCGAATGTCTGCATCGACACCACGGTGCCCCCTGCCGCTTCCACGCCGCGTAGCAGGCCGGTTGCTGCCCTCTCGCCATAGGTTCCGCGCGGGATGAGTCCGGCAAAGCGCGTCATGCCCTTCGATTTGGCATAACTCACAACCCGTTCAATCGATTCGGCGGGGTTGTAGCCAAGCAGGAAAACCCCATTGCCTGCGATGCTAACGTCATTGGAAAAGCTGATGACGGTTACGCCAGCCTTACGCGCTGTCGGGGCGATAGTACGAACATTTTCGGAGAGCAAAGGCCCAAGAATCAGTTTGTTACCGTCCGCAATCGCCTTTTGTGCTGCGGCGGTCACACCAGCATTGGTGTCATATGTGGTTATGCGTACCTTCTGGGTTTTGGTATCGAGCAGGGCGAGCGTAGTGGCATTGGCGATAGAGCGGCCCACGCTGGCGTTGGTGCCGCTCATCGGCACCAACAGCGCAACGCGATGCCGTGCGGCATCAACCGGCAGTCCCGGTTCGAGCGGGGCGGGACCAGTCGGTTGCGTCGTTTCCGGGCCGGTGGGCGGGCCCTTGGGAATGATCGATTGACAGCCGGCTATCATCAGCGCCCCTGTCAGTGCTGCAAGCCGCATCAATTTCCTGCTCGCGGACCATATGCCCGCTTGCCGTTCGACACCCGTCTCTGCCATTGAGAATCCCTATGGTTATTAAATTTGATCCCGGCCTTTATATCGTTGCTGGCCCGATCGGCAACTTGTCTGATCTGACACCCAGGGCAGCCGAACTGCTACGCAGGGCCGATGTCATCGCAGTAGAGGACAGCCGGGTCAGCGCGAAACTGCTTCGCCACGCAGGGTCGGACCGGCCGATGATCCCCTACCATGACCATAGCAGCGAGAAATTACGGGCACAGTTGGTGGAACGGATGGCAAGCGAAGCTGTGGCGTTGCTGTCCGATGCGGGGACGCCGTTAATTTCCGATCCGGGTTACAAGCTGGTGCGCGATGCGCGCGCTGCGGGACGGTTTGTTACAACTTTGCCCGGCCCCAGTGCCGCCATTGCCGCTTTGACCCTGTCGGGCCTTCCAACCGATCGTTTCCTTTTCATGGGCTTTCTACCGTCCAAGGCAAAGGCGCGGGGGGATGTGTTGACCGAAGTCATGGCCGTGCGTGCGACCTTGATTTTTTACGAAAGCGGCCCGCGCCTGTCCGACAGCCTTGCCGCAATGGCGCTGGTGCTTGGCGATCGTGATGCGGCGGTGGTCCGCGAAATTAGCAAGACGTTCGAGGAAACAGTGACGGGCTGCCTCTCCGAATTATCGGCCCGCTACACCGACACGCCGCCAAAAGGAGAAATTGTCGTCATTGTCGGATCGCCGGGGGAAGCGCCTGCGCCCAGTGAGGCTGATACCGATGCTGCGCTTATAGAAGCAATGGCGCGTTTGCCCGTATCCAAGGCAGCAGGGGAGGTGGCAAAGAAACTCGGTCTGGACCGGCGCACCCTGTACGCACGTGCGATGCTGTTAAAGGACGGTGCATGAAGCGGCAGGCCGCTGAAGCACGTGGGAGGCGGGCAGAAACGCTTTGTGCATGGTGGTTGCGGCTCAAAGGCTGGCGCATATTGGCACGACGCGTCCGTGCGCATGGCGGCGAGGTTGATCTGATCGCCCGACGCGGCAGGATAGTCGCCTTCGTCGAGGTGAAGGCCCGAGCTACCCTGGCCGATCTGGACATGGCCATCGATGCGCCACGCTTGTCGCGGGTGGCATCAGCGGCGCGAATGCTCGCGTCCCGCTACACCCGACCGGGGGATGACATACGAATCGATGTGATGCTCCTTGCACCCGGGCATTTGCCACGCCATCTGGTCAACGTCTGGCATGGCGGGTAGATCGCTGCCAATGAGTGAAGAAGGACGGAATATGCCCCTGAAAGTCGCCATCCAGATGGACCCGATGCATTCGATCAAGATTGGCGGGGATTCGACTTTCCATATCATGCTGGCGGCACAAAAGCGGGGCCATCAGCTTTTCCATTACCTTGCGCCCGACCTGAGTTACCGCGACGGACGAGTAACCGCACGTGCCTTTCCAGTGACGGTGCAGGCGGTGGCGGGGGAGCATTTCCATTTTGGGGAGCCGGTCAAGATCGACTTGGGGCGCGACATCGATGTGGTGTTGATGCGGCAGGACCCACCCTTTGATCTGGGTTACATCACGGCCACGCATCTGTTGGAGCGGATTCAGCATGAAACGCTGGTCGTCAACGATCCGGTATCCGTCCGTAATGCTCCTGAGAAAGTGTTTGTGCTCGATTATGCGCGGTTTATGCCGCCAACGCTCATCACCCGCAGCCTTGATGAGGTGCGGGCGTTTCAGGCCGAACATGGCGACATCGTCATCAAACCGCTACATGGCAATGCAGGCAGCGCGGTATTCCGCATCAGCGCGGATGGCGCAAACCTTGCCGCTTTGACAGAGCTGTTCGGTCAGGTCTGGGTCGAACCATTCATGGTGCAGGCGTTTATCAAGGAAGTGGCTGGTGGCGACAAGCGTATCGTCCTGATCGATGGCGAAGTCGCAGGCGCGATCAACCGCCTGCCTGGCAAGGGAGAAATCCGGTCCAATCTGGCCGCTGGCGGTTATGCCGAAAAAGCGGAGCTTACAGAGACCGAGATGGAGATTTGTGAGGCTTTGAAGCCCGAATTGAAGAAGCGCGGGTTGCTGTTTGTGGGCATTGACGTCATCGGCGGCAAATGGCTCACCGAAATTAACGTGACGTCGCCAACCGGCATTGTCGCCATCGATACATTCAACGATAGCGACACGGGCGGCATGATCTGGGACGCCATTGAGGCGCGTCTCGCTTCCTGAATTTTCTCCCTGATTTCAATCCTAACCTAATTTTCACCCTTTCCCGGCATAGCAGGCTTGATCCTGTGCGGGTTGTTCGTGGTCGTTGTGACCGCGGCGATCCGCGCGTGCGGGTACAAGAGGTGATCTATCATGCGTTTTACGCGGAAATCGGAATTGGGTTTGATGCTTGGGCTTGCCGCCATGACGTTGGTCGGCTGTTCGTCGACTGCGGGCGGCCCGCAATTGCCTCCGGCATCCTTCGTTTCAGCGGAGGAGGGACCAGGGGAAGAATATATTATCGGGCCATTGGATGAGTTGACGATCTTCGTCTGGCGCAACCCTGAACTCGGCGCAAAGGTGCAAGTACGCCCTGATGGCCGAATCACCACGCCGCTGATCACCGATATGCCCGCCGTCGGCAAAACCCCGTCCATGCTCGCCGATGATATCAAGTTGCAGCTGTCGCAATATATTCAGCAGCCGATCGTGTCGGTCATCGTCAACAATTTCGCAGGCACCTTTTCCCAGCAGGTGCGCATCGTCGGCGCGACTGAAAAGCCCGCGTCCATTCCCTATCGTGCCAATATGACCTTGCTCGACGCCATGATTTCAGTTGGCGGCCTGTCCGAATATGCGGCCGGCAACAAAGCGCGCCTTGTCCGGGTCGATAAAGCGTCGGGCGGGCAGAAGGAATATGCGCTGCGTATCGGCGATCTCCTGAAAAAAGGGGAGAGCGAGGCCAATGTCCGGTTGGAGCCGGGTGACGTCATTATCATCCCAGAAAGCATGTTCTGACGCATAGGCGGTAGAAAGTTCAGCAGGATTTTGAGCAAGTTATGAACAATATCTATGATGAAATCCTGATTGCCATGCACAGCGTGTGGAATCGCCGCTGGCTGGCACTAGCCGTCATGTGGGGCATCTGCATCACTGGCTGGCTTGCCGTTGCGCTTATCCCCAACAGCTATGAATCGCGTGCGCGGATTTTCGTCCAGATGCAGTCGATCCTGCCGGGCAAGATCGGGATTACGCAAGTGGAGCAGCAAAAGGACGTCGATCGCGTCCGGCAAACGCTGACCTCCACAGAAAATCTGGAAAAAGTCGTGCGTGGTACGGATCTTAGCCTCAGCGTATCGGGCGACCGCGACATGGCGGGCAAGGTCGATATGCTGCGCAGTCACATCAAGATCGTCGCGCAACAGGATAATCTTTTCGAAATCACCGCGACTTCGTCTGATACCGGCATGTCCGATGCAGCCAATGCCAAAATGGCGAGCGCCATCGTGCAGAAGCTGATCGATATCTTTGTCGAAGAGAATATGGCGGGCGATCGCGCCGAAACCAGTCAAACGCTGAAATTCCTGGACGGCCAGCTTGCCGAACGGGAAAAGCAATTGCGTGAGGCCGAACAGAAGCGGATGGATTTCGACCAGAAATATCTGGGGCTGCTTCCCGGTGTCGGTTCCATCAGCCAACGCATGGACGCTGCGCGGCAGGAATTGAGCCAGATAGACGCACAACTTGGTGCTGCACAAGGCGCGCTTTCAGCCATGAATGGCCAACTGGCCGCAACGCCTGCTTCCATTGCTACACCCGGCGGCGGCGGCGGGAGTCCCTATGCTACGGCTCAGGCCCAACTCGCGGCGGCACGCGCACGAGGATGGACAGATAATCATCCCGACGTAATCGCTCTGAAGCGTGAAGTTGCCAATCTTAAATCCGCAGGCGGTGGCGGCACGGCAGGTGGCGGCACGCCGAATCCTGCTTATATTTCCATCCGCTCCATGCAGGCGGAAAAACAGGCTGCTGTATCGGCGCTTGCGACGCGCAAGGCGCAGCTTTCCTCTGATCTTGCTCGTCTGGCTGCCAAGCAAGAGGCGGAACCTGGCGTTGCGGCTGAACAGGCGCAACTGGATCGGGACTATGATGTTCTGAAGGCGCAATATGACAAGATGCTGGCAGATCGCGGCGATATTCGCCTGCGCGGTGATGTCCAGACGGAAACCGACGCCATCAAGTTCCGCGTCATTGACCCGCCAAGCATCCCCCGCGTGCCAGCCGCGCCTGATCGACCGCTCCTGTTATTTGCAGTGTTGGTCGTTGGCATAGGCGGCGGGATCGGCGCGGCCTTCGCCAAGGGGCAATTACGCACCACCTATCCTACTGCAATCAGGCTGGAACGGGCGACCGGACTTCCCGTCATCGGCGCGATCACCGAAACATTGACCGCCGCGCAAAAGGACTTGCGTAGCAGGAAATTACGTTTGTTTGCAGGTGCATGTGGAGCGTTATTTGCAATATGCCTACTGCTGGTGGCCGTTGAATTCATTCAACGCGGCATGGTGGCGTGAAAGGGAAGATACAATGAATCAGCATAGCCCGATCAAGCCGCCGGCTTCCCTTCTGGAGCGCGCCGCCGAAATATACGACTTCAATGCCATATTGCGTGGTCGTGGCGCGGCACCGGAACCTGCGGCGACCGCCAGCAGGCCTGAATCTGCCGGGCAAACGCGGGTAGCGCCGAGGATCGTCGAGGGACCCGTACAACCCGTCGATCGCGTGGCTTTGAAAGAGGCGGGCTTTGTCCTGCCAGATGGTCCGGTCACTGGTATTTCGGAGGAATTTCGCATTATCAAGCGCCAGTTGCTGCAAGCTGCAACTGGCGGCAAGCAGGACGAAAAATTGTCGCGGGGGGAACGCATCCTGATTTGTTCCGCCCATCCGGGTGAAGGCAAGACGTTCTGTGCCGTCAATCTGGCCCTGTCATTGGCGGCGGAAAAGGACGTGGAAGTTCTGCTCATTGATGCTGACTTTGCCAAGCCCAGCATATTGTCGACTTTGGGCCTGGCTGGCGGGCCGGGGTTGATGGATGCACTGGCCGATCCGTCCATCGATGTTGAAGATTGCATCATAAATACTGACATTCCAAAGCTTTCAGTGCTTCCAGCCGGGCGGCAGACGAATGCGGACACGGAATTTCTTTCCTCTTCGCGGACAGGGGCTGTGCTGGACCGGCTCACCATTCCCGGACGCATCGTGATATTCGATTCCCCTCCGATCCTTGCGGCTTCACCCGCCTCTGCGCTTGCCAGCCATGTCGGACAGGCGGTGCTGGTGGTACGCGCGGACGAGACAACGGAGAACGCGTTGCGTGACGCAGTGGGATTGCTCCAAGGGTGCGATAATATCCAGTTGTTGCTGAATGGCGTCAAATTTTCTCCCGGCGGACGCCGCTTTGGCACCTATTATGGGCATGGGGAGGGGGCATGACGTTGTTCCGGCCTCTGGCTTCCATTGCTGCGTTGGTGGCGGTCATCGGGCTTGCGCCTGCTGCACAAGCCAAAAAACGCGTCGATATATCGCCCTATCTTGAGGTCGATCAGGTATTTATCGCTGATCTGAAGGGCGGTAGCAATGATGTGCTGACCTATAGCTCTGTCGCAGCGGGGATCGATACCAGCATCCTGACACGGAATGCCGAAGCACAGATAAATGCCCGCTACGAACATCATTTCTCCTGGAACAACGATCTATCCGATCAGGATGTTTTGAGCGGATTGGCGCGGGCGCGTGTCAATGTGGCGCATGATGCGCTGAGTATCGAAGGCGGCGCCATTGCGACACGTACCCGCACCGATGGCCTTGGCGGAGCCAACGGCACGCTGGTGGGCGATAATATCAGTCAGATTTATTCGATTTATGCCGGACCAACATTGGCCACCAATGTGGGGGCCATCAGCGTCAACGCCGCCTATCGTCTTGGCTACACCCGTCTGGACAGTGACAGTAGCGTTACGACGCCTGCGGGCACGCAAAATCTGGGCGGATTTGACGACAGTGTCACCCACAGCGCCAGCGCATCCGTAGGCATGCAGCCAGGCGAACTGCCCTTTGGCTGGTCCGTCGGCGGCGGTTACGACCGCGAAGACGCCAGTCAACTCGACCAACGGTATGAAGGCAAATATATTCGAGCCGACGTGACCGTTCCGGTTTCCGGGCATGTAGCCCTGGTCGGTGGTGTCGGGTACGAGGATATTGAAGTCAGCCAGCGTGACGTGTTGCTGGATGGCGGCGGCAATCCTGTAGTCGACAGCAACGGTCGTTATGCCACGGACAAAAGTTCGCCGCGCCAGCTGAGCTATAATCAGGATGGTTTGATCTGGGACGCCGGCGTGATGTGGCGCCCCAGCCGCCGGACCTCGCTGGAAGTTCATGTTGGTCGTCGTTATGGTTCAATGAGTTATACCGGGGCTTTGAGTTATCGTCCAAGCGAACGGACCTCGCTGCAAGTCGCAGTCTATGACGGAATCAGCAGCTTTGGGCGTCAGCTCAATGACAATCTTGCGAACCTTCCGACCAGCTTCACAGTGGCCAGCAATCCATTCAGCGGCGATTTTTCGGGCTGCGCATTTGGCACGGAAAATGGCGGTGTGTGCTTCAATGATACGTTGCAAGCGATCAGTGCCGCCAATTTCCGTCATCGCGGCATTGCGGGGCAACTGACCAGCAGCAGTGGCCGCTGGGATTATGGCATGGCGCTCGGTTATACGCGCCGCAAGTTCATTGCGCCAGAAACCGGCATCTTCGCCGGAGTGAACGGCGCGACGGACGAAAATTATTATGCCAACCTGTTCGCGGGCCGACGCCTTGACGATAAATCGGGCATCGATGCCAACCTCTATGCCAATTATTTCGACAGCAGTCTGAATGGCACGGTGGATGTCCTCAACATGGGCGCTTACGCCAGCTATTACCGTAGCTTCACCAATCGCCTGCGTGGCACGGCGGCGCTTGGCGTTGACAGCATCGATCCGGAAGGCATCGACAGCAGCATTTCGGGCCTCGCCCAATTAGGTCTTCGTTACCAATTTTAATCTATCAGCGGACTCGCTATCGCGGAGAAGTAAGCATGTACGATGAATTTTACGGACTGTCGGGACGCCCCTTTCAGCTTACCCCCGATCCGCATTTCTATTTTGAAAGCGTGACGCATCGCAAAGCCATGTCTTATCTGGGCTATGGCTTGGCGCAGGGTGAGGGGTTCATCGTCATCACCGGCGATATTGGCGCGGGTAAAACCACACTTGTCGGACATTTGATGGCTACCATCGATCCGGCACGACTGACGGCGGTCAAGATCGTATCGACGCAGGTTGGTGGTGATGACATGCTTCGTCTTGCCGCACAGGCGTTCGGCGTTGCCACCGACGGCACGGACAAGGCGACGTTGCTCGTGCGTATCGAAACTTTCCTGCATGAACAGGCGCGATCGGGCCGCCGTTCGCTGCTGATCGTGGACGAAGCGCAGAATCTTGCGATCTCCGCGCTTGAAGAACTGCGGATGCTGTCGAACTTTCAGCTTGGAGGGCAGGCGCTGTTGCAGATATTCCTGCTTGGTCAGCCTGAATTCCGCGACACGCTACGCTCCTCGCCGGCGCTTGAGCAATTGCGCCAGCGCGTGATCGCGAGCCACCATCTCGACCCGATGATGGCGAACGAAACCGAACCCTACATCATTCACCGGCTTTCACTGGTGGGATGGAAGGGTAATCCGCAATTTGCCGCCGACGCCTTTGCCGCGATATACCAGGCGACCGATGGCGTTCCTCGCCGCATTAACGCACTGACCAGTCGCGTTCTACTACTCGGCGCGATCGACAAGCTGGGCCTGATCGACGCGGCCGTGGTCGATGCCGTTATCGCCGACATGGCAAATGACGAAGAGGTGCAAGCGCCGCAGTCCGTCACGCCTGTCGCAGAAGAAATTCCTGCGGTGGAACCTGAAGCGGCGGAACTGGTGGAGGATATTGAACAAGTCTGGAGTGCGCCGCCGGTTGAGCAGGAAGTGCTTGAGCAGGAAGCGGAAATGGCGCCAAAGCCATTCAAAACTGTGCATAGCCTGACAGAAGAGATCAACATCCTGCGGGAAGCCGTTGAGGAGCCGCGGTTCGTTCATCAGCCGAGCGAGATGGACCCACGCGTTGCAGAGGGGTTAGAGCGCATATCCGTGCTCGAAATGCGTGTCGAGGAACAGGAAAAGGCCATTCGCCGTATGTTGAGCCTGCTTGTCGATTGGGTAGAGCGCGACGAACGGGATCTATCCTACCTGCGTGACAGCAAGGCCGCATAGGCGGTCCACGGAGACAGGGAGGGGGCCTGCGGGTCTATAGGCCATGCTGAACGCTCTTTCTGTCGATGTGGAGGACTGGTTCCAGGTTGGAGCCTTTGAACACTCGATCGCGCGTGGAACGTGGGATGCATTGCAGCATCGCGTCGAGCGCAATAGCGATGCCGTATTGGGGCTTCTCGATGAAACGGGAATTAAAGCAACGTTCTTCACGCTTGGCTGGGTGGCGCAGCGCTACCCAGCGCTTATTCGACGCATCGCGGATGCTGGTCATGAGATCGCCAGCCATGGATATGATCATCGGCGCGTCTTCACCCTCAGCCCGCAGGAATTCAGGGATGACCTGAAAAAGTCCCGTGACCTGATTGAAAATGCGTGTAAAAAATCTGTTGTTGGTTATCGGGCACCCAGCTTTTCCATCGACGCCCGCACCCCTTGGGCGCACATGATTCTGGCCGAAGAAGGCTATGCTTATTCCAGCAGTGTCGCCCCTGTGAAACATGACCATTATGGTTGGCCGGAAGCGCCGCGCTTTGCTTTCATGCCTGTCAAGGGTAGCGATCTGGTCGAACTGCCCGTCACGACGGCACGCCTTGGCGGTCGCATAGTCGCCGCCGGTGGCGGGGGCTTTTTTCGTTTGCTGCCCTACGGCTTTTCGCGCTGGGCGATCCGGCAGGTCAATCAGGCGGACAAGCGTCCCGCGATTATCTATTTTCATCCCTGGGAGATCGACCCGGACCAACCCCGCATCGCCAGTGCCCCGCTTAAATCAAAAATTCGCCATTACAGCAACCTGTCAGCTATGGCAGGTAAATTACGGAAATTAATGGGTGACTTTGAGTGGGGACGAGTGGATGAAATAGTGGCGCGGGAACGGGCACGGGCGCTCCCTGTCAATGCCCTTGCGGAAAGCGTCATCCCCGAAAGCGTCGTCCAATGAACGCCTGTTTCGATCCAGGCAGCGTGACCGTTGCTCCCATTGACCTTGGCGATCATGCCCAGGCCGCGAAAGTCGATGCCTTTGTGCTGGGGCAAGCGCATTCCGCCCCCTTTCATCGTCCCGCGTGGGTGAGTGCAATAGCGGAGGGAACAGGACAAAAGGCACATTATCTGGCCGCCAGCACTATTGGAGGACAGTTTGTCGGCGTTTTGCCGCTGACCGAAATGCGGTCGCGCTTGTTTGGCCGGGCACTGGTTTCCAGCGGCTTTGCGGTGGGCGGTGGCATATTGGCGGATAATGCACTGGTTGCCGATGAACTTGCAGGCGCGTGCTGGGAACTGGCAGAACGCTTGTCCTGTACGAGCGTGGAACTGCGTGGCGGTATGGCGCCGTCACATGGTTGGATGAGCCGCGACGACACATATCTGGGGTTCTGCAAGCCGCTGGAGGGCGATGACGAAGCGCAACTTCTGGCCGTGCCAAAGAGGCATCGTGCCGAAATACGCAAGGGCTTGGGCAATGATCTGGTCTTTGAAACCGGGCGTGGCCGACGCTTGCGCGATGTCCATTATGCTCTTTTTGCCCAAAGCGTGCATGCATTGGGCACGCCCGTCTTCCCGCGCAAACTGTTTGAGGCAGTGCTGGATGCGTTTGGCGAAGATGCCGACATCGCCATGATCTCGCACAATGGAACCCCGGTGTCGGCGGTACTTAACCTGTATCATGGTGGCGCGTGCATGCCTTACTGGCAGGGTGCAGGTCCATCGGCGCGGGGGCTGCGTTCGAATGAAGTGCTATATTATCGCCTGATGAACCTGTCACGCGAGCGCGGGCTTACCCATTTTGATTTTGGCCGATCGAAGGTTGGAACGGGGCCCGCCGCCTGGAAGAAAAACTGGGGTTGGGAGCCTGAACCGCTCAGTTATAGCGTCCGGGCCGTTCCGGGGCATGAGGTGCGCGACGTTAATCCGCTCAGCCCACAATATCGGCGCAAGGTCGAGCTTTGGAAGAAGTTACCGCTAAGCCTCGCTAACCGGCTTGGACCTTATATCGCGCGAGGTCTGGGTTGATGGGGGAAATCCTCTTCATTGCCCATCGCATTCCTTATCCCCCCGATCGCGGTGACAAGATCCGATCGTGGAATATTGTACGCAAGCTGGCGGAAATCGCGCCCGTTCATATCGCGGCTTTTGCCGATGATGACCGAGATATGGAGTTTGCGCCAGCGCTCTCCGAAGTCGCCGCCAGTTACAGGATCATATTGCGCGATATGTCGCGGCCCATGGCGGGCCTGCGCGGGTTGTGGCATGGGGAGCCGCTGTCGGTTGCTCTGTTCGATCATCCTGAACTGCATGCCCATGTCGCCCAGCTACTGACTGAGCGTCCGATTTCACATGTCTTCGTCTATTCCGGGCAAATGGCGCAATATGTGCCCGAATTGCCGCAAGGCGTTCGCTTCATCATGGATTTCGGCGACGTGGATTCAGCCAAGTTCGCGGCTTATGGGCAAAAGCAATCGGGCGTGATGGGCTGGATCAACCGTCGCGAGGCGCGCACATTGGCATCATTCGAGCGGCAAGTGGCCATGCGCGCGGACGTCAGTCTGTTTGTCAGCGAGGCAGAGGCAAGCCTGTTTCGCGCAAATGTGGGCCTCGGTTGTGATCGTGCGGCTGCCCTCGAAAATGGCGTTGATCTGAACTATTTCAATCCGGCAGCGGATTTTAAGCCGCTAACCAATGATGAACGGGTGCGGGGGCCGCTGCTCGTTTTTACCGGGCAGATGGATTATCGGCCCAATGTGGAGGCCGTTGAAAGCTTCGCACGCCGCAGCCTGCCGCACATTCGTGAACGCTACCCCGATGCGCAGTTTGCCATCGTCGGGCGCAATCCCGTCTCCGCAGTGCGGGCGCTGGCTGGACTGCCGGGAATTATCGTGACGGGTGCAGTGCCCGATGTACGGGGATGGCTGGCCGCTGCGGACATTGTCGTTGCTCCATTGCGGCTTGCCCGCGGCATTCAGAACAAAGTGCTGGAAGCGATGGCCATGGCGCGACCGGTGGTCCTGTCGCCGCAAGCCGCGGAAGGCATCGACGCCGTTGACGGCACGGATTTTCTGATTGCCGACAGTACGGAAGAGGTGAGTGCCGTGCTTGCTTTGCTTGACGACAGCAACTGCGCTGCCCGTCTGGCCGCATCCGGGCGAACCCGGGTTGAGCAACGCTATAGTTGGCAGGCTACGCTGAAAAACCTTCCGGATATCATGAAGATTGAACAGGAACATATTGATATAAAGTTGGAAACAGTATGAACCTTTCTGCTGTCATGTCCAAACGAAGCTTCGTTCTTCAACCGGGCTGGCCAACGCATCTGGTTGGGCTGGCCTTGGTTGCTGCGATGTTCCTGCTCCTGTTCGCTGGCGATGTTGCCGATATAGTGAGCATCTGGTGGAACGTTTCCACCTTTGGACATTGTCTGCTGATCCCTCTCATCCTTTTCTGGTTGGTGGAACAGCGCTTGCACGAATTGCGGCAACTTACGCCGGTTGCCTGGTGGCCGGGGCTGATCTGGGCTGCGGCGGGAGCGTTTTGCTGGCTGCTCGGTGATGCCGCGAGTGTGGCGCTTGCACGGCATCTTGGTCTTGTCGTCATGCTGCAGGGCGCCGTCATCACCATGTTGGGGCCGCAGGTTTCACGCGGGCTTGCCTTTCCGATCTTTTATGCGCTGTTCCTTGTCCCATTCGGTGAAGAATTCGTGCCCGTTTTACAGACCATTACAGCACATCTTTCGATGTTGTTTTTGGACTGGAGCGGGATTCCGGCACATCTGAGCGGCGTCTTCATTACAACGCCTTCGGGTTATTTCGAGGTAGCCGAAGCCTGTTCGGGCGCAAAGTTCCTCATTGCCATGGCGGCTTATGCGGCGCTTGTGTGCAATGTCTGCTTCAAAAGCTGGTCGCGCCGTATCGCCTTTATGTCGGCTGCGCTTGTTATCGCTGTCATCGCTAATGGTGTTCGGGCCTTTGGCACTATCTACATCGCTGACCGGATCAGCATCGATTTCGCCACGAGCTTCGACCATGTGATTTATGGCTGGATATTCTTTGCGATCATTCTTGCCCTGGTCATGACTATGGGCTGGCCGTTGTTCGACCGCAGGGCGCACGAGGCGTTTCTTGATCCCCACAAATTGCAGGGCAGGGTTCGGTACGCGGGGCGGATCGGCGTCATTGCACCGTCGTTGATGGCTGTTGCCGTAGCTGCGCCACTGTGGTCATTCGCTATGGTCGCTGCATCTGATCCCGTGCCAACGCGTATCTCGCTGCCGGAAATACAGGGATGGACGCGGGTCGACTATCGCCCTGCCTATCCCTGGAGACCCCGTTTTGCGGGTGCGGATCATGAAGTGATGGGCCGCTACCGCAATTCGCAGGGGCAGGAGGCTGATCTGGCCATCGCCGTCTATGCGCGGCAACAAGAGGGGCAGGAACTGGTTGGCTTTGGTCAGGGGGCGATTGATCCAGATAGCAAATGGGTATGGTCGGCGCCTGCCCTGGCACCGGCAGAGGCAAGTGGAGAGCATATCGTCGCTCCTGGTCCGGTGAACCGCGACGTCGTCAGCTTTTACAGCATCGATGGCGTAGTCACCGGTAACGCCACGCGGGTCAAACTACAGACGCTGAAGGCTCGCCTGTTGGGCGGTGATCAGCGCGCTGCAGCGGTTCTGATTTCCGCCGAAGATCGCGAGGGTTATCCAGCGCAGGCGGCGATCAGGGCCTTCTTGCGTGATATTGGCCCCATTGGACCGATCGCCGACCGTAGTACCGGCAAGAACTGACGCAATTTTGCACATGACACAGGTGCAGCGCTTTCCCCCTGCCGCGATTACGCATAAGAGCTTCACTTCATGTGCGGAATAGCGGGTATCTTTCATCTTGAGACGGCAAAACCGGTCGATCCCGCGCGGGTTCGCCTGATGACCGACACCATGGTGCATCGCGGGCCGGACGGGTCGGGCGTCTGGACGGCGCCGGGGATTGGCCTTGGCCATCGTCGCCTGTCCATCATCGACCTTGCAGGTGGGGCGCAGCCGATGTTGACCGACGACGGCGCGCTGGTCGTGACTTTCAATGGTGAAATTTATAATTTCGCGACTGTCCGCAAGGAGTTGGAATCCAGGGGCCATGTCTTTCGGACCCATAGCGATACCGAAGTCATTTTGCATGGCTGGCGACAATGGGGACCGGAATGCGTGCATCGCTTTGATGGCATGTTTGCCTTTGCCCTGTTCGATGCGCGCGCGCAGTCTTTGTGGCTGGTCCGGGATCGGCTGGGGGTCAAGCCGCTCCACTATGCGCAGCTTTCCGACGGCAGCCTGATTTTTGCATCCGAGCTCAAGGGATTGCTCGCGCACCCGCTTTTGCGTCGCCAACCCGACATTCATGCGGTCGAGGATTTTCTTGGCCTTGGCTATGTCCCTGATGATGCATGCCTTGTGCAGGGCGTTAAAAAGCTTGGAGCGGGGGAGGCGTTATTGCTCCGGCGCGGCAAGCCACTGCCGGCGCCTGATCGGTATTGGGATGTAAGCTTTGCCGATCGCAGCAGGGCGAAGCCCGCCGCTCTTGAGGAAGAGCTGATCGCATTGATGAAAGCGGCGGTTCGGTCACGCATGGTGGCCGATGTGCCGCTCGGCGCATTCTTGTCAGGCGGCGTTGACAGCAGCTCGGTCGTTGCCTTGATGGCCGAAACGAGCAGGCGGGCGGTCAAGACCTGCACCATTGGTTTCGATGTCGATGCGCTGGACGAAACCGCCCATGCCGAACAGGTAGCCAAGCGTTTCGTCACCGATCATCGCAGCCGTATGGTTTCGCCCGATGACTATGCGCTGATCGACACATTGGCCCATCATTTCGATGAGCCTTTTGCCGATGCTTCAGCCTTACCCACCTATCGTGTCTGTGAACTGGCACGCGAAAGCGTGACTGTCGCGCTTTCGGGCGATGGTGCGGATGAAGCGTTTGCGGGTTACCGTCGCCATCGCTTTCATCATGCCGAGGAAAGACTACGCAGGTTCTTGCCGCAATCGGTGCGCGGACCGATTCTGGGCGGTCTGGGGCAGATCTATCCCAAGGCCGATTGGGCACCGCGCCCCCTGCGCGCCAAAGCGACTCTGCTCAGCCTCGCACAGAGCGGGGAGGAGGGGTATGCCGCCGCTGTCGGCGTTACCGGCCAGTCGATGCGCGCGCGCTTGTTCAGCCCCGATGCGCGAACCGCATTGCAGGGGCACCGGGCAGAGGATCGCTATGTCCATGCGATGCGTAATGCGCCTGCCCGCGAAGCGCTCGATCGGGCACAATATGCCGATATGAAGATATGGCTTCCTGGTGACATCCTGACAAAGACTGACCGGATGAGCATGGCGGTCAGTCTGGAGGCACGCGAACCCTTGCTTGATCACCGGCTGATCGAATTTGCCGCGCGCCTGCCGGTTTCCATGCGTTTGCGTGGCGGACAGGGCAAATATCTGTTAAAAAAGGCAATGGAAGCCTATCTGCCGACGGACATTCTGTATCGGCCAAAAATGGGCTTTGTCACGCCTATCAGCCATTGGTTCAGGGGACCGCTTGCCCCGGAGGCAGCAGCTATTGCGGGTGCTTCTGCACTGGCACGGACCGGTTGGTTTGATGGAAAAGTCATTGCCAGGGCAGCCGCCGATCACAAAAGCGGGCTTGCCGATCATGGGCGGCTGTTATGGCAACTTATGACATTGGATCGCGCCTTGGGGCGATTGTTCGGACTTGGTTAGGCAGCGCTGCTGTCGATCCCAAGTTCCGCCAGCTTGCGATAGAGTGTCGAACGACCGATGCCCAGACGGCGGGCGACTTCGGTCATGCGACCGCGATAATGACCGATGGCGAGGCGGACGACATCGGCTTCAATATCTGCCAGGGCCCGGATATTGCCATCTGCTTCATACAGGGTGATGCCGATACCCTGATCCGAATAGGATGCATTGGGCGTCGAGCCTTTGTGCATTGCTTCAATCTGGGCGGCTATTTGTGGGAAATCAGCAGGTGTCAGAGCATCGCCATCGCACAGCACGGCGGCGCGAAAGAGGGCATTTTGCAACTGGCGGACATTGCCCGGCCACCGATGGGTCATCAACAGGTTGAGAGCTTCCGCCGTGATGCCCAGACTGTGCAGGCCCGGCTGAGTTGCGATGCGGGCAAGCAAATGACGGCACAAGGCGGGAATATCGCCAGTACGCTCACGTAATGGAGGAATGGTGAGTTGAACGACGTTCAGGCGGTAATACAGGTCCTCGCGGAAGCGGCCAGCCTCTACCTCGTCCTGCAATTTGCGATTCGTGGCGGCGATCACGCGAACGTCGACATGTTTGGGCATGCGCGCGCCGATAGGCTGGGCTTCGCCGTTTTCCAGGACACGTAATAGTTTTACCTGTGCGTCCATTGGGAGTTCACCGATTTCGTCCAGGAATATTGTGCCGCCATCGGCATCGATGAAGCGTCCAACCTGGCGTTCGAATGCCCCGGTAAAAGCGCCGCGTTCATGACCAAACAGTTCCGATTCAACCAGATTAACCGGGATCGCGCCGCAATTCACCGCTACCATAGGATGTTTGAAGCGAGGAGAGGCGGCGTGAATGGCCTGCGCAATCACTTCCTTCCCGACACCGCTTTCGCCTTCAATCAGGACCGGTATCCGCGCACGGGCCGCCTTGGCCGCAATGGCAAGTGCGGTACGAAACTGTGGCGCGGAACCAATAATTTCCTCAAAAGCCAATGGCGTGGACATTTTTTCCGTCAACGGTCGTAACTCGCCCACGTCAGGCGCCGCGGAAATGGAGGCGTGCAACGCGGAGAGAAGGCGGTCGGGTGCAATCGGTTTCGATAGAAAATCCGTCGCGCCCGCACGCATGGCTTCAACCGCAACAGCAACGCTGTTATGCGCAGTCAGGATCAGGATCGGCAAAGCAGGGCGGCGTTCCTTGATATCCGAAATCAACTTGCCAGCGTCGAAGTCCGGAATCCAGTGGTCCAGCAATATCGCATCAAGCCGCATACCGTCCTGCGTTCCGAGCATCGCTATGGCGGTTTCACCGTCATTGGCGAACACAGTCCGCCAGCCGGCACGCGTCGCCAACGCCGCAACCAGCCTGCGTTGAGCAGGTTCATCGTCGATCAGCATTAATAAGGGCATACCGTTATGCGCCATGGAAACCCTCTCAATTCTTCAAGGGTCAGGGCATAGCGAAAGCGGGTAAAGACCCGATTAATCTAATCACGATTATTTGTCGTGTACAGGCTTGAGAGACGCGGCGCATACGACTAAACAGACCGCCAAACCGGGATTCGAAAGGGGTATGTAAATGACGTCTAATGGCGATCTGAAAAGCGAAATGAAGACTTATGAAAGCTTCCTTTCTGTCCTCAAATGGGGGACGATCATCAGCTTCGGTATTGCCGCGCTTGTCGTCTTCCTGATCGCCTGAGGGCGCAGAATCCATGAAAATTGCTGTTTTGAGAGAGCAGGCCGCGGGTGAGCGGCGGGTTGCCGCAACGCCGGAGACGGTGAAGAAGTTCATAGGCCTTGGTGCGAACCTGGCGGTTGAGCAGGGTGCTGGCGAATCGGCGTCGATTGCAGATACCGATTATGCTGGCGCGGGTGCAGCCGTTGGTGATCGTGCGTCAGTGCTGAAGGATGCTGACATCATTTTGGGCGTGCAGGGGCCGGCGGTCGAAAGCCTGTCGGGTTTCAAATCAGGCGCCCTGCTGGTTGCAGGTCTTAATCCCTTTGGGGAGCGGGCACAGGTAGACAGCTATGCTGCTGTCGGGCTTGAGGCGCTGGCGATGGAGTTCATGCCGCGTATTACCCGTGCGCAGTCGATGGATATATTATCCTCGCAGTCGAACCTCTCGGGTTACAAGGCGGTGCTGGATGCAGCGGCGGAATATGGTCGTGCTTTTCCGATGATGATGACGGCGGCGGGCACGGTTTCGGCCGCGCGCGCCTTCATTATGGGCGTGGGTGTTGCGGGTTTGCAGGCGATTGCCACGGCGCGCCGCCTGGGCGCTCAGGTGTCGGCAACGGACGTTCGTTCGGCGACGAAGGAACAGATCATGTCGCTCGGCGCCAAGCCGATCTTCGTGGAAAATGTTGCAGGTATCGAAGGGGAAGGCTCTGGCGGATATGCGTCGGAGATGTCGGAAGAATATCAAAAGGCGCAGGCCGAATTGGTGTCCAGCCACATTGCCAAGCAGGATATCGTCATCACTACCGCGCTGATCCCTGGACGACCCGCGCCACGCCTTATCAGTGACGCACAGATTGCAACGATGCGGCCGGGCAGCGTGATCGTCGATTTGGCGGTTGAGCAGGGCGGCAACGTCGAGGGCGCTGTCGCCGGCGAGGTTGTGGTCAGGCATGGCGTCAAGATTGTCGGCCACAGGAACGTGCCAAGCCGTCTGGCCGCTGACACGTCGGCGCTTTATTCGCGCAACCTGTTCAATTTTCTTTCGGCCTTCTGGGACGGAGAGAAGAAAGCGCCGGTTCTGCCCGATGATGACGAGATCGTGCAGGGCATCCGTTTGACGCAGGGTGGCAAGGTCGTGAACGCGCGGTTGCTCGGCTAAATATATTTTCATGCGCGCCCCGGCGAAGGCAGGGGCCAGGATCGATAGGTCCGCGCATATGGCTCGTATTTCGGTCTTCTCCGGGGTGCGGGAAAGAGGGGTAAGACTATGGACTTCATTTCCATCCTGTCGGTTTTCGTGCTGGCGTGTTTCGTCGGCTACTATGTGGTCTGGTCGGTGACGCCGGCGTTGCACACGCCACTGATGGCGGTCACCAACGCGATTTCGTCGGTCATTATCGTCGGCGCGCTCATCGCGAGCGCTGAAGCCAGCAGTGAGACTGCCAAATGGCTGGGTCTGATCGCGGTCGCCATGGCCAGCGTCAACATCTTCGGCGGTTTTGCTGTTACCGAACGCATGCTCGCCATGTACAAGAAGAAGGAGCGCTGACATGCACGAAGTTGCAGGGGTTCCTTCCTGGGTTGCGCTCGCATACCTGATTGCAGGCGTTTGTTTCATTCTGGCGCTGCGGGGGCTGTCCAGTCCTTCTTCAAGCCGTCGGGGCAACCGCCTTGGTATGGCGGGTATGGCGATTGCGGTTGGCACCACACTCGTCACGCATGAAATCGCCAGCCTGACCGAAATCCTGGCGGCGATTGCCATTGGCGGCATCATCGGCTTCATCATTGCGCGCAAGATCGCCATGACTGCGATGCCGCAGCTGGTCGCGGCGTTCCATAGCCTCGTCGGCATGGCTGCCGTGCTGGTCGCGGCAGGCGCGTATATGAGCCCGCAGGCCTTTGGCATCGCCGGACCCGATGGGATCATCCATCTGGTCAGCCGGGTTGAAATGGGTCTGGGCGCAGCCATCGGCGCCATCACTTTTTCAGGATCGATCATCGCCTTCCTGAAACTGAACGGCAATATGTCGGGCGCGCCGATCATGCTGCCCGCGCGGCATGTCATCAATCTGGGAACGCTGGCGGGCATCATTGGCTTGATCGCCTATTTCCTGACCGATCAAAGCCCTTGGGTGTTCTGGACCGTGACGGCGCTCTCCTTCATCATCGGTTTCCTGTTGATCATTCCGATCGGCGGGGCGGATATGCCGGTCGTCGTATCGATGCTGAACAGCTATTCGGGTTGGGCCGCCGCAGCGATGGGCTTTACGCTGGGCAATAGCGCGATGATCATCACGGGCGCGTTGGTGGGTTCGTCGGGTGCGATCCTGTCGTACATCATGTGCAAAGCGATGAACCGCAGCTTCATCAGCGTGATCGCGGGTGGCTTTGGTTCAGATAGCGGCGGCGGCGGGGCTGCTGCCGCGACCGATCGCCCATGGAAACGCGGTTCGGCCGAAGATGCCGCTTTTCTGATGAATCAGGCGGAACAGGTCATCATCGTGCCCGGTTACGGAATGGCAGTGGCGCAGGCGCAGCATGCCCTGCGTGAAATGGGTGACATTCTGAAGGATGCGGGCGTCAGGGTGAAATATGCGATCCACCCGGTTGCGGGCCGCATGCCGGGGCATATGAACGTGCTGCTGGCCGAAGCCAGCGTGCCCTATGATGAAGTATTCGAACTGGAGGACATCAACTCCGAATTCTCCCAGACTGATGTGGCTTTCGTCATCGGCGCCAACGATGTCACCAATCCGGCGGCCAAGACCGACAAGAGTTCTCCTATCTACGGCATGCCGATTCTCGATGTGTCGAAGGCAAAAACCGTGCTCTTCGTGAAACGCTCCATGGGGGGTGTGGGTTATGCAGGTGTGGATAACGATGTTTTCTACATGGATAACACCATGATGCTTCTTGCAGATGCGAAGAAGATGGTAGAGGAGATCGTCAAGCACCTCGACTGATACAGGGATATCAATGCGGAAAATCGGCCTCATCGGAGGTATGAGCTGGACGTCCACCGTCCGCTATTACCAGATCATCAACGGGGCCATCGCGCATCGGCTAGGGGGGCTGCACAGCGCGCCGATGCTGATCGAAAGTCTCGATTTTTCTGAGGTGGCACGTGCGCAAACCGATGAGGAATGGGAACGTACCGCCGCCATCCTGATTGATGCGGCGCTTCGGTTGGAGCAAGCCGGCGCGACCGCCATCGTCATCTGCGCCAACAGTATGCACAAGGTCTATGACAAGGTCGTAGCGGCGGTGTCGGTGCCGGTCCTTCATATCGCCGATGCCGTTGGCGAAAAGATGAAGGCGGATGGCGTGAAAAGCGCCGCGCTGATCGGTACACGCAATGTGATGACCGAACGCTTCTATCGCCAACGCCTGGTGTCGCACGGAATTTCATTGACGCCTCCCGATCTTGACCGGGCGAATGAGATCGACCGCATCATCTATGAAGAACTGGCCCATGGCAAAGCCACACGTAATTCCGAACGAACATTGAAGACTATCCTTACCAATATTTCCAAGGCGCATGTTCCTGCGGTCGTGCTGGCTTGCACGGAATTGGAAATGATTGTCGATGTCCGCGCCAATGTACTGCCCATTTACGACGGAACCACGCTGCATGCGATGGCGGCGGTCAGGCATATCCTGAACGAATGACGGCAAGCTATGGGGCAGGGGCTTGGTGTGAGTGAATGGACCATCGGCAGCGATTGGATGATCTACTGATTGGCGTCCCGAATGCGATTACGGTTAGCAGCTATCCTTAATAAATGCCTAAACTACTTGCGTTGCAGCCAGTTAGAGGCGAGAATGTCAGCGAAAGGCGCTTTCTCCATCGGGATGCGATGGCGCACGGCAAAGGGGCTGGGGTATGGGTTTTCTCAAAAACGCTTGGTATTGTGCGGGTTGGTCATCGGGTATTGAAAACAGCCCGGTCCTTCGTCGTTTTCTTGATGAACCGGTGCTTCTCTATCGTACCGAAGGTGGTGAAGCCACCGCATTGAGCGACGTATGCCCTCACCGTTTTGCGCCATTGCACAAGGGAAAGCTGGTTGGGGACAATATCGAATGCCCTTATCACGGATTGCAGTTCAATACTGCCGGGGCATGCGTCCATAATCCGCACGGCTCGGGCCGGATACCGCAGGGTTCGAATGTTCGCCGCTACCCTTTGGTAGAAAGCCAGAATGCCGCATGGATATGGATGGGCGATCCGGCGCTGGCCGATCCTGAATTGATCCCCGATTTAGGCATGTTCGATGCAGAGTTCTGTCCCTGGATTACCGACTATTTATATTTGGAGGTCGATTATCGGTTACTGATTGATAACCTGCTTGATCTTAGCCATGCTACCTATCTTCACGCCGGTACTTTGACGCCTGCACATGCCAAGCGGGAAATGCGCTTCACGCATGATGGAAACAGCGTCAAATCTCATTATTTGCAACGCAATATTCCGACGCCTGGTAGTCAAAGTCTTTTTTATCCCGGTGAGCGCGGGGACTATCACAGCACCATGGAATGGTTGTTGCCCAGCAATTTCCGCAACAGCTTGATCATGACGGATGTGGGCGCGCCACCAGAAGAAGGCGCGACGATGCTTAACACCGTGCTATTGACACCGGAAACCGAAACGACTTGTCATTATTTCTATGCCTTGACCCGCAATCGGCAGACGCATGTCCCGCAGATTGATGAGACGTTGCGCAAAATGGTCAACTATGCATTCAAGGACGAAGACGAACCCATGATCAAGGATTGCCAAACCTATATGGGTGGGCAGGACCTTATGGATTTAAAGCCGATCTACTTGGAAACCGACGAGTCCGACATGCGTGCCCGCCGGATATTGGAAAAAGCGATCCGGGACGAGCAAGCGGGGACTACAGGTAGAATCGACACACCGGCACTGTTTGCTGCGGTGGGGGAATAGGGGTAAGTTAGGCCAGCGAACGGTCGATCGCTCCTGCATCGATCAGTGGTGCAGCGTCTATATCCGTTGCATCCAGCAGTTCGCCGAGCCGTTCAAGCGCCGCCAGGATCATCGCCTGCTCCCATTGAGGCAGCGCTGCAAAGCGGTCGCGAAACTGTTCCTGCAACATGTCGGGCGCGGCATTCAACACATCCCGGCCCGTATCGGTGGTCCGCAGCAGCATTTGCCGCTTGTCCCGTTCTCCCCGCTGGCGCGTGACATAGCCTGCCGCGGTGAGCCGGTCGACGATATTGGTCACGGTCGCCTGCCCGAATTGCAGCGAGGAAGCGATGATGGTGGGCGTTGTCTCTACGCGCCGCTCAATTTCCTGCAAGACCAATAGCTGCGAGGGCGTAAGTCCCGTCGTGGAGGCGAGCTTGCGTCCTCCCCGATCAGAGGCGCGCAATATGCGCCGTAGCGCCCGCAAGGTCGCATTGCTGAGCTGCATGTCCATGTTCGGCAATTAGCGATTCGATGTCTGATTGCCAATCGAATAAACATTCGAAAACCGAAGGAAATGCTTCGGACAGGAGGGACTTTTCATCGTTGAATTGGGTAATGTGGTTGAAATAAATCGACACTATGCGTATATAAGCGCCACGCAAGGCGCGAAGCCTTTTCGCAACGATGTATAATAAACTTCGGGAGATAAACTAATCTCTATCCTAATTGAAGAAGCGACGGTTGAGCCGGCGGTGGATTCGTGCAACCCGCCGCGATCGGACGGTGAAGCGGTAAAATTACGTATGCCTCGCGCGGAGGACGGTCCCGCAGTAACCTCACTGATCGTTGACTGTCCCCCGCTTGACCCAAATTCGGCCTATTGCAACCTGCTCCAATGTTCGCATTTTGCGGACACATGTATTGTGGCGGAACGGAACGGAAGGCTGCTGGGCTGGATTTCCGGTTATCGACCGCCATCCAATCCCAGCCGGTTCTTCGTCTGGCAAGTCGCCGTAAGCGCTGCTGCGCGTGGCGAAGGTTTGGCTGGGCGGATGCTCGACGCATTGCTCGCACGGCCTTCACTAAGGGGCGTCAGCCATCTCATCACGACAGTAACGCAAGATAACGAAGCCTCCTGGGCGCTGTTTCGGGGCTTCGCGCGTAGGCAAAACGCCCCTTTTGCCAAGGCGCCACTCTTTGATCGGGACATCCATTTCGCGGACAAGCACGACACCGAATGGCAGGCGGAAATCGGGCCTTTCCTGGCCGAAACTGAAAACGAAAAAAGGACATGAATATCATGAGCATGACCCCCAAACCGACTAGCACTTTGCCCGACCGGGCGATTTACGAGCGGCGGGAATCGCAAGTGCGCAGCTATTCTGTCGCCATGCCGCGCGAGTTCACCCGCGCGCAAGGCGTGTGGATGCATGAACGTAATGGTGGGCGTTATCTGGACTTTCTCTCCGGCTGTTCGTCGCTCAATTATGGACATAATCATCCTGTGCTGAAAGAAGCGCTGCTCGATTACATTGCAAAGGACGGCATAACCCACGGCCTTGACCTGCATACAGAGGCAAAGACCGAATTTCTGAACGCGCTGGAGGAAGTGATTCTAAAGCCGCGCGGGCTGGATTATCGCGCCATGTTTACAGGGCCCACAGGCACGAATGCGGTCGAGGCGGCCATCAAACTGGCACGCAAAGTGACTGGGCGGGAATTGGTCATCGCCTTCACCAATGGGTTCCACGGCATGACGTTGGGCGCGTTGGCGTGCACCGGCAACGCTGGCAAGCGCAGCGGCGCGGGTGTGCCACTCTCCCATGTATCGCATGAACCCTATGAAGGGTATTTCGGCCCGGACGTGGACACAGCAGCACTGTTGGAACAGCGCTTGTCGGATCCATCGAGCGGCCTTGACGCGCCTGCTGCAATCCTGGTTGAAACCGTGCAGGGCGAGGGCGGTATCAATGCGGCCTCGCCTGAATGGATGCAAGCCATCGCAAAAATCGCAAAGCGCCATGGCGCGCTGCTGATTGTGGATGATATTCAGGCCGGATGCGGCCGCGCCGGCGGTTTTTTCAGTTTTGAGGACATGGGCGTTACGCCTGACATCGTAACATTGGCCAAGTCGCTGTCGGGCATGGGTCTGCCCTTTGCGTTGACGCTGTTCAGGCCGGAACTGGATGTCTGGTCTCCTGGTGAACATAACGGCACCTTTCGGGGCAATAACCATGCCTTTGTCACTGCGGCTGCAGCGTTTCGCCATTTCTGGGGGGATGAACAGTTCGCCGCTGACATAAAACGGCGCGGTGATTATCTGGGGGATCGGCTTGACAGGATGGCGAAGGCGCACAAGCTTTCGACACGCGGGCGCGGAATGATGCGCGGCATCGACGTGGGGTCTGGCGAAATTGCTTCGGCCATTACCAGCGCAGCCTTCGATCGTGGTCTCATCATTGAAACCAGTGGTCCGCATGACGAGATTGTGAAGATTCTCGCGCCCCTCGTCATCGACGACGCAACTTTCGCTCAGGGTCTCGATATGTTGGAGGAATGCGTGCGTGAAGCCCTTTCTCCCGCCTACGGCGTTGCCGCCGAATAAGGAGAATTGGAATATGTTCATTCGCAAACTGCGGGAAATCCGCACGTCCGACCGCAATGTCGAATCAAAGGGCTGGGAAAGCGCTCGCCTGCTCCTGAAGGAGGATGGCATGGGCTTTTCCTTCCACGTCACCACGATGTACGCCGGTGAGGAATTGAAGATGCATTATCAGAACCATCTGGAGGCCGTTTTGGTCCTGAAAGGCACCGGTACCATAGAGGATCTGGGCACTGGCGAGATCCACAAGTTGCACGCTGGGGTCATGTACGCGCTTAACGGACACGACCGCCATATCGTGCGGCCTGAAACGGATATATTGACCGCTTGCGTCTTCAATCCGCCGGTGACCGGGCGTGAAGTGCACGACGAAAATGGCGCTTATCCGGCAGATGCGGACGTCGCTCTCGCTTCCTGACAATCCAAGAATTCCGACAGGAAACTCATGACCGATCTCTATCCGTCCCGATGTGCGCCTCAGGCTGAAATGCTGCCGCGCCTTGACCCTGTAGTGCATGGCGATTGGCATCCGACAGCCCCATTAACCCTCGAACAGATGGCACAGTTCGAGCGCGAGGGCTTTCTGGTGCTCCATGACCAGCTGACGTCTGACGAAGTGGCGCTGTTGCAAGCTGAAACAGGGCGGCTGCTTGCTGATCCATCTGCATTGGAACCCGAAACGGTAATCACTGAGTCGGGCAGCGGCGAAGTGCGCTCGATCTTTGAAATCCACGCACAGAGTTCATTAATGCGGCGGCTGGCGGAGGATGAGCGGCTCGCAGGCGTCGCATCCTTCCTGCTCAACGATCAAGTCTACCTCCATCAGTCGCGGCTCAACTACAAGCCGGGCTTTCAGGGCAAGGAGTTCTATTGGCATTCGGATTTTGAAACCTGGCACGTGGAAGATGGAATGCCGCGTATGCGCGCTCTGTCCATGTCGGTCTTGCTGGCAGAAAACACACCGCATAACGGACCATTGATGTTGATCCCCGGATCGCACCGCAGTTTTCTGACCTGTATCGGTGAAACGCCGGAGAATCATTACAAAATGTCTCTCAAGAAACAGGAATATGGCGTACCTGATGAGGATAGCCTTGCCGAAATAGCCCATGAGCATGGCATTGTCGCGCCCACGGGTGCGCCGGGAACGATCGTCCTGTTCGATTGCAATGTGATGCATGGGTCGAACGGCAATATCACACCATTTCCGCGCTCCAACGCCTTCTTTGTTTACAATGCTGTATCGAACCGGCTGGACCGGCCTTTCGGCGTGGAAAAGCCGCGCCCTCACTTTATTGCCGCGCGGGAGGTGGGTCCGATCGAGGTGACGGCAGGTCCGCTGGTGGAACTCGCATGATGGCGCCCGTCTGATGACCATCGCCAGCTTTCTGTTTTTCCTGGCGATCTTCCTTGTCATCGGCCTTGCTTCTGCATTCAGTGCCAAAAAAACACGGGAAGACTATTATCTCGCCAGCCGCTCGGTAAGTCCCGGGCTGGCTGGACTGTCGGCGGTCGCTACAAACAATAGCGGCTATATGTTCATTGGTGTCATCGGCTACACCTATGCCGTAGGGCTGGCCTCCATCTGGCTGATGGTTGGCTGGATCGTCGGCGATTTCATTGCCTCCCTCCTTGTTCACCGCCGGTTGCGACAGGCGACCGGACGGACCGGAGAAGCCTCTTTCGGCGCGGTGATTGCGCGCTGGACGGGGAGCGATATGCCCATCTGGCGGCGGATCGCTGCGATCATCACCGTTGTCTTCCTGGGTTCCTATGCCGCAGCTCAAATCGCGGCAGGCGGCAAGGCATTGGAAGGCGTTCTGGGATGGGATCGATCGACTGGCGCCTGGATCGTCGCCGCCATGGTTCTGTCCTACAGCATAGCAGGCGGCATCCGCGCTTCGATCTGGACAGATGCGGCACAAAGCATCGTCATGCTGTTCGCCATGGTGATTCTTACGAGTGCGGGAATCATCGCTATGGGTGGTCCAGGTGCTACGATCAGTGCGTGGAAGGCGATACCCGGCTTTTTTGATCTCACTCCGCCAGATATGGCGCTCCCCGGATTGGCGGGCCTTGTGCTATTCATCGTCGGCTGGCTGTTCGCGGGGCTTAGCGTTATCGGGCAACCACATATCATGGTGCGCTTCATGGCGCTGGATAGCCCGCGCAGTATGGCCACTGCCCGTCTTTATTATTACTCCTTTTTCATCATTTTTTATGCGCTGGCGACATTGGCCGGCATGCTGGCGCGACTGTATCTGCCGCATCTGGCCGGGCTTGATCCGGAACTGGCGCTGCCGACCATGGCGGTGGAACTGCTGCCGCCGGTCCTTGTCGGGATTATCCTGGCCGGGATCTTTGCGGCTACCATGTCGACAGCAGATTCGCTGGTCCTGAGCTGTTCGGCGGCGATCACCCATGATCTGCTGCCCGGGCGAACCGAGCATCCGCTGATTCTGAAAGCCGCGACGGCGGCGGTTACGGCGTTCGCACTTGCCATCGCACTGGGGGGCAGCGGCAGTGTTTTCGATCTCGTCATTCTCTCCTGGTCGACACTTGCCGTAGCGTTCGGTCCGCTGCTGCTGCTGCTTGCCTTCAATAGGCCAGTGAGTGAAGCGCGCGCGATCGTGATGATGGCGACAGGGATCGCTGTTGCCCTGTTCTGGCGTTCAGAGGGATGGCACCATATGATCTATGAGGGCCTGCCCGGCATATTGGCGGGACTGGTCGTAGGACTTGCGTTTCCGAAACGAATGAGGGCTCTGGCCGTTACAGCTTGATGCTTTCCTCTCTTCTTCCGGTTCGAAGCCTGCTCCTGGCCATTTTCATGATGATGGCGGGCAGTGGCTTTCTGGCGACGCTCATCAGCATTAGACTGGAGCGGGCCGGAACCGGGGCAGTAATGATCGGCCTCGTCGGCACTGCCTATTTTGCGGGGCTCACCGTCGGTTCCTTGCGTGTCACTCCGCTCATCGCACGTGTGGGCCATATTCGTGCCTTCGCTGCCTTCCTGTCCATATTTTCGGCCAGCACCCTTGCTTATGCCGTCTATCGTAATGTGGGGCTCTGGACGGTGCTGCGTTTCATAGATGGCTTCACCGTGGCAGGCGTGTTCATCTGCCTTGAAAGCTGGCTGAATGAACAGTCCAGCCAGAAAAGCCGCGGCGCAATTCTCGCCAGTTACATGATCGCCCTCTATTCCGGGCAGGCGCTTGGACAGTTCCTGCTTAACCTTAGCGATTCCAAACCATCCATGCCGTTCATAGTCGCTGCGATGCTTTTATCGCTGGCACTTGTGCCGGTTGTGCTGACACGGATAGCGCAGCCGATCATCGACAATCTGCAGCCTCTGGCCATAAGGCGTCTTTATGAAATTTCGCCGCTCGGGGTAGTCGGCGCCAGCGTCACGGGCATGATGCTGGGTGCCTTCTATGCTTTGGGCGCCGTCTATGTTCGCCGTTTGGGCATGGATCTTTCGGCTACTGCGTTTTTCATGAGTATGGTCATTCTGGGCGGCGTGGCGCTGCAATGGCCGCTCGGCAAACTGTCTGATCATTTGGATCGCCGCCGGGTGATCATAGGCTGCTTTGCCGCCGCTTCCCTGATATGCGCGGTCATGACGGCCACCAGTTGGCCAGGTATCCATTTACTGCTTCTGGGCGCGCTGTTCGGCGGAGTTTGCTTTGCACTTTATCCGCTTTGCGTCGCGCATACCAATGATCACCTGGAGACACAGGAACGGGTGGGAGCCAGTGGCGGGCTGGTCCTCGCCTATTCGATAGGCGCAGTGGCCGGGCCATTGATCGGCGCGGCAGCGATGACGCTGTGGGGCGCGGCGGGACTCTTCCTGTTCATTGGCGCTTGCGCCTTTGCCGCGACGGGTTTCGGGCTATGGCGGCAATGGAAAGGCTCAGCCGTTCCCAGTGAATTGCAACAGTCATTCCAGGGGCTTCCACGGACCACGCCCATGGCAGCCACTATGGACCCGCAAGCTACAGATGCCTGAACCATCCCGGAATGGCTGGTTCGGTGACGATATTGTGCATCAGATTAAGGGCAAGGAAGTTGGTCCGCGCGTCGTGGCGGCATTCGGTTCCTCATCCGGGTGGAGCCGTTTCGATGATTCAGGACTTGCCACTGCTCGCGAGATAGCCATAGTATCGCGACCGAGTAGCCATCGTAAATGCATTCAGCCCCGAGAAACCATCATCGCTGATTGACGTTCCTTCGCTATACCCGCATGCGGTGCGCGGTAGAGGCTCAGGTGAGTAGATGGCTCTGCAAGCCTGATATCTCGCAATTGATGAAAGCATTGCCCTTTTAGTATGAAAATTTTCCGTATGTTCTCATCGGCTGCGCATGACATGGCAATCGACCTCGGCACCGTTAACACCGTTATATATGTACGGGATAAAGGCATCGTTCTTAACGAGCCCTCGGTAATCGCACTCGAAACGCGCGACGGAATCCGGCGGGTCAAGGTCGTGGGCAATGAAGCCAAGCTGATGATGGGCAAGACACCAGACAGCATTCAGGCCATTCGTCCGCTCCGTGATGGGGTCATCGCCGATATCGAAGTCGCCGAACAAATGATCAAGCATTTCATCAATAAGGCACTTGGCGGGTCTAGCCGCTTGCCCCGACGCAGTAATGTCGTGATTTGCGTTCCGTCGAGTTCGACGATGGTTGAGCGCCGTGCCATACGCGACGCTGCCTCCAATGCTGGCGCGATGCAGATCCAACTGATCGAAGAGCCTCTGGCTGCCGCTATCGGCGCGGGCTTGCCAGTAACAGAACCGGTCGGGGCGATGGTCGTTGATATTGGCGGGGGAACCACAGAAGTCGCCATTCTTTCATTGAGCGGTGTCGCCTATAGCAATTCGGTGCGTATTGGCGGCGACAAGATGGACGAAGTCATTTCATCTTATGTCCGGCGCAAGCATAATCTGATGATCGGTGAAATGACAGCTGAACGGATCAAAATCGCCATAGGCAGCGCTATGCCACCTCAAGGCGCCGGAAAGACTATCGGCGTCAAGGGACGTGATCTGATGAATGGACGACCAGCCGAGATTAAAATTTCCGAGGCAGAGATCGCAGAGGCATTGGCCGAACCAGTGGCCCATATCACCGGTGCCGTGATGACGGCTCTCGAACAAACTGCGCCGGAGCTTTCGGCGGACATTATCGACGAAGGTATCACGCTCACCGGCGGCGGCGCGCTGCTCGGTCGCATTGACGAGGCCATAGCGCAGGTTACCGGGCTGCGGGTAAAAGTCGCTGAAGATGCACTGATCTGCGTCGCTATGGGGGCGGGGCTTGCCTTTGAAAATCGGGTCTATCAGGGCGTGCTGATCGCAGCCTGATCCTGATTATGACCTTCACTTTGCGTCGTCTGCCGTATTCGAAACAGCCGACCCCGCCGATTGCATGTCTTCTCCGGCACCTTCGACAGTATTGCAACTCGCGATGGCAAGGCCACTAAACAAGATTACAAATCGATGTCAACGTCGGGGTAAAATTGTGCAAGATTCCGGTGTAAAACTGTACCAGTTGGATTGAACAAAAAGCCTCAGAT
>NZ_JAKKIE010000170.1 GCF_021742065.1 Rhizorhapis sp. SPR117
AAGCGAACTTCGGATTCAGGTGACTAGGGTCACTTCTCGATGAAAATCCCGGGTCAACTCTCAGCGGTAATCAACAGACATAGGTGTCGAACAGTGCTTTAGTGGTGTTGGGCGGCGGCCCTTGCTTCGCCACGTCGCCAAGCATCAGCAGTGTCTGCGGATTGCCGAGCCATTCGCCAAGGTTGCGCTCGAGAAACTGATGGACAACGTCATCGGCCCGCGCAGCATCGCCGAGCCGGTCGGCCAGGAACTCCGTCGCCTGTTCAGCATCGAGCGGTCGCAGTTCAACTTGTAGCGGTACGTCGCGATATTGCTCCCGGATCGCCTCCACCATCGTCGCCGCGCGCCATTCGGACAGGCGGCATGACAGGATGAACCGCGGATAGCCCGCAGCGCGCAATGCACGCAGGACCAGATCAACCGCATCGCCGTCGGCCTTAGCGGTAACCTCGTCGAGTGCGTCGATGACGAGGAAGCGGTGGTTTCCGAGCAGCTGTCGGCCGTCGCCGTTGATCAACTGTCGCGCGGTGCAGCGAACATGGTCGCCGTGATCGGCACCGCCGAGCCACTTGGTAAGTTCGGTTTTGCCTCCGCCCGCCTCGCCGAGAAGGACGATATTGCCGGTAAGGTCGAGCAATTCCTCATGTGCCACGTCACGCAGATCGCTATTGACCGTGTATTGCAGGCGGCGGGGCAAAAAAACGCTCACAGATTCATCCTTACACGCCCGGCCGAATTCGACAATTCTAATGAGATGGCGACAAAGATTTATCTTTGCAATTTTTCCTGCCATTGCGCCCGAAGTTGAGCCTATGCTCCTCGATCACACGAAATCGACTGACTCAAAATGCGCCTCTTACTATAGCCGCCGAGTACATGCAGCGATCGGCGTTCAATCAGCGTCCTCGTCAGGCGCAACTAGCGCGACGTGGCTCACTCCAAGCGCTTGGGCCAGCTCATAAAGGGTAATAACGGTGGGGTTCCGGTGGCCACGTTCAAGACTGCTCAGATACTGTTGGCTGAAGCCTGAACGTGCCGCGACATCCTCTTGGGTCAAGCCTTTCTCCTGACGCAAACGTGCGACATTCCTCCCCACGAGCTTCCGCATGTCCATGAGTGGACGGATGGCAATTTACATATTTAAAGTGTATCAACTATAATATGTATTGCGAGGTGGTTGATGCCACGTCCCTTACTCATTGAGGCGGTATGATGGATAAACAGCTTGTTATCGGCGGTTTTCTTGGAGGGATTGGCCTCGGTATAACAGTGCTAGCTTTGCCTTCAGTGTCCGGATCCCTGCTGGCTTTTACTGAAGGTCTGCTCGGAATACCGGCAGAATTACCGCAGAGATTAGGCGCGACACCCGAAATAGGGGTTGAATTCGCATCCCCGGCATTGGGCGTCGCTCTGCAAGATGGACAACTTCGCGAACCATTCCAAGGATCGTGGGAACGATCAGAATCTGACTCTGATTTGGAATATCCAGGAAGCCCCAACCGCGCACTGCAATATGATCCGGGCTCTCCAACTCCGAGACGTCCACACATCGATATGCTGCCGAGCGTCAGCCGATTTGATGGGGTGGGCAGCTCCTGGCAAAGCAGCGTACCAATTGGAGCTCACAGTTCACTGAATGACAGACCGGCTGATGCCGGTAGGTTCATGGGTTGTGGCTGAAGCCTGTGCTGTGGGTATGGCGGTCGA
>NZ_JAKKIE010000171.1 GCF_021742065.1 Rhizorhapis sp. SPR117
CAAAACGCCCCAGAGCCCACGCAGGCGCCGGACACGACCGCGCCTCCGCCTTCTGAGTCCGGCAATGCGGAACCGGCGGCTGAGCGGAATAACGGCTTGACCGACATCATCGTGACCGCACGTCGACGCGAGGAGCGAATGCAGGATGTGCCTGTCGCTGTCACTGCCATTGGCACAGAAAAATTCCAGCAGCTGTTCGCCAAAGACATCCGAAGCCTGAGCGCGGTGGTGCCGAATGTCGACATTGATATTATGCTGGCTACGTCCAACAACACGCCAATTGGATCCATACGCGGTATCAGCCAGATCGAAGTGGAGTCGACCTTCGATCCAGCAATTCTTGTGGTTTCGGACGGTTTCGCTTATGCGCGTGTGGCGGGTTCAATGCTCGATCTTTTCGACGTGGAGCGGATCGAGGTTTTGCGCGGTCCGCAAGGGACTCTGTTCGGCATGAACACGATCGCAGGCGCGATCAACATCGTCTCGCAAAAGCCGACTGGTGAGTTCGGCGGCAAAGCCCAGGTGAGGATCGGAAATAATGGGAGGCTGGATGTGCGCGCCAGCCTTGATTTCCCGATCGCTCCGGACTTGCTTGCCGCCAAGGTCTCCGTTCTGAGCTCCAAGTCCAACGGGCACTGGCTCAACCTCGCGACCAATGAGCAAATTGGTGGAGACAATGTCTTTGCAATCCGTCCGAAACTCATGTTCACGCCGACCGACTCACTAGAATTTGTCCTAACAGGGGAGATCATTCGAGATCGGCCTGACCAAATTCCAATCAGCAACTTTTCCATGCCTGGCAATGCGCTGTATGATTTAGGTTTTCCGGGCACCGATTCAGACGGGCGGCCGTTTGAGGATCGCCCATATGATGTCTGGTCCGACAACTTTAGATTTAAAGACAAGTTTGACGCTAAGCTACTTATTCTAAACGCGAATTATGATGCAGGCTGGGCTGATTTCTCGTCGATAACGGGATATCGCAAAACTGAGGAGCAATTCAATGGCGACTCCGACGCGAGCCCTCTTATCTTGGTACACACTCCGCGTGCGACGGATACAGAGCAGTTCAGCCAGGAATTACGGCTACTGTCATCCGTCACAGATAATCTGGATGTACTGGTCGGTGGCTATTACAATTGGTGGAAGTTCGACGGGTTTGATCCTTGGCAGTTCGGCCCGGACGTCTTTCTCATCGGTGATTCAGCGCAGCGCTCAACTACCAAGGCTGCCTTTGGCCAGGTCAATTATACACTGACGGAACGTCTGCGTATGACTGCGGGGGGACGCTATACATGGACAAGCAAGACCTTCAACCGCTTGCCGACAGGCAGCACGATTCGGGTCGGCGACAGCGAGAAATGGTCATCATTCAGCCCAGAGGTCAGTTTCGACTACAAGTTTGCAGATGAGAGCATGGTCTATGCCAAATGGGCGCGCGGTTTCCGCAGTGGCGGCTTTAATGGTCGCGCCAACAATCAGACCACTATCGGCCCTTATAATGAGGAGGTGGCTGACTCATACGAGATCGGGCTCAAGAGCGAATTTCTGGATCGCCGCGTGAGATTGAACCTCGCTGGTTTTTATACCAATTATGATGACTTGCAGACAGTGCAGACGCGCCCTGCGGTGGGCGGGGCCGGGTT
>NZ_JAKKIE010000172.1 GCF_021742065.1 Rhizorhapis sp. SPR117
CCTCTCTTATTCACCGGGCGACTGCGTGATGGCGTAATCCGGGACGGGGGCGGCAGGCGGAGGCGGCAAGCGCAAGTTGCCCGGTGGCGACTATTCCATCGCGTTTGGCCGAGAGGTTTGCGGGGTTTCTGGACAGGGTGGATCGATCTGCGGCCCGGCCGCGCCGTTCAGGTCGGTGCGGGTTTGAGGGCGCGGGCGATATGCCGGAAGATGTCGGCGTCGGGGCAGGCGCTGGCGAAGGCGATGCGGATGCGGCTGGCGGTTTCGACGACGCGGGCGGCGACCTTGATCAGCCTGAGGCGCAAGGTGGCGAACTCGGCGTTCCTCAGCGCAGCGGTGGCGGGCGCGGCTTGGCGCAGCTTCCACATCAGCCAATACGCGGCGGTGTGGAGGATGAGGCGCATCTGGTTGGCATTGGCCGACCGGCAGGAGGTGCGGTCGCTTTTCAACTGTGCCTTGTGGAGCTTGATGAGATTTTCGGCCTGGCCACGGGCGCAATAGAGCGTGTCGTAGATGTGCTCGGCGCTGCCGTGCTCGATCGAGGTGACGACGAAGCGGATATCGAGGCCCATAGTGCTTGCTTCGATCCGAGCGGCGACCCTGCGTTTGGTCGGCCCCCAGGATTTGGCGGCGTAGCGAGTCTCGGCATAGCGGCGCAGCACGCCCAATCCCTGCAGCGCCCGGTCGGTGGCACAGGCATCGCCGCGATTGACGATGACCGGATCGGCATGGAGTGCCTTGTTGCCGGGCAGGCCGAACACATAGTCGATGCCGTTCGCCTCGCACCACGCCATGATCTCGGGGCGGCCGTAATGGCCATCGCCGCGTAGCGTGATGCGGGTATCGGGCCAGTGGCGGCGGATACGCCGGATCAGGCGGCGGACATGGCCTGCCGTCTCGGCGCCCGACGGGGCTTTGCCGGTGCGCAGCAGCATCGCCACCGGACGGCCGGTCGCGGTGTCATAAACATGGATCGGCAGGAAGCAGCGCTCGCCATAATGGCCGTTCCAGAAGGAGAGCTGCTGGCCGCCATGGACGACATCGACCGTCTCATCGATATCGAGCGTCACCGCCACCGGCGCGGTAGGGTAGCTCGCGCAGTAGAGATCGACGAGCGCGCCTGTCAGCCGCACCAGTTCGCGCGTCGTCGGCGCATTCTCCCAGCGGCTCATCGTTGGCTGGCTTGCCAGGCCGATCACGCCGCCGGGCAGTTTGCCGAGCGCCAGCTTGAACCCGGGATCGTGACGCAGGCTGTCGAGATCATCGGCATCCTCATAGCCGCAGGCGATCGCCAGCATGCGAGCGCGCAGGATGTCGCCGACGTCGTGGACGACACGGCTCTGGTCGCGAGGATCGGCAATGCAGGCGGCAAGCCGTTCCGCGAGGCCGAGCTGTCGCTCCGCCTGCGCCAGCAGCAGCACGCCACCATCGGATGTCAGCCTCCCACCATCAAAGGCGGCGGTCACTTTCTTGCGGCAAATCGCTGGGAATGAAAAACGTGTCGCGCTATCATCTGCCATGGCGGGCGTGGCACTTTCTGTCCGGTGTAGAGGGATGGCCTAAGCACCCGTTCTCTATTCCAGATCAGTAACTTACGCTACGTCCGCCAACCCCATCCCATCCCCCCGGTGAATAAGACGGG
>NZ_JAKKIE010000173.1 GCF_021742065.1 Rhizorhapis sp. SPR117
CAGCTGGTCGTAACGGGCACAGTCGGCGATCGGGGGATGGCGCAAGGCGCTATCCTCGGAGGTGATGATCGTCAGCGGACGCGGGGGTTCCCGGCGTCTTGCCAGGATGTTGAGGATCAGGTCGTCGCTCGCCGTACCCGTCGCCAGTGCCTCACACACAGCGGCTTCGACAGGCTCCAGGCCATCGGTCAGTACGGCCGACAGTACACGGACGAACCGGCGATCGGCATCGTCGCCATTACCCAGCTTGCGGCGCAGGCGGGCAAGCGCCGGTGGCAGATCCCAGTCCTGGAAGGGGGCACCGTTCCGCAACGCGCCGGGCTTGCGAGCCAGCACCGGCAGATAATGCCAGGGGTCATAGATCGTGCGGTTGCGCCCAAAGTAGCGAGGATGTTCAGCGACAACCTCTTCGCCGCAGCGAACGACGATGCGTGTCGCATAGGCGCGGACCTGCACCGTGCGTCGTGCCACCGTCGAGAGCACCGAGTAGCGGTTGCGGTCGAAGCTGATCAGGCAGGTGCCGGTCACGGCATGCTCACTCTCATTGAAGCCGTCGAACGGTCCCAGCATCGGCTGCAGTGCAGATCGTTCCATCTCCAGCACCTGCGCCACGGTCAGCTCACCCTGTTCGGGATGGGCCTGACGTTCGGCCCAGCGCCGACACTCGGCCTCTAGCCAGCCATTAAGCTCTTCGAGACTGGCGAACCGCAACCGGGGCTGGAAGAAGCGACCCCGGATCGTCTGCACCTGGTTCTCGACCTGGCCCTTCTCCCATCCCGCCGCAGGCGAGCAGGCCGTGGGCTCGACCATATAATGGTCGGTCATGATCAGGAACCGCCGGTTGAAGACCCGTTCCTTGCCGGTGAACACGCTCGTCACCGCCGTCTTCATATTATCGTAGATGCCGCGCCCTGGCACGCCCCCGAAGAAGGCAAAGCCGCGCGCATGCGCGTCGAACAGCATCTCCTGGCTCTCGCGAGGATAGGCCCGAACATAGACCCCGCGTGACGCACACAGTCGCATATGCGCGACCTTCACCCGCATCGGCGCCCCGGCAATCTCGACATCCTCATGGCTCCAGTCGAACTGGTAGGCCTCGCCTGGCTTGAACATCAGCGGGATGAAAGCCGTGACACCATCGCCGGCATCCTTGCGCCGTTCGATCTTCCATCGTGCCGCGTAGCGCCGGACGGCATCGTAGGATCCCTCAAAACCTTCGCGCACCAGCAGATCATGGATCCGTGTCATCCGCAGCCTGTCACGCCTGCCGCGCAGCTCGTTCTCTTCCAGCAGCGTGTTCAGGCGATCCTGAAACGGACCAATCCTGGGCAGCGGCTGAACCTTGCGCTGATAATCAAAGGCGCCTTCCGCCGCTCGCACGGCTTTGCGGATTACTTTCCGCGACACATGCAGGTCCCGCGCGATCGCCTTGATCGCCTTGCCTCCGGCATACTCACGCCGGATCCGTAAAACTGTCTCCAAAACCAACATCCCGATCTCGCCGCCTGAAAATCCAGCCAGCTGCTTAAACCATCGAAATGAGGGGTCCCTTTTAGACGCCGATCACCCCGCTAACGGGGTCCTTTTTGCATGCCGATCCACA
>NZ_JAKKIE010000174.1 GCF_021742065.1 Rhizorhapis sp. SPR117
AACCAGACTCGGCCGCGACAGGTGACGCATACTATGCGTTCGAGGCATGCACGCACCTAACAAATACAATAGGTGCGGGAAATCAGAGGATGTGGCCTGCTGCCCTTCCCTTAGCTCGATTCGTATCAGGCGGCTTATCAAGTTAGGGATTGAACGAACATGACGTAATCGCGGGAGCGCCGGCCACGGGCCAGATGCACGGATTGCTCGAAGGGCGGTTGCCCCCCCGATAAGATGAAGAACGGGCTCACGATTTTGGACCGGGCCCAGCATCAAACGGAGGACAACCGTGGATCAGCATATAGGACTCGACGTTTCTCTAAAAGACACTTCGATATCGGTTCGTCAGGATGGCAAGCGCGTTTGGCGTGGCAAGTGTGCGTCCGATCCGAAGCTGCTTGCCGAAGTGATCCGCAACGCGCGCCGAATGCAAAACGCGTGGTTTTTGAGACTGGACCGTTGTCGGTTTGGTTTTACCATGCGCTCACTGCGGAGGGTTTGCCCGCGATCTGCATAGACGCGCGCCATGCCAAGGCCGCTCTCGATATGGCCGCAAACAAGACTGATGCAAACGACGCTGACGGTCTGGCGCATTTGGCTGAGGTGGGCTTCTATCGAGAGGTCCGCGTCAAAGGCTTCGACAGCATGTTGATGAGGACGCTGATAACCGCCCGACGCCAACTTATGAAGATGCGGGTGCAGATGTCGAACCAGATACGCGGGCTGATGAAGCCGTTCGGGCTCGTCATACCCAAGGGTGCCGGCAGCGTCTTTGAGCGCAACGTCGTTACGCTTCTGGAAGGCGAAGACAATTTGTCGCGAATCATCCTACCATTGCTTAAAGCCTGGAGCGATATTCGGCTTCGCGTGGCGGAATTGACCAAGTAGCTGGTCGCGATGGCGGGCACGGATCAACGCTGCCGCCTACTTACTTCGGTGTCTGGTGTGGGTACGGTCACCGCCACAGCCTTTGCAGCAGCAGTGGAGGATTCGATCAACTTCAAGAACTCGCGCGCTGTAGGCGCCTGGGTCGGGCTGACCCCGAAGCGATATCAATCGGGGGAGGTTGATTTTGAAGGCCACATCTCGCGTCGCGGCGACGCCAAGTTGCGTACGCTGTTGTACGAGGCGGCCTCGGTCATTTTGAACAGGTCGTCGGAGACAAGCACGTTGCGCACCTGGGCCCTGGCGCTAAAGGAGCGGCTTGGTTTCAAGCGAGCGGCCGTCGCCCTTGCCCGCAAATTGGCGGTAATTATGCACGCGATGCTGAAGACGGGCGAGCTGTTTGATCCAAACGCCGGAGCCACCGTCCCGGCCTGATCAACAGGCGCACACCGTCAATAGCGCCATCTATCGTTTCACCAACTAGATGGGGTGATTGGGGCTCAGCCCCGAGTCGGTGGGGTGGCTGCTCCTCGCAGAGGCTTTGATGATGTAACCGCCCCCGACGTCAGTTTGTGCGAAGGTGGGTTTACGACAATCCATCATAGGAGAAGGCATGAATGTTGGGTGAGCGGCTGATACTCCCGATTCGTGCTCGTTTTGGGCATATGTGTTGGGAGAGG
>NZ_JAKKIE010000175.1 GCF_021742065.1 Rhizorhapis sp. SPR117
CTTAGACCCAATGACTGCCGGGAGCCATTTTGGCTCCGATCTGCGTTGCTCGCCTGGGGGTCAGAGCAAAGGAGATAGTCGATGGCAAAAGGTACCAAATACATCGGGCTGGACGTGCATAAGGAAACTGTCGCGGTGGCGGTCGCCGAAGGTGAGCGTGGCGGTGAGGTTCGCTTCTACGGTACGATCTCGAATGAGGATGATGCTGTGCGCGGTTTGGTCAAGCGGCTTGGCGGTTCCGGCACCACGCTCAGCTGGTGTTATGAGGCGGGGCCGTGCGGCTACGGGCTTCAGCGTCTCCTGACCAAGCTCGCTCAGCCCTGTATCGTTATTGCGCCGTCGATGATGCCCAGACGGCCTGGCGATCAGGTGAAGACCGATCGGCGTGATGCCATGACGCTGGCCCGCCTGCTGCGTGCTGGAGAGCTTGATCCGATCTGGGTGCCCGACGAAGAGCATGAGGCGATCCGGGATCTGGTGCGGGCGCGGCGCTCTGCTCAGGAAGCGGCAACCTCAGCAAAGCAAATGGTGCGGAGCTTCCTACTTCGCCATGATCGACGGTATTGCGGCAAAACGGCGTGGACCAAAGCCTATTGGCGCTGGCTGTCAGAGCAACGTTTCGATTTTCCGCATCAGCAACTGGCCTTCGAGGAAGCAAAGCATCGCGTTCTGGAGGCAAAGGCGCGCGTGGAAAGGCTGGAGGCGGCGCTCGCGGAAGCAGTGGAGGGCTGGCGATTTGCCGCTCTTGTTCGCAGCCTGCAGGCGCTGCGCGGAGTTCGCTTGATTGTCGCCGCAACTCTGATCGCCGAGGTTGGCGACTTGACGCGGTTCCAGAATCCGAAACAACTGATGGCCTACCTCGGGTTGGTGCCTTCGGAATATTCAAGCGGATCACGCGTCCATCGCGGCCGAATTACGCGGGCCGGCAACGCTCATGCCCGCACCATGCTTGTCGAGGCAGGCTGGACATATCGCCTACCTGCCCGCGAAGAGCGACGTTATCGGGATCGTGTCGCGGGATTGCCTGAGGATATTCAGGCAATCGGTTGGAAGGCGCAGGTGCGTCTTTGCCAGCGTTTTCGCCGATTGTCGGCGACAGGCAAGCCACAGCCCAAGGTCAATACGGCGATCGCTCGCGAACTCGTGGGCTTCGCTTGGGACATCGCTCGCCGGGTGCAGCCGGAGGTGACGGTTTGACCTGCCAGGGGGTTCAGCATCAGCTCAACCCTCTGGCAACATAGGCCTGGCCGGTGTGTCGCGGGCACCCGACTGTGATGGACAATCCTCGGTCAACGTTGGGGCAGGCAAGTCCGACGCCCGTGCTTAGAATGAGGAAGGTCCAGCGACGGACAACGGGTAGTGCGGTAACCAATCCGCGGATGAGAGCTTGATCAATCGTCGTCGATCAGGAGCCCGCGGCACTCCGGCCAGGCCAAATTCACCGCTAGCCGAAAGGTCGGCGGCAGGATAAACTCGTTCTGCAGCGCAGATGGCAGTCATGAGAGCGTTG
>NZ_JAKKIE010000176.1 GCF_021742065.1 Rhizorhapis sp. SPR117
TCCACAAAGAGCGCGCGACCGCAATGTTCGCGACTGAAGCCGCCCGCAGCCCAAATTTCCACCTGCGCAGAGGTTCCCTAACTTTCAAACTGGACCACTTTCAGGGGGGAAGGCCAGGTCGAGCACGCTTCAAAGCTTGCCGGTCAGCTCCGGGACGACACTGAACAAGTCGCCGACGAGACCGATGTCCGCCACTTGGAAGATCGGTGCGTCCTCGTCCTTGTTGATGGCGATGATGGTCTTTGAGTCCTTCATCCCGGCGAGATGCTGGATCGCGCCGGATATGCCGACCGCGATATAGACTTCCGGGGCGACGATCTTGCCGGTCTGGCCGACCTGATAGTCGTTGGGGACATAGCCGGCATCGACCGCGGCCCGGCTGGCGCCGACGGCGGCGCCGAGCTTGTCGGCCAGCGGCTCGATCAGCGCGTGGAAGTTCTCGCCATTCTGCAGCGCCCGGCCGCCCGACACGATGATCTTGGCGCTGGTCAGTTCGGGACGCTCGGACTTGGAGATGTCGGCGCCGACGAAGCTCGACAGCCCCTGGTCGCCCTTGGCCGAGACGGTCTCGACGGCGGCAGACCCGCCCGATGCTTCCGCCTTGGCGAACGCCGTGCCGCGCACCGTAAGGACCTTCTTGGCGTCGGACGACTTCACCGTCGCGATCGCGTTTCCGGCATAGATCGGCCGGGTGAAGGTATCGCTATCCTCGACCGACAGGATGTCGGAGATCTGCATGACGTCGAGCAGCGCCGCCACGCGCGGCGCGATGTTCTTGCCGTTGGAGGTCGCGGGAGCGACGAAGGCATCGTAGCTCGCCATCAGCTCGACGACGAGCGGCGCGACGTTCTCCGCGAGCGCATGGCTGTAGGACGGATCGTCCGCGAGCAGCACCTTGGCGACACCGGCGATCTTCGAAGCCGCTTCGGCGGCGCCCTGCGCACCGGTGCCGGCGACGAGGGCATGGACCTCGCCCAGCTTGCCCGCCGCGGTCACCGCGGCAAGCGTCGCATCGGCAACCGAGGCGTTGTCGTGCTCGACGAGAAGAAGAACGCTCATGCCGCCACTCCCATTGCCTTGAGCTTCGCCACCAGCTCGTCCACGTCGGCGACCTTCACCCCTGCCTCGCGCTTGGAGGGCTCCTTGACGCCAAGCGTCGTGAGCCGCGGCGCGACATCGACGCCATAATCGTCCGGCGTCTTCTGCGCCAATGGCTTGGACTTGGCCTTCATGATGTTGGGCAGGCTGGCATAGCGCGGCTCGTTGAGCCGAAGATCGGTGGTCACCACCGCAGGAAGCTTCAGCTTCACCGTCTCCAGGCCGCCGTCGACTTCGCGGGTCACATTGACCGCATCGCCATCGATCTCGACCTTGGAGGCGAAGGTGCCCTGCGCCCAGCCAAGCAGGGCGGCGAGCATCTGCCCAGTTTGGTTGGAATCATCGTCGATCGCCTGCTTGCCGAGGATGACCAGCCCCGGCTGCTCCTC
>NZ_JAKKIE010000177.1 GCF_021742065.1 Rhizorhapis sp. SPR117
CAATTCCCCGGAAGGTCCGACGCCATGATGGAACGACTGACGCCTTGTCGCACCTATTGTATTTGTTAGGTGCGTGCGATCCCAATACGCCGGATGATGTCAAAGGAGGCCACGATTGGAGAGTCGTTCGATTGAAAGATGGGTTTCTTTGAACCTGCGGAAGACGCGGGCTGCTCTCCCGCAAACACGGATTTATTTGGAGATCTCACAATGAGTGCCGATGCGACAAACCTGTCGACCTCATGTCACCCTTGGGAGACATATAATGAAGTTCTCGACCGCGATACGCGGCCTGTTCCAAACCATCTGCGCGAGGGACCGGTTCCTGATATCGGGACGGAACCGGTGCGCGTCGACCGTTATTATGATCGTGATTTTTTTGAAAAGGAAGTTGAACATGTTTGGATGAGAACATGGCAAATGGCCTGTCGGGAGGAGGAGATTCCGCATTCAGGGGATATGATAATTTACGAAATTGTTAGTAGATCGCTTCTAATCACGCGCCAACCCGACGGGTCGATACGCGCCTTTCACAATTCATGCCTTCATCGCGGGCGGAAGCTGGCGACACATTCAGGCTGCAAGAATGAATTCCGATGCCCGTACCATGGGATCACTTGGAACATAGATGGTAGTTTTGCAAGCAACCCGATCGACTGGGATTTTCCCCAGTGGCAAGGCAAGCAAAATGCGCTGCCGGAGGCGAAGACCGGGACATGGGGGGGGTTCGTATTCATAAACCTCGATGACAATGCTCCGCCACTGGAGGACATTCTGTTTCCGATAAACGAGCATTTCGAGCGGTATGAACTCGAGAATTGCTATACCGCGGTGCACGTTCAGAAGCTAGTGCGTGCGAATTGGAAGACGACCGCCGAAGCCTTCATGGAGAGCCACCATTCACTCACCACACACCCCCAAATCCTGCCCTATCTCGCCGACGTTAACAGCCAGTACGATCTTCCCTCTGCGCATGTGAGCCGTCACTTTTCGGCGCAGATGGTGTCAAGCCCTCTTGCCAACCGCGAGTATGATCAAGCTGAAATCGTCGAGGCCATGTTGGGCGTCGGCTGGTCGTCAAGCGGCGCGGGGGTAGGAAGCGAAGTGGAGCTACCCGATGGCGTGACAGCGCGCGCCTTCATGGCTGACTTCTCGCGCAGGGCCTTTTCCGCGGAAGACGGGTACGATTACAGCGATAAAGCGGATGCAGAAATACTGGATGCGCTGCTTTACAACCTATTTCCCAACATGAGTTTTTGGGCTGGATTCATGCCTAACCTCACTTATCGATGGCGGCCGTACGGGGTGGATCCAGAGAAATCGATTATGGATATTTACTTACTAAAACGTGTACCTAAGAATGGTCCGCGGCCTGAGCCGGCAACGGTTCTTGAAATTGGGTTTGATAACCAATTTA
>NZ_JAKKIE010000178.1 GCF_021742065.1 Rhizorhapis sp. SPR117
AAACGTATGGCCCGCCCCGTTTGCAAGGTAGATTTTGAGATGCTCTGATCAGTCTGCGTCAACGTATACGGTCTCATGGGTGAACCCATGGCCAAGATGGACATCCGCACGTCTGGAGCCACAATAAAGACGCCGGCAACGAGTGCCATTTTTTTGGCCGGGCTTTCCAAACGCCGATCGACTGTCAGGCCATCTGCTCGATCCTTCCTGCAAACATCGTTGGCCTACGCGCCGTTGAGCGTGCGGCCGATCTGGTTACGCCGCGACCGGGTAGCCGCGTTCAAAGGTGGCGCCTTTGCGCAGAGCTGCCCAAGCGATCCGCGCCAGCTTGTTGGCCAGTGCAACCACTACGGCATTGCGGTGAACGCCTCGCTCGATCATCGCTTTCAGCCATCGTCCCAATGGGGTGTCGCTTTGCGACAACGAAGGTAATGCCGCTCGGGCACCATGTATGAGCAGGGTACGCAAATAGGTGTTGCCGCGTTTTGAGATGCCGAGCAGCCGTGGCTTGCCGCCGGTGGTATGTTGTCGGGGGACCAAGCCGAGCCAGGCCCCAAGATCCCGGGCCTTGGCGAAGCTGCTTGCATCGCCCACGGCAGCGATCAAAGCGGTTGCGTTCAAGACCCCGACGCCAGGAATGGAGGTCAACCTTCTTGCAGCAGGATCATTGCGTGCGAGTTCAATGAACTCGCCGTTCAGCGCCTCGATCCTGGCATCAAGGTTGCGCCATTCGGCGCGCAGTTCGTCTACCAATTGCCGCAGGCGCAGTGACAATGTCGTCTTCTCATCGGCCAGCATCTCATCGATACCCAGTTCCAGCTTGCGGCGACCGACCGGGAAGATCGTCCCACGCTCCAGCAGGATCGCCCGCAACTGGTTGATCAGGCTCCGGCGTTCGGCCACGAGGCGTGATCGGACCCGGTGGAGAGTCTGGATATCCAGCTGCTCCTGGGTCTTGAGTTCGACGAAGCGCATCGTCGGGCGCGAGGCCGCCTCGGCGATCCCCTCGGCATCGCGATCATCGTTCTTCTGAGCTTTGACATACGGCCGAACATACTCGGGCGACATCAGCCTGATCTCGTGCCCGTGTGCGGAAAACAAGCGCCCCAGATGATGGGCGCCGCAGCATGCCTCCATTGCAACCACGCACGCCGGAAGCTTGGCCACATAGTCGATCAGCGTCTGGCGGCGCATTGACCGGCGCACAACGACAGCGCCTGTTGCATCGACGCCAACCACGCTGCAAGCATTCTTGCCCAGATCGATTCCCAGGATCACAATACTCATCGGTCCGCTCCTTTCCTTCTTAAGCACCAACATCATAACCGATGCCGGGGAAAAGGGGCGGGCCATCCCATAAAG
>NZ_JAKKIE010000179.1 GCF_021742065.1 Rhizorhapis sp. SPR117
AGGAGAAGGCATGAATGTTGGGTGAGCGGCTGATACTCCCGATTCGTGCTCGTTTTGGGCATATGTGTTGGGAGAGGCGGATAGGTTTCAGGTTGCATTGGTTGTGTAGGGCTTTTGACCCTGTTCAGGAGAATACCCGTCGCCTGTTTCCGAACGACCCTCATGAGGCCCAGCACATACTGGTGACCTCGCATAGGAGTTTGGTTCGGCCGTTCACACCCGTTTTTGGGTTCCGTCTCTCACCAACGAGAGGAGTATAGCCATGGCGTATATTGGTGTCGACCTTCATCAAAACAGTGTGACGACGTGCCGGCGTGAGGTGGACGGCAGTGAGCGCTTCGAAACATGGCCGCTGTCCCCTGACGCGCTTGAGCATTTTTGCCTGAGCCTTGACGCGGATGATGAACTTGCGGTTGAGGCAACGGGCAACAGCGCATGGTTCCGCGATGAGGTAGTCAGCTGTGTCGGACGGGTGGTGGTGGTCAACCCGCGTCAGTTCCAGATTATCCGCAAGTCAGTGAAGAAGACGGACCGGAACGATGCGCGCGCTCTGGCGCTGTTCCTGTCAAAGGACATGCTGCCGGAAACGCGGCTGAAGACCAAGCCGGAAGGCGAGCTGGCCTCGCTGGTGCAGACGCGCGATCTGCTGGTCAAGCAGCGCACCAGGCTGCTCAACAAAATCCACGCGCTTCACAACCGGCACGGGATCAAGCTGAAGAAGGAAGGTCTGGCAAGCCGCAAACGGCTCATGGCATTGGGCGGCGCCCCTTTCTCGGCGCTCGAGCAGGTCGAACTTGAGATCGTGCGCGATCAGGCGTTATCGTTGACTGCCGCGCTGACGCGGATCGACGATGAAATCGAAACGGCCGCCAGCACCATGGATGGCTTTGAAGGGCTGACCAGCATCAAAGGTGTTGGCGCACGCTCGGCGGCCGTGTTCCTCTCCGGGCTTGGTTCGATGGCCGACTTCGCGACCCCAGACAAGCTCGCCGCCTATGTCGGCATCGTGCCACGCGTCAGCCAGTCGAACGAGACGGATAATCGCGGACGGATTACCAAGGCGGGTAACCGGCTCGTGCGCACCACCCTTGTCCAGTGCACGCTGATCGCAATCCGATACTCGCCCTACCTCAAGGGCTTCTACACCCAGATCAGGGATCGGCGCGGCGCGGGAAAAGCCATCATCGCCACCGCCCGCAAGCTCCTCACCATCATCTACAATACCCTCAAAAACCAATGGGTGTTCAATGACTTCACAACGTTCAGCATCCGGGAAAATCCAATCCCCACTGGACAAACATCATAGGAG
>NZ_JAKKIE010000018.1 GCF_021742065.1 Rhizorhapis sp. SPR117
TTTATGAGCAGACCAGCGTCATCATCACCACCAATCTCAGCTTCAGCGAGTGGGGCGGTGTGTTCGGTGATGCCAAAATGACGACCGCTCTGCTGGATCGGCTAACCCACCACTGCCACATTCTTGAGACTGGCAATGACAGCTTCCGCTTCCGCGCCAGTGCCGCAGCGCCAAAAATCAGAAAGGAAAAACCAACCTCTTGACCCAGCGCCCGCAACGCGGGACATAAACCAGCCGGGTCACTTCTCGATGAAAATACCGGGTCACTTCTCAGCGACAATCAACACGTTTCCCGTTCGTTTTGCGCCTTCACCTTGGCATATCGCCCCGTCAGCCGGTGCCAGATGCCGGAAAACCCGCGCGGCAGACGCTCGGCGCGTGCCTTGGTCTCCGCCTGCCAGCGCCGCTCATGCGCGTCGGTAAGGCGTTTCCGTTCTTCCCGCTGGCGCGCCAACAGGTCCGCCTTGCGGAAGTCGATGACAGCCGACCGACGTGCAGCGTCCCGCTCTACGTCTTTGATGAAGGCTTGCAGCTTCGCGTTCATTCCGCCCGAGATTTCGGCTTTGACGTCCTGAACTGAGCGAAGCGCTCGCGCGTCGCCGAACCTTGCCTCAATCTCTTTTGCCTTCACGCCTGCGTACCGCGAGAGCGAATAAACCTCGCCCCGGTAATCGACGGCGACGAAGCCGCGACGGTCGCCTCGGGCGAGCCAGAAGCCGCGCTCTCGCAGCGCCCGGTCAAAGGCCGCCTGGCTGTCGGACCGGTCCCAGCACTGCCGGAACACCGCCTTGAGTTCGCGCGCGTCCAGCCCCGCGCGCGCTGCCTGTTGCCATTCCGCGCGCGTGAAGGTCAGCGGGTCGCGCAGGCTCCGGTCCTGAAGGCCGCGCGGCATGTCCCAACCATGCTCCATGTAGAGCTTTCGGGACACGTCCCGAAGCTTGATTTTGTAGTGGGGCAGGTTGATTGCGCGCATCCGCTCCGCGTCGATCCGCGACCAAACGGCATGAGCGTGCCGCCTCCCGTCCTTCTCGTGAAAGACGATGGCGCGCGGCTGGTTCTCCAGCCCGAGCTTTCGTTCGACGTCATCGATGGCCTGCTCGAACGCCTCAATGTTGGCCTGCGCCCCTTCAGGCGGGTTCAGGCTCATCGAAAACAGGTGCTTTTCGCAGCGCGTGCCAGCGGCGATGGCGTCGGCTTCGCTGAATGCGCCGCGCAAGTCCTCGCTGGCAAAGCCACGCACCTCGTGCAGCTCGACGTGATCGTTGTCGCGCATCGCCAGAAGATAGCGGGCAAGCTGCTGCCCGCCGCCGCGTTCTTTGGCTTTCAGGATCATGGCCCGCCCTCCGGCGACTTGCCGAGAGCGCGAAGAAGCTCAGCCCGCAGGTCCGACACCTCGCGGCAGGCTTCCTTAAGATCGGCCTCGGTTTCCGGCGTGACGGGAAGAGAGCCCGTGTTCACCGCCTTGGCGAGTTGGTTCAGGTTGGATGAAAGCCGGGACTGGCCCAACGCACCAAGGACGCGCCCAAGCGCCTCGCGGTCCCCGACCGGGCTATTGCCGCTCTTCTTGCGAGGGCTGGCGTCGTCGCCGAACAGTCGCTCGCGGATATGCACGCTCAGGGGCTTGCTGCCACGTTCAGTGTCCAGCCGCGCGCGTTCCTCGTGCGTGAGGCGCAGGGAGAACGGTGGCGGATACTTCTTCTCCGCAGCCTTGACCGTGCCTAAGGCATTAAAGTTTTGGCTTAAATGGGTCATCGCCGCACCGCAGACCCTTAGGGTCTAGCTGCGCGAGATGGCGCTCCCATTCATCAAGCACCTCGAAGAGAGTGTTCGAACTTTCTCCTGCGAGGTGCACCATTTTCTATTTGAAATCCAATGATTTGCATCGTCGACGGCTGGCCCATCAGCGTGCGACGATTCAGAAGCCCTCGAGCGCGGGGAAAGCCTCTCCCAAAGTCGCTAAATCCACCTCGAACACCAAAGCAAAGCAGCCACGGCACCCCAAGCTGTCATCCATTTCAGCCAAGGGAAGCCCGACCAGGGCTTCCAGGCGCAGAGATTGGCTCGTGGCATCCGGTCATTTTTCTCCCTCCTTGCGCGCCTCGCCGTCAAATCCGGACGGGCGCGTGTGGGCAGAAGCGAATTGTCCATTTCTGCCCAGAACGCTTCGATCCTGTCGAGCTTGGCCAGGTCGCGGAAGCTCGATGGCACTGGACAGCTCCGCCGGTGCCATTCATTCCGTCAACGATATAATAGGCCTCACTCATCATTCAGCGTAGCTTTGACGCCATGGTCCACCAACCAGGCTGGGTGCTTTTCAACTCTGCCGCTGCTTTGTTCAGCGCGTATTCGTCATGTAACAGGGCAAAACAGGTCGCGCCCGATCCCGACATACGGGCAAGCAAAAGTCCCTCCAGCCCCTCCAATACCGCCAGAACATCGGCGATCTGCGGCACCAAAGCCATGGCTGGGGATTGCAGGTCATTGCGCGCCTGCAAGAGGATGTTCGACAGGTTCGATGCAATCAGCGCCCCGCGATCCTGCTGATCCCAACCGGTAAAAACGGCTGCGGTGGAAAGCGAAACCCTCGGATTGACCAGCAAAAGTGGCATTCCTGAAAGACCATCTATTTCGCGCAGTTCGAGTTCCTCTCCCCGCCCCGTCCCCATCAATGTGCGGCTTACGAAGCAGGCTGGAACGTCGGAACCAAGCTCCGCCGCAAGAGGCAACATATCGACTGCGCTATCCAGCCCCCACAGCCGGGACAACAGCCGCAATGCCGCCGCCGCGTCCGCCGAACCACCGCCGATCCCCGAAGCAACAGGCAGGTTCTTGACCAAATGAATGTCCGCACCCCAAGCGACATCAAAACGTCGCTTCAATATGCGGGCTGCCCGCAGCACCAGATTATCCGGTCCGGCATTCAGGTCCCGCGCGAAAGGTCCATCGATAATCAGCGACAGGTCTCCATCCTCTCGCACACTCGCGCTCACCACATCGCCATGTTCGGCAAAGGCAAACAAGCTTTCTATCTGATGAAAGCCGTCCGCTCGCCGCGCACGGACATGCAGGGCAAGGTTGATCTTTGCATAAGCGGTTTCGGTCAGCATGACAGGGACGGCGCAGGGGTCAAGGCGCGGCAAAATCCGGGCGCAGTCCAAGTCGGATCTTTTTGGCTATACGGCCCTGTTCCTGTTCATCGGCATAGATATAGGCGGCCTCCCAGGAATAGCGGGCTTCGAAACGCCGGCCCGCCGCCCAATATGCGTCGCCCAGATGTTCGTTGACCGTAGCGTCGTCGGGGGCGCCCAGCACCGCCCTTTCCAGAACCGGAATCGCTTTTTTCACATCGCCGTTGACATAATGCGCCCATCCCAGCGAATCCGTGATCGCCGGATCGTCCGGTTTCAAAGCGTTGGCTTTTTCCAGCAGGGCAAGCGCAGCGTCGATATTCTGCCGTCGCTCAATCTGTGCATAGCCCAGATAGTTGAGGATGATCGGTTCGTTGGGCGCGATTTTCGCCGCCTTTTCAAGTTCCGCCTTTGCCTCATCCCAGCGACCGGCCTGTTCGAGCGCCCCGCCCTTCAACAGATATAAGGACCATGGAACGGCTTTCTCGCCAAACATGTCGATCGCTTTTTGATACGCGTCAGCCGCTGCCGTAAAATCGTCGCGACGGGACAGCAGGCCCGCGACACGAGCGTAATCATTGGCATTGGCATCCGGCGATGCCGCCACGGCCTGCGCCATGTCGAGCGCCCTGTCCTGATCCCCTGCACCCAGCACCGCCGCGATACGCACATCATTGGCCATATTGGCGAAAAGCGAAAGCGGCTTTACGGCAGCCATTTCCTGCAATGCAAACTGCGGATGATCTGTCGCCAGCAATTGCCGGGCAACCTCTATACGACATTCATCCGCCGCAGGATCGGCGAATGACGCAATACGTGCGATGGAGAGAGCCAGATTTTGGCTGTTTTCACCAGACAAGTCGTCCGCCAATTGCATGAGCAACCGCGCATAACCCTGCGCTGCGGTGCGGACCTGCAATTTGGGTTTGCGTCCTGACTGAATGGCCGTCCGCAATGCGGCAACATCCTTGTTTGGGACATTGAGCAGTGCAAGCGCCGCATCCTTGCGTCCCAGATCCGCCAGCCCGGACGCCGCCGTCATCCGAAGGCCGGGCAGCATATTGGTGCGCAAGGATAGCGCCTGTTCAATGAACGGCATGGCGCCATCCGCATCACGCAGCGCGAGATGCTGCAAAGCCTGATGTTCGGCCAGATAACGCCGCGTCAGCGCAGCCATTCCACTATCCTGTGGCAGAGCTGGCGGCACATATTTGCCCTCGGAAAGCGAGATCCAGCTCTCCACGATTGGTGCCAGAAAAGAGAAATGCCGTTCACTGGTCAGCCGCCCCGTCAGGACGCGCGCCTTTGCCAGATCTCGTTTCTGTAATGCATCGGCAAGCAGCAGCAATGGTCCATCGGGTGGCAGGGCCATCTCCTGATCGAGAATATGCGCGGCGCGCAACGCCAGCGCCCGATCGCCGCTCTCTATCGCCTGACGATAGGATCGCAGCGCCAGCACCAGACTATTCGGATCAAGCGCCAGCGCCTGCCGGTAACTTTTCACCGATTCCGCCAACGCCCCATCGGAGTCGGCCAGACGCGCGCGCGCATAATCTTGCAACGCTTCCTGCCCGGCATCGATGCTGGCATGGGCCGGAACCGCCAGACCCGACAGTCCTGCAAGCAGGAACAGCGTTGCAATCATGGGCCTACATATTGGGATAGTTCGGGCCTCCGCCGCCTTCTGGGACGACCCAGTTGATATTCTGGGTCGGATCCTTGATGTCGCACGTCTTGCAATGCACGCAATTCTGCGCATTGATCTGGAATCGGGGCGTCCCTTCTTCCAGTCCCACCACTTCATAAACACCCGCCGGACAATAACGCTGCGCAGGTTCGTCATAAAGCGGCAAATTATGCTGAATGGGAACGTCCGGGTCTTTTAATTGCAGGTGAACCGGCTGGTCTTCCTCATGATTGGTGTTGGACAGGAACACCGACGACAGACGATCGAAGCTGATAACGCCATCGGGCTTGGGATAATCAATCTTCGCGCACTGTTCCTTGCGCCAGAGCTTGGTATGGTCGGGTTCGTGCTTCATGGTGAAGGGCAAGCCGATTTTCAGCGTGCGCATCCACATATCGGTCCCCGCAACCAATGTGCCGAGCGTGCTGCCAAATTTTTCAACGGCGGGCTGGGCATTACGCACCTGCTTCAATTCGCTGGCGATCCAGCTTGCATTGACGGCATCGCCATAGGCGGTCAGCGCATCGCTCTCTCGCCCTGCCGAAATGGCGGCAAAAGCGGCTTCGGCAGCAAGCATTCCCGACTTCATCGCCGTGTGGCTGCCCTTGATGCGCGGCACATTCACAAATCCTGCCGAACAGCCGATAAGCGCGCCGCCGGGGAAGCTCAGTTTCGGTATGGACTGCCATCCGCCTTCATTGATCGCGCGTGCACCATAGGAAACCCGGCGCCCGCCCTCCAGAATTTCGCGGATTTTCGGATGCTGTTTCCAACGCTGAAACTCCTCGAAGGGCGCAAGATGCGGGTTTTTATAGCCCAGACCGACTACGAAGCCGAGCGCAACCTGCCCATTTTCCTGATGGTACAGAAAGCCGCCGCCATAAGCATCCGTCAGCGGCCAGCCCTGCGTATGAATGACACGGCCAGGCGCATGTTTGGCGGGATCGATATCCCACAGTTCTTTCAGGCCGATGCCATAGGTTTGCGGCTGGCAATCGGCCTCCAGATCAAACTGGCGTTTCAATATCTTGGTCAGGTGACCCCGCACGCCTTCTGCGAAAAAGGTATATTTGGCGTGCAGTTCAAGGCCTGGTTGATAGTCCGGTTTGTGCGCGCCATCGTGCGCCACACCCATATCGCCGGTCGCCACGCCCTTTACCGAACCATCATCGTGATACAGAATTTCGGCAGCAGCGAAGCCAGGAAATATCTCAACCCCCAGTCCTTCGGCCTGTTCGACAAGCCAGCGGCACAGATTGCCCAGCGATCCAGTATAAGTACCCTTGTTGTTCATGAACGGCGGCATCAGCAGATGGGGCATTTCCCACTTGCCATTTGCGGACAGGAACCAGTGCTGATTATCATTGACGGGCACGTTGGCGAGGGGGCAGCCCTGCGTTTTCCATTCCGGCAACAGTTCATCGAGCGCCTTGGGATCGACCACAGCGCCGGATAGAATGTGCGCGCCTACTTCCGATCCCTTTTCAAGGATGCAGACGGACAGTTCCCGCCCCGCATCATTCGCCAGTTGCTTCAGGCGAATGGCCGCTGAAAGACCCGCAGGTCCCCCACCTACAATCACCACATCATAGGGCATCGATTCCCTGTTATTCATTGCTTTCTCCTTGCCGCGCGGCCATGTCCTTCCGGTCGTCGCACTTCGTTCACGCTTGACCAGATTACCCGATGTTCGAACATTGACCGTTTCGTCAACCTCAGACTCTATCTTTCCTGCGGGGTACAATGGAATATCGAACAGATCATCCCATAGGCAATCTACTTGGCTGGTGGCAACTGGCTGGTGTCGATTTACCTGTGTCGGACCACGGCCATGGATGGTTGACGCCCGCCGCTGAACCTGCAAAGTCCATAGCGTCTGCGGCCGCCATCAATCCTGTATCCCCCCAATCAGGCGGCGAAATGCCGTCCAGCCTCCCCAAATTTCTGTCCTGGCTGAAGACCAGCCCGGACGTTCCGGAGGCCGCATGGACGAACAACAGAATTTTACCCGACATCGCCCAACCGCGCGATGTCATGGTCATTTCCGACATGCCCGACGCCGAAGACATGCAGGCAGGCATCCTCTTTTCGTCCGGAGTCGGACGCCTGCTGGATGCCATGCTTGGCGCGATCGGGCTTGGCCGGGATGCAATCTACTTGTGCTCGCTCGCCAGCGCACGTCCGCCTGGGGGAATGTTCGATCCATCCACCGCCGAACGACTGGCCCACATCATGCGGCGGCACATATCTCTTGCTGCACCAAAAACACTGTTATTGCTCGGCGACAAGACCAGTCGTGCCCTGTTGACGGCCGACACCCTGACAGGGACAGGAAAATTACCATTGCTTAACCATGATCGTGGCAGTGTAAGCACCATAGCCACGTTCCATCCGCGTTTTTTGATGCGGCACGCTGCCGCAAAGCGCGAATGCTGGAACGACCTGCAAATGCTGTTGAAGGAAATAGCGTCTTGAAATTCCGTACCGTCTTCCTTGCTTCACTGTTGGCATTGCCTGCGCTGCCCGCTCATGCCAGCCCGATGAACATGGCGAACGCCGCGAACCAGGCCCATGATCGCAATATTCCTTTTCAGCTCAGCGCTGCTGACAATGCCCAGTATCGTGCCATTTTCGCTGCCATTCATGCGGAAAAATGGACGGAAGCCAAAAGCCTGATCGAAGCGACGAACGATGCTTCGCTACGCCCGATAGCGCTGGCCGAACTCTATCTTGCGAAAAATTCGCCCAGGGTCGAGCTATTCGACATCCTTGCATTGCTCGATAAGGCTCCATCCATACCAGAGGCCGAGCAGCTAACGCGGCTGGCGCAAAAGCGAGGCGCGACGATCTTGCCGGACCTGCCGCAGGTTCGGCAGCTGGCATGGTTTCCCGGATCGCCGCGCCGCAAGGTAATAGCAACCATCCGGCAGGATGCCATGGGACAGGCATTGGGTGAAAAGATCCTGCCGCTGATCAAGAACGATGACCCCGCCGGTGCGGAGGCGCTGCTTATTGCCGCAGAATCCGGCCTGTCACCCGAAGCGCTGACCGAATGGCGGCAAAGGGTGGCCTGGTCCTATTATATCGAAAATGACGACAGCAACGCCCGTCGCATGGCCGCGCGCGCACTGCAGGGCGGAACCGGCCCCTGGCTGGCGCAGGCGTACTGGGTCACCGGACTGACCGCATGGCGTCAGAATGATTGCAAGACCGCCGCGCCAGCCTTTGAAAATGTCGCAGCGCGCGCCGACAATGACGATATGCGGGCTGCAGGCTATTATTGGGCAGCACGCAGCCACATGGTCTGCGGCGACGCGCCAAAGGTTGAAAGCCTGATGCGGAGCGCGGGGCGCCTTGATGAAACCTTCTATGGCCTTCTGGCCCGGGAAGCTTTATCCATACAAGCCCCCGTCAATATGATGACAGCGCGATTTGATGGCGATGACTGGCGGCGGTTAAAAAAACACCAGAATGTCCACATGTCTATCGCTTTGATCGAAATCGGCGAAAATGAGCTGGCCGACAACCTCCTGCGCCATCAGGCACGGATTGGCGCGCAGGACGAACATGATTCGCTGCTGCGCCTTGCCCGCGGCCTGGATCTGCCGGAAACGCAGATATGGCTGTCTCACAACGCGCCACCAGGACAGCGGCCTGACGCCTCGGCTCGTTATCCCATGCCCAAATGGACGCCCGATGGCGGCTGGCGCGTCGACAAGGCGCTTGTCTTTGCTCACGCTTTGCAAGAATCCAATTTCCAGGCTTCTGTTGTCAGTCCTGCGGGCGCACGCGGATTGATGCAGGTGATGCCCTGCACTGCCAGACTGATGGGCGGAGCCATGGTCGACCCTGCCCAGCTGAACAATCCATCAACCAATATGGAATATGGTCAGCGCTATCTGGAAAGCCTGCGCGATATGAGCGCGACCGGCGGACTGCTCCCCAAGGTCATGGCCGCCTACAATGCCGGCCCGACACCTGTAGGCCGCTGGAACAGTGAAGTGCGCGACAATGGCGATCCGTTATTGTTCATCGAATCCATTCCCTATTATGAAACCCGCGCCTATGTGACCATCGTCATGCGCAATTACTGGATGTATCAGCAACAGGCCGGTGAAGAGACCAGCAGCCTTGCCAGTCTGGCGCAAGGGCTGTGGCCGCGCTTCCCCGGCATGAGCGGCGCGACTGCGGTGCGTGCCGATGCCAATGGAAGGTCCTTTGGTGCCGATTGACGAAGGTCTTTCATTCCATCCGGTCCGCATTGCCGTCCTGACGGTTTCGGACAGCCGGACACTGGCCGAAGACAGGTCGGGGGATACACTGGTCGAGCGGATTGAAACGGCGGGGCATATCGTCGCGGCCCGTTATCTGGAAAAGGATGACAAGGACGCCATCGTTTCCCATCTTCATGCATGGATCGACGATCCCGATATCGATTGCATCATCACCACCGGCGGCACCGGGGTTACTGGTCGCGACGTTACGCCAGAGGCCCTGGCGCGGGTACAGGACAAGGAAATTCCCGGCTTTGGCGAACTGTTCCGCTGGCTGAGTTATCAAAAGATCGGCACGTCAACCATCCAGTCCCGCGCCTGCGCCTGCGTCGCGCGTGGCACCTATATCTTTGCGCTTCCGGGGTCGCCCGGCGCAGTCAGGGATGGCTGGGACGGCATATTGGCCAGTCAGCTCGATAGCCGTCACTCACCTTGCAATTTCGTCGAACTGATGCCGCGGCTGCGAGAAAAATAGACGCCCATTCGTGCCGAGCGAAGTCGAGGCATCTTGCGCGAACATCCCTCGACTTCGCTTGGGACGAACGGATCAGTGTAAAATCATCAATCTCAAACCGCACCATGGCAGTGTTTATATTTGCGTCCGGAACCGCAGGGGCAGGCCGCATTGCGACTGATGTCCATATCCGCATAGGGATTTTCGCCTTGCTCCCCTTCAACCCTGCGCGCCAGCAACGGGGGCAGCGTCGTTGTGACATAACCTTCCCTGCTCCCGTCAAGATCGGCGGTGTCATCCAACCCCGTCAGCGGATCGATGTGGGTGGTGATGAAGTCGGGCAGAACCGGCAATTCGGGCAATTCCGGCTCATCCATACGGAATTGCGCGCGGGCAATGGTCCGGGTTACATCCTCGCGGATATTGCCAAGCATCCGTTCGAATAAAGCGAACGCTTCCTGCTTATATTCGTTGATCGGCGTTTTCTGCGCATAGGCACGCAGATGTACCACCTGACGAAGGGCATCGAGCGTCGCCAGATGTTCCTTCCAATGATGGTCGAGCGTCTGGAGCAGAATATTCTTTTCCACCATATGCCAGCTCGCCTGATCAATCGACGCGGCTTTTGTGGCGACGGCGGCATCGGCAAGTTCTGCAATGCGGGTTTCGATCAGTTCCGGCTCCAGCGCATCTTCGTCCATCCAGGCGTCGATATCGGGTTCCAGATTCAGGGTTTCCCGCGTCGCTTCTTTCAGTCCCTCAATGTTCCATTGTTCGGGGTAGGTACCTGGAGGACAATTGTCAGCGACGATGGCGTTGACCGTTTCGGTGCGCATGTCGGTCACTACGTCATCGACGGTTTCGGCATCCATGATGTCACTGCGCTGTTCATAGATCACTTTGCGCTGATCGTTCATGACATCGTCATATTCGACCACTTGCTTGCGAATGTCGTAATTGCGCGCTTCGACTTTTTTCTGGGCAGTTTCAATCGCCTTGGACAGCCATTTTGAACCGATGGCCTCGCCATCGGCCATATTCTTGTTCATCATCCGCGCAAACAGCGTATCAGGACCAAAGATGCGCAGCAGATCGTCGTCCAGGCTCAGATAGAAGCGTGAGAGGCCGGGATCGCCCTGACGACCCGAACGGCCTCGAAGCTGGTTGTCGATACGCCGGCTTTCATGCCGTTCCGTCGCCAGAACGAACAGGCCTCCAGCGGCGAGCACTTCCTGCCGCTCCGCCTCGATTTCTGTTTTGATCCGCTCAATCGCGGTATCGCGATCGGGACCATCGGGCATTTCGGACAGTTCATCATTGATCCGGAATTCCAGATTGCCGCCAAGCTGAATATCCGTGCCGCGTCCTGCCATGTTGGTGGCGATGGTGACGGTGCCCTTGCGCCCCGCCTGCGCCACGATATGCGCTTCCTTTTCATGCAGGCGCGCATTCAGGACCGCGTGAGGCACCTTTTCGGCATTCAGAAATTCCGAGAGCATTTCGGATTTTTCGATGGATACAGTGCCGACCAGCACCGGTTGCCCGCCTTCTGCCTTTTCCTTGATCGCCTTGGCAATCGCGCCGAACTTGTCCTTGGTATTTTTGTAGAACTCGTCTTCCTCATCGATCCGCTGGACGGGCACATTGGTAGGAATGGTGACGACATTCATCTTGTAGATATCGAAAAATTCCGCCGCCTCGGTTGCCGCCGTACCGGTCATGCCCGACAGTTTGGGGTACATGCGGAAATAATTCTGGAAAGTGATGGACGCGAGCGTCTGGTTTTCCGGCTCGATCTGAACCGCTTCCTTCGCCTCGACCGCCTGGTGAAGACCATCGGACCAGCGACGGCCATCCATCATGCGACCGGTGAATTCGTCGATGATGATGACCTTGCCATCCTTGACGATATAGTCGGTGTCCCGCTTGAACATCATATTGGCGCGCAGGGCCTGATTCACATGATGCACAACCTGCGTATTTTCAAAATCATACAGGTTGGACCCGGTCAGCAGGCCCGCATCTTCCAGCATCCGTTCGATTTTTTCGGTGCCGTCTTCGGTCAGCGTGATGTTGCGCTGCTTTTCATCCTTTTCATAATCCTCGTCGGCCAACTGCTTCACAATGGCATCGACGGAAATATAAAGTTCCGACTTATCATCGGTCGGCCCTGAAATGATCAACGGCGTGCGCGCTTCATCGATCAGGATCGAATCGACTTCATCGACAATCGCGAAGTTAAAAGCGCGCTGCACCATCTGCGCGCGCTCGAACTTCATATTGTCGCGCAGATAGTCGAAACCGAGTTCATTATTGGTGGCATAGGTCACATCGGCGGCATAGGCCTCGCGCCGTTCGTCCTCACGCAAATTGGGTACGATGACCCCGGTGGTCAGGCCCAGAAAGCGGTATACCTGCCCCATCCAATCGCAGTCACGACGGGCGAGATAATCGTTCACCGTGACGACATGGACGCCTTTGCCTTCAAGCGCATTGAGGTAAGTGGCGAGTGTCGCCACCAGCGTCTTGCCTTCGCCGGTACGCATTTCCGCGATTTCACCGCGATGCAGGACAATGCCGCCGACCATCTGCACATCATAATGCCGCTGGCCCAGCGTGCGCTTTGCCGCTTCGCGTACCGTTGCAAATGCTTCGGGCAAAAGGTCATCCAGTTTCGCGCCATCGGCCAGCCGCTCCCGGAATATCTGCGTCTGGTTCACCAGTTCCGCATCGGTCATGGCGGAAATTACCGGTTCAAAATCGTTGATCCGATCGACAACCTTCAGGACGGATTTGACATAACGGTCATTGGATGACCCGAAAATGGATTTGGCGATAGCGCCGAGCATGCCTGAAATTCCTGTGACTTGACGATGGTGCGGATACCCGCGCAAACATGGGGTGCGATGTAGGTTGAGGGGGCTGAATAGTCAATTGAAGTCGATTGACCCATGCCTCATTTCAGCTATCGGTGCACCCATGCAAACTTCACCCCTTGCCCCAGCCGGGTTCCCCGACCTTCCTGCCATAGCGGGTGTGACGCTGCGCATTGCCAGAGCGCACTACAAAACATGGGACCGCTGCGACCTTACTTATGTGGAATTGGATGAAGGCACGGCCATTGCGGGCGTCACCACGCAAAGCAAATGCCCCTCGCCCGAAGTCGAATGGTGCCGCAGCGCGCTGCCATTGGGCAAAGCGCGGGCGCTGGTGGTGAACGCAGGGAACGCCAACGCCTTTACCGGCAACCGGGGACGCGCGGCGGTAGAGGCGATTGCGGCGCGGGTGGCCGGGCATCTCGCCTGCCTGCCTTCCGACGTATTTGTGTCATCAACCGGCGTGATCGGCGTGCCGCTCCCCATCGACAAGGCAGAGGCGGGGCTGAGTGCGATCTTCGCCGCCACGCCCTGCGGATGGGAAGAGGCGGCGGCCACGATCATGACGACCGATACTTTTCCCAAGGCGGCGGTCGCGCAGGCTGTGATTGGCGACCGCACCGTCAATCTGGTCGGCATTATCAAGGGGTCCGGCATGATTGCGCCGGATATGGCGACGATGCTGGGCTATATCTTCACCGATGCGGCGGTGGACGCAAATTTTCTGCAACAGATGCTATCAGCGGCCAACCGGACCAGCTTTTCGTGCATCACGGTGGATAGCGATACATCGACGTCCGATACCGTGTTGGCCTTTGCGACCGGCAAGGCGGGCAATTCCCCCCTCACCGCCTTCGATGACGCGGGTGCGGATGCCTTTGCGGCGGCGCTCTCGGACGTCTGCCGCCAACTTGCCCATCTCGTCGTGCGCGATGGCGAAGGTGCATCGAAATTCATCGAAATCACCGTCAATGGTGCCGTAAACGACGAAAGCGCGCATAAGGTCGCCCTCTCCATCGCCAACTCGCCACTGGTAAAAACCGCCATTGCAGGCGAGGACGCCAATTGGGGACGCATCGTCATGGCCGTCGGCAAGGCGGGTGAACCGGCCGAACGGGACAAGCTTTCCATCTGCTTTGGCGGGATGGAGGTAGCGCGCGATGGCCTCGCCGTGGATGGCTATGACGAAACCCCGGTCGCGGCGCATTTGAAAGGACAGGAAGTCGACATCGGAGTGGACCTTGGCCTGGGCAATGGCTCCGCCACAGTTTGGACGTGCGATCTGACGCATGGCTATATCTCGATCAACGCCGATTATCGGAGCTAAGCCGGATGCATGAACTCTATCATCCTGTCGCCGATCTGATGCGCCGGGTGGGGACAGACATTGTCATGCCACGCTTTCAGAACCTGGCCGCACATCAAATTCTGGAAAAAGCGCCCGACGAACTCGTCACCATTGCGGACAAGGAAAGCGAAGAGCGCCTGAGCGAAGGATTGGCCGCGATCCTGCCTGAAGCAGGCATCATCGGCGAGGAAGCGTGCGAGACAGACCCTCATCTGCTGGGGCGGGTGGGCGAGGGATTAAACTGGATCATCGACCCGATCGACGGCACCGGCAACTTCGCCGCCGGACATCCGCCCTTCGGTATCCTGATAGCACTGGCGGACAATGGCCACATTCTTGCGGGCTGGATATTGGACCCGGTGCGCGGGCGCATGTGCCACGGCGCGCTGGGCAAAGGCGCATTCGTTGATGGGGAAGCCGTGCGGGCACAACCAAGCGGCGCCCCCCTGCCCATCGTCGCGCTGGCCAGTTTTTTCATGACGCCGGAACAGCGCGCCGACATGAAGGCGCGTTCGGCCGGACATTACACAACGGTCGATATTCCCCGTTGCGCAGCCGAACAATATCCCCGCATCGTGCTGGGCGAAAATGACCTGACGATATTTGAGCGCAGCCTGCCATGGGATCACGCAGCAGGCGCAATATTCCTCAACGAAGCAGGCGGCAGGTTGAGCCGGACCGACGGGTCGCCTTATACAGTAGGCGATGACCGGCGGGGTCTGCTCGGCGCGGCGTCACCCCAGTTATGGGACGAAGCCGCGCGAGTATTTTTTGGTTAGAGTTCGCCTTCCAGCCAGCCCTTGAGCTGGCTCTTGGGTGCCGCACCGACCTTCGTTGCAGCGGGTTGGCCGTTTTTGAACAGGATCATGGTGGGAATGCCGCGCACCCCATATTTGGCCGGGGCGTCGGGATGATCATCGATGTTGAGCTTCGCAATCGTCACCTTTTCGCCCAGTTCATCGGCAATTTCTTCAAGAGCCGGACCGATCATCTTGCAGGGACCGCACCATTCCGCCCAGAAATCGACGAGCACGGGCTTGTCAGAGGCAAGTACGTCGGTTGCAAAGCTGCTGTCGGAAATTGCCTTCGTCGCCATAAAAATTCTCCTTCGATTTGCACCATTATCTAGGGCGCGATCAGGTCTCGCTCAACCGCCGTTGCGGAAATTCTTACTGCGTGCCCAAGAAGGCTAGCTTTGAACGCCCGGTTTGTGAAGCGCGAGAAGATCGGGCGGCAAAGCAATCATTTTCGGAACACTGGTATACAGTAGCGCCGCTTCAACCGTCCTGTCAGGGAAAATAACCTGCAAAGCAGCGGCGTAGGCGGCCATTTGGCGCAAGTGCGGGCGCGGAATATCGGCAGCGTCGGAGGGCACCAGCCGCCCGGTTTTGAAATCGACCACACGGACCTGCGTGGGCGTCACGCACAGGCGATCCACCGTGCCGGCAATCACATCCTCTCCCACAATCGCGGCGATAGGCGCTTCGGCCAATGCATCGGGCGCAAACAGATCGGCGAAGACGGGATCGTCAAGCACCGCGAGCGCGCTCTCCACAACATCGCGTCTGATAGCGGCATCGCTCACGCCCTGCGCACGCAAAAGCCAGGCATCGGCGGCGGCGCGGCGATCCTCTGGCGGCACCGCAGGCAAGCGTTCGTATAGCGCGTGCAGCCATTTTCCGCGCTCGGCGGCGGCACGCATGGCCATGGAAGGCGGCGGATTGGGAACGCTGTCATCTTCCTGCGCAGACGGAGCCAGCGGGCGTGGCGGGCGGGCTTCGACGGGCGCGGGCTGTTTCAGCCAGACAGGCAGACCCGGCATGGGTTCTGTATCTCCCGGCTCTCCAGATTCAATTTTTTTGGGCGGCAACATGGTTTCGCCACGATAGACACGTTGCGCGTTCCAGCGATCCGACTCCTCCCGCTCGACTCCCAGCGCATCCATTGCCCGGTCAACTTTGGCATACCAACTTTGTTCAGGCGGCACGCCATCTGCGCGGGGACCGAGGGAACCGCCAATAACCAGCTTTTCCTCTGCTCTGGTCAATGCGACATAAAGCAAGCGCCAATGTTCCTGCATTTCGGCGAGTTCGGCATTCTGCGCCGCCTGCTCGATAACGCCGAATTTTTCCGCGCGGCGAATGGGAAGCACGGGCAGCTTGCCCCTGTCCTCATCCGCGTCCCAATCGAATCCGCGCATAGTGCCCATCGCTTTGGGATCGACTGTGGCATCGGCAAGAATGACCATCGGCGCCTGAAGCCCCTTGGCGCCATGGACGGTCAGAACGCGAACGGCATCGCCCTGCGTCGCCGCATCGCGAACAATTTCCACATCGCCCCGATCGAACCAGTCAATGAACATTTGCAACGAGGGATGGGAATCCCCTTCAAACGCTATCGCAGCGTTGAGCAATTCCTCAATCGGGTCACGCGCCTCCGTACCCAACCGCCCCAGCAGCTTGCGGCGGCCATCAAGCGGCCCCGACAGAATATGCTCCAGATAGCGGTAAGGCGTGGTAAAATCCGCCTGACCCAGCAGGGCATAGAGCGGTTCCAACTGGCCAGTGTCGGCAAGCGTGCGGCGCAAGTGGCTCCACAGGCCAACACCCTTGTCACGGCGGCCCTTTTGAAAAAGATCATCCTGCGTCCAACCGATCAGGGGTGAGACAAGCAGATTGGCAAGGTTGAGATCATCCGCCGGCTGCAGTGCAAATCGCACCGCCGCCAACAGATCGCGCACGGCAAGCGGCGCATTCAGGCGAAGACGGTCGATCCCTGCTACCGGCACGCCTTCCTCATAAAGACGCGCGACGATCAGCCGCGCCAGATCGCTGCGCTTGCGGACAAGGATCATGATATCGCCAGCACGCAAGGGCCGTCCCTTGCTTTCCAGCATCAGGCCCGACCCGATCCATTCCGCAATTTGCGCCGCCAGTCGCGCCGCATATTCGCGCACGGTGTCGGTCAGCCATTCCTCCTCGCCCTCATCCTCGCTGTCCTGATCGCTCAAGGACTGGGAGGATACCGGATTCCACAGGATGACTTCGCCGGGGTACTGAATAGCGCTTTCGTGGGTGACCGCTTCATCGGAAAGGCCCAGCTTAACAGGGCCAAGTTCGGCAACAACGGCATCGACCAGATCAAGAACCGGCGGTGTGGACCGAAAGGATTCGAAGAGCGAAAGATCGTGAAAACGCTGCTCCGCAATAAATGATCGCGCTGCAAACCCCTCCCTTGCACGTGCAAAGGCTTCTGGACTTGTGCCCTGAAATCCAAAAATCGCCTGCTTGAAATCGCCGACGGCAAACAGGGTGCGGACCTTGTCATCCTTTGCCCCCATTCCGGCAAAATATTCCGAAGCAATGGCGTCGACGATCTGCCATTGCATGAAGTTCGTATCCTGCGCTTCATCCACCAATATGTGATCGGTGGTCTGATCCAGCTTATAGCGGATCCATTCGGCCATCCCGTTTTCGTTGAGAAGAGACACCGTCTTGCGGATCAGATCGTCGAAGTCGGTGGCCCCGGCAAGTCGCTTTGCATCGGCATAGGCCTGCGCATAGGCGCGCCCCGCCGTCAGCGCCTGTGCAAAAAGATCGGCCCAGGCCGTGCGTGCCCGCAACTTCAACAATGCGTCGCACCGTTCGGACAGACGTGCAGCCAAGCCTTCATAGTCCGGTTCCGCATCGATCAGCTTTGGCGAATATTTGCGCGGCTCGCCCTTGCCCGTCCAGAACACCGAAAGCAGTTCGGGCAGCGTGGCAGCCCTCTCATCGGGCGATACCGCCCTCCACCGGGCGATGATGTCGCAATGACCAAGCGCAATCTTGCCACCCCATGCGGCATTGGCGGCAGCAATGCGTGCAAGCGCATCCATATCGAAGTCGGCACAGGCCCTTGCGGTTTCCGCGTCCACATCGCCGGTGGGCAGATCAAGCGCCTGCCGCAGCCACGGCTGAACGATCATCGGCAACGATTCCATCGCGTCAGGAGCCGATGCGCACCGGGCAAGGAACGTTTCGGCCCCCTCTTCCCCCAGACGCAGGCTGAGCGCCTGCATATTGGTTATCAGTTCACGATCGCCTTGCGCTTCCGCGCGCACCAGGAGGTCGGCCAGCGCAGCGCGCGCCATCGCCTTTTGCTCTCGCGGCTCCAGCGGACGAAAGCCGGGGATCAACCCCGCTTCCAGTGGAAAGGCCGACAGCAATGTCTGGCAGAAGCTATGGATGGTCTGGATACGCAGACCACCGCCGCTGGCGTCCAGTACGCTGGCAAAGAGGGTACGGGCGCGCTCCTGTGCCTCCGGGCCATAATCCTCACCCAACGCCTTCAGGTCCATGGCCAGTGCCGGACCATCCATCTGCACCCATGCGGCAAGCCGGTTGTGAATACGCTCGGCCATTTCCGCCGCACCCGCCTTGGTAAAGGTCAGGCACAGAATATTTTCCGGGTTCACATCGCGTCGGAGCAGCAAGCGAAAGACGCGGGCGGTCAGCACGTGCGTTTTGCCCGTACCCGCCGACGCGCTCAGCCAGACATGATCGTCAGGTTGCGAGGCAAGACTTTGACTGCCCTTGAGGGGTTGAAGAGGCGTGAACGGGTTCATTTCTGCCCCCCTGTCCGGCCATACCATTCTTCCAGACGCATGAGCTGGTCATAATCGCCATAACTGGGAATTTCGGGGTGGAGTTTCGCCGTGAAGGGCACGTTCCCCGTCAGCCATGCCTCCACCGCATCGATGAAATGCGCAGCCGCTTCCTCCGTAAACGCATCGGTGACGATCTTGCCGCGCGCGCCCTTGGGATCAACCGGGCTTTGGCGATAGCCGAAACTGTCCGATTTTGGTTCCCGCCCCAGCGACCAATATTCAAAGGCGGTCGCCCTCTTTCCCTTTTCCAGCCCTTCAAATTCGCCCTGTTCGGCGATCAGGCCAAGCAGACCCAGCTGCATGGAATAGCCAGCCGCAACCTGCTTGCCGCTAGGCGGCTTTCCAGTCTTGTAATCCACAATCGCGAGGCTGCCGTCGGGCAGCATGTCGATACGATCCGCTTTGCCCGACAGATTGACGCCCGCGATGGCTAAACGGCCCCATTTTTCCGCGAGCAGAGGCTTGCGGCCAGCTTGGAGGTCGTCCGCCACTTGCCGGGCAATCCAGTCGATCGCCTGCATCAGACGAGGTTGCCAAAGCGCCCGCATCAATGGGTGAGCGTCGGCACCAGACAGCATCGCCACGGCACGCGGAGCCAGTTTGGCCGGATCCCAGCCATCTTCCTTTGCCCATTTTTCCAGCACATCATGCACCGCCGTGCCCCGCCATGCCGCACTGGGTTCGGCATCGACCGGGTCGAGCGCGGACAGGCCCAGCATCTTGCGGGCATAAAAGCTGTAAGGATCGGCTTTCAGGCGGTCGACATCGGTAACCGCAATGTCCTTTGGCCGCTCCGCCACCGGCGGGCATGGCGCTGGCTGGCGGACCGGATCATGACTGCCGGGGTCGTCGATCATTGCGGCAAGGCGGCGATATTCCTGCGCCTCCCGCCATTGCGGCCCCGCCATGGCTTTCAGCCGCAACCAGAAACGCGAAGCGATAGCAGGCGCACTTGCATCACGCCTGGCGCGGGTGATCAGAACCTGCGGCGCACCCAGGGCGTTGGCAAGGTCGTGGGCGGACAGGCCGATGCGGCGTTCGAGACTGGGCAGACCCAGTTCATGCCGAATATTCGGGGCAAGCCACGGGTCTGGCGAGGGTAAGGCAGGCCATGTGCCTTCGTTCAGGCCACCCAATATCATCAGGTCCGATTGCTGAAGACGGGCCTCAAGCAGCCCTAATATGGCGATGCGCGGATGACCGCCCTGCGGCGGACGAATGGCGACCCCCGCCAGAACCTGTTCCACCAGAAAAGCGAAAGAGCGCGGATCTGTATCCTTGGGACCTTCTCCCGCCGCGCTTTCCATCTCGGCAAAAACGGCAGCGGCCTGATGCCCCTGATGCCCGGCCCAGACCGCATCGCCAGTCAGCGCACCAGCGGCCTCTCGCAAAGCGGCGAACTGTGCTGAAAGGGACGGCGCAGCGGCAAATGCGGCTTCCAGCGGCGCGAGAATGTTACGAACCGGCGGCCACCAGTCGCGCAATTTGGCGCGCAGGGATTCCTGGCGTGGCTCCGCGTTGGCGAGTAAATGATCGATGCCCGCAAGGCCCGCAGGCGGGCGGGGACCACGTAGCAACAGATCAAGGCGGCGAACCTGCTCCAGCCATGGCAGGCGCTCTTCCCCCGCCCGGACCAGCGGATGCTTCAGCAACGCCAGCAGCGCCACAGGGGCAAAGCGCTCGGCCACCGCCGATGCCGCAGCCATCAACACTGTGCCGGAGGGCAATTCGGCAAGCGGGCGACCCGCACTGTCATCCGCCGCTATGCCCCAACGCTTCAGATGCGCGGATACACGGGTCGCAAGCGCGCGATCAGGCGTGACGAGCGCCGCCGTCCTGCCCGGCGTTTCCAATGCTTCGCGCAAGGCGATAGCAATGGCCTGCGCTTCTTCCGCCGGGGTCGCCAGTTCCAGCGCACGCACGCCAGACAGATTCCGGTCGGCGGTCTTCAGGTCCCGCCATTTCACCGTCAGCCGGGGCGGCAGCATGGCATGGGAAATGTTCCGGCTGCGCGGCGCGCGGGCATCATGATCGCTACCCCAGCGCCAAAGCGCCACCTCGTCACGATGCACACTCATGCGATCCAGCAACAGCTTGAGCGCAAATTGGGGATGGGTTTCAATCGCTCGCTTGCGGAAACCCGTCACCGGATCGGACGAGAACGGACCAATGCTGTCCCATTCCTCCGGCGTCAGGTTAAGGTCCAGATCAGGCAGCACGACCATCCCCCGCTCCATTCGCGCAATGCGGTGGAGCAGACCGGCAATCGCGGGGGCCGGCGTCGCAATGCCCGCCGCAATTACGAAACCGGATGGGGGCGCCATATGCCAGTGCTCGGCAACGTGCGCCAGCAAACGGTTGCGCCGCTCCGCCATATCGATAACGCCGCGCGCCACCAGTTCCCGTGGCCAGTGATCCAGAAGGATATTGAACAACTCCAGCGAATTGTTCCAGTGTTCCGGCAGATCCCCTTCCATCTGAAGATCACGGAGTTTCTCCGGGCCGACGCGCTCGACCAGAAGCTGGTCCAGACTTTGGCCCAGCGCCGTGCCCAACCGCATGGCTTCCCCCGCATCGATGGGCTGTCCCGCACGGGCGCTGGCCTCCTGCACCATACGGGCGAGGATCATTTGACGCTCCATCGGCGCAATAGCGGGCGGAATGTCGGTGCCCTCGCCAATCGGATCAAGCGCGCTGCCCAGCTTTTCACCCAGATCGAGGTCGCCGATCGGTACAAGCCGGGGCAGGAGCAGGCCAGTCTCCGCGCGACGGACAAAGGCCTCGCTGATCGCGCGGGCGGCGCGATTATTGGGCACAAGAATGATACCGCGCGCCAGCGCCATGCGGTCCTTGCCATGCTGGGCCAGCAGGCCTGTTGCCAGGGCATCGGCAAAGGCCCGGTGCGCGGGAATGGTGTAGACGGCTGGCTTTTCGGGTTTACCCACCCGCGATAATCGCTTCAGCCGCCGGAATCGCCGCAGGAGAACCAACGTCGAACCACAGACCCCCATGCGAAACGCCATACAGCCGTCCCTCTTCTATGGCGCGGCTCCAGAAGAAATTGGTCGAAAAGGCATCAGTGGGCGGTTCACGCAACAGGCGGGGCGACACCAATTGAACGCCGGTGAATACGAAGGGCGCAAGACGGCCCGGACGACGACGTGTCAGGCGGCCCATGTTGTCCATGTGGAAATCGCCCGATCCCTTATGACAATGCGCACGAGCATGGGGGACAAGCAGCAGAAGCGCGTCCATTTTATCGTCATCCCAATGACTGCCCAGCATGGCAATGCTGTCCTGCGGCCCATCGATCCAGATGTTGTCGCTGTTGACGCACAAGAAAGGCGCATCGCCCAGCAATGGCATCGCCCTCACCAATCCGCCGCCGGTTTCCAGCAGCTTCTCCCGCTCATCCGAAATGAGGATTTCCATGGGTGTTTTGCGCGCGCGTACATGAGCGATCAACGTATCGGGAAGATAGTGAACATTCACCACCGTCCTTTCAATGCCACCCGCTTCCAGCCGCGCCAGAGCGTGATCGATCAGCGGTTTGCCGGCGACCCTTACCAGCGGCTTGGGACGTGTGGCGGTCAAGGGGCGCATCCGCTTTCCAAGGCCGGCGGCCATCAGCATTGCGGTCTTGACGGACGTGCCCTTCATCATGCCGGGTCATGCTCCGCAAGCGCAAAATGCCGTTTTTCGGCAGGAATGTTGCTGGCGAACCAGTCCGCCACCGGCGCAAGTGCAGGATGTCCAAGATCACGTTCAAGCAGGTCCCACATGCGGGGAAGGAAGGACAGATAGCGCGGTTTACCATCCCGTTTCCAAAGGCGCGTGAAGATGCCGACGATCTTTGCGTTACGCTGCGCTCCCAGCACAGCATAAGCAGCGTCGAATTGACCATCGGGTTTGGCAAGCGCCTTGTAATGCGCGATCATTGCGGCCTCTATTTCCGCCGGCACATCGCGACGCGCATCCTGCAAAAGGGACACCAGGTCATACGCCGGATGACCGACCAAAGCGTCCTGAAAGTCGAGCAGGCCAAGTCCGCGCGAACGTTCATGATCGGGGATGAGCATGATGTTTTCGGCATGATAGTCACGCAACACCGTAACCTTGGGCGCGGTGTCCGCTTCGGCAATCGGCAGCACCGCATCCCATGCCGCGCGATAGGCGTCCGCATCGACCCTCAGGTCCACCGCAGGACAGAACCATTCGGTCAGCAGCCCTGCTTCCCGCTGATATTCGGCGCGGTCATAAGGACGCAGATCGGCGGGCGGACGCGTGTGGAGGTCCGCGAGCAGGGAAACCGCGCGTTCATAAACGCTATATTCCTCATGCGGTGCGGCTTCGAGATATTCACGCACCCGAATGTCGCCGAAATCTTCCAGCAGGACGAGGCCATGGTCCAGATCGCGGGCATAGACAGTGGGGGCGGCAAAGCCCTGACCGATCAAGTGATCGGCAACCGCCAGAAACGGACGCGGGTCTTCATGTGGCGGCGGCGCGTCCATCAGAACGGCCTGCCGTTCATTGTCGATGACGCGGAAATACCGGCGGAACGACGCATCCCCCGCCAGCGGCAATATGCGCGCATCGCCCCATCCGGCCGAAGCCAGAAACGCCGGTGCTGCTACCGGCGGGATCATAGTGGATTGCGTCATGTCCTGCATCATCCTGGGGGCCATCTGTTCTTCCATGCCGCCGGAACCGTCGCTGTCAAGCGCCTCGTCCCATCCTCCAGCATTGCAATCTCCAGGATCAGGCTGTCCGGCCATAACGCCGCGCCCAACCGTTCCGGCCACTCGATGACCAGCAGGCTGTCGAGCAGCAATTCATCGAGCGCAAGTTCTTCCGCCTCCGCCGCGTCCTCCAACCGGTACAGATCGATATGTGCCACCGGAAAACGGACGAGCGGCGGTTCATAGGGCTGGACGATCGCAAAGCTGGGACTTGGCGCTTCTTCCTCCAGACCAAGTGCGGACAGAAGGCCGCGTGCCAACGTTGTCTTGCCAGCGCCCAAACCGCCCCGCAACGCGATAATGTCGCCGGGCCTTGCGATTGCAGCAAGCTTTGCGCCAAAAGCGAGCATTTCATTCTCATCCCGAACGATCATCCGCGCGGCAATTCCATAGTGGCAGCTGTGCCCTGCCCCAGCTCGGACTGCAAAGTCAGCGTGCCGCCATGCGCTTCCACCAATTGCCGGGCGAGCGGCAAGCCAAAACCCAGGAATTCCCGCTTTTGGGCCTGTTCGGCACGCTTGAAGCGATCGAATGCAAGGGCCTGCGCCTTGACATCCATGCCCGGTCCATTGTCGGAAACGACGATACGTGCCGCCGTGCGCGTACCATCGCCATGAATAAGCACACGTCCCCCCTCATCCGAATAACGAATGGCGTTGGCGAGCAGATGATCCAGCGCCTCACCCAATCGCCCCACGTCGCCCGATGTAATACCAAGACCTGGTTCGATCTGAACGGCCAGGTCAATCTTCCTGGCCTTGGCGTCCTTGCTGAACTGCGCCACGCGATCCCTGATCAGATCGGCCAATTCCACCGGACGCATATGCAACGGCAGGACCCCCGCCTCCCCCTGCGTCAGATCAAGCACATTGGTGATAAGGCTGGAAAGACGCGCAACGCTTTCCATGATCGCGCCAACATATTCGCGCGCCTGATCGGACAGGTCGCCAGCATAGCCCGCCTGAAGCATTTCGGTAAAACCGGCGATCGAGGTCAGCGGAGTACGCAATTCGTAGCTCATATTCGATACAAAGGCGGTCTTGATCTGGTCGGCCTCCTCCAGCGCCGTGTTGCGATCGCGCAGGGCCTGTTCGATGCGTCGGCTGTCGGTCACATCGAGCATGGTGAAGAGTGCATTGCCATCCGGCAGGGGAATCGCCGCAAATTCGAAATATTGCCCATCGGCAAAAGCGACCCGGCCACCACGCTGTTTCCGCTCCACGGTCGCCGCCCGGACCAATTCGCGCACGACCGAGATTTGAGCAGGCTTTTCCAGCTTGTGCGCAACCTTTTCCATCATCTGATCGACGCGGGGATGGCCAGAGAGCGTCACTTCATCAAAGCCCCATATCTTGCGGAAACGGCTGTTCCAAAGGTGCAATCGCCCATCGGAAGCAAACACGCCAATGGCTTCGAACAGATTGTCGAACGTGGCCGTGCGTACACGCAACAAAGTGTCGCGAGCGCTGGAAAGCTGAACCTGCTCGGTCCTGTCTTCGAAAATCAACAGCAGACCACCGTCGGGAAGCGGCTGGGCAAAGACGCGCAGATGCATCCCATCCGGCAACAGCCAATTTTCCTCAATCGCCTCAGTCGACAGGAACCAGTCGCGCCGTTCAGCACGCCAGGCGGGAAAATCGCGGCTGCCCGGCAGGCGACCCGCCTCGCGCATGGCGTCGAGCACCCGGTCGAATTCCGGCGCGTCGGACAATGTTTCCAGCCGCAAGTTGAAAAGACGCTGGAACGGCTGGTTGGAAAAGCGCAGCGTCCGGTCCGCAGAAAATTGTGCGACGCCTGCGGAAAGCCGGTCCAGCATGTCCCGCTGCGCTTCTGTCAGGCGCTTATATTCGCTGCGCGCCTGTTCCAGCTCGTGCATGTCGATGGCGTAACCCGCCACCCCCGCATCGCCCAGCGGCACATCGACAACCCGCATCATCCGCCGCTCGCCATCGATGGTGGCGGGCACCAGCCGGGCATAGGATACGCCCGATTCCAGCGCGGAAGCCGCCGCGGACATGGGCGATATGCCGTCAACCGGTTCGACCAGTTCGATCCCGTTGCTGATCACCTCTCCTGCGTCCTCTGCATCTACCGAGCGGACATAGGCGGAATTGACCAGCGAAAGGCGCAAGTCCGGGCTGCGGTGCCACATCGGCATTGGCGCCGCCTCGATCACGCCTGCCAATGATTCAAGCGCGCGGCCCAGCCTGTTCTTTTCTTCCTTCAGCGCGCCGATTTCCGATTGGCTTTCAGTCGCGTCAAACAACCACAGGATAACCCCGCCCGGTCCGGACAGGCTGGACCCGGCCGGTGCGCCGCGCACCAGAAGCGCACGGGACGATCCTTGCGCGCTTACGGATCGCGTAAAGCTTTTCCCGGCTTTTTGCGCAGCGGCAATGTCGCGGGCCAACGCCGCGCCGTCCTCCGCTTTCAAGCCGCCTTGCGCCTCTGTCAGTTGCGAAATGAATTGAGGGACGCTTTCAAGTCCAAGCCAGCCGGCCAGCCGATCGGGTGCTTCCATCCGGCCATCGGCACGGACAATAACCGGCAACGCAGGCGCGGCATCCAGCAGGGTCGCCAAGCGGTCGGCCTGCTCCGCGGCAAACGCGGCGCGGCGTCGCATGGCAAGTCCGCTATACACCGCCCACACCGCACCCGACAGCCACAGCGCTGTAACAAGGCCAAGCGCCGCCATTTCGATAGTGGACAGGGTCAGCATCCGGCTATTGCCCCCCTGCCCTGTAAAGATCGCCGGTTACCATGTGCATGAAGGGGCAGTAGCCCAAAGCGTGGCGGGGGTGAAGAGCTTGATAGAGGCCCGGCCCCGTAATTCAGAGCTATCGCCGCCGATATGTCAGTAGCGGTAATGATCCGGCTTGAATGGTCCTTCTACCGGCACGCCGATATAGTCGGCCTGCTTCTTTGTCAGCGTGGTCAGCTTCACGCCCAGCTTTTCCAGATGCAGCGCTGCAACCTTTTCATCCAGGTGCTTGGGCAGGACATAGACCTGGTTCTTATAGGCGTCGCTATTTCCCCACAATTCGATCTGCGCCAGCACCTGATTGGTAAAGCTTGACGACATGACGAAGCTGGGGTGCCCCGTGGCGCAGCCCAGATTGACCAGGCGGCCCTTGGCCAGAATGATCAGCTTCTTGCCATCGGCAAATTCGACTTCATCGACCTGCGGCTTGATTTCGGTCCATTTCATGTTGGACAGTGCCGCAATCTGAATTTCGCTATCGAAATGGCCGATGTTGCATACGATTGCCATATTCTTCATCGCGCGCATATGATCGACCGTGATAACATCGGCATTGCCGGTTGCGGTGACGAAAATGTCGGCGCGGGTCGCGGCCTCATCCATGGTGACAACCTCATATCCCTCCATCGCCGCCTGCAACGCACAGATGGGATCGACTTCGGTGACGAGGACGCGCGCGCCGCCGTTGCGCAGCGAGGCGGCCGAACCCTTGCCGACATCGCCGAAACCGGCAACGCAGGCGACCTTGCCCGCCAGCATTACATCGGTCGCACGACGGATCGCATCGACCAGCGATTCCTTGCATCCATAGAGATTGTCGAATTTCGACTTGGTGACGCTGTCGTTCACATTGATCGCGGGGAAAGGCAGCTTGCCCTTCTTGGCGAGTTCATACAGGCGGTGAACGCCGGTGGTGGTTTCTTCCGACACGCCCTTGATGGTTTCAACCGTTTTGGTCAGGAAACCCGGACGTTCCTTCAAAACGCGCTTCAGCACGGCACAGAAAATCTCTTCTTCTTCATTGGATGGCGTGAACAGGTCTTCCCCCGCCTCGACCCGCGCACCCCAAAGCGCGAACATGGTGGCATCGCCGCCGTCGTCCAGAATCATATTGCAGGTCTGATCGCCTGCACCCCAATCGAAGATACGCTCGACATAGTCCCAATATTCTTCAAGGGTTTCGCCCTTGACCGCAAATACCGGCACGCCCGAAGCCGCAATGGCGGCGGCGGCATGGTCCTGCGTCGAGAAAATATTGCAAGAGGCCCAGCGGACATCCGCGCCCAAGGCCGTCAGGGTTTCGATTAGCACGGCGGTCTGGATCGTCATATGCAATGATCCGGTGATGCGCGCACCCTTCAAAGGCTGCGCTGCGCCATATTCGCTGCGCAACGCCATCAGGCCCGGCATTTCGGTTTCGGCGATTTCGATTTCCTTGCGCCCGAATGCGGCAAGGCCAATGTCGGCAATCACATAGTCATTAACGTCGGCGGCAGGTGCTGTGGCCACGAGGGTCTCCCGAACTTCAAACGGAAATTGGGCCGCCACAAAGCATGGCGGCGCGGATTGCAGAATGCTCTAACAATCCTTGCCACCAGAATCAAACCAAATATAAAGAAATCTTTATATGTCTATTGCGCCGCCGCGAAGGTGACGGGGCATTTATCGCCCGGCAAACGCGGATTGGCGCCTGCGCGCTGGGCGACCGATAGATTGTGCAATAGTTGCACAGCAGCGTTAACAGGCGGTTGAATATAGTGGTTCAGCCAAGGGGCGTAAGGCCATCAGGAACGCTATGCTTGCAGGGCAGAATCATGCATGAGGGTTGATATGCAAGAGGAATTTTCCGCCGACGAAAACTCACCGCCATCGTCGCCGTTGCGCATTCCAATATTCCGGATGGTCTGGATTGCCAACCTCGCGTCGAATTTTGGAAGCCTTATCCAATCGGTCGGTGCTTCGTGGATGATGGTTTCCCTGTCCGGTTCGGCAACCTACATAGCGCTTGTCCAGTCATCGACGACCCTGCCAATCATGTTGCTGGCATTGGTGGCAGGTGCGTTTGCCGACAACCTGGATCGCCGCATCGTCATGCTTGTGGCGCAGGGCTTCATGCTTTTGGTATCGGTGACACTTGCGGTATGCGCGGCATTGGGCGTGCTCACGCCCTGGCTGCTGCTCGTCTTTACCTTTCTTATCGGGTGTGGGACGGCCCTGAATGGACCCGCTTGGCAGGCCTCTGTGGGCGATATGGTGCCGCGACAGGGCCTGCCCAGCGCAATCACGCTCAACAGCATGGGTTTCAATATTGCCCGCAGCCTTGGACCTGCCATTGGCGGTATGATCGTTGCGGCGGCGGGCGCGGCTATGGCATTTCTGGTCAATGCGTTGAGCTATGTCGGGCTGATTGTTGTGTTATTGCGATGGCGTCCAGAGGTTCCGCCCCGGCTGCTGCCGCGGGAAACGCTGAGCGGTGCCATGGCCGCAGGAATACGTTATGTCGCCATGTCTCCCGGTTTACGGATCATATTGATGCGGGCCATGTTGTTCGGGTTGGCTGCATCCTCCGTCCCGGCGTTAATGCCCCTGGTGGCGCGCGACCTTATAGCAGGCGGGGCATTGACTTATGGCGTGCTGTTGGGTGCGTTTGGCGTAGGCGCGGTGGGCGGTGCGCTAGGCAGCGGTTGGTTGCGTGGACATTTCACCACTGAATGGATCGTACGTGGATCGACGCTGGCCGTGGTGATTGGCACCGCTGTGACAGGCATCAGCACCATGCTGCCACTCACCATGATTGCCCTTTCATTTTCCGGGGCGGGATGGGTGCTGGTACTTTCGATCTTAAGCGTTTCGGTCCAGTTGAGTTCGCCGCGCTGGGTCGTCGCGCGCGCGCTCGCCATGTACCAGATGCTCGCGTTCGGGGGGATGGCGCTGGGCAGCTGGGCCTTTGGCGCGGCCGCCGAAGTATATGGCGTCGGCTTGGCCTTGCTGGGTGCTGCAGCATTACAGACCATCAGCGCAATGGTTGGATTTATAAAGCCTATGGTGGAAGCGCAGGATCAGAATCTTGACCTGCTCGGACAATGGACCGAACCGGAAACGGACGTACCAGTGGAAGCCCGCAGCGGGCCGATCGTTGTCACTCTCGAATACCGGATCAAGCCGGATAATGTGATCGCTTTCCTCAACGTCATGGATGAGCGTCGCCGCATCCGGATGCGCGATGGTGCCCGCCATTGGACGCTTCTGAGGGATTTGGGCGAACAAGAACTGTGGATTGAGCGATACCATGTACCGACATGGCTCGACTATGTGCGGCATAACCAACGCCGTACACAGGCCGATGCCGCAAATTCCGAACGCATAAGTGAACTGCACGAAGGAACGTGGCCGCCGACCGTCCACCGCATGATAGAGCGGCAAACCGGATCAATGCCGACCTTGCGGGGACGCCCAGCTACAGATTTCTCGCCCTCTCTGGTAGATCCCGCTCGCTACTCCTGATCAGGTATTTTCCCCAAAACCCCGCACATGGATCACAAGGGCCTTTCGCGAATCATCTTCAGTTCCTAGGCTGCCCACCATGCCTCATGCCCCCTTCGTTCCGCTTCGCATCTTTTCCTCCTACACCATGCTGGAAGGGGCCATTGAGCCCAAGGCGATAGCAAAACAGGCGCGCGCACTCGGCTTTCCGGCCGCGGCACTGACGGACCGCAACGGCCTGTACGCTGCCATGGCCTTTTCCGACGCCTGCAAGTCAGAGGGTGTGCAGCCCATCGTCGGTACGATGTTGAGCGTTTCCCGACCGGGAAGGCCCGATGGGACCAGCCCGGTCTATGACTGGATTGCGCTCTATGCCCAGGACAGCACGGGATATGATAACTTGTGCACGCTCGTGTCGATGGCCCATCTCGACCGGCCCATTGAGGAACAGGCGCATGTCGCCTTCAATGCATTGCAAGGGCGTACCGATGGGCTGATCGCACTGACGGCCGGCAATGAAGGCGCGCTCGCCCGTCTGTTTGCGGAAGATCAGCCCGATGCCGCGCTTGCCTATGCCGATCGCTTGCAAGCGCTGTTTCCCGACCGGCTCTATATAGAAATCGTCCGCCGCCTTGATGCGGTTGAAGGCAACGCCGAACCGCATTTGCTTGATCTTGCCTATGATCGAGATATTCCGCTCGTGGCCACCAATCCGTGCTGTTATGCCGAACCGCATTTCCATTCCGCGCACGACGCGATGTTGTGCATCGCTCAATCCTCCTATGTCGACAGCGATGACAGGCTGAAAAGTTCGCCCGACGCGTGGATGAAACCGGCGGCCGACATGAAGCGGCTGTTTGAGGATCTTCCCGAAGCGCTGGCGAATACGCTGGTGGTTGCGCAGCGTTGTGCCGTCATGGCCCCCAAGCGCAAGCCGATCCTGCCCAGCCTTGCCGGCGACCGGGAGGGCGAAGAAACGCAACTGCGCGCCGACGCAACGGCTGGACTGGAAGCGCGCCTCGAAAAACTCGGGATCACCGATGCCGAACGGCGCAAGCCCTATTTCGACCGGCTGGAATTTGAAGTCGGCATCATCATTCAAATGGGCTTTCCGGGATATTTCCTGATTGTTGCCGACTTCATCAAATGGGCTAAGGACAATGATATTCCGGTCGGGCCGGGACGCGGATCAGGCGCGGGTTCCGTCGTCGCATGGGCGCTGACCATCACCGATCTCGACCCATTGGAACTGGGCCTGCTGTTCGAACGCTTCCTCAATCCAGAGCGCGTATCGATGCCTGACTTCGACATCGATTTCTGCGAAACCCGGCGTGGCGAAGTCATTCGCTATGTGCAGAGCAAATACGGGTCAGACCATGTCGCGCAGATCATCACCTTTGGTAAGCTGAAGGCCCGCGCCGTGTTGAAGGATACCGGCCGGGTTCTGCAAATGAGCTATGGCCAGGTGGACCGGCTGGCAAAGCTGATCCCCAATCATCCCACTGACCCGTGGACGCTGGATCGCGCCATGGAGCGCGGGGGCGTTGCCGAATTACGCTATGAATATGAGCGCGACCCTCAGGTCAAACGCCTCATCGATCTGGCCCGCAAGCTGGAGGGCCTGCCGCGCCACAGTTCCACGCATGCTGCGGGCGTGGTGATCGGTGACCGTCCCCTGTCACAGCTGGTTCCGCTCTATCGCGATCCGCGATCGGATATGCCGGTGACGCAGTTCGATATGAAATATGTGGAGGGCGCGGGTCTCGTCAAATTCGATTTTCTGGGGCTGAAAACGCTTTCCGTGCTGCAAAAAGGCGTGCGGTTGTTGAAGGGGCGAGGCGTAGAGGTCGATCTCGACCTGCTCCAATGGGATGATCCTGCGGTCTTTGAATTACTCAAGCGTGGCGACACCGTCGGCGTGTTCCAGTTGGAATCAGAGGGGATGCGCAAGACTCTGGCGCAGGTGAAACCGACCAGTTTCGGCGACATCATCGCCCTTGTTTCGCTCTACCGACCGGGACCGATGGACAATATCCCGATGTTCGGACGACGCAAAAACGGCATGGAGGCGATTGAGTATCCCCATAAATTGCTGTCCGGCATATTGGAGGAAACCTACGGAATCTTCGTCTATCAGGAACAGGTGATGCAGGCCGCTCAGATATTGGCGGGCTATTCCCTTGGGGACGCAGACTTGCTGCGTCGCGCCATGGGCAAGAAAATTCAGGCCGAAATGGATGCCCAGCGCGAACGGTTCGTGACCGGTTGTGCGCAAAACAATAATATTCCGGCGTCCAAGGCCAATGAACTGTTCGACTTGATCGACAAATTTGCAGGCTATGGTTTCAACAAATCACATGCCGCCGCCTATGCCCTGCTCGCCTATCAGACTGCTTGGCTGAAGGCGCATTATCCCGCCGAATTCTATGCCGCCTCCATGTGTTTCGACATGCACCAGACCGACAAGCTTTGCATCTTCGTCGATGACATGCGGCGCATGGACATCACATGCCTGCCCCCGTGCATCAATGCCAGCGAGGCAGAATATTCGGTTGAACCGCATGAAGACGGCCACGCGGTGCGCTATGCTCTGGGTGGTCTGAAGGGCGTGGGTGAAAAGGCGATGGACACGCTGGTCGCCGAACGGGTGGACCATGGACCGTTCACCAGCCTTGACGATTTTGCCAATCGGGTGGAGTCGCGCCTTTTGAACCGGCGCCAGCTTGAAAGTCTGGCCGCGGGCGGCGCATTCGACAGCATCAATCCCGACCGGGCGGGCGTGCACGCAGCCGCGGAAACCATTCTCGCCGTTGCATCCAGCGCAGCCGAAGCGCGGACAAGCGGTCAGGGCGGGCTGTTCGGGGCGGCAGAGGTCAAACAACCGGACATTCAAATTCCATCCGGCATCCATTGGTCGATTGCCGATCGCATGGCACAGGAAAAGGACGCATTCGGTTTCTATTTCTCCGCCCATCCGGTTGATCGTTTTCGCCACATTGCCGATGCCAACGGCGCAAAAGACTTCAGCCTGATTTGCAGCCAGCCAGCCAATGATCAGGGCGGGAGGACGAACGCAATCATGGCGGCATTGGTAGAGGAAGTACGCTGGCGCGAAACCAAACGAGGTCGGCGTTATGTCTCCGCCACCCTGTCGGACAGTAGCGGTCAGTTTCAGGCAAGCTGCTTTGATGACGATGTCTGCAAACAGATTGAAGAGCTTGGCAGTGACGGGGATTGCGGCCTTCTGACCGTGGAACTGGATCGTCAACCGGGGGAAGAAATGCCGCGCGTCGCAATCCGCAATGTTCAACCTTTCTCCCGCCTTTGCAATACATCACGGCTCATTCTGCAAATTGATGTCGCAGAACCAAAAGCCGTTTCCGCCATCGCGCAACTTGTGTCCGGGGCAAGGGGCGGACGCTGTGAAATCCTGTTGCGCAGCAAACTCGCCGATGGCCGCATCGCGAAGCTTCGTCTGGGTCGGGATTTTGCGGTAGAGGCCGAACTCGCCGCCAGTATCGCGACGATTCCCGGCGTTGCGTACCATGAATTAAAGGGTGCAGAGCCGTTACGCCTTGCGCTCGTGTCCTGAGCAGGCGGCTTACAATAAGCGTGGCTGATCGCCCTCTGGCGGTCTGAACAAATCCGTCCGCAATTTCTGCCGTCCCGACTGGTTCAGCCCCAGCCGGGCACATGTCTTTGCAAAGCGCGTTCGCATCAAATCGGCCCACACGCCTTGCCCCCGCATACGCATGCGATAGCGCGGATCATTATCCCGCCCACCCCGCAGGTCCTGAATGATCGCCATGACCTTGTCTTTGCGATCAGGGAAACAGGCATCCAGCCAATCGCGAAACAGCGGCGCGACTTCATGGGGCAGCCGCACAGGAATGAACGATGCACTCCGCGCGCCAGCCTTTGCCGCCGCCTCCAGTATCGCTTCCATCTCATGATCGGTGATCGCAGGAATGACAGGCGCGACCGACACATGCGTCGGCACCCCCGCCCGTGTCAGTTCACCGATTGCCTCCAGCCTTTTGTGCGGGTGCGGCGCTCTTGGCTCCAGCGTGCGGGCTATGGCCGGATCGAGCGACGTGACGGATAGGGCGACCACGACCAGATCATCCTTCGCCATGTCGGCCAGCAAGTCGATATCGCGCAAAACGCGGTTCGATTTTGTCGTTATGATAAGTGGATGGCGGCAGTCATGGAGTATCTGAATACAGTCCCGCGTGATCCGCCAATCCTTTTCAATCGGTTGATAGGGATCGGTATTCGTGCCCATCGCAATCGGCGCAACGGCATAGCCGCATCGCGACAGTTCCACGACAAGCAACCGGGCGGCATCGGGTTTGGCAAATAACCGACTTTCGAAATCAAGCCCCGGCGACAGGTCGTGATACGCATGGCTGGGCCGCGCAAAACAGTAAATACAACCATGTTCACAGCCGCGATAGGCGTTGATGGAACGGTCGAATCCTATGTCCGGCGATGTGTTGCGCGTGATGATCGTACGGGGATGTTCAACCGTCACCGTCGTGCGCAATCGTTGCGGCGGACCGTCTATCGCTTCGCGTTCGTCAAGCCAGTCGCCATCTTGAGTCCGTTCCGACAGGTTAAAGCGCAGCGGTGTCCGATTGACAGTCGCGCCCCTGCCCCTATCTTTCGGGATATTTTTTGCTGGCATAATGGCAAATCCTGCCATATGTATAGGAACATATCAAGAACATTTGAGGTGATAATCATGGCGCGATTACATTATGTCGAGTTGCCTTCGGGAAACATTGGCGCTTCGAAAAACTTTTATGCCGATGCGTTTGGCTGGACGTTTACTGATTTCGGACCCAGCTATGCCGCCACGACGACCGGCGACACCGATGTCGGTATTTCCGGCGACCCCGCCGAAGCGACCGCCCGCTTGTTGCCGGTCATTCAGGTCGACAATATCGAGCATCAACGTGCAGCGGTGATCAAGGCGGGCGGGCAGATCAGCAGGGACATTTTCACCTTTCCCGGCGGCCGACGGTTTCATTTCACTGACCCTGACGGGCATGAACTGGGGGTGACGCAACTCGACCGGGAGTAAGACCCGGTTAATGCACGAAGCGCGCCACCACGTCGCGATAGGAGCGGCTGACCTTCACCTGTGCCCCTGATTCCAAAACCAGGAAGCATTCGCCGTTGGTATGGGGCTTGACCTGCCGCACCTGACTCAAATTCACGATGGTCGAACGGTGCACTCGTTGAAAATTGCGCGGGTCGAGTCGCTTTTCCAGATCCTTCATGGTTTCACGCAGGATCAAACTATTGTCGGCGGTATAGATGCACATATAGTCGCCCGCCGCGTCGATCCGCTCTATGCTGTCGACATCGACGCGGAAAATCTGGCCGCGATCCTTGATGTTGATGAGTTTCTCAAAACGATTGGACGCGGGCGCGTCATCCTCGACAAATTCGCACACCGCATCGGGCGCGACTTCGGCCAGCACTTCGCGCAGGCGCTCCACCTCCTGCACATTGCGTTTTTCAGACAAGCGTTGACGTACACGGTCCAGCGCGTCGGCAAGACGATCCTCGTCCACCGGCTTCAACAGATAATCGACCGCCTGCGCTTCAAAGGCGCGAATGGCATGCTCGCTATAGGCGGTGACAAAGATGAACAGCGGCGGCTCTATCTCCATCATGCCCTGTACCACGGAAAAGCCGTCGAAACCCGGCATCTGGATGTCGAGGAACACCAGATCGGGTTTATGCGTCTTTATAGAGCGGATAGCCTCCCGGCCATTGAGGCAGGTGTCGACGATCTCAACATCCTTATGGGTTTCCAATCGTAATTGGAGTCCCTGAATGGCCAGGCTTTCGTCGTCAACCAAGATCGTTCTGATCGTCATGCAGCAACCTTTGTCTGTTCTTCCGTTACATGCGGCATTTCAATGATCACTGAAAACCCGCCGCCGGGCATAGAACGCGTTTCAAGGCTTTGGCGTTCCCCGAAGGCCTGAAATAAACGATCGCGGATATTGGCAAGCCCCACGCCGGTTGAAAGTATCGGATCGAAGTCCCCGTCATGCAATCCCGGGCCGGTATCGGATACGATGATCCGTACATTTTCACCGGCAGGTTGGGCCGTAACCGAAATATCCGCACCTTCCTCCCTTGGTGTCACGGCATATTTGATCGCATTTTCGACCAATGGCTGCAAGAGCAGCGAAGGCAGCCGCGCCCGTGCAACGGCTGGATCAATATCGAACACAGTGCGCAGCCGATCTTCGAAGCGCATTTTTTCTATTTCCAGATAGAGTTTGAGCGTCTCCACTTCCTGCGCCAAAGTGACCTGTGCCGTTGGTTCGTTGATCAGCGTATAACGCAGGAAAGACGACAGGCGGGAGAGCATTGCATTGGCCCGCTCCGTCTGTTTCAGCAGCACCAGTGTCGAGATACTATTGAGCGTATTGAACAGGAAATGCGGATTCAACTGATAGCGTAGCATGGCGAGTTGCGCGCTCGATGCTTGGTTCTCAAGGTGCTCCAACTGATTGGCCTGTTCCTCGATCGTGAGGAAGAAGTTGATGGCATAATAAAGCGCCGACCACGCGCCCAGCAGGGTGAAAGTCAGGTAAAAAGCGCCCAGAAACAGTTGCAGTCCGGCCGTGTCGCTGGTCCGGTTTTGCGTTGAAAAAACCCAGGCATCGATAAAGGCCGACATGCCCGCCGCCATAAGGACAACAAGGATCGACACGCCCCAGGTGACAAGCGGACGTTGTTTGACCAGTTCACGAAAAATCACGGCCATCAGCAAAGTCAGCGAATAGCCCGTAACCGTGGAAATCAGAACGGGCACCAGAAAGGAAATCGGTTGCCCGTTGGCAATGCCCGACAATCCGCGCAATGTCAGCGCGCCAAGCCAACCCAGCGACTGCAGGTTCCAGAACGCCCGGTTCTTGTCCTCGAAAAATGGTTTGGGACGAATGGATATGACGGCCATGCGGTTTCTTATCGACTTTTCACCAGCATTTGAAGCTATGACACATGGACATGGCATGAAACCTTACGTCAAGCCAGCCAGTTTGCATTCACATGGGACAAGGGATAAGTTCAGCGCTGGAGGCAATAAGCAAGACTCGCAATGAACAACATGGACAAGACGAAAGCCGGCTTCAAAGAGCTTGCGGATTCTACCGCTGAAGACTGGCAGCATATCATGCATTGCATGCAACCTTTTGCCGGCAATCTGTCTGGTCGTGTACTTGCTCATTTGCAACTGCTGAGCGGCGATTACGGTGGCTTCCCTATCGATCGGCTGCAACACTGCCTGCAAACAGCAACTCTGGCGTATCGTGATCGTCGCGATGAAGAATATGTGGTCATGTCGCTTCTCCACGACATAGGCGATACACTGGGCACCTACAATCATCCCGATGTCGCCGCTGCAATCCTCCAGCCTTTCCTGTCAGAAGAAAATCACTGGGTCGTGCAGCACCATGGAATATTCCAGGGCTATTATTATTTCCATTACTTGGGACTGGACCGGGATATGCGGGAACAATATCGTGGCGATCCCCATTTCGCCGCCACCGCCGATTTCGCCGAGCGATATGATCAACGCGCGTTTGATCCCGATTACGACACCGCGCCGTTAGACTTTTTTGCTCCAATGGTGCAGCGCCTGTTTGCTTCACCGAAATATGCACTGATTACCCGACCCTGACGGACCGGTCAGCACATTGTGGAAGGGACGACACTTCGTCTGCCTCGATCCAGCACAAATCTTCCAGTTCCAGCCGTCGGCCATCGTGAGAATAAATGCCGATTTTGGCAATCGGTTGACGATCACGCCGATCGGCCAGCACAGGGGTGGAGGGCACGCCCGCGCCCCATCGCTCCCCCCATTGACGCAGCGCCAGCATGACCGGTAACAGTTCCAGACCTTTCTGGGTAAGCCGATATTCGACCTTTCGGCGGTCATTCTCCATCTGGTGTCGGTCCAGAATGCCTTTTTCCACAAGGCGGGATAGCCGACTGGCCAAGATGTTGCGCGCAATGCCCAGGCTCGATTGAAAATCTTCAAAGTGGCGCACGCCACTGAGCGCCGCGCGCAAAATGAGAAAGGACCAACGCTCTCCCATCGCCTCAAGTGCGGAGGGGAGGCTGCACCCCTCGAATGCGCAGGTTTCTTCCGTCAATCCCATAATCTTCACAAATACCGCAAAAAATGATCGGTTGCAAAATAGATATATATTTTCAGTTGCAAAAGACCACTATGCCATCTAGGTATCGAATCACAACTTAATTTGGCACCCCGCCCGTCTCCTCCCATGACGGGAACCCGCCTCAACTTTCTGCGCCCACCTGCATGTCGGACATACAGGGTCGGGCGCAGATTTTTGTTGCATAGCGGCAAAATTCCCCCACATCCTTAAAGGGATGTTACGACAATATGAATTGGTAGAGCGGGTCAAACGCTATGATCCCGATGCGGACGAAGCGCTGATCAACCGCGCTTATGTTTTTTCCGTCCAGAAACATGGCCGCCAGAAGCGCGCCAGCGGCGATCCATATTTCAGTCATCCTATTGAAGTCGCAGGCATTTTGACCGGCCTCCATCTGGACGACCAGACGATTATCACAGCCCTTTTGCATGACACGATCGAAGACACGCTTGTTACTCATGAGGAGATTGAGAAGAATTTCGGGCCAGATATTGCCCGGCTGGTCGATGGCGTTACCAAATTGTCAAAGATCGAGGCGCAGACCGAAAATGAGCGCGCCGCGGAAAACCTGCGTAAGTTCCTGCTGGCCATGTCGGATGACATCCGCGTCCTGCTGGTCAAGCTCGCCGACCGGCTACATAATATGCGCACGCTTCATTTCATCAAGAATATCGACAAGCGCAAGCGCATCGCGCGCGAAACCATGGATATCTATGCCCCGCTCGCAGAACGGATCGGCATGTATGAATTCATGCGCGAAATGCAGTATCTGGCCTTTGAACAGCTTGAACCGGATGCCTGCCACAGCATCACCCGCAGATTGGAACAGCTCAAGGAAGGCGGTGGCGACAAAATTGCGCGTATAGCCTCCGGCCTGCAATTGCTGCTGGGCAAGGTAGGATTGAAAGTCTCCGTTTCCGGTCGGGAAAAGCATCCCTATTCCATCTGGAAGAAGATGCAGGAACGACATATCAGCTTTGAACAGTTGACCGATGTCATGGCATTTCGGGTCATTACTGAAACCACGGAGGATTGTTATCGCGCGCTGGGCATCATCCACCAGCGCTACAAAATGGTTCCCGGGCGGTTCAAGGATTATATCTCAACGCCCAAGCGCAACGGGTATAAATCCCTGCATACGACCGTCATCCACGGCGAAAATGCCCGCATCGAAATCCAGATCCGCAGCAAGGACATGCACCATGATAGCGAGTTCGGCCTTGCGGCGCACTGGGCCTATAAACAGACGCACAGCGGCCCGGACGGTCAGGCGGGCTGGATTCGTGACCTCATCGAAATTCTCGATCAGAGCCAGGACGCCGACGAACTGCTCGAACATACCCGCATGGCCATGTACCAGGACCGCATCTTTGCGTTCACGCCCAAGGGTGAGTTGCATCAGATGCCCAAGGGTTCAACGCCGGTCGATTTCGCCTACGCGGTCCACACCAACCTGGGCAATCAAACCGTCGGGGCAAAGATCAACGGCCGCGTCGTTCCACTGCGCACTCAGCTGCAAAACGGCGATCAGGTCGAAATTCTCAAGTCGGATGGGCAGGAACCCAGCCCCGGCTGGCTGACCTTTGTCGTCACGGGCAAGGCGCGCGCCGCCATCCGGCGCTATGTCCGCCACAAACAGCGCGACGAGATGATCGCGTTGGGCGAAATGCTGTTTGAGGAAATTGCCAGCCGCCTGCCCGTCGCCATCGGTGACAAGGCTCTGGCGGGCGCACTCACCCGGCTGAAACTGGATGATCGGGCCAACCTGATGCTCGCCATCGGCACGCACAGTATTTCCGATGCGGAGGTCATGGAAGCCCTGATCCCCGGCAGCACCACGGATGCCGATCACCATCCGCACGTGCCGCAACAGCACAAGGCGATCTCTATCCGCGGCCTGACACCCGGCGTCGCGTTCAAACTCGGCGATTGCTGCCATCCGGTTCCCGGCGACAGGATTGTCGGTCTGCGTCACCCTGGTGAAAGCATAGAAGTGCACACCATTGATTGCAGAACGCTGGAAAGCGGCACCGACGCCGATTGGGTGGATCTGAGCTGGGACAGCAAATCGTCAGGCGGAACCGCGCGCTTGAGCGTCATTCTGAAAAATGAACCGGGCGCGCTTGCCGCGGTTGCCAATATTTTCGGCGCCAACAAGGCCAACATCCTGAATCTGCAGCTCAGCAATCGGGAAGGGCCATTTCACACCGACATTATTGACATTGAGGTGCATGACACGTCGCATTTGATGCGTATCATTTCGGCGCTTCGTTCGATCGAACCTGTGATTCAGGCCGATCGGGTTTAAGCGCCCCGGATCAGTCACTACCGCAAATCAATTGGCCGCTTCCCGCCTGACTGGTTTTGCACGCCGGCCGTCCCCGTACGGTCACATCGCCTGAGCCTTTGACCGTCACGTCTGCGGTTCCGGTTGCGGCCAGAACAATGCTGCCCGGCCCCTGACTATCGATGGTCAGTGTTTTTGCAATAAACTCGGGTGCCTCGATACTGCCCGCGCCAATGACTTGCACCCGCGCATCGCCTGCCTTTCCGGCAAGGCGAATACGACCGCTGCCTGCACTGTTGACAACAAGCTGGTCCAAGGCGACGCCATTGATTTCCAGATCGCCATTGCCCGCCAAATTCACGTCCCCACGCGTGCCCTTCATCCCGTTGATGGTCAGTACGCCATTCCCGCCCATCAAAACCCTGCGCAGCGTCGCTGTCGTAATGATTACGCTGACTTTGCCCGAATTGCCGTTTTCCTGGCCAAAACGAGGCGGCGCGGCACGGATAGTCAGAACGCCGCCCGACACATTGAGCGAAACCCGATCAAGAGCATCCCGCTCCCCTTCGGCACGCGCTGAATTGCCCTGGCCGGTCACGATGGTCACATGGAAAGGCGCCTGCATGCGGACCGTATCGAAATTGGTTACACTATATTGCTGCGTGGCTGCCGCTGCATGAACAGAAATAGCCATCGACAGCATCAGGCTGCATATCAATATTTTCATGGTCATACCGACATCATGACACCGCACCGGCACGGTGCAATCCTTTTTGCCAAAGGGGCTGGCTGGCAATAAGGTCCAAGAAAAAAGGCGACCCCGCAGGGCCGCCTTCGTTCAATGCCATAAAAGCAATCTCAGTCGACCTTTTCCCGATTATATTTTGGTGCGGCCTCGTTGAGAATTTCGAGAATCTTCACCAGAGCACGCGGTTCGTCCACTTCCTCCATCGCCGCCAGCTCACGGGCCAGACGACTAGAGGCGGCTTCAAAAATCTGCCGCTCGGAATAGCTTTGTTCGGGCTGGTCGTCCGCACGGAACAGATCGCGGGTCACTTCGGCAATCGACACAAGGTCGCCCGAATTGATTTTCGCTTCATATTCCTGTGCGCGGCGGGACCACATGGTACGTTTTACCCGGGGCTTGCCCTTCAGCGTGTCGAGCGCTTCGCCCAGCGTTTTGTCGGACGACAGCTTGCGCATGCCGACGCTTTCCGCCTTGTTGGTCGGAACGCGGAGCGTCATGCGCTCCTTTTCAAACCGCAGGACATAAAGCTCCAGCTCCATGCCCGCAATTTCCTGGCTCTGAAGCTCTACCACACGGCCGACGCCATGCTTTGGATAAACTACGTAATCACCTACATCGAAAGACAGCGCCTTGGCAGCCATTCTTGAAACCTTTCTCAGCTATCTGGGGAGATCAGATCGCAACATGCTGCACCAAGAGATTGGGCGCAAAAGCGACTCACCCGAAGAACATGCGACGTTTTTCTCCTTGGGCGCATATACGCCCGTTGGGATTAATTGTAGCAGATTCGTAATATAATTACCACCCCACGCATCTGTTATGCGTGAAGTGATTGATGCCTATAAGCAAAAAAGCTGTGGAAAACTGTTCTTGACGTATGTTTTCGGGCTATTAATCGCCTGACCCCGGCTCAGCGGAGAAATATTTCTCGAACTTGCCCTCTTCACCCTTGTGATCATCCGCATCGTCGGGCTGTTCACCCTTCGTCGTAATATTGGGCCATTCGGCGGAAAACTTGGTATTCAGTTCCAGCCATTTTTCCAGCCCATTTTCCGTATCGGGCAAAATGGCCTCTGCCGGGCATTCGGGTTCGCAAACGCCGCAATCGATGCATTCGCTGGGATTGATCACCAGCATGTTCTCACCCTCATAGAAGCAATCTACCGGGCACACCTCTACGCAGTCCATATATTTGCAGCGGATGCAGGCGTCGGTGACGACATAGGTCATTTTGAACTGATCTCCTCGCGGGCTTTGTTGCTCTGCTATGCTGCACTTTGGCGCGCGTCAATATCCAGTGCGAACACTGGAGCAAGGATTTCTTGATCCGCCCCTTGTCATCCTTTGTGATTGGGCTTCACGCTGGCCGCCAGCGATGTGTTAGTTGCGCCTGTGCACTTTGGTTCCGCAACGCATTGGGAACTATCGGCCATATGGCACGGTTCACCGCACGAAATCTCCATTCACCATGATCTTAAATTGACTTTAACCTTACTCGGGCAGAAGGTTTCGCAGATAGGTTGGGCGAAGAGCCGTTAACTGTTTTTCGTCCGTCGGGGGATGCAACACCTTGTTTCAGAAGAATGATTTTGATTACGGCCAAGGGGGCGCCACGGCTTCTATTTCCCTTGCCGACGCAATCGCCATCCCATTGCGCGCGGGCGATCTGCGGCACTGGCGTGAACGGCTGCGCGAATATTGCGACGAAATTAATCTTGTCCCCGATCTTGGCCAACGTATCGGATCGGCAGAATGGCTGCGCGGTGTACTGACTTGCGGCGCATTATGTGCCAGTGCCCTTTATCTTTACCCCGGCTTTGCTCCCATTCCCGGCCTGTCGGAACAGGCGCTGACGGACAGGCAGTTCGACGAAGCCCGCGCGCAGATGATCACGCCGCTGGCCCTTGGCGCCGATACGGGGCGGCATATGGCGGCAAGCGATATTGTCGCACCGCTGAAGGAAACACCAGAACGTCCGCAGATAGACCTGACCGCCGCCATCGGCAGCGGCGACAGTTTCTCCCGCACGCTGCGCCGTGCTGGTGTAAGCGATACCGACGCGTCCAAAGTGATGGACCTTCTGTCCGGCGCGATAGCAACAAGCGCACTGACACCGGGCACGCGGATCGATATTCGCCTCGGCCGCCGCGCATCGCGCAATGTTCCGCGACCGCTTGATGCCCTGACTTTCCGCGCCAGACTCGATCTGGCACTTAGCATGAAGCGCGTGGATGGCGCGCTCACACTGACCAAAATTCCTATTGCCGTCGATGCCACTCCGCTGCGTATTCGCGGCACGGTCGGTTCCAGTCTTTATCGCTCCGCGCGTGCCGCCGGTGCTCCTGCAAAGGCCATTCAGACTTATCTAAAGGCCATTGTGGGCAAGATTTCGCTCGACCGGGATGTGGGCGCGAATGACCGGTTCGACATCATTCTGGACTATCGCCGCGCGGAAACAGGAGAGGTTGAGGTAGGCGGACTGCTCTATGCCGGTCTCGAAAGGACGCGGGGCAAGGACCTTAATCTGTTGAAATGGACCACCGGCGGCCGCACCGAATGGTTTGAAGCATCGGGCGTCGGCGAACAACGCGGACAGCTTGCCGCGCCGGTCAACGCACGGGTCACATCAGGCTATGGCATGCGCCGCCACCCGATACTGGGCTATAGCCGGATGCATGCCGGTATTGATTTCGGCGCGCGCTATGGCACCCCCATCCACGCCGTAACCGACGGTCGAGTGGTTTATTCCGGGCGGCACGGGGGACATGGCAAATATGTAAAAATCGACCATGGCCGCGGACTTGCCACCGGCTATGGACATATGAGCCGGATCGCCGCCAATTCAGGAGAGTTTGTCCGCCGGGGTCAGGTCATCGGTTATGTCGGTTCGACCGGCCTGTCGACTGGACCGCACCTTCACTATGAATTGTACCGCAACGGACGCACAGTTAATCCCAACTCGGTCAAATTCACCACCACGGCGCAACTTGCAGGCAATGATCTGCGCAAGTTCCGCGCCCGGCTGTCTGAACTCAGAAGCCTGAAGGCGGGCCTGCCGGAACCAGTGCAATCTGCACAAAAGACCGCCGATGCACCAAAGGAAATCGCGCTTTTGCCCAATGGCACGACGCGGCTCTTGCGGTAAACGGCCCTGTGCCGCTAAACGGCGGCATGACTTCAGCTTCTTTTCCCGCATTGCGCCTTCGCCGTACCCGCGCCAGCGCCTGGAGCCGCAGCCTGTTCGCGGAAAACCGCATCGGGCCGCAAGACCTCATCTGGCCGCTGTTCGTTACGCAAGGCAAGGGCGTCGAAGAACCTGTATCCAGCCTGCCGGGCGTTTCGCGCTGGTCGGTGGACCTGATCGTGGCGCGCGCGAAAGAGGCGCGTGACGCCGACATCCCCTGCCTTGCCCTTTTCCCCAACACACCACATGAAAAGCGCAGCGACGATGGCAAGGAAGCGCTTAACCCCGACAATCTGATGTGCCGGGCGATCAAGGCGATCAAGGATGCCGTGCCGGACATAGGTATTTTGACCGACGTAGCGCTGGACCCTTATACCAGCCATGGACAGGATGGTCTGATCGACGACACGGGCTATGTTCTCAATGACGTCACGAGCGAGGTGTTGACAGGGCAGGCACTGGTGCAGGCGGCGGCAGGCGCCGACATTATCGCGCCCAGCGACATGATGGACGGGCGCATTGGTGCGATCCGTTCGGCATTGGAGGGCGCAGGGCATGTCAACGTGCAGATCATGTCCTATGCCGCCAAATATGCGAGCGCCTTTTATGGCCCCTTCCGTGACGCGGTCGGTTCACGCGGTCTGTTGAAAGGCGACAAAAAGACCTATCAGATGGACCCGGCCAATGGTGCGGAGGCGCTGCGTGAAGTGGCGCTCGATCTGGCCGAAGGGGCCGACAGCGTCATGGTCAAGCCAGGCCTGCCCTATCTCGACATCGTTCGCGCGGTGAAAGACCAGTTTAATGTGCCCGTCTTCGCCTATCAGGTATCGGGCGAATATGCGATGATCGAGGCCGCAGTTGCCGCTGGCGCGGGCGAACGCGATGCGTTGGTCCTTGAAACGCTGATGGCATTCAAGCGTGCTGGATGCAGCGGCGTTCTGACCTATCATGCACTGCATGCCGCACGATTGTTGGAGCAATGAACATGGACCCCCTAATCCTGCCACTGGGCGGCAAAAGCCCGAAAATCCATTCAAGCGCCTTCATCGCGCCGGGGTGCAGGATTATAGGCGATGTCGAAATCGGTGCGGATGCAAGCATATGGTATAATTGCGTCATCCGTGCCGACGTCAATTTAATCCGCATCGGCGCGCGTACCAATATTCAGGATGGCACCATCATCCATTGCGACAGTGACAAGGATGGTTCAGGCGGCTTTCCAACCATCATTGGCAATGACGTGCTGGTCGGTCATATGGCGATGCTGCATGGCTGCACGGTCCATGATCGCGGCTTTGTCGGGCTGGGCGCGATCGTCATGGACGGGTGCGTGATCGAGGGCGATGGGATGCTGGCGGCAGGCGCTATGCTGACGCCCGGCAAAACCGTTGTACATCGCCAGCTATGGGCAGGACGCCCCGCCAAATATATGCGCGACCTGACCGATGATGCCGTCACCGGCATGCGTGAAGGCGTGGAACATTACGTCCATAATTCCAAAGCGCATATAGGCGCGATCAAGGCGCTATAGCCCCTTCGTTCCGACCTTGGCATAGACTTCGTTCAGGTGCTGATTCAGCAGCGGATTTTTCGGCGACAAGGCGACGGCTTTTTCCAGCAGGTCGATGCTCGTCCGGCTCGCTCCATCCGCCTTGTAACGCATCCAGCCATAGGCATCGCTCGTCACCGGGCTGGAAGGCAGCAATGCATAAGCATGGTGCGCCAGTGCAAGCGCGATGCGCGTCTGTCCTTCGCCCAATCGCGCCCAGGCAAGATCGGTCAGCAGCAAGGCATCGCCATTGCCGATGCGGCGGCGCAGCCGCTCCAGCAGGAACGCCGCTTGCGCCCAGTTGCCAGCCTCCAGATGCACCGTGGCTGCAAGCCGGTTGGCCGGTACGCTTAATGGATTCTGGCCAAGATAAAGGTTGAGCACACGCACCGCGGCCGCCGTGTCGCCCGCATGGCGGTACGCAGCAACCATCCGCAATGCCGTTGCCTCTGTAAAGGCAAGATTGGCCGCCTGACCATAAGCCTCCGCCGCCTGCGCATAGCGCCCTGCCGCCGACAAGGCATCGCCATACACAACATGTGCATCAGGCGCATTCCTGTTGGCCTGTTGCAGCGACCCGGCCCGGGCAATCGCCTGATCGGTCTCGCCCGCCTCCAATAACGCTCGAACATAGGGAATAACCGCCGCCGCGGAATCGGGATGCTCCATCGCCGCACTCGCCAGCAGTACCGGATTGCCCGCGCCTGCAAAAACTTCCGCATCGCCCCGAACCGGCAGCGCCGCCCGCTCAAACAATCGCTCCGCCGTCCCCCGCTCGCCCAACGCTTCGTAGGCGCGCGCAGACAGCGTTAAACTATAGCTGTCCGCATCCTTCCGCTCGCTCAATGGTTGCAGCGTCCGCACCGCAGCTGTGAAATCACCGGCGCGGTATTGGGCGGCACCCAATAGCTGTCGCGCCTTCATATTGAAGGGCTGTCGCGTTAGCAGCCGATCGAACCGTTCCGCAGCCAGGGTGAAATTGCCTGCCTGATAATGCAGCCCGCCCGCCAGCAGCATGGCTGCGGGCATATCGTCCATCTTTCCGCCCGTCCGCTGCATCAAGCCGCGCGCCAAGTCGTAATTGCCCGCACGCGCTGCCATGACCGCCTGCATAAAAAAGGCGCGGAAGTTGCCTGGATCAAGCGCGATGATCCGGCGCGTTACTGCCAACATGCGCCGTGCTTGCCCCAACTCAGCCAGTGTTGCCGCATATTCGGTCAAAGCTGGTACATTATTGCTATCGAGCGCCAGCGCCTTTTGAAACCATGGAATCGCAGCGAGCGGCCCATATTGATCGCGTACCAGCATGCCCCGAAAGATGATGGCGTCAACGTTGCGCGGATCGGCGCGCACAGCCCGATCGGCGGCGATCACCGCCCCACCCTGATCGCCCAGCGCCAGCCGAAAACGGGCAATGTCGGTCCAGCTCCGGCTATTGTCGGGCGCAAGCCGCAACATCTTTCCAAAGGCCTGCGTCGCCAGATCCATACGGCCTTGCGCCTGATAGGCACGACCCGCCATACGCTGCGCCTCCGCCGCGAAGCGGGCATCGACGTCGTCGGACAGGGCTTCCTTCAGCGCGTCGTCCGTTCGCCCCTGCAACAGCAGCGCGCGCGCCATCATATGCCGGGTAAGCGGTACAGCCGTGCCCAGGTCGCGAGCACGACTGATTTCCGCTTCCGCCCCCAATCCGTCGCCCATCGCCAGCAGCGCCCTTGCCTGCATCAGTCGGGCCTGCGCCCATTGCGGATCCGCCTTGACCGCATTCAGCAATTCGATCCGCGCCGTCCGCACATCGCCTTTACCAAAAGCGGCAACGCCCCGGTCATAGGCGGCACGCGCATCGCCCTTGCCATTTGCCAGCACCGCAAAGGCGGGCAAGGCGATCACAAGACAAAGGACGACCGCCAACAACAGGTATTTCCTGCGCAACGGCATGTCAGGCTTGCATCTCATACTGCTTCAAAAGATCGTATAGCGTCGGCCGGCTGATCCCCAGCATCTTGGCTGCACCTGAAATATTGCCTTGCGTCCGGGCGATGGCGCGGCGGATCGCCTTGCGGTCCGCCATTTCACGGACGGTTTTCAGGTTGATAACGTCGGGGTCTTCCTCACCCATGCCGTCCAGATCAAGATCCGCCGCCGTCACCAGCTTCCCTTCGGCCATGATGACCGCGCGCTTCATACGGTTTTCAAGCTCGCGCACATTGCCCGGCCATGCCCATGCGTCAAGCGCGGCCAGGGCATCGGGAGCCAGTCCCTTGACCGCCGGATTCATGTCCTTGGCAAAGCGCGTCAGGAAATGCTTGCCCAGCAGAACCGCATCCCCTTGCCGGTCAGCCAATGTGGGGATGCGGATAACAATCTCGGCCAGACGGTAATAAAGATCCTCACGAAAACTGCCCGCGCCAATCATCGCTTCCAGATTTTGATGGGTCGCACACACGACGCGCGTATCCACTGGTATGGTCCGGCGTCCCCCGACCCGTTCAATGACCCGCTCTTGCAGGAAGCGAAGCAATTTGACCTGGAGGTTTAGCGGGATATCCCCCACCTCATCCAGAAATAATGTACCGCCGGCGGCCTGTTCGATCTTGCCTTCAGTCGTCTTCACAGCACCAGTGAACGCGCCCTTTTCATGCCCGAACAATTCGGATTCCAGCAGCGTTTCGGGGATGGCCGCGCAATTGATTGCAACGAACTGCCCTCCGCGCCTGTTGCTGCTGTCATGTACGCCGCGCGCCAGCAATTCCTTGCCCGTTCCGCTTGCGCCCAACAGCATGACCGACACATCGGCATTGGCGACACGTTCGATGGTACGCGCGACCTTCAGCATTTCAGGCGCAGCGGTAATCATCCGGCCCAGTACCCGATGATCGTCCGACGCCGTTTCGGCCAGCCGTGCATTCTCCCTTTCCAACGCATGGACATGGAATGCGCGCGACACGATAAGTCCCAGTTCATCGATATCGACCGGCTTTTGGTAGAAATCATACGCCCCGCCCGAAATGGCGCGAAGCGCGCTCTCCCGCACGCCATGGCCGGATGCGACGATGACCTTCGTGTCAGGCTTGAGAGCCAATATCGCATCGAGCGTGGCAAAGCCCTCACTCGTGCCATCGGGATCAGGCGGCAGGCCAAGGTCGAGCGTCACCACATCGGGCTCCTCCGCACGCAATATGTCGAGCGCTTCGGTACGATCACTTGCGACCAACACCTCATAATCTTCATAGGCCCAGCGCAATTGACGCTGTAGTCCGACGTCATCCTCGACGATCAGCAGCTTTGGTAACGCTATGGGGCGGTTCTCGCTCATCCGGCGACCCTTTCCTTATCATCTGTTTCATTTTCTGCATCTTGCATGGCGACCGGCAGGATCAGCGTGAAACGGCTACCTTCGCCTTCCCGGCTTTCCACCTCGATCCGTCCGTTCATGGCGGCGGCAAGAGCTCTCGCCTCGAATGCACCGATACCGAAGCCGCCTTCCTTGCTGGACAAAAACGGCTTGAAAAGCTGACTGCGGATAAACTCGGCGCTCATTCCGCACCCTCGGTCGATAATTTCCACCGACACATGCAGGCTCTGCTGACCAAGACGTATCATAACCGGTTCATCAGGACTGCTGGCATCGATCGCATTCTGGATCAGATGATTGAGAATCTGCTCAAGACGCGCTGGATCGGCCATGACGTTGACCGTCACATCGCCACTGATCGTCACCGGATGATGCGGGTTCTTGATCTCCACGACCTGTTCGATCAGCGGGCGGATCGCAATCGCACGTGATTCCTCGTACCGCGCCTTGTTATGTTGCGACAAGCGCGCGAGCATGTCATTCATCTTGCCAACGGATTCCCGAAGCGTGGCGATCATGTCCGCGCGGAATTCCGGTTTGTCGGCATGCCGTTCCGCATTGCGCGCGACCAGACTCAACTGGCTCACCAGATTCTTGATGTCATGCATGATGAAGGCAAAACGCCGATTGAATTCCTCAAATCGATGCGCCTCGGACAACGCTTCCTGGCCCTGCGCCTCGGAAATATAGCTGGCGACCTGCCGTCCGACGACGCGAAACATATCCAGATCTTCCCAATCGAGATCCCGTGGGACCACCGGCCGCGCCAACAATACCGCGCCTGTCAACCGATCGAAATGGATCAGCGGAACCAATGCCCAGGCCCGGCTTTCCTCGATAACCCAGTCTGGCAGGCGCGTCTGGTTTTCCCCCTTGGCGATGGTCTCGCGCTCTTCGTCCAGTTCGATGATCCAGCCGCTATCTTCGAGTGCCGCCATCTGCGCCGCGCTCATCGCCATCGCAGGGATATCGGCATCGCTCCAGTTCCATCGCGCCTGCACGCTGAGGCCGCCCCCTTCTCCCGGCATAAGCAATAGGCCCGCGGGCGATTCGGTAATGTCGGCAACCGCCTTTACCGCCCTTTCGTAAAAAGGCGCCGCGCTGAGCCCCGGACGACCGATCGTATTGGTAAAGCGCGTCCACTCATCGCGGTAATCGTAGCGATGTTGAAAGAAATGCTTGGTGATCTTGACCCTGAACCATGCGCGAAACTGACTGGACGGCAGCAAGACCAGCGCTGCCACGGACATGCCGAAAATAAAGCTGATCTGCACCACCCTGGCATAAGCGCCGCCAAACGCCTGTGCTGCAGTTGCGATCAACACCATGGAAATCAGGTAAGCGCCAATTGCCACCAGGGAGAGCGACTGGAATGTCACCGTCCGCGACAGGCGTAACTTCCAGCTTGTATTGCGATGCGCACCCAGTGCGAAAACGGGCGCCATCAGGGCCATAACGAACCCGCGCATGGCAAAAAGTTCGACCGCGTCGCCGTGGGTCAGGTAGGAAAATGTGTATAGGTTCAGGTCATAGGTCCACATCGCCGCAAGCGCCGCAAGCAACAGGCGGATACCCCAGCGTGCTTCGGGCGCGGTCACGACGTAAAGGTTATGGACCAGCACCAACGCACCGACCGCAACCATCATGCGCAGGGCGAGCGACACAAAGAACAGCCCGCGCAACAGGCTGTCGTCCGCATCCGCACGGCCGGGAAACAGTTCAAGCCCCCATTGGAGCACCAGCACAACGCCAAGCACGGTATAGATGGCATTCACGGCCGCAGGGTGATCCGCCTTGCGTCCTTCGCCACGATGCAACACGACAAACATGAAAAGCAGCCACGCCATGTTGCGCAGACTTTCCGACATGCCGGGGATGACGTTGAACGGCCCGCCCAAAGCGGTACTCAACGCCCAGAAAGCTGTCAGCAGGAGCGCCGCCACCAGCAAATGCTGCTGCAATATCGCCTCTCGTCGGCGCGATACCCATATGCCGATGGCCGCAAACAACGCTGCCGCCAACGCATGCCCCCATTCGGCAAGGAAACTCAGGACCACGCTCATGGTTCAGCGCGCTCCTTCCGGCCAAAGCACGACGCGCAACGTTTGAAGCAGGATCAGCAGGTCAAGAAACGGCGTATAATTCTTCGCATAATAGAGGTCATATTCCAGCTTGTGCCGCGAATCCTCAATCGATGCGCCATAGGGGTAATTGATCTGCGCCCATCCCGTTATGCCCGGCTTCACCATGTGGCGCTCGGCATAATATGGCATGTGTTTTTCCAGATCCTCGACAAATTGCCGACGCTCCGGGCGTGGCCCGACAAAGCTCATTTCGCCCTTCAGCACGCTCCACGCCTGCGGCAATTCATCGATACGCAGCGTGCGCAAAACCTGCCCGACGCGGGTAACGCGCGGATCATTTTCCGACGCCCAGACTGCCTGTCCTGCGACTTCCGCATCCTGCCGCATTGATCTCAGCTTGAGGATCTGAAACTCCTGCCCATAGAGTCCAACACGGCTCTGGCGGAAAAACGCCGGACCCTTGCTGTCGATCTTGACAATAATTGCTGCAATCAAAATGAGCGGGGCAGTCAGGACCAACAGCACAAAGCTGGCGATGATGTCGAACAGGCGCTTGGCAAAGCTCGACAGCCTGCGGCCCGCAGAAAAGCCATCGGAAAAGATGAACCAGCTGGGGTTGACGCTGTCCAGATCGACCCGGCCAGTCTCCCGTTCCAGAAAGCTCGATAAATCATTGACATGCACGCCAGTCGTCTTGATCCGCAGCAGATCGGAAAGCGGCAATGCATTGCGACGCTCTTCCAGCGCCAGCACGACCTCACTCGCGCCCAGGCGCACTACGAAATCGGCCAGATTATAGATTGCGCTTCGGTCAATGGCCTCGGGGATGATTTTCGGTCCATCGTTCATCCCGACATAGCCGACGATGGAAAAGCCGCTGCCGCGTTGTTCCGCCAGCGTGCGGATGCGCTCGGCCCGTGGACCCGCGCCAAGCACGATCAGACGGCGCTTGAACGCCTCCCCGCTGATCATCTGACCGAGAACAATTCGCACGGTGATAAGCAACAGAAAGGAGAAACCCATCGCATAGAGCGAATTGGATCGCCAAAGCGTCATGCCCGGCAGGACGAAGGACAGGACTGAAAGCAAAATAACGCCCAGCGAAACCGACACCAGCAAACGCGCGGTTGCAAAGCGCAGCGATTGCAGCGCTTCCGTGCCATATACGCCCACTGCGATCATCGCGGCCTGCAAGGAAACCGCGAAGCTGACCAGCGGCACATAGCGCGTGGCCAGCGGTTCGACTGCCATGCCGATCTGATGCGCACGGAAAACCCATCCCGCCTCGGCCGCACACAATAGCAGCGCGAAATCGAGCAATGCCAGCAACAACACCGCATGCGGAATATAATGTTTGAATATCCTGATCATGCGCGGTGAACGTCCAGCCTCATCAAATAACAATCAGGATCAATTTTACATAAAAGTGTAAATATTTCCGACATGAACGGCATTGTCGCTGAAATTGACAAAAAAATTCTGAACGGCGCACCGACAATCTCTGGCATCGAGAACCATTAGCGGGTAATTCCCGCGGCGATGTTGAAACGCCTTTACAACTGGACGCTGGAAAAGGCGGGCCACCACCATGCCTCTCGCTGGCTCTTCGGAATCAGTTTCGCGGAAAGCAGCTTCTTTCCCATTCCACCCGACGTGCTGCTTGGCCCGATGTGCCTGGCAAAGCCCAGGTCCGCTTTTCGCTATGCGTTCATCTGCACGCTTGCGTCGGTTCTGGGCGCGCTGCTTGGTTACGCCATCGGCCTTTTCCTTTTCGACACGTTGGGCAAGGCGATCCTGAACACCTATGGCCTGCTCGAACAATTCGACGCGTTTGCCGCCAGGTTCAACGAACAGGGCTGGCTCATCGTCTTGCTTGCGGGCTTCACACCTCTGCCTTTCAAGGTTATCACCATCGCGGCCGGCGCAACCAAGATGCCGCTGTATATTCTTGTCATCGCCAGCATCATTTCCCGTTCGGCCCGCTTCTATCTGGAGGCCGCATTACTGTGGAAATTCGGTGAACCAATGAAACGAGCCATCGATCAGAATTTCGCACTGATCACGACCATAGTCGGCACATTAGGCGTCGGCGGCTTCGTTGCAGTGAAATATCTGGTTTGACGGGATCAGGCCGGGTATTTTTGACCTGCTCCACAACAAGAATGAAACTACTGCTCACCAGCTTCGTTCTCTCATAGTAACGATGATGATAAGCAGGAGTGATGTGATGAAAAAAATACTATTTGCCGTCACGCTTCTTGTAGGCTTCGGCGCATCGGGATGTGTGGCTTTGCTCGGCGCGGGCGCTGGCGCCACTGCCGTGGCCTGCACAAATGACAACGTGGATTGCCCGGTCGACTAAGCTCAGACCGCCGGATATACGGATAAGTGCTGCCTCACATGGCGGCTGGCTCGTGAGCGGGGATATCTATTCACCCTGCCGCTCTTTGCTTAACAGCGCCTTTTTCCGTTCCAGCCCATAGGCATAGCCGCCAAGCCCGCCGTCGCTGCGCACAACCCGGTGGCAGGGGATCAGGATGGCAAGCTGGTTATCGCCACAAGCCGAACCTGTCGCCCGTACCGCGCCGGGCCGGCCAATGGTTGCGGCGATTTGTGCGTAGCTGCGGGTTTCCCCCGGCGGAATGGTGCGCAAGGCGTTCCATACCGCCTGCTGGAATGCTGTCCCCCGCACATCCATGGGCAGATCGTCGGCGAGGCCCGGTTGTTCGGCGAGCGCCACGACGCGGGCTGCAAGTTCGGCAAATCGTGCATCGCCAGGGCGAATGTCCGCCTTTGGAAAACGCAGGCGCAACACGCTTTCGTCTTCATCGAAACTGATCCGGCATAGGCCCCTCTCGGTCGCGGCAATCAGCATCGGACCAAGGCTGCTTTGCGCCACGGTCCAGCGGATCACCGCTCCCTGTCCGCCATTTTTCCATGCCGAGGGCGTCATCCCCATGCGCTGGGCCGCATCGGCATAGGCGCGACTGGGGGCGTTGTAACCGGCATCATAAATGGCGTCCGTCACACTCCCTCCATTGTGCAGCGCCGCTTCCAGCCGGTCGGCGCGCAATTGGCGGGCATAGGCGGCAGGGGTCACACCCGCCGTGCGTTTGAACAAGCGATGAAAATGATGCGGCGCATAGCCTACCTGTGCCGCCAGTTCGTCGAGGGCAGGCATTTCCTGCGCCTCCTCTATCAAGGCTATGGCGCGTTCCACCGCCTGTCGGTCGCGAGCCGTTTCATCGGGCCGGCACCGCTTGCAAGCGCGAAACCCCGCCGCCCGCGCAGTTTCACCATCGGGAAAGAACACCATATTGTCCCGTTTGGGGTGACGTGCCGGGCAACTGGGCTTGCAATAGATGCCGGTGGTCCTGACCGCGCCGACAAATCTCCCGTCCCAATTACGATCGCGCCGTTCGAAGGCCTCCCAGGCCATATCCGGATCGATCCGGTCCATGATGCTGATGTCTGTCATACGATGTGTTTAGAATATTATCACGCCGCTTGCTTCCCGTCTCTTGCGTTCAAAAACCGCGTCGCACGACATTGGTCGTTTACTTCCCGCCGCGAACGCATATTTTGCGCCGCATATGACCAAAACACTCCGCCTGCTATGCGCGATCGTCGGCCTGACTGTCCTGACCCTGTCCCCGGCGCAAGCCGACACACAGGATGTTGCCGCCGCCGCGCGCGGGGTGGTGCGTGTGATCCTGGTCGCCACCGATGGCAAGAGCGCCTATTTCGTCGGTCATGGCAGCGGAGTCGCCGTTGCTCCCGACAAGATCTTGACCAACGCGCATGTCGTGGAAATCACTCGCGAGGAAAAATCCATCGTCATCGGCGTCATCCCATCGGAGGGGCGCAAAAGCTATGGCGGCAAGGTCATTGCCTATTCGCCGGGCAACGATCTTGCGCTGATTCAACTGACCGAAGGCAGCATACCGCCCGACACCTTTTATTCCGGCGCAGTAATGGACGGGCAACCTGTGGTCGCCATTGGCTATCCCGGCACGGTGGATCGGGCGCAGGGCCTTGACCTGCAAGACATGATCGAACCGCTCAGTCCGGTAAAATCCAGCGGTACGGTGTCGGCGGGGCGGACATCGCGCCAGTACGACACAATCCTGCATACAGCGCCCATGGCCAGTGGTAACAGCGGGGGGCCGCTGGTGGATGTCTGCGGGCGGGTGCTGGGCATCAACAGTTTCGGTTCGATGTCCGACGGCAATGACGCCGAATTCGGCTTTGCCATTTCCAACCGTGAAATCGCATCCTTTCTGCGTCAGGCAGGGGTGCAGTTCGCGCGCACCAACATCGAATGCAAATCGCCCCAAGAGGCACAGGATGAGGAAATCCGCCGGATCGCACTGGAGCAGGCAAAGCTGGAGGCCGAACGGCGCGCCAATGACGATACCCATCGTGCCGCAATGACGGCGGCCCGCGACAAAGCGGAGCAGCAGATCATCAGCGAGCGCGAAAATGCCATGGCGATCGCGGCCATTTTGCTGGCCTTTGCCGTGCTGGGCGCGGGCGGATCGTTCTTGCTGCTCAATCAGGGCCAAGCCGACAAGCGGAAAACAGGCATCCGTCTGGGTATAGGCGGTGGGGTAGCGCTGATCGGTGCGATAGTGGTATTCGTTGCACGACCGGGCTTCAGCAGTATCGATGATCGCGCTCAATTGCTGCTTCCCAAAGACATTCAGGCGACGGCCAACAGCTATAAGGCGGCCGGACAGAATATCTGCCGCATCGATGAGGCACGCAGCCGCATCACCGTGTCGGATGTGTCCGACGTGGCGCTGAACTGGACGAATGGAGGATGCGTCAATGGCCGTACCCAGTTCGGCCATAAAGGCGGGCAGTGGAGCCGCAGCTTTGTTCCCAACAATGAAGCAACGGTGGATATCCGCAGCTTCGATCCGAACACGGGCCGCTATAGTGTCGGACGCTATCTGCTGGACGCCGCGACGATAGAAAAGGCGCGTGAGATTCGGAAGCGGTACATGGTCGGGGAATGCACCGCCGATCCCGTCGCGCTCGCCAAACTTGCCGCCATGGAAGACGAAATTCGGGCCATATTGCCGCCGCGCCCCAACGAGCGTCTGGCCTATGAGTGCGGCAAAGGGAAAGCGAGCAATTAGCCAAGGCTTCGTCCAGAATCATGCCTGTATTCGTGGCAATAAGCGTCCCTGTCGCACCTCGCGATATTCCACCCGATCGTGGTCCCTGACAACGGACTGACAAAATCCTTCGCCAATGTTGCAACGCCGATCTTGCATAGCGGGCACACCCCTGCTAACCGGCGCGCACGTCATTTGGGGGGTGCTCTGCAGCCTCCCTTTCTTTTATGACCGGCACATCGAACTGGAGGACACAAGGCGCGTGGAGAATTCCGGCGGTATTCAGGCAAGCTTGGCGGGGCGTTATGCGCTTGCGCTGTTTGAGCTTGCCCGCGACAGCAAGCAGCTCGATTCGGTCGGGAAAAGCCTCGCCACGGTCAAGGAAGCCCTTGAACAATCCGAAGATTTCCAGGCGCTTACCACCAGTCCGCTGGTCGGACGCGATGCCGCAGCCGCGACGGTCAAGGCAGTTGGCGAATCGCTGAAGCTCGATTCCCTGACACGAAATTTCCTGGGCGTGCTGGCTGAAAATCGCCGCCTTGCGCATATCGGCAGCGTGATCCGCGCCTTCACACTGCTGGTATCGAATCACAAGGGTGAAACCACCGCCGAAGTGACCACCGCCCATCCGCTCGATGCGGCACAGGTGAAAGCGCTGGCCGCCCAACTCAAATCCGGCGTCGGTCGTGACGTTGCCATTGAACTGAAGGTCGATCCCGAAATTCTGGGCGGTCTGAAGGTCAAGATCGGCAGTCAGATGATCGACTCCTCCATCCGCACACGACTCAACACCCTCGCGCAGGCGATGAAAGGCTGAACATGGATATCCGCGCCGCAGAAATTTCAAAGGTCATCAAGGACCAGATCGCCAATTTTGGCACGCAAGCTCAGGTTTCCGAAATCGGAACCGTGCTCAGTGTTGGTGACGGCATCGCCCGTATTCATGGCCTGGACAATGTGCAGGCCGGTGAAATGGTCGAATTCGCCAACGGCGTGCAGGGCATGGCCCTGAACCTTGAAGCCGACAATGTCGGCGTCGTGATTTTCGGGTCGGATGCTGAAATCAAGGAAGGCGACACCGTCAAGCGCACCGGCACCATCGTGGACGTGCCGGTCGGCAAGGGCCTGCTCGGTCGCGTCGTCGACGGCCTTGGCAACCCCATCGATGGCAAGGGACCGATCGAATATACCGAACGCATGCGCGTTGAAAAGAAAGCGCCGGGCATCATCCCGCGCCAATCGGTCAACGAACCCGTGCAGACCGGCCTGAAGGCCATTGACGCCCTCGTCCCCGTTGGCCGTGGCCAGCGCGAATTGATCATCGGCGACCGTCAGACCGGCAAAACCGCCGTCGCCATCGACACCTTCATCAACCAGAAGGGCGTCAACGCAGGCGATGACGAAAGCAAGAAGCTTTATTGTATCTATGTCGCCATCGGCCAGAAGCGTTCGACCGTGGCGCAGATCGTGCGTCAACTCGAAGAAAATGGCGCGATGGAATATTCCATTGTCGTCGCCGCAACCGCTTCCGAGCCTGCGCCGCTGCAGTATCTTGCGCCCTATACCGGCGTGACGATGGGCGAATATTTCCGCGACAACGGCATGCACGCACTGATCGTCTATGACGATCTTTCGAAGCAGGCTGTGGCCTATCGCCAGATGTCGCTGCTGCTGCGCCGTCCTCCGGGCCGCGAAGCCTATCCGGGCGACGTTTTCTATCTGCACAGCCGCCTGTTGGAACGCGCGGCAAAGATGAACGACAGCATGGGCGGCGGCTCGCTGACCGCGCTGCCGATCATCGAGACGCAGGCGGGCGACGTGTCGGCCTATATTCCTACCAACGTGATTTCGATTACCGACGGGCAGATCTTCCTGGAAACCGATCTGTTCTTCGCCGGTATCCGCCCCGCCATCAACGTTGGGCTTTCGGTCAGCCGCGTGGGTTCCGCCGCGCAGACCAAGGCAATGAAAAAGGTGTCCGGTTCGATCAAGCTGGAACTGGCGCAGTATCGCGAAATGGCGGCTTTCGCCCAATTCGGTTCCGACCTTGACGCCTCGACCCAGAAACTGCTGAACCGCGGCGCGCGCTTGACCGAACTGCTCAAGCAAGCCCAGTTTTCGCCCATGCCGTTCGAAGAACAGACGGCATCGATCTTCGCCGGCACCAATGGTTATCTAGACAACATCGCGGTAACCGACGTCACCCGCTATGAAGCGGCGCTGCTCAGCTATCTGCGCAGCGATCATGCAGACGTGCTGACCGCGATCCGCGAAGCCAAGGATCTGACCGAAGACGCCAAAAAGGGCCTTGTCGCCGCATTGACCGCTTTCGGAAAGACGTTTGCATAATTGTTAAGTCGTCATCCCCGCGCAGGCGGGGATCCATCTCCTGAGCGTCAATCAGGAGACAAGGTTGTGAAATGGATTCCCGCCTTCGCGGGAATGACGAGTTAGGATTGAAGTTAGGGATTTATGGCTAGCCTCAAGGAACTCAAGGGACGGATCGGGTCGGTGAAATCGACCCAGAAGATCACCAAGGCCAAGCAAATGGTCGCGGCGGCCAAACTGCGTAAGGCGCAGGCTGCGGCCGAAGCTGCGCGCCCCTATGCGGGGCGGCTTGAGGCGGTGATGGCCAGTTTGGCGTCCCGGGTGACCATCTCCTCCTCCTCGCCCAAATTGCTGGCGGGCAGCGGTCGCGATCAGGTCCATCTGCTGCTGGTCTGCAATTCGGACCGTGGCTTGTGCGGCGCGTTCAATTCGAACATCGTCAAGGCGGCACGGCAAAAGGCGGAGGCGCTTGAGGCGCAGGGCAAGACCGTCCTTTTCTTCCTGGTCGGGCGCAAGGGACGCGCCGTTTTCAAGCGCCTCTATCCCAAGCAGATCATCGAGCAATTCGACACGACCGGCATTCGTGAGGCAGGGTATGACGAGGCGCTGGAAATAGCGCAACAGGTCATGGATCTGTTCGAAAATGGCACGTTCGACGTTGCCCATCTCTTCTATTCCCGCTTCCGTTCCGCTCTGTTGCAGGAACCGACCAACCGTCAGATCATCCCGGTGGCGATCCCCGCCGATGCAGCCGAGGCAAGCTCCGCTGCCGTCGAATATGAGCCGGACGAGGAAGAAATCCTCGCCACTCTGCTGCCGCGCAATGTGACCATACAGATTTTTGGCGCATTACTTGAAAACGCAGCGTCCGAGCAAGGCGCTTCAATGACGGCCATGGACAATGCGACGCGCAATGCCGGTGATCTGATCAACAAGCTCACCATCCAGTATAACCGCTCGCGTCAGGCGGCGATCACCACCGAACTCGTTGAAATCATTTCGGGCGCAGAAGCCCTCTAGGAACCGTAGGCAAGGAAATAGTCATGGCAAAAGCCCCAACCACAGACACCAAGGCGCCGGCCAAAAAGCCCGCCGCCCGCAAGCCCGCCGCAAAGAAGGCCGCGCCCACCACAACCGCGACCGCCGCACCTGCCGCCATCAAATCCGGGCCGGCCGGTTCCGGTCCCGTCGGTCGGGTCAGCCAGGTCATCGGCGCTGTCGTCGACGTGATCTTCCCCGGCGAGCTCCCCGCCATTCTTGCGGCTCTGGAAACCGACAATAACGGCATCCGTCTCGTCCTCGAAGTGGCGCAGCATCTGGGTGAAAACACTGTGCGGACCATCGCCATGGACAGCACCGACGGCCTGACACGCGGTCAGGAAGTCCGCGATACCGGCGCCCAGATTTCCGTGCCGGTGGGCCCTGCCACACTTGGCCGCATTCTGAACGTCATCGGCGAACCGATTGACGAACTTGGCCCGGTCGGCACCGACATGCGCGCGCCGATCCATGCCAAGGCTCCCGACTTTGTCGATCAGTCGACCGACGCCGCCATCCTCGTCACCGGCATCAAGGTCATCGACCTGCTCGCGCCCTATGCGCGCGGCGGCAAGATTGGCCTGTTCGGCGGCGCTGGCGTTGGCAAGACCGTGCTGATCCAGGAACTTATCAACAACATCGCCAAGGGTCATGGCGGCGTCTCGGTGTTCGCGGGCGTGGGTGAACGCACCCGTGAAGGCAACGATCTCTATCACGAATTTCTCGACGCCGGCGTCATTGCCAAGGATTCGGACGGCGTTGCCACGCCTGAAGGTTCCAAGGTGGCACTGGTGTTCGGCCAGATGAACGAACCTCCCGGCGCCCGCGCACGCGTTGCACTGTCGGGCCTGACCATCGCCGAATATTTCCGCGATACCGAAGGTCAGGACGTGCTGTTCTTCGTCGACAACATCTTCCGCTTTACCCAGGCGGGTTCGGAAGTGTCGGCGCTGCTCGGCCGCATCCCTTCGGCTGTGGGCTATCAACCGACGCTGGCCACCGACATGGGCGCGCTGCAGGAACGCATCACCTCGACCAACAAGGGTTCGATCACCTCGGTACAGGCGATCTATGTGCCTGCGGACGATTTGACCGATCCGGCGCCTGCCACCTCGTTCGCTCACCTTGACGCAACCACCACGCTTAACCGCGCCATCTCCGAACTCGGCATCTATCCGGCGGTCGATCCGCTCGATTCGACCAGCCGCGTGCTGACGCCGGCGGTGGTCGGGCAGGAGCATTACGACACAGCCCGCCGCGTTCAGGAAACATTGCAGAAGTACAAGTCGCTGCAGGACATCATCGCCATTCTGGGCATGGATGAGCTGTCCGAAGAGGACAAGCTGACTGTCGCGCGTGCGCGCAAGATCCAGCGCTTCCTGTCGCAGCCCTTCCATGTCGCGGAAGTCTTCACCGGCATCCCCGGCAAGTTCGTGGCGGTCGAAGACACGATCAAGTCGTTCAAGGCGGTTGTGGATGGCAAATATGACCATCTGCCCGAAGCCGCCTTCTACATGGTCGGCGGCATCGACGAAGCAATCGAAAAGGCCGCCAAGCTGGCAGCCGAGGCGGCGTAAGCAAGTGGGAAGCAAAACACATATTGCGGTTTTGCTTCCTATCCTTTTGTTGATGGGGTGCAACAAATCTGACCCCTTAAATGAACTGTTTGGCCCGCAATGGACGGGTTGGATATATCCGACTGGCAATATGCTTGTTAGTGAAAAGCTTGGGAAATTTGATACGCTCGAAGAATGTCGATCAACTGCTGTGAGCTTAGGAGGACGTTTTCAGAGGCTCACAGGCAAGCAATTCGATTATGAGTGTGGGAAAAACTGCAAACCAAACGGCGGATCACTAGGTCTCTATGTTTGCGATGAAACGGTAAAATAATATGGCACTGCATTTCGAACTCGTGACCCCTGCGAAACTCGTCCGCTCCGAAGAGGTGCACATGGTTGTCGTACCCGGCGCAGAGGGCGAATTCGGCGTGCTAGAAGGCCATGCCCCCTTCATGTCCACCATGCGTGATGGCCCGGTCAACATCTACACCAGCGCCAATGCCCAGCCCGAAACCATCATGATCGAAGGCGGTTTTGCTGAGGTCAATGAAAAGGGCCTGACTGTCCTCGCGGAAAAAATCGACGAATAATCGTCAACCGCTTAGAGTTGCCCTTATACCAAGGTTCATTGAGAATGGCCGCTATGGGGTGGTTTCCAGTCATTCAGTTCCAAGCCAATTTCGTCGTCCCTGCGCAGGCAGGGATCCCGCTTCTCTTTGACAAGGCTGAAGAAACAGCGGGGCCCCTGCCTACGCAGGGGCGACGGCTATCTTTGCTCAATGGCAGAAATGACCCACTATGAGTCATTCTTAACGCAGCTTGCCATAAGGCCGCAATCCATCCTGCACGCCAAAACGGTCCCGGAAGGAAGCCTTCCGGGACCGGCGGCCCGACCAGTTGAAACCGCAATCAAGCCAAAGCAGGCACCGCAATACCTTTGCGCCGCCGCATGCGGATAGCCCCGCCGACCAGGCCAAAGCCCGTAATCATCATTGCCCAGCTTGCCGGTTCGGGCACCGCAAAGGCCAATGTTCCCGAATAAGACCCTCTGCCGCCCGAAGTGCCGCTGATCACCAGCGTTTGTTCGCCCGCCGTGACTGGCAGCGTGATCGACCGGTATTCCTGCATGCCCATATTGATAATGTCGAACGCCTGACCATTCAGCGTGACCGACGTGAAATCGACATTGTTGAGCAAACTGACCGCGATCGATGAAATCGTCGCGCCCACGCTCCCCATACCAGGCACCGTGAAGTGCAGCGTGTCGCTGAACGCGCCAGCTCCAAGTACAGTATTGCCGAACGTTCCCGTCGATCCATCAAAGGAAATCACGGCGGCGGCCTGTGCCGGTGCAGAAACGATAATCGTCGACATCGCCAATGCTGCCGAAAGTAGCAGTTTCTTCATCACTCAAACCCCTTGTTGAAAGAAATAGTCTCTATGTCTGTGCGACCGCATTATGCGTTGCGCCGTTCATAACAGTTAATAATTGATTACCCATGCCGGGACTTCGCCGTTTCGGATGCATTTTGGGGCTGACCCTGCCAACGGCATTTCCCGTGCCTCGCATTCGGACCGGGCTTTCGGCTTGCAACTCTCGTCCTGCATCGCCATCTTCACCATCGGGCGCATCGCCCTTGCCATCAGAACAAATATGGAACATTAAGAGCCGCATGCTGACTCATATTTCCGTGCGTGGTGCGCGTGAGCACAATTTGAAGGGGGTCGATGTCGATCTGCCCCGTGACAGGCTGATCGTCATCACGGGGCTGTCCGGTTCAGGCAAATCCAGCCTTGCCTTCGACACCATCTATGCTGAGGGGCAGCGCCGCTATGTGGAGAGCCTCTCCGCCTATGCGCGCCAATTTCTGGAAATGATGCAGAAGCCGGACGTCGAGCATATCGACGGCCTGTCGCCCGCCATTTCGATCGAACAAAAAACGACCAGCCGTAACCCGCGCTCCACCGTCGCCACCGTCACTGAAATATACGACTATATGCGCCTGCTCTGGGCGCGCGTCGGCGTGCCGTACAGCCCCGCCACAGGCCTGCCCATTTCGGCGCAAACGGTCAGCCAGATGGTCGATCGCGTGATGCAGCTTCCCGAGGGCACCCGCCTTTACCTCCTCGCCCCCGTCGTGCGCGGCCGCAAAGGCGAGTATCGCAAGGAGCTGGCGGAGTGGCAAAAGGCCGGTTTCACCCGAGTCCGCATCGATGGCGAATTTTACGAGATCGAGGACGCTCCCGCGCTCGACAAGAAATATAAACATGACATCGAAGTGGTGGTCGACCGCATCGTCGTGAAGCCAGGCACCGAAACCCGCCTAGCCGACAGTTTCGAAGCGGCCCTGAAACTTGCCGACGGGTTGGCTTATGTCGATCTGGTGGATGGCTCTCCCCCTCCTTCAGAAGTGGGCGCTGCGGCCCTGTCTGGGGGACAGGGCCGGTCGCCCACTGGGCCGGGGGTGGGGACCGTCCGTGAGGCGCGGCAGTCGTTTCAGGCTGACAGCCCCCCCTCCCAATCCTTCCCCCTGAAGGAGGGAGGGCTAAAAGGCGCCGGCATCCCCGACAACCGCATCGTCTTCTCGGAAAAATTCGCCTGCCCCGTCTCCGGCTTCACCATAGCAGAGATCGAACCGCGCCTGTTTTCCTTCAACGCGCCGCAGGGTGCCTGCCCCGCCTGCGACGGCCTGGGCGAAAAGCTGGAATTCGATCTTCAACTTGTCGTCCCCAATGAGGCGCTGTCCCTCAAAAAAGGCGCCATCGTGCCCTGGGCCAAATCCAATCCGCCCAGTCCCTATTATATGCAGGTGCTCGCCTCCCTCGCCCGCCAGTTCGAATTCAACCTCGAAACGCCGTGGAACGAACTCGACGAAGCCCACCGCGACGTCATTTTGCACGGCAGCCATGGCCTGCCCGTCACCCTGCGCTTTCAGGACGGCAAAAAGAGTTACAAGGTCAAAAAGCCATTCGAGGGCGTTATCGGCAATCTGCAACGCCGGATGCTCAGCACCGACAGCGCCTGGATGCGCGAGGAACTGAGCAAATACCAGACCGCCCAGCCCTGCGAAGTCTGCAACGGCGCGCGCCTGAAACCCGAGGCGCTGGCGGTCAAGATCGCGGGCGAGAATATTTCCATCCCCACCCGCCGCTCCGTGGTGGACGCACTCGCTTTCTTCGAACAACTCCCCAGCCATCTCACTGATCAGCAGAACCAGATCGCCAAAGCCATTCTCAAGGAAATCGTCGAGCGTCTCGGCTTCCTCAACAATGTCGGCCTCGATTATCTGAACCTCGACCGCACCAGCGGGACGCTATCGGGCGGCGAGTCCCAGCGTATCCGCCTTGCCAGCCAGATCGGCTCCGGCCTCTCCGGCGTCCTCTATGTCCTCGACGAACCCAGCATCGGCCTGCATCAGCGCGACAACGACCGCCTGCTCATCACGCTGAAACGCCTGCGCGACCTGGGCAATACCGTCATCGTCGTCGAACATGACGAGGACGCGATCCGTACTGCCGACTATATCGTCGACATGGGGCCGGGTGCAGGCGTCCATGGCGGAGAGATCGTGGCGCAGGGCAGCCTCAACGACCTCCTCGCCCACCATGGTTCCCTTACCGCCGATTACCTGAACGGCACCCGCGCAATCCCCCTGCCGGTCAAGCGCCGCAAGGGGTCAGGTAAAAAGCTCACCGTCCACGGCGCCCGCGCCAACAACCTGCAGAACGTTACCGCATCCATCCCGCTCGGCACCTTTACCTGCATCACCGGCGTCTCAGGCAGCGGCAAGTCGAGCTTCACCGTCGACACCCTCTACGCCGCGTCCGCGCGCACGCTGAATGGCGCGCGTATCATCGCGGGCGCGCACGATAAAATTACTGGCCTGGAATATTGCGACAAGGTCATCGACATCGACCAGTCCCCCATCGGCCGTACTCCGCGTTCCAACCCCGCTACCTATACGGGCGCTTTCACCAATATCCGCGACTGGTTCGCCGGTCTTCCCGAAAGCCAGGCGCGCGGATACAAGCCCGGCCGGTTCAGCTTCAATGTGAAGGGCGGCCGTTGCGAAGCCTGTCAGGGCGACGGCGTGCTGAAGATTGAAATGCACTTCCTGCCGGACGTCTATGTCACCTGCGACGTGTGCCACGGCGCGCGCTACAATCGCGAAACGCTGGAGGTGAAGTTCAAGGGCAAGTCCATCGCCGACGTGCTCGACATGACGGTCGAGGATGCGGTGGAATTCTTCAAGGCCGTTCCCCCCATCCGCGACAAAATGGCGATGCTGGCCGAAGTGGGCCTTGGCTATGTCAAGGTCGGACAACAAGCCACCACCCTGTCAGGCGGAGAGGCGCAGCGCGTCAAACTCGCCAAGGAACTCAGCCGCCGCGCTACCGGCAATACGCTCTACATATTAGACGAGCCCACCACCGGCCTCCATTTCGAGGACGTCCGCAAACTCCTTGAGGTACTCCACGCCCTCGTGGACCAGGGCAACAGCGTGGTCGTGATCGAACACAATCTGGACGTCATCAAAACTGCCGACTGGATCATCGACCTCGGCCCCGAAGGCGGCGTCAAGGGCGGCGAAATCGTGGCCGAAGGCCCGCCGGAAAAGGTGGCGCACAATCCGAGGAGCTTTACGGGGGCATATCTGAAGCCGATGCTGGAGAAAAAGCAGGTAGCGGCTGAGTAAATCCCACGCCTCGTATATACTCGGTGCTCGCAGTGTTAGTCGACCCGGCCATTCGGAACCGCTTGCATGGCGGTATCGTTGAACATACGAAACAGGATAGGAGGCCTCCCGATGAATTTCCGCGTTCAACTGCTTATTGCCGCTGCACCGTTCGCGCTTAATGCGTGCACGCCGACAGGCATTACGAATGCAGCTCCTGTTTCTGCCGGACAATCAGCACCTATATCTGCGGCGGAAAGGCAGCAGGGTAATCAGGAACACCCAAAAATCGTGGCTGAATTTGGTGGTGCCTATACGGGCCCACAAGCGGCTTATGCGACGCGCGTAGGCCGAAAAATTGCCGTGCAATCCGGTCTCAGCGCCGATCCGGCCGCTTTTGACGTTACGCTGCTCAATAGCTCGGTGAACAATGCCTTCGCCATTCCGGGGGGCTATGTCTATGTCACGCGTGAGCTGGTGGCCTTGATGAATGACGAGGCTGAACTGGCGGCGGTGCTGGGGCATGAAGTGGCGCATGTCGCCGCCCGCCATAGCGCCAAACGGCAAAGCGCGGCGCAACGCAATTCCATTCTTGGCGTCCTGGGTCAGGTACTGGTCGGCGCTGTCGCGGGCGATTCGCCCGTTGGTGAGTTGCTCACCAAGGGTATTGGTACGGGCGCGCAACTTGTAACCCTCGGCTATTCACGCAGTCAGGAGACGCAGGCAGACGATCTGGGTATCCGATATCTTGTCCGTGCTGGTTATGACCCGTTGGCATTGTCCACCATGCTGGAAAGTCTGGCAGCGCAAAATAGCCTCGATCAAAGCACCGCCGGAACCGCTGGTTCAATCCCGGAATGGGCCAGCACTCATCCCGACCCGGCTTCCCGCGTCCAACGCGCAGCCGATCAGGCTCGTGCGACCGGCGCTTCCAGCGGCGTTCGCAACCGTGACACATTTCTGGCTGCCATCGACGGCATGATGTATGGGGACGATCCCGCGCAAGGCGTGGTCGTTGGGCGCGAATTCCTGCATCCCGCAATGCGGATCGCGTTCACAGCCCCACAAGGCTTTGCCATTCAGAACGGCGCCAGCGCAGTCTCCATTTCCGGACCCAATGCACAGGCGCAGTTCAGTTCGGCCAAATATTCCGGCGACATGGATGCGTACATTGCCACGGTGTTGCGCAGCCTTTCCAGCAATAACAGTTCCATCCCACAGGCGCCGGTCCAGCGAACGACCGTGAATGGCATTCCCGCCGCCTATTCCTCTGTGCGCGCTACCAGCGGCTCCAGTCAGGTCGACGTAACGGTATTCGCCTATGCTACGTCTACAAGCCAGGCCTATCATTTCATCATGCTCACCCCGGCAGGTCAGGGAATGGGCGTAATGTCGCAAATGGCGCAGTCATTCCATCGATTGTCGGCATCGCAAGCGGCGGAAATCAAACCGCGATATGTTCGCGTTGTCATCGTGAAACGTGGCGATACACTTCAGTCCCTATCAGCGAAAATGGTTTTCCCGGATCATAGACTGGAGCGCTTTCTTGTGTTGAACCGCCTGACTGCCAGCAGTCAACTGACACCGGGGCAAAAGGTGAAGGTCATCACCTATTGAAGGTGTACGACCACGATGCACCTTGCTTTCGCTTCATTCCACTTCTAATTCGCAAGCATCGCTGGAGGAATCATAGCGATCGGGCACAAGGGACCATTGCGCCCACAAAAAAGCCAATAAGGCTGTGATTATAGGGGAATTGATCATCATCATGCGCAAACTCATTCTCGGGGTGTCTCTGCTTGCCCTGGCGCCCGGAATTGCATCGGCGGAAAGCGACGATGCAATCGTCGTGACGGGCGAAGGTTTGCCATTGCCGCCGGGAACGCCTGCTTATGGCAGCGTGACCATCACGCGGGAAAGGTTGACGAATGACGCCAGCAGCCGGATTGAGGATGTGTTGCGCGACGTGGCTGGCTTTGCCCAGTTCCGGCGGAGCGACAGCCGTTCTGCCAATCCTTCGGCCCAGGGCGCAACCTTGCGTGCACTGGGCGGCAATGCGTCAAGCCGGGCGCTGGTGCTACTCGACGGTGTACCGCAGGCGGATCCTTTTTTCGGTTATATTCCGTTCACGGCGCTGGTGCCTGACAGGTTATCGCTCATCCGCGTGACGCGCGGCGGCGGGGCGGGCGCGTTTGGCGCTGGCGCTGTGGCAGGCACGATCGAAATGGTAAGCGCCGGACGTGATCTGTTGCCGGATCTTTCAGCCAGCGCCTTTTACGGCAGTCGCGATGCGACTGAAATGTCGGCAACAATAACGCCCGATCTGGGTACGGGTTTCGTTTCGGCATCAGGCCGCTGGGACCGGGGCGATGGCTTTTACACCGCGCCAGCGAGCCAGCGAACAGCGGCCGATGCGCGTGCGGCTTACGACAATTGGTCCGTTGGCCTACGCGCGGTTGCGCCGGTTTCCGATACTCTGGAAATTCAGGCACGCGGCCTTGTCTATCGGGATGAGCGGACGTTGCGCTTTGCCGGTGCCGACAGCAGCAGCGAGGGACAGGATGCCAGTATCCGCCTTATCGCGCGCGGCCCATGGCAGGTCGATGCACTTGCCTATATTCAGACGCGCAATTTCAGCAATATCGTGATCAGTTCATCGAGCTTTCAAAAAGTGCTGGACCAGCGCAACACGCCCTCTCTCGGTATCGGCGGCAAGATCGAACTGCGTCCGCCAGTTGGAGAGGATCATGTGCTGCGCCTGGGGTCCGACCTTCGCATATCCGACGGCACGATGTATGAGGACGCTTATAGCGGTTTTACCGGCCTTGTTACCGCGCGGCGGCGGGCCGGCGGCCAGACCAGCACCTTGGGCTTCTTTGCCGAGGATGACTGGACGCTGGGAAACCTGGTGCTAACCGGCGGCGTGCGCGCTGATCACTGGACTATCACGAACGGCTTTTTCGAGCAAAATGACGCTTTGGGGCTCAGCACGACCCGCAACAATTTCCCCGATCGCCGCGCCTGGCGCGCTACCGGCCGTGCGGGGGCGCTGTTCAATACCAGCGAGACCCTTTCGCTTCGCGCGGCCGCTTATACTGGCTTCCGTCTGCCGACTCTGAACGAACTCTATCGGCCATTCACAGTCTTTCCAGTGGTCACGCAGGCCAATGCCAACCTTGCGCCCGAAAAACTGAAGGGCGTTGAGGCAGGCTTTGATCTGCGCCCGATGGATGGCGTCAGCGTCGGCGTCACAGCTTTCTACAACAGGCTCGACAATGCCATCGCCAACGTCACTATTGCCACTAACACCCGCCAGCGCCAGAATGTCGACGCGATCGTTGCAAAGGGCATTGAACTGACCGCACAGGCGACACTGGCAGACTTCTTCCTCAGCGCTTCTTACGCCTATAGCCATAGCGTGGTGAAGGCTTCGGGCGTTCAGTCCGATCTCAATGGCATGGCTCCCGCGCAAAGTCCGCGCCATATGGCGAGCGCTACTGTAGGCTGGCAACCGCAGACGGGTGCGCAACTATCGGCGACGCTGCGCTATACCGGCAAGCAATATGAGGACGACCTCCAAACCCACGTACTGCCTGACGCGCTGACGGTGGATGCTGTGGCAAGCTGGCCTGTCACCTCTGCCCTTAGCCTCGTAGCGCGCGCTGAAAACATCTTCGACGAAAAGGTCGTGACGCGCGCCGTTGCAGACAGCATCGACCTGGGTACGCCCCGCACACTTTGGATCGGCTTTAGATTGAACCGGTAGATTGAACCGGTAAGAGAGCAGCCGCAGCCAAGGGCGCAGCATATTCACAAGCGGTGTTCCGGCATCTTTTTTTAAACGTTTTGTCGCGGCGCTTGAGGAACTGACCGGCCCCCGCCGAGTGGTCCGGGTTGATTGTTAGTGCATTATTGCTGGCGGCGTTGCTGTTTCCGGGGCTGGCGGACGATAGCCGAGACTGCTGTGAACCAGAAGATCGCGGTGCAGTTGCCTGATATGGTTTTCAGTCGGCACAATCGCGTCGAACGAGGCGAAGATCGTTTCCATCACTTCGGCGTATATCTGGGCGGCCCCGCTCGCTACCAGCGAACCGTCTTAAATGCCACGTTGGTCTGACAGAACCCGTCTAGCCCGCCAAGCGATGCTTGCTATTGGATGTCGAAAGAGACAGTCCCATCCGGATTTATGACATCAAGTCGATTGTCGCAGACATATTCCGGGATTTGGTAATTGTCGTTACGCTTATATACCCAAGTGAAGTTGTAGGGCGTTTTTAGATATCCCGGGTCTTTGATCGAGATATCCGCTTGCAGCATGTCGTCTGCGATCAGCCTGTAATGCTCTGTGATTGTCATTGCATCACTATGGGGGATTTCAAAAAACTCGACGTCCTCTCGCACCCCGCGCGTCTCGATCACCAGCGTGTCACCCTTCCAATGCGCTGATGAGAAGCCAGTATATGTTGGCGCGAGGTCGTCGGGCTTCGGAAATGGCGTATCCAGATATATCCGGCGGGTCTGCATGAAAATCTCAGCCAATACCGTGATCTGCCCCGGAGTCTGAAGTATCTGGATCGGGTAGATGGCCTGCATGATGGTTGGCATGCCTTCGGGAAGGCACTGTGTGCTGGGGTCGACCAGCGGCGTGCCGGCTTTCAGCGCGGCCGCTCGCTTGGCTCGCTGCGCTTTCCACTGGCTTGCATAGGGCTCTTCGAGATCGGGCCCGTCGCCAGGCGGTTGAACGTCATCAAAGCCGTCGCTGTCCTCCGGGAAGGGGCTGGGATAGCGCTCCCACACACCTGTAATATTTGGCTCTGCCTTGACGTTCACGGTGTCGTTCGCCCCAGTCGGAGCAGCAGGTGAAACCATGGCGGCGGCCCCCGGCCCGTACAGCGCCAAAGCCGACGCAACAGCGAAACCCGCGACATGTCTGAAATTCATTGCATCCCTCAGTCTTATACTAACTCGATTGCGTAATGATATATTGGAGCTGAATGACTGACCGGCTGATGCCGGTAGGATCAAGTGGAGGGGCTGAAGCCGTTTCTGTGGGAATGCCGGTCCAGG
>NZ_JAKKIE010000180.1 GCF_021742065.1 Rhizorhapis sp. SPR117
GACAGTTGTCTAATTGATTTTGCCCCTTATGCGCTGACCTTGGTCTCTGGTTGTCTACGGGGTCATGGTCCGGCGGTTTGGCCGGCTGATTTCCATGCCACAAGGTTGCAGTCAGGCGAGGGGTGGACGTCCCTAATGTCCCGGGCGCGGTTGGTGCCGCGACTGTCAGCGCGGGATCGTCCAGTTATGGCCTTTGGTCGAATTCTGCTTGGTCGGTCAGTTCCAGCAAAACTCGGTTTCCGTCAGCCATAGCTTGTGAAGCAGGATGGCAAGCTTGCGGGCGACAGCGACGCGGGCGCATTTGATTCCCTTCGCTTCCGCCATGCATTTGCCCCATTCCCTGAGCGCGCAGGGCCGCTTGACGCGCGTGATGAGACAGTTCGCGGCCTCGTAAAGTGCAGATCGCAGCATGGCGTCGCCAGCTTTGGAAATGCGTCCCTTATGATCGCGCTCTCCCGACTGGGTTCTTCTGGGGGCAAGACCCGCAAACGCCCCGGCATCGGCTCCCCGATCGAAGCGCCCCGGGTCCTCAATGCTGGACTTGAACGTCAGAGCCGTGATCGGCCCGACCCCCGGAATGGTCATGAGCCGGGCCGTTACCGGATCCGCAGTGGCGCGGACGGTCAAAGCCTTGGTCAACCCCGCCAGTTCAGCCTCGACCGCTTCAAGACTGGCGATCAGTGGTGTCATGATGCCCCTGAGTTCGGGGCGCTGGCCGAACAAGGCGTCAAGCCGCGCACGTCTTTTGAGGGGCGTGGTGACCACTCCCATCCGCAAGCCGAATAGCTTCAAAAGACCTCGGAGCTGGTTCACCATCGACCGGTGCGCCTTGCCCAGTTGCTCGCGAATCTTCAACTGAGCACGCTCCAGATGCGTAGCATCCCCCTTGATCCGCACTTCCTTGAACCAACCCGTCCGCGCAATATGTGCCAGGCCTTGCGCATCATGGGGGTCAGATTTGTTGACCTGCGTCGATAACACGCCTTTGGCATGGCGCGCGCAAATGCACTTCACCGGCACTTCGCGTTCAACCAACCCGTGGTACAAAAACACCGAAAGTGGCCCGGTTTCCAGAACCACACGCTCAACACCTTTGGCATGGCGCCCGAGCGTCTTCGCAATCACATCGGGATCGGATGCGCATACCCCGCGCCAAACATTCGTCCCGTCACTCGTAACTACATGCACGTGGGTTGTCTTGTCAGATACATCCAGGCCTGCAAATATCGTCATCGGTCATCCTCCTCCTTTGAGGCGTACAATACGACCCCGTGCCAAGAAGGAGGGTGACT
>NZ_JAKKIE010000181.1 GCF_021742065.1 Rhizorhapis sp. SPR117
TGAGACCGTATACGTTGACGCAGACTGATCAGAGCATCTCAAAATCTACCTTGCAAACGGGGCGGGCCATACGTTTTCGAAAATGGCTATGCCGCCACAAGCATGTCTGAAATCGCGGGCAAACTCGGCGGATCGAAAGGCACCTTGTGGAGCTATTTTCCGTCAAAAGCAGACTTGTTTGCAGCGATGATAGACGATGCCACAATAGAATTCCGGCAACAGTTGAATGCGTTGCTCCAAGTGCATGAGGATGTGCGCTCCACTCTTATGCGGCTATGTCGACATTTCGTCAGAAGGCTTACTGATCCCGGGGCCATTTGCCTTTATCGACTGATCCAGGGCGAAGGCGGCCGGTTCCCGGAAATCGGACCGATTTTTCACGAACGCGGACCCAAAAACGTCAGAATCATAGTCGCCGCCTATCTGGACCAATGCATTGCCGATGGGACAATTCGAAAGGTGGATACGATGGTCGCGGCGAATAATCTCACCGCATTGTGCATGGCGGGCGCGTATCAGAAGATACTGCTTAACATGATGGATGACGCCAGAGAAGAAGACATACAGGCCGATGCTGAAAACGCTGTCGATATTTTCATCCGCGCATATGGCGTCGATCAGGACGAAGTGTCGGGCCTCAGCTAAGAAGCCAAATGCACGGTGATAACCTGGCAGTCTTTAGGGATGCTACGGTACATGCGGGCATGACGGTCCCGACCAGGGACAACTAGGTAAGACTCCGTATTGGGGCGGTTATAGCCATGTGCAAAGCATCATTCCATCTGTGCAACTAACCTCACATATAGGAACGTGATATGCTTTCATTCATCGGCAACCATTTTTCAGTGCTTGTAGTCGTTGGAATGTCACTTTTCGCTTGCGCGCTCATAGCTGTCAGCATCCACGACAATTTGACTGGCGATAAAGGCTGACAGTGGGTCCAAAACACCCTGAAGTCGGCCAGTAAGGCGCATCCAGGATCGCAGGATCGCAGGATCGCAGGATCGCAGGATCGCAGGATATTGCGATCCTCGCCGTGCAAATACAAGTGGCCGGGGAGGTCAAAAAGGGCTAGGGCTTGTATCGAACAATTAATATAAAAATTTGATAAATATAACTTTAAATTCATTTCTATAATCCACCCCCACATTCTCCCCCACAATTTCCCGCGCTTAATGTCATCTGCTGCTGTACGATTCTCTTCATGATTAGGTGATGTCAACGTCGGGGTAAAATTGTGCAAGATTCCGGTGTAAAACTGTACCAGTTGGATTGAACAAAAAGCCTCAGA
>NZ_JAKKIE010000182.1 GCF_021742065.1 Rhizorhapis sp. SPR117
GGAGTGGTTCAAACATGGGTCAAATCTCAGTGAAAATTTATGCCGCTACCGGGTCACTTCTCAGCGACAATCAACACCACGTCAATCTCCAGCGTCACCTCATCTCTCGAAAGATATACGAAACAACCAAGACCGCGCATTTGCCGAGGTCCCGGGAACAGATCGCCCATTCGTCAAGAGCGGGTAGGACGGCTTCATCCCGCCTTGGGCTTGGTTTGTGTCGTTCGCATCGCTTTGTCCTTGGCATCGACCGCCCGCATCTTGGCGCGAGAAGCTTCCCACTCCTTCGCACTCCATTCGGTCAGCGCGGAGAAGTTGCCTCCGTTCCCCTGATATCCAGCGCCGTCGATTGCGATCAATTGCCCGCTTATGAATGATGATCCCGGGGCGAGCAGGAATGCAACCAGATTGGCCAGTTCTTCCGGTCGACCGGCACGCTGCATCGGATTGATGTTTTTTTCGGTAATCCCCTGTTCGGCGGGCATGAGCCTGGCGGACATCCCTTCGGTCGGAGGGAAATATCCCGGACAAATCGCGTTCAAATTTATGCCGTGTCGGCCCCACTCGACGGCGAGGGACTGGGTCATCGCCCAGAGTCCGGTCTTGGCCATAGTCGCCGGCACGCCGAACGGCCCCCCGTTCAACACCCAAGTCGTCAGCACCGATAGGACAGACGCCGATATGCCCTGCTCAATCCATCGCTTGCCGCATCCCGTCGTCACAAGGAACGCGCCGCGCGACACGGTTTCGGCGATGGCGTCGTAGCCATTGGCCGAAACCGTCTCGGTTCGCGCGATGAAATTGGCCGCGGCATTGTTTACGAGGCCCGTCAGCGGGCCGCCGTCCTGCCAAATTTTGGAGAGCATGGCGTCGATCGATTCCGCGTCTCTGATATCGCACGCAATGGAAACGATCTTTCCGGCGGGGCTCGCAGCATTGATCTCCGCGGCGGTGGCCTCCAGAATATTGCCGCGTCGGCCACAGATATACACCGTAGCGCCCAGGGCCGCGCATCCTTCGGCCATGATCCGCCCAAGCCCGGTGCCGCCCCCGGTAATCAGGATGCGGGATCTGTCGAGCAGCCCGCTCCGCAAATTCAATGCCCGTTCGGAAATCACTCCACCCTCCGTCTCGATCACTATCTGGTCAATTGGTTCATTGAGCGGCGGAAGCCGCTGATGTCGTTGTGGCTAGTCACCTGAATCCGAAGTTCGCTTCATTGTTTTCTGGCAGAAGCGTTTGACGGCGGCGAGGATCTCGTCGGC
>NZ_JAKKIE010000183.1 GCF_021742065.1 Rhizorhapis sp. SPR117
GGTTATCGCCATCAGATGACGAACCTTTCGCCGAAGATGACGGCGAACTGGGTCTTTGCCTCGGACCACTCGCGCGGTGGCCGCTTCCATTCCTGGGCCGCGTTGTTGAGCACGAGGTATAGCAGCTTCATCGCGGCATCGTCACCCGGGAAGTGTCCGCGGGTCCGGACGGCGCGGCGCAGTTTCGAGTTCAGCGCCTCGATCGCGTTTGTCGTGTAGATGATCCGGCGCACCCCCTCGGGGAAGGCGAAGAACGGGATCACCTGATCCCAGTGGCGCCGCCAACTCAGGCCGATGGCGGGATGCCGATTGCCCCAATGGCCAGCCTCGAACGCGTCGAGCGCCGCCAGGCCGGCCTCGGCCGTCTCGGCGCGATAGACGCTCCTGAGCGCCTGCGCGATCGGCTTGCGGTCCTTCCACGACGCAAAGCTCATGCTGTTTCTGAGCAGATGAACGATGCACGTTTGAACGATCGTTTCCGGGAAGGCGGCATTGATCGCCTCGGGGAAGCCCTTTAGGCCATCGACGACCGCGATTAGGATATCGGCCACGCCGCGATTCTTGAGTTCGTTCATCACCCGGAGCCAGAACTTGGCGCCCTCGGTTTGCTCGATCCAGATGCCGAGGATTTCCTTCGTACCGTCGGGCAGGATGCCGAGCGCGATGTACACCGCCTTGTTCCGAACGAAGCCCTCGTCGCGGATTTTGACGCGGATCGCATCGAAGAAGATCAGCGGGTAGCAGGCATCGAGCGGGCGACCCTGCCACTCGGCGACCGCCTCCAGAACGGCATCGGTGATCGTTGAGATAAGGTCCGGCGACACGTCGATCCCGTACAGCTCCTCGAGGTGCCCCCGGATCTCGCGCACCGTCATCCCACGCGCGTACATCGACACGATCTTGTCATCGAAGTCCGGGAACCGCCGCTGGTATTTGGCGATCAGCTTGGGATCGAACGTCCCCGCACGGTCGCGTGGAACATCCAGCGTCACCTTCGACGTGCCCGTCAGCATCGTCTTTCTTGACGAGCCGTTGCGCCGGTTTGTTGCGCCTTCGGCGCCTTCACTCTCCAGATGGTCGTCCAGCTCGGCAGACAACATCCGCTCCGACAGCGCCTTCTTCAGCTCGTCGAGCAACCCGTTCTTCGCAAACAAGTCCTGCGGATCACGACCTGCCAGAAGCTGGTCCAAAACCTCCTTCTCGATCGCCATATCGATGGTCCTTCCTATCCATCTCTAT
>NZ_JAKKIE010000184.1 GCF_021742065.1 Rhizorhapis sp. SPR117
CTGAGGCTTTTTGTTCAATCCAACTGGTACAGTTTTACACCGGAATCTTGCACAATTTTACCCCGACGTTGACATCAAGGTTTATCGATGAAAGTGGTCGGCGACTATCTCGGTCATCGAAGCACGGCGGCCACCGCGATCTACGCGAAGGTCAATCTCAATGCTCTTCGCGAGGTTGCGGAGCTCGATCTGGAGGGGCTGCTATGATTCTTCGTGAAGCGGTCGACCACTATGTCGCATGGCGGCGCGCCCATGGTGCCCGATTTATCACCAGCGCAAGGACATTGTACCAATTTTGCAAGAACTTCCCTGAGCACGCTTGCTGCGATGCGGTTACAGAAAGCGAAGTGCGCCGCTTTCTCGCCGGAACCGGTCCGCTCACGCGTTGGCGTGCGAACAAGTATGGCGCTCTCGCCGGATTTTACCGTTATGCGATCAGTCGCGGTTATGCTGTCGCGTCGCCGCTGCCGGCGGCGGACGAAGAGCCGCGGGAGCCGCAATCAGCGCCATCTTAACGTGTCTGCGCCGACCGCAGGAAGGCAGATGCGTCTGATATTCGAGCCCCGCAGAGTGGACGGGATGAACGACGCCGAGCGGGCGAAGGCCATAACTTCGCTGGCCCAAATCCTGATGCAGGCCGCCGGCCTCGTCGTCGAGGAGCTCGGCGATGACGGGCGCTGAGCTGATCCCGGCACAGCTGCTGAAGCGCAAGGCCGTCGTCTATGTGCGTCAATCGACTCAGTCCCAGGTCATGACCAACCTGGAAAGCCAGCGGCGGCAGTATGACCTCGTCGACATTGCACGTCAGCGCGGATTCGTGGACATCGAGGTCATAGACGCTGATCTCGGGAAATCCGCGAGCGGAACAGTGGCCCGCCCCGGCTTTGATCGCCTGGTCGCATGGCTGTGCGCGGGTATCGCCACGCTGATCCAGAGCAAGAGCAGCGCGAACCCAAGGACCGCGATGGTCTGGGCGCTGCCATGCTGCAGCACCGCAACGGGATTGTAGCGAAGCCGAACGCAATGGCCCAACCGAAGACGGTCAGGATTGTAAATGGCCCTCGGCGGACCCGGCCCTTCAGCGCGAAGAGAACCTCGCCAATATCCATCGCCCTCCCCTTTTTCAATTGCTCTTAGCCGGGACCGCAGGGCGATCGCATTTCAGGTGAAGGTGAGTAGCTGGGTGAGATAGTCGTTGTTCCATGCGGCCCGGTTGAATTTGA
>NZ_JAKKIE010000185.1 GCF_021742065.1 Rhizorhapis sp. SPR117
TGGACACCGAGATAAGTTCATTCAGGCTACCCCAGCTTCACGTTCGAAGTCGATAGGACTGAGGTAACCCAGGGTCGAGTGACGCCGGGTCGGGTTGTAGAAGCATTCGATATAATCGAACACGTCGGCCTTCGCTTGCGCCCTCGTGCGGTAGATCTTCTTCCCGATCCGCTCGGTCTTGAGCGAGGAGAAGAAGCTCTCCATGGCGGCATTATCCCATACATTGCCGGACCGGCTCATCGAGCAGGTGACCCCATTGTCGGCCATGAGCCGCTGGAACTGCTCGCTGGTATACTGGCTGCCCTGATCCGAGTGATGCAGGAGAGCATCGGGCTTGCCGCGCCGCCAGATCGCCATGATCAGCGCATCGGTGACGAGCTGGGCTGTCATGTTGGGACTCATCGACCATCCGACCACCCGGCGCGAGAACAGGTCGATCACCGCAGCAACATAGAGCCATCCCTCGGCCGTCCAGATGTAGGTGAAGTCGGCCACCCACTTCTGGTTCGGCCTGTCGGCCGTGAACTGGCGATCGAGCACGTTGCCGGCGATGACCGAACGCTCGCCATGATCCTTGGGAAGCCCGCGCCGCCGCGGCCTTGCTCGCAGACCCTGCTCGCGCATGAGCCGTTCGATCCGGTGTAGACCGCAGGATATCCCGTCGGCCAGCAGATCGTGCCAGACACGGCGCGCACCATAGGTGCGATAGCTTCCTACATGGCTGGCACGGACCTTCGCACCGATCACCTCGTCGTCGCGGGCACGTTGCGACGGCGGGCGGATCAGCCAGGCATGGAAACCGCTTCGCGAGACACCGAGCGCCCCGCACATCCATGCCACCGGCCAGATCCCTCGGTGCTTCGCGATGAACTGGAACTTCATATCGAGTCCCTCGCGAAGTAGGCGGCGGCTTTTTTTAGGATGTCGCGCTCCGCCTTCAACTTGGCCAGCTCGCGCCGCAGGCGATCGATCTCCATCTGCTCCGGCTTCATCTGACCGTGACCGGGAAAGGCATGGCCCGGATCGGCGGCAAGCTCCCGGACCCATTTACGCAGCACGTTCGCATGCACATCCAGGTCGCGCGACGCCTGGGCGATCGTCACCCCGCGTTCGCGGACCATCCTCACCGCCTCAAGCTTGAACTCGCGGCTGAACTTCCTTCTTTGCATTGTGGACCTCCGATAGGTGGAAACACCTTATCTCGGTGTCCA
>NZ_JAKKIE010000186.1 GCF_021742065.1 Rhizorhapis sp. SPR117
CCTGCCGACCTAGCATTGTTCATCTCCTCAAAGAGGCGTGAATCAATGAGGTGGATTACAGTTCCGGGTGACTAGGACGATCTCACCCACGACGCTCATCCATGCAAGACGGCCTCCCTCGGAGGGATACACTGGGTCGAGCAAGCTTCAAAGCTTGCCGGTCAGCTCCGGGACGACATTGAACAAGTCGCCGACGAGACCGATGTCCGCCACCTGGAAGATCGGTGCGTCCTCGTCCTTGTTGATGGCGATGATGGTCTTGGAATCCTTCATCCCGGCGAGGTGCTGGATCGCACCGGAGATGCCGACGGCGATATAGACTTCGGGCGCGACGATCTTGCCGGTCTGGCCGACCTGATAGTCGTTCGGCACGTAGCCGGCATCGACCGCGGCGCGGCTGGCGCCGACGGCGGCGCCGAGCTTGTCGGCGAGTGGGAAGATCACCTGCTCGAAAGTCGGGCCGTCCTTGAGCGCGCGGCCCCCCGAGACGATCACCTTGGCGCTGGTCAGATCCGGGCGCTCCAGCTTCGCAATCTCGGCGCCGACGAAGCTCGACAGGCCGGCGTCGCCGCCAGTGGGGATCGCCTCGACCATGCCCGAGCCGCCGCTAGCCGCCGCCTTCGCGAATGCCGTGCCGCGAACGGTAACGACGAGCTTCGCGTCGCCGCTCTCCACCGTAGCGATCGCGTTGCCGGCGTAAGTCGGGCGGGTAAACGTTTTCGGCCCTTCGATCGAGAGGATGTCCGACACCTGCATGATGTCGAGCAGCGCGGCGACGCGCGGCGCGATGTTCTTGCCGTTGCTAGTCGAGGGCGCGACGAAGGCGTCGTGATGGCCCATCAGGTCGACGATCAGCGGGGCGACGTTTTCGGCCAGCGCGTTGGCGTAGACGGGGCTGTCAGCGAGATGTACCTTTTCGACGCCGGCGATCTGTGCGGCCGCCTGCGCCACACCGTCGCAGCCCGAGCCGGCGACGAGCAAGTGAACCTCGCCCAGTTGCGAAGCGGCGGTGACGGCGGACAGCGTCGCCTCTTTGACGGCGGAATTGTCGTGTTCGACCCAAACGAGCGTATTCATCGGTGTTTTATAAACGGCGGAGTAAAAATGTACCACTGACGGGTCTTTTGGGGTCCGTTCATTTCGGAGTAAAAGTGTACCGG
>NZ_JAKKIE010000187.1 GCF_021742065.1 Rhizorhapis sp. SPR117
CCAACACATATGCCCAAAACGAGCACGAATCGGGAGTATCAGCCGCTCACCCAACATTCATGCCTTCTCCTGAAAAGAGTTCAGCGCCCCTCGCGTTCCTGTATTGAACCATTGATGATTGATGCGGTTTCCCGGTTGATCGCGGCCCTGCGCCATCCCCGCGAAGGCGGCGGGGTATAGTGATAGCAGGAAGAATCAATGTTTTGTGTGACCACACCTGCCTGTCGCAATGCGAGTCAAGTTGGGCCGGGTCCGGAATGGCGGGTTCCGCGCTACGACGCGGCGAAGCGGCTCTACATTCATCGAAATCGGCAATGACAGTTCACGCCGACGATTGCGGATATTCCGCCGCATCGATAACTTGCCTTCCTTTTCTGGGGGCGGAACATGTTCAGTTGGTTCAAGAAAAAGCCCCGGCGGCTCGAGCCTGAGTGCAAGTGGGTGGTCGCTATAATGACGATCTCATCAGCGTCAGTGATGAAGCCGGTCAGATCAATTCTGTCGCCAAGGGCGATCTCTCGGGCGTCGCCATCGAAACAAACGACAGCGAGCCGTGGGGGCAGAGTTTGGTGGTTGCTATTCGATCGTGGCGACCAATTGGCGTGTGTTTTCCCACAAGGGGCAACGGGCGAAGAAACTGTGATCGACTATATCTCCACGCTTCCGTTTTTCGATCACGGCGAAATGATCAAAGCCATGACCTCGACTGATAACGCCGTTTTTGCAGTTTGGCGGAGGCAGACCTAACGACCTCGCCATAGTTCCGAAGGCAATGTTGCTTCATATCGTTGAACTGGTGGCGGCTATGCAGGTGGATCAAACAGTGCTGGCCGCCGTTGAGGTTTCACGGGACGCTTCATCGGATTAATCTGCATAGTGCCGATTGCCGTTCGATAGGCATAGTTCACAAACCCAAACATGGTTTGGGTGTAGGCGAAGAAGCTCTCCTGTTCTCGAAGCAAGGTTATGGGAACACGCTTTTGTGCTAGCGCCGCCAAATCGACTTCCGTTTCTGCGCGGGCCGCTTCCTCAAGGTTGATCAAGCTGAGCCCGTGGCTCAGATTTCGAACCCAATGGTATAAACGGCGGAGTAAAAATGTACCACTGACGGGTCTTTTGGGGTCCGTTCATTTCGGAGTAAAAGTGTACCG
>NZ_JAKKIE010000188.1 GCF_021742065.1 Rhizorhapis sp. SPR117
TTCGGCATGAAGGCGCACATTGGCGCGGACGCGGCTTCGGGCTGCGTGCATTCGGCCGAAATGACTTCGGCCAATGTGCATGATAGCGTGGTGACTGATGCGCTGCTCCACGGCGAGGAGGAAATTGCCTTTGGCGACAGTGCCTACGCAAGCAACGAGCGTTCGCTCGAAGCCGATCGGGATGAAGGCGATGTCGTCTGGGCCACGCCTTTCAAGCGCAAGAAGGGCCAGGGGCCTGACCGATGAACAGCGCCGGATCAACCGGCTGACGTCTTCGTTCCGCTCCAAGGTCGAGCACGTCTTCCGGGTCGTCAAGCGCCAGTTCGGCTATACCAGGACGCGCTATCGCGGCCTCTACAAGAACAGCCAGCAGATTTTCTGCCAGCTCACCTTGGCCAATATCTACATCATGCGCGAGAAATTGGCCTAAACCGCAGGATAACTGCGCCCGGAGAGCCGGGAGTGGCCTCCGAAAACAGCCAAAAACCGGCAGAAGTAGACCGAAAATCCACGATATTGGCCAAATTCACGCTCCACAAAGAGCGCGCGACCGCAATGTTCGCGACTGAAGCCGCCCGCAGCCCAAATTTCCACCTGCGCAGAGGTTCCTTAAATATGAATTCCGTGGCGTCCTGAAGAACGAGGATCGGTCCGTCGATCGCTCGAATGCGCTCGGCCGTTGCCGCGAAATGACCCGCGAGGATCTGGGCTCCGCTGACATCGTCATTCGAGAGGAAGCGATAGGCCGCCTTGGTGCCCGCCCAATCGCCACATGCCAATGGCAACGGTCTCCGATCGACGCGCTGAGACGATGCACCAGGCTGCGGAGCCTCTTGCCAAGTCGCTCATCGGAAAATCTCGAGCCGGCGAGCTCGCGATCGATCCACGTTCCAATATCCGTTGCCCCGCCGCCCATCGTGCACCCCGCTCTAGCGTTTTGGTGCTCCGGGATGAATCATGCCGGCCTCCCTCCCGGCAACGGCAATGAGTCGAGTGGAATCGTCAGTGCGGCGACTTGTGGGTAATTGAAAGGTTCCTGCCACGCTTACCGATAACCGGCCCCGCGCACAAAATTACTGACAGTTGTCTAATTGATTTTGCCCCTTATGCGCTGACCTTGGTCTCTGGTTGTCTACGGG
>NZ_JAKKIE010000189.1 GCF_021742065.1 Rhizorhapis sp. SPR117
ACGGGTCAAATTCAACCGGGCCGCATGGAGCAACGACTATCTCACCCAGCTACTCACCTTCACCTGAAATGCGATCGCCCTGGCTAATTGGCGCTGGCCCCTTGCCCGATTTCACCAACCGTGGTAGCCAAAATCCACCATTCGGCGCGGCCCTCTACCGGCCAACATAATCGCCGCCGACCGGACTCCCTAATCGTCGCGCTACATCTAGAAAGATCGAAGCCATTTCACTCAACCAATACGAGAAGTCGATCCTATGCGTAGAGGTCCCATGCAAAGTGATGTTCCCGACCGGTATTCCCCGCCCCCGCCGTGGTCCTGGATGACGCTGCCAGCACCCCACCACCGAGTTTATCGTGACGACGGGTTTTGGCGGGACAAGACGATCGGGGACAGCGCACGCGATTGGGCGATGAAAGAGCCGGACGCTCAGGCGTTTCTAGGGGGAACAATACCACACACCTACCAGAGTCTTGTCGCCGATGCCGAAGCGCTTGCTATCGGGCTGCTGGATCTTGGCCTACGGCCTGGCGAGGTCATTAGTTTGCAGACCCCCAATTGGCATGAGGCCGGTATCATCAATCTAGCGGCGGCGCTCGTGGGGTTGGTCATAAACCCGATTGGCATGATCTACCGCGATGCCGAAGTACATCAAATGCTTGCGGACAGCGGCAGCCGTTTGCTTTTCCTTACAGAGAACTTTCGCGGCTATGACTATGCCGGGATGGTCGGGCGCATCCGTGGCAATCTTGCTGGATTGCGTCATGTTGTTTTTGTTCGCGGCAACAATGCGCACCCGCTTTCCTACGAGATGCTCGTCACCGCGGGTCGCGGTCGCACACTTAACGTAAGGCGCGTCGATGCGGACAACGTCAAGCTCTTGCTCTACACATCAGGAACGACCGGACGACCGAAAGGGGTGCTACACAGCCACAACACCCTGACGCGAGTTTCGGAAGTCAGCGTCTGCCACTGGGGCATCGCTGCAGGCGACGTCTTGCTCATGCCGTCGCCTGTTACGCACATCAGCGGTTACTCCTTCGGCCTTGAACTGCCGTTCTTGGTGGGTACCCGGACGGTGCTGATGGAGAGCTGGAACGCT
>NZ_JAKKIE010000019.1 GCF_021742065.1 Rhizorhapis sp. SPR117
TGGACCGGCATTCCCACAGAAACGGCTTCAGCCCCTCCACTTGATCCTACCGGCATCAGCCGGTCAGTCATTCAGCTTGCTGAATGGAGATAAACGAAGCTTTTTTGTAGGCAGTATATGCTCAACTAGCGTACAGCTACGCGTGTAATGATAGACATATTTCTCATGATCCTGAAGCATGTACCAAAGATCGTGAGCCATGCCTTCAGCCTTTCATGTTATTTATTTGTCCCAATCGGTTCAAAATGCACCCGCAACTTCGTTGCCGCCGCGAGCTTCTCCAGCGCGTCATAGGCGGAGCGATAGGTCGGGTCCTTGTGCCATCCGGCAACGGATTCCTCCACCTGAATGAATTTCCTGCTCATCGGACATCTTCTATCCTATTGTTCGTCATTCCCGCGAAGGCGGGAATCCATCTCCCAGCGTTGTCTCTGGTGAAGAGTTCAGGAAATGGATTCCCGCCTTCGCGGGAATGACGATTTGGCTGGTTGTGTACGACCGTTACCCCTCCGCTGGCAGATAAATCTCCCCGCCCTTCTCTTTGAAGCGTTCGCTCATTTCTTCCATGCCCTTGATCGCGGCGGCTTTGCTGGCCGCTGCGGTTTCCGCGCCGGTGGGGCCGGTGGCGATGAAGCCTTCGACGCCTTGATTCTGTTTGGCGGCGAAGTCGCGGACTTCCTGGCTGATCTGCATCGAACAGAATTTGGGGCCGCACATCGAACAGAAATGGGCGGTCTTCGCACCTTCGGCGGGCAGGGTCTGGTCGTGGAACTCCTCCGCCGTGTCGGGGTCGAGCGACAGGTTGAACTGGTCGCGCCAGCGAAATTCGAAGCGCGCCTTTGACAGGGCATTGTCCCGCACCTGGGCTGCCGGATGCCCCTTGGCCAGATCGGCGGCGTGGGCGGCGAGTTTATAGGTGACGACGCCGACCTTCACATCGTCGCGGTCGGGCAGGCCCAGATGCTCCTTGGGCGTGACATAGCAAAGCATCGCCGTGCCGTACCAGCCGATCATGGCCGCGCCGATGCCGCTGGTGATATGGTCATATCCCGGCGCAATGTCGGTGGTCAGCGGGCCGAGGGTGTAGAAGGGGGCCTCGCCGCATACCTGTAGCTGCTTGTCCATATTCTCCTTGATCTTGTGCATCGGCACATGGCCGGGGCCTTCGATCATCACCTGAACATCCTGCGCCCATGCCTTGTGCGTCAATTCGCCCAGCGTGTAGAGTTCGGAAAACTGCGCTTCGTCATTGGCGTCGGCGATGGAGCCGGGGCGCAGGCCGTCGCCCAGGCTGTAGGCGATGTCATACGCCTTCATGATCTCCGTAATCTCGTCGAAATGTTCGTAGAGGAAGCTTTCCTTGTGATGGGCAAGGCACCATTTTGCCATGATCGAGCCGCCGCGCGACACGATGCCGGTGACGCGCTTTGCCGCCATCGGAATGTAGGCGAGGCGGACGCCCGCATGGATGGTGAAATAATCGACGCCCTGTTCGGCCTGTTCGATCAGGGTGTCGCGGAAGATTTCCCATGTAAGGTCCTCGGCCACGCCGCCGACTTTCTCCAGCGCCTGATAGATTGGCACGGTGCCGATGGGGACGGGCGAATTGCGGATGATCCATTCGCGGGTGTCATGGATGTTGCGACCGGTGCTGAGGTCCATCACCGTGTCCGCGCCCCAACGGATCGACCACACCATCTTGTCGACTTCGTTCGCCACATCGGATGCGACGGCGCTATTGCCGATATTGGCGTTGATCTTCACCAGGAAATTGCGGCCGATCGCCATCGGTTCGGATTCGGGGTGGTTGATATTGTTGGGGATGATGGCGCGGCCACGGGCGATTTCGTCGCGGACGAATTCGGGGGTGACATAGTCGGGAATGCTCGCGCCGAAGCTTTCACCATCGCGGACATATTCGACCAGTCGCGCACGGCCCAGATTTTCACGCTCGGCCACATATTCCATTTCCGGCGTGATGATGCCTTTGCGGGCATAGTGCATCTGGCTGACATTCATGCCGGATTTGGCGCGCAGGGGGCGTTTGACGACATTGGGGAAGGGGGCGACGCCAGCGGAGCGGTCGGGACCTTTCAGGCCGTTGTCTTCCGGCTTGATCTCGCGGGCGTCATATGCCTCGACATCGCCGCGCGCCATGATCCATTCGCGACGAAGCTGGGGCAGGCCAGCCATGATGTCGATGCGGGCCTTGGGGTCGCTATAGGGACCGGATGTATCGTAAACGCGGACAGGCGCCTCGCCGCCTTCCAGGTCGATTTCGCGCATGGCAACGTTCAGCGGGCCGACATGGACCTTCCTAGATCCCCGGATCGGGCCAGTGGTAACGCGCATTTCGGTGCGGGCGGGAATGTCTGCCATCTATACTCTCCTTCGTGGCGGGGAGAGATAAGCGGCGTTTCGGGTGAAAAACCACTCCCTCCCTCCGCCAGTGTCAACTGGATCAGGTTCAGCGGGTCGTGGCGCGATCAGCCACCTCTCAACCACATCGTTGTGGTCCCCCGGGGATGGTGGGCAATGTAGGGGCTTTGCCGGGGCAGGGAAAGGGTTAATCTGCCGGGCCGGTCCTTATGTGCCCTTGGTCAAACTCCGCACGAAGCCGATCAGGCCGGTCTGACGGCTGCGGCGAAGGCGTTCGGCGGCCAGAATGTCGCGCACCTGTTCGAAACAGGCGTCTACGTCCTTGTTGATGAGAACATAGTCATAGCCGTCCCAGTGGCCGATTTCGGCCGCGGCACGCTCCATGCGGGCAGCGATCACGTCGTCGCTGTCGGTGGCGCGGCTGTGCAGGCGGCGTTCCAGTTCCTTCATCGAAGGAGGCAGGATGAAAACCCGCACAACATCACCGCCTGCCTGCTGGTACAGTTGTTGTGCGCCCTGCCAATCGATATCGAACAGGACATCCTGCCCCTCCGCCAACGAAGCTTCAACCGGCGCGCGCGGGGTGCCGTAACGGTGGCCAAAGACATGCGCCCATTCCAGGAATTCGCCGTCCGTCGCCATTTTCTTGAACTGGGCCTCGTCGACGAAATGATAGTCGACACCGTCGGTTTCGCCCGGACGGATTGGCCGGGTCGTGGCGGACACAGAAAGCTTGATATGCCCATCGGCAGAGAGAAGTTTGCGTGCGATGGTGGACTTGCCGGCCCCCGAGGGGGACGAAAGAACGAACAGGAGGCCGCGACGGGCGGGCGGATCAGTCAGTGCCATGGCCGCTAGTGGCGCAAGCACAGGGGAAAGGTCAAGAGGGGTCGGGTGCGGAGTCGGCGTCTTTCACCGCCGCTTTCACGTCAGCGGCGCGTTTCGCATTGACATTGCGCTTTATCTTTAAAAGTTGACGCGCCACCATGACGCCGCCGATGATGATCGCACCCGGCACGGACCGGCGCATCACCGTGCCCACTGCAAGACCGGCCAACATGCCAAGCGGCCCTGCCTTGGCGCCCTCCGACTTCACGTGATTGGTGATGACGACGCGTGCGATCTTGTGCAGCATGACCATGTCCTTTCTTGCCCTCTTGCATTCAGATATAAGGTCCGGCCAACGCCACGCAACCGGCGCGCCTTCTTGCTACCCCACCATCTTGTCAGGGCGGACCAGACGATCGAACGTTGCAGCATCGATCATTCGCAGTTCCAATGCCGCCTGCTTTAATGTCTGACCCGTTTCATGAGCGTGCTTGGCGATCTTTGCCGCCTTGTCATAGCCGATTTCAGGCGCAAGCGCCGTGACCAGCATCAACGACCGTTCGACCAGTTCGGCAATACGGGCACGATTGGGCTCAAGCCCTGCCAGTGTGCGCTCGTTGAAACTGTGAATGCCGATTGCAAGCAGACCGATCGACCGCAACACATTGGCCCCGATCAAAGGCTTGAAGACGTTCAGTTCCAGATGTCCCTGAAGCCCGCCAACGGTGACAGCAGTGTGATTGCCGATCACTTGCGCGGCCACCATGGTCAACATCTCGCATTGGGTGGGATTGACCTTTCCCGGCATGATCGAGCTGCCCGGTTCATTGGCTGGCAGATCCAGCTCGCCAAGGCCTGACCGCGGGCCGGAACCGAGCAGTCGGACGTCGTTGGCAATTTTCGTCAGCGAAACGGCAAGGGTGTTGAGTGCGCCCGATAGTTCCACCAGCGTGTCGTGTGCGGCAAGCTCGGCAAACTTGTTGGGCGCGGTGGTGAAGGGAAGGCTGGTGATCGCACTGATTTCGCAGGCCATATCCTCCGCGAATTGTGGCGGGGCATTAAGGCCCGTGCCGACCGCCGTGCCGCCCTGCGCCAGCGCGTATAGACGCGGCTGAACATCCTCCAGCCGCGAAATATTCGCTGCGGCCTGGGTGGCATAGCCGGAAAATTCCTGGCCCAAAGTCAAAGGCGTTGCATCCTGCAAGTGAGTGCGGCCGATCTTTACGATATCGTCCCAGCGCCTGGCCTGCTCGGCCAAACGGGCATGAAGGCGGGTCAGTGCGGGAAGGAGATGGCCATGCAGGGCACGCGCCGCGGCGATATGCATTGCGGTGGGGAAACTGTCGTTGGAGGATTGCCCCCGATTGACATGGTCATTGGGATGAACTGGCGTCTTGCCGCCACGCTTTTTACCAAGCTGTTCATTGGCATAGCCCGCAATGACTTCATTGACGTTCATGTTGGATTGCGTGCCGGAACCGGTCTGCCAGATGACCAGAGGGAACTGATCGTCCAGTTCGCCCGATCGAATGGTGATGGCGGCATCCTCTATCGCTTTGGCAATTTTCGGATCAAGGCCGTGGCGGGTGTTGATGCGTGCGGCGGCCTGCTTGACGATAGCGAGTGCGTGGATGATGCCGATGGGCATATGTTCGGCTGGACCGAAGGGGAAATTTTCGATGCTGCGCTGGGTCTGCGCGCCCCAATAGACGCTGGCCGATACGTCTATGGGGCCAATCGAATCAGTTTCTATGCGGGTGTCGGGCATGATGAACGCTCCTGATGCCGCCCAATCAGGGTGACAATCCGATATTGGGAGACGCCGAGAAAAAAGCCAGCCTTTCTGCCGGGCTTATTTCTTTTTGCCGAAATCGACCGTGACGACGTTGGAGCCGTCTTCACTTGTTGCAGGCGGGATGTCGTTTTCCGCTTCTTCATGTGGTTCGGGCTCTTCGCCTGCGCCTTGAACCTGAAATTGCAGCGCAAAATTGACGGCGGGATCGACAAAGGCGGTGATTGCTGAAAAGGGAATGATGAGCAGGGAAGGAATTTGGTTGAAGGTCAGGCTGACCTCAAATCCTTCCGGAGTGACCTTCAGATCCCAGAATTTATTCTGGAGTACGATGGTCATCTCATCGGGAAAGCGCTCGATCAGCCTTTGAGGGATCGATACGCCCGGTGCGCCGGTCTTGAATGTGATGTAAAAATGGTGGCTGCCCGGAAGGCCGCCCGACGCCTCAATCTCGCCCAAAACGCGGCCGACAACGGCGCGCAAGGCTTCCTGCACGATTTCGTCATAGGGAATCAGGCTGTCTGGCAGGTCGTCACTCATGATTGCCCTTCGTAACGCAGGCATCGGGCGGGTCAAGCACCGACATTGTTGCATGGAATGATTCTGGCGTTATAGGGATCGCCATGCGCAGCGCGGAAATCCATCGCAAGACGGCGGAAACGTCGATCGACGTCGAAATTGATCTCGACGGTACGGGCGAATATGAAATTTCGACGGGCATTGGTTTTCTGGACCATATGCTGGAGCAATTGTCGCGCCATTCGCTGATCGATCTGAAGGTTAGCGCAAAGGGCGATCTGCATATCGATCAGCACCACACAACCGAAGATACCGGCATTGCCATTGGTGAGGCGGTTGCCAAAGCGCTGGGTGACCGCAAAGGTATCACGCGTTACGGCCATGCTTATGCGCCGATGGATGAAACGCTGACACGTTGCACTCTGGACATCAGCGGGCGGCCCTTCCTGGTGTTCAAGGCGGAATTTTCAACGCCGCGTCTGGGCGAAATGGATACGGAACTGTTCGAACACTGGTTCCACAGTTTCGCGGGATCGGCTGGCATCACACTACACATTGAAAATCTGTACGGTGCCAACAATCACCATATCATCGAAAGCTGCTTCAAGGCGTTGGCCCGCGCATTGCGCACCGCGGTCGAAATTGACCCGCGCAAGGCCGATAGCGTCCCCTCGACCAAGGGTACGCTAGGCGGGCAATGACCGGCATCGTCGCTCTGGTGGATTATGGAGCAGGCAACCTCCATTCCGTTTATAATGCGTTGAAAAAAGCGGGTGCGGCGCATGTCGAGGTGACAAGCGATCCTGCATTGGTGCGCGGCGCGGCGCGGATCGTGCTGCCGGGCGTGGGCGCGTTTCGCGCCTGCCGGGACGCACTGGTCGCTGTCCCCGGGATGGTGGAAGCGATGGAGGAAGCAGTGCGAACGCATGGAGTGCCGTTCCTTGGCATCTGCGTTGGGATGCAGCTTTTGGCCGAGCGGGGTGAGGAGCATGGCATCCATGAAGGACTGGGCTGGATTCCCGGCGCCGTGCGAATGATCGAACCGGAGGACCCGGCGATCAAGGTGCCGCATATGGGCTGGAACGATGTGGCGGTGGTGCGCGAACACCCGTTGATTGTGCCGGGCGAGGCGTATTTTCTCCACAGCTATCATTTTGATGCGGTCGATGATGCCGATGTTATTGCGCGGACCGATCATGGTGGACCGCTGGTTGCGGCGGTTGGCCGGGACAATATCATCGGCGTGCAATTTCATCCGGAAAAGAGCCAGACCTATGGGCTGGAATTTCTCGCCCGCTTTTTGGAGTGGCATCCGTGAGCCTGATCGTTTTCCCCGCCATTGATTTGAAAGGCGGACAAGTTGTGCGCTTGGCCGAAGGCGATATGGACCGCGCCACCGTCTATGGCGACAATCCGGCGCAGCAGGCTGTCTTGTTCGCGGAAGCCGGTGCAGGGTTCCTCCATGTCGTCGATCTGGATGGCGCCTTTGCGGGCAAGGCAGTCAATGCGCAAGCGGTGGAGAGTATCATCGATGTTTTCCCGGGCCATGTTCAGCTTGGCGGCGGCATACGCGACCGTGCGGCGGTGGAGCGCTGGTTTGATCTGGGCGTGTCTCGCGTGGTGATCGGGACAGCAGCGCTTAAGGACCCGGAATTCGTGAAGGATGTAGCGCGAGAATTTGAGGGTGGTATTGTGGTTGCGGTCGATGCCCGCGATGGCTTTGTCGCAACCGAAGGCTGGGCAGAGAAATCGGATATGCCCGTGGCCGATATGGCGCGCCGATTCGAGGATGCCGGGGTCGCGGCCTTGCTGTTTACCGATGTCGGGCGTGATGGATTGCTCAAGGGATGCAATGTCGAGGCGACGGTGGACCTCGCCCGCGCTACCGACATCCCGGTAATCGCCAGCGGCGGGGTTGCTGGAATTGCCGATATTCGTATCTTGAGCCTGCATGTGCAAGACGGAATCGAAGGCGTTATTACCGGCCGCGCGCTCTATGACGGACGGTTGGATTTGAAAACCGCGCTGGCTTTGGCCGCGGCGTCATGACGGTCCGCACCCGCATCATCCCATGTCTGGACGTTGCCAACGGGCGCGTGGTGAAGGGTGTCAACTTCGTTGACCTTGCCGATGCGGGCGATCCGGTCGAACAGGCGCGGCTGTACGATGCGGCGGGTGCAGACGAACTGTGCTTTCTGGACATAACGGCAAGCCATGAAGCGCGCGGTACCTTGTTGGATATCGTGCGACGTACTGCGGAAGTGTGCTTCATGCCGCTAACGGTCGGCGGTGGCGTCCGTACCCCCGACGATGCGCGAGCGCTATTGCTTGCGGGCGCCGACAAGGTGGCGGTGAACAGTGCGGCGGTCGCGCGGCCCGAACTGGTTTCCGATCTGGCCGATCGCTTTGGCAGCCAGTGCGTCGTGGCAAGCGTGGATGCGCGGCGCGCAGGGGAAGGGCGCTGGGAAATCTTCACGCATGGCGGACGGCGCGCGACCGGAATCGACGCGCTGGGGCATGCGGCGCGGCTGGCGGAACTGGGCGCGGGCGAATTGCTGGTCACATCGATGGATGGCGATGGTACGCGGCGGGGCTATGACCTGGAATTGACGCGGGCCATTGCGGATGCGGTTTCCGTGCCGGTAATTGCCAGCGGCGGTGTGGGCACGCTGCAACATCTGGTCGAAGGCGTGGTGGAGGGTCATGCCAGCGCCGTGCTTGCCGCTTCCATCTTTCATTTCGGCCAGCACAGCATTGCAGAGGCGCATGCGGCGCTGGCGGCTGCCGGTATAGCGACGCGGTCGGCGGTTCAGGCCAGCTGACCCAAGGCAGCCCTCCGAGAGATGGTTAATGTCGGAAGCCTTTACATTAACCTAATCTCATTTCGAGCTGTTAACCAAACTGTTCACGGTAATCCGCTGCGGAAGGGGAAATGGCACATTCGATGCATATCTTTTGGTATATGTTTATTCGCTGACCAAAGGATTGACCGATGATTTTCAAACATGCTGCGCTGGCTACTTCCATGGCCCTGATATTCCTCGCCTCGCCGGCGAATGCCACACGGGGCGGCCACCACCATGGCGGTTCGTCTGGTGGATCGAGCGGAGGAATTTCCGTGCCGGAACCGACGGATTTCGCTCTGTTCGCAGCAGGTGTCGTTGGCTTGATGATCGGCCGTCGATCCAGCCGTAAACGTGCCGGACGCAAGGCCGAAAAATAAACGTTTTGAAGGTGGACCAAAGATTTTCCAGTTGACGGGTCCGGGGGGCATGTCCCAATTGCGGATATGAGCGGAACCCTGAAACGACTGGAAAACACCATCAAGGAGCGCCGGGTCGGTGACCCGGCGCTTTCCTATGTTGCCAAACTGACCGCTGCCGGACGCGCCAAGATGGCGCAAAAGCTGGGTGAAGAAGCAGTTGAAACGGTGATCGCTGCAATGGGTGGCGACGCAAAGGCGGTAACAGACGAAGCGGCGGATCTGATGTTCCACCTTGGGGTTCTGTTGGCGGACATGGACTTGTCCTTCGATGACGTCATGGCGGAGCTTGACCGGCGGGAGGGTGTATCCGGCATCGACGAAAAAGCGTCCAGAAAAGCGGAGTAGAGCCATGGCTGTCGATGCAACTTTGCCTTATGACAACCAGAATATTTTCGCAAAGATCCTGCGTGGAGAGATTCCATGCAAGCAGGTTTACGAGGACGAATTCGCTTTCGCCTTTCACGACATCAATCCCCAGGCGCCGACCCACATCCTGGTAGTTCCCAAAGGGCCTTATGTCAGTTGGGACGATTTCTCGCGCCACGCCGATGACGCGGAAATTGCGGGCTTCATCCGAGCGGTGGGTAAGGTCGCGCGTGATGCAGGGTTGGTGGAACGCGGCTACCGGCTGCTCGCCAATGCCGGACCGGACAGTCATCAGGAAGTACCCCATCTGCACGTCCACATTTTTGCCGGACAGCCACTGGGTCCCATGTTGGCGCGGTAGTTTTCCTATATCTGTTGCGTTGGCTTGTAATATACTTGCGTGACGTGATTTTAACGATAGTCTCTGCCCGATAAGGGGAGGCGTGTCCTGCTGGCTCGTCCCAAGCAGAGAGATTTTTGCATGATCTTTGGCCGCATTAAGTCACTTGACGCCATTCTCGCCACTGCAGAGAAAAAATCACTGCCTCGTTCTTTGGGGGCATTTCAACTGACCATGCTGGGCGTGGGCGCCGTTATCGGCACCGGCATTTTCGTGCTGACCGCCGAGGCCGCGCAGAAGGCCGGACCGGGCATGATGCTGTCCTTCGTGATTGCGGGTTTCGTATGCGCGGTTGCTGCGCTCTGTTACGCCGAAATGGCGGCAATGGTGCCGGTTTCTGGATCTGCTTATACATACAGCTACGCCGTCATGGGCGAACTGATCGCCTGGATGGTCGGATGGGCGCTGATTCTGGAATATGCGGTTGCCGCAGGCGCGGTATCGGTAGGATGGTCGGGTTATGTCGTTGGCCTTATCGAAAATGCCTTTCATGTAGATATACCCAAGGAATTGGTCCGCGGGCCGTTTGACGGCGGCTTGATCAATCTGCCCGCTATGGGGATTGCAGGTCTCGTCACATGGCTGCTCGTTATCGGGACCCGCGAAAGCGCCATGGTCAATGCGGTGCTGGTTACAATCAAGGTAGCGGCGCTGACCCTGTTCGTCATTCTGGCGTTGCCGGTCGCCAACATGGAAAACTTCCAGCCGTTTGCGCCGCTTGGCTTTGCTGGTATTTCGGCGGCGGCGGCCTCCATCTTCTTCGCTTATGTCGGCTTTGACGCGGTATCGACAGCCGCAGAGGAAACCAAAAACCCCCAACGGAACATGCCCATTGGCCTGATTGGTTCGCTCGCCATCTGCACCATATTCTACATTCTTGTTGCCGCTGGCGTGATTGGCAGTGTGGGTGCGCAACCAGTGGGCGGTCCTGATGGCGGAGCGCTTAATCCGGGCACCATCGAACTGGCGCAGGCATGCAGCGCTATCCATGAAGCCGCTGTCGTTTGTTCAAAGGAAGCGCTTGCCTGGACGTTGCGCGAAATCGGCTGGACACAGATTGGCAATCTCATCGGTCTTGCGGCAGGCCTGGCTCTGCCCTCAGTCATCTTGATGATGATGTTCGGCCAGACGCGTATTTTCTTCGTGATGAGCCGGGATGGGCTGTTGCCTGAAGTCTTTTCGAAAGTGCATCCGAAATTTCATACGCCCTACGTCATCACGATATTGACGGGCATTTTCGTGGCTTTGTTTGCGGCGTTCTTCCCAGTGGGCAAGCTTGCGGACATTTCCAATTCGGGCACGCTTTTCGCCTTTGCGGCGGTGGCGATTGCGGTTCTGGTGCTGCGCCGAACCGATCCAGGCCGCAAACGTCCCTTTCGTACGCCGGGCCTGTATTTTACTGCGCCCATTGCAGTTGCGGGCTGCGCCTATCTGTTTTTCAGCCTGTCGGATGATACCAAGTTGTTGTTTGTCGGATGGGCGGTGATCGGTATGATCGTTTACTTCCTCTATAGCTATCGCAAGAGCCATGTCGGGCGCGGTCTGACGGAAATGCATGAAGAGGATGTCGACATTCCGCCGCAGCCGGTTCCGCCGATGCCGGGCGCATCAACGCCGGGCGGAAAGGACGCCTGAGTCCAGCCGGGCCAGCGTTATTCGCTTACCCAGCTTGCCACCTGTGCGGCCACGTCGTTGGCAGCGTCATTAAGGGAGCCGCCCACGCGCTCGGCCTTGATCGCGCCGACCGGGCGGCTTGCTGAAAAACGTTTTTTCATGATGGTGGCGCCATCGGCTCCCATCTGAGTCGCATCATATGTCACGACCGCTTCGTTGGTTTGGGCATCGATGCCAAAGCGCAGCAATTCGCCTGTCAACTGCGTATTCGATTCACCTGAATATTGTCGTGGGTCCAACAGCACGCGGTTGGTCTTTGCCGCAATGGTTTCAGACAGGAGTCGCTGGAACAAACGGCCGGGCTGATCCACCCACTGGGCATCCTTGACATAAGCGACTGACGTGTCGTCGACCTGTACCGGAATTCTATTGGTATCCAGCATTCGTGGCGTTTCAGGAACCGCCACGACAAGGCTGCGACCGTTAGCAGTTGATCGGGCCGTTCCGGCCTCAAGCCTGCTTTGCGCCGTTAGCGTCAGAAGGCGTTCGGGCGTTTTCGCACCAAAGCTGACACAAGCTGCCAGCGGTGCGGCAAGCAGTAGGGGCAGGAGCAATTTGCGCATGAGCAATCTCATTTTCCCTTGTAATCTGGCAACTTCGGCGAACTCAATAGCGAACCTGCACCTTGCTGATTCAGTTTTTCGGTAACATCACTTAGCGATTTCGACATAGTCCGAAGGTCACGGACCAGAAGATCGACCTCGGGCATGGTCTTGGTGGAAAAGGTATGCAGGCCGGGCCGTGCTTCGCTGAGCGCCGCATCAAGATTGTCCATGCTGCGCTGGGCGGCTTGCACGGTTTTTTGCAGATCGGCCATCAGTGGGCGACCTTGCTGATCCAGCAATTCGTTCGTCGTGCCGGCAAGCTTGCCAATCTGTTCAGTAGCATTGCCAGCCTGTTCAATGGCGATTCGCGTCTGCGCGAGCATCGCCGCGATTTCCGGCGCACGGTCGGCAAACGATCCAGTCAGCTTTTCGACATTTGCCAATATGGAAGCAATGCTTGCCTGATTGCGGTCGGACAGCAATTCGGTCAGCCGTTCGGTCAGGGTCGACAGGCGCTCCAGCAATAGTGGTGCGTTATTGAGCAGTTCGCCGAGCGCTCCCGGCTTGGTCGGAATGACAGGTACGCCATCGGGACATTCGGATTTGATGTTCGTACGGGGGCAAGTGATCGGCGGCGCGCCCTTTACCGCCCCATCCAGTTGGATTTCGGAGACCCCGGTAAAACCAACGCCTTGAATGGTTGCGGTCGTGCCCTGCAGAATGGGGACGTCTTCCTTGACCGCGATGCGGACGCGGACAAAACTCGGGTCCCGTTTCCAGAGTTCGATTTCCTTCACCTGTCCCGACGGCACGCCCGAAAAGCTGACGCCCGATCCCTTGGCAAGGCCATTAACGGACTGCCCGAAATAGATATCGTAAAGCTGTTCATCACCGCTCGCCAGGCGTGAAAACCAGAACGCAGCGATAATTACCGCCGCCAGCAAAGCCAGCACGACGCTGCCGACCAATATATGGTTGGATCGTGTTTCCATCAGTTCCCACCGCCTTTGGGCTGTTTATGACCGGGGTTGCCGTTCAAGTCTACTTCATGTGCATTGAATGACGCCTTCGCCGCCCGGCTACGCGGGCCGTTGAAATATTCCTGAATCCAGGGATGATCGGTTGCCAGCAGCTCCTCGATCGTCCCGACTCCAATTACGCGTTTGTCGGCGATGACCGCGACACGGTCGCAAATTGCATAAAGCGTATCGAGGTCGTGCGTGATAAGGAATACGGTCAGACCGAGAGTTTGTTGCAGGCGCCGTGTCTGGTCGTCGAAGGCAGCGGCACCGATAGGATCCAAACCTGCGGTCGGCTCGTCGAGAAAGAGGAGGTCAGGATCAAGCGCCAGTGCCCGGGCAAGACCAGCGCGCTTTTTCATGCCGCCGGACAGCTCTGCCGGGAATTTGGGGCCGGCTTCGGCGGGAAGGCCAGCCATCTGTATCTTGTATGAAGCTATTTCCTCACGCAATTGCGGGTTGAGTTCCGGATAATATTCCCGCAGCGGTACTTCGATATTTTCCGCCACCGTCAGTGTGGAAAACAGTGCCCCGCCCTGAAACAAGACGCCCCAGCGCTTGCGTATGGCAGTGGCTTCGTCGTCCGCACGACCGATCATCGATTCGCCGAAGACCTGAATTTCGCCCTTGTCCGGAATCTGCAGGCCGATAATTGCGCGCATTAATACCGACTTGCCGGTGCCTGATCCCCCGACCACGCCCAGAATTTCGCCGCGCCGTACATCAAGATCCAGGTTTTCATGCACCACCTGTTCGCCAAAGCTGTTGCGCAGGTCGCGTACGCAAATGGCAATTTCGGCGCTCTTTGCCGCCTCTTCGACGCGCTGCTCGTCGGCCGCCGCTTGCTCGCCGTCCGTCATATCCAGCCAACCCAGGTGAAAAAGACCGCGAAAAAAGCGTCCAGCACGATGACCAGAAAAATCGCCTGCACGACGGCCGCAGTGGTGCGCAGGCCGACTTCTTCGGCGTTACCTTTGACCTGCATGCCCTGAAAGCAGCCGGAAATGGCGATGATCATGCCGAACACAGGGGCTTTGACCAGTCCGACATAAATATCAGTGATCGGCACCACCTCCCGCAGCCGTTGAACAAAGGTGATGGGGGGGATGTCGAGCGCAATTGCACAAAGAAAACCACCGCCGATGATCGCGATGATGGACGCATAAAAACTGAGTAACGGCATCATGATGATCGCCGCCAGCGCGCGGGGCAGCACCAGCGCTTCCATGGGCGATACGCCAATGGTGCGCATGGCATCAATTTCCTCAGTCAGCTTCATCGTGCCAAGCTGTGCGGCAAAAGCGGAACCCGACCGTCCCGCCACCATGATTGCGGTCATCAGCACGCCAAGTTCCCGAAAGGTGATTCGGCCGACCAGATTGATCGTCAGCACCTCTGCGCCGAACTGGCGAAGCTGGACCGATCCCTGTTGCGCGATGACAATGCCGATCAGAAAGCTCATCAGCCCGATAATGCCGAGCGCCGATACGCCAACTACTTCGAAGCGCTGTACTACCGCGTTGACCCGAAAACGCTTCGGGTGGCGCATCACGTTCCAGAATGCGACGAGCGTGCCCCCAAAAAAGCCAAGCATGCCGAGCAGGGTTTGGCCCGCAACGATCGTAGCCTGACCAATTTCACCCAGTACCCGGTGCAGAGCAGGGACATAGGGCGGGTGCAGATCAGCCGGCTGATCGGCCTTGCTAACTTCTTCGATCAGCCTTTGCGTGTCAGCATCGGCGCCTTCGATCCGTGCGTTATGCTCACGCGCTGTACGGTGGATCAACCATGCACCAATGGTATCAGCATGTTCGATAGCGCTTACGTCAATCAAAGCGACGTCGCCTTCCAGCGCCGCCAATCGATTGGGCAAATCTTCCAGATGGGCGATAGACAGGCTGCCGGTCAGCCGAATGATCCGGCCACCGTCGGTTTCCTCTTCACAATAATCCGCCCTGTTCGTCATTTGCGGTGGACAGTGGGATATTATCGATGGCACGGCAAGAGCAAAGCGGTGGTTACCTGCTTGGGAATCCAGAATGAAACAGGGAAATCCGGACCGACGGCATGGACAGAATCGCCATCTATGACATGGATAGGACCATCACTATTTCGGGAACCTATACGCCGTTTCTGCTGCATGTCAGTGCGCAGATGGCGCCCTGGCGATTGATATTGGCGTTTTTCATACCCTTTGTCATGCTTGCCTATGTGCTGCGCCTCATTCCACGCGCGCGGTTGAAGGAAATCAATCAGGCATTGATGATCGGGCATAATGTCAGACGAACGAAGCTGCAGCCGCATATCGAAAGCTATGCGGACAAGGTGATGGCGAAGAACGTCCGCAAAGGCGCGTTGGACAGAATTGCGCAGGATCGGGCGGAGGGCTACCGGCTTGTTCTCGCCACCGCATCCTACCGGCTATATGTAGAGGCGATCGCGGCGCGGCTGGGCTTTGACGCGGTCATTGCCACTGATCATCTCAATCAGGATCTCGATTATGTTCGGGCAAAGATCGCAGGTGAAAACTGTTATGACATAGCCAAGTTGCGGATGATCGAGGCCTGGATGGCAAGCGAGGGCATTGCGCGTACCAACAGCCACATACGCGCTTATTCCGATCATGTGTCGGACGCACCGATGCTGGAATTTTCCGATGAGGCCTATGCCGTCAAGCCACATCCTCCGCTTGCAAAGCTGGCATTGGAACGCGGCTGGCCAAGACTCGATTGGGCATGAAGCGCTTTTCTACTGGAAGTTTAAGCCTGTACCAGCCATATGCGCTGCAATGCAGCATGATCGTCATATGCCTGTAAGCGGGACGAGCGGAAAAGATTTTCCGCTGCGATTTCCCGAATTCATCGCTCTGGTTGCGGCGCTTATGGCACTGAATGCGCTGTCGATCGATCCTATGCTGCCCGCGCTTCCGGCAATGGGCGAGGCATTGGGTATCGTTGAAGATAATCAGCGCCAATGGATTGTTAGCTCCTATTTTGCTGGACTAGGCATCGGATCGCTCTTTTATGGGTCTTTGTCCGACAATTTCGGGCGCAAGCCGGTGCTCCTCGTCAGCCTGTCGCTTTACCTTCTGGCCGGTGTGTTTTGCGCGCTGGCGCAAGATTTCACCGTGATGCTGACTGGCCGTGCCGCGCAGGGTTTTTTTGCCGCCGCGACGCGTGTCGTCGCCATCAGCATCGTGCGCGACCGCTTTGTCGGCGACCGCATGGCGAGCATCATGTCGACGGTGTTCATCGTTTTCATGATCGTGCCAATCCTGGCGCCGACCTTTGGCCAGCTCATCCTGTATGTAGCAAACTGGCGCTGGATTTTCATTGCGTTGTTGATAATCGGCGCGATTGTTATGGCGTGGACTGCACTGCGGCTGCCCGAAACGCTCACGCCGCAAAACCGGGTACATATCAACATTGGCGATATAACCACGACTTTCTGGACTATCATCACCAACCGCACGGCCTTCGGCTATATGATGGCGACCGGGATCGCCATGGGCGCTTTGATCGGCTTCATCACGTCGGTACAGCAGATATTTTTCGACATTTTTCATCTACCTGACGTATTTCCCTACGCATTTGCGGGCATTGCAGGCTTCATGGCGCTTGGAAGCTTTTGCAACAGTCGCCTTGTCGAACGTATCGGTGCGCGGCGCATGAGCCAGGGATCGCTGATGTTTTTTATCGCATTGTCCGCCGTGCACTCAGGCATCGCTCTGGCGGGCATGGAGACTGTCTGGAGCTTTGTGGTAATTCAGGCGCTGACGATGCTGAGCTTTGCGTTCACCGGTTCCAATTTCGGTTCGATTTCCATGGAGTCGTTCTCGCGCGGGGCTGGAGCGGCATCGTCGTTTCAGGCATGCCTTACCACCCTCATTTCGGCGATGATCGGCACCTTTATCGGATCGCAGTTCAACGGCACGACTGCGCCTTTGGCGCTTGGTTTCCTCTCCTGCGGCCTGCTTTCGCTGCTATGGGTGTTCTGGGCCGAGAGGGGCAGGTTGTTCACGCGCCCCCGGACGCCCAAAATACCGCAACCCTTGCGGTAATTATCCCAGACTTTTGCTGACCTGTTCGGTCACATCCTTTGACAGTCCCGGTGCGGCAAGAATCCGCTGAAGCTCAGCCCGCATCGCGGCTCCGCGTTGTTCACCAAAGCGGCGCCATCGTCCGAGCGGCGGGACCAGACGGGCCGCAGTCTGGGGATTCAATCTGTCCAGCGCGATAATCGCATCGGCCAGCAGCGTATAACCCTTGCCCGAATGATGGTGAAAGCCAAACTGATTTGCGGCAAAAGCGCCATAAAGCGCGCGGGCCCGATTGGGGTTGGCCAGCGTGAAGTCCCTGTGCGCAGCAAGCTCCATGACCTGTTCAACCGTGTCATTACGCGTGGCGAGAGCCTGCGTCTGAAACCATTTGTCGAGCACCAGCGCGTTATCGCGATAGCGGTTGTAGAAGATGTCGAGCGCAGCAATACGTTCGCTGCTTGACCCATTGGCAAGAACCGACAGCGCACCGTGCTGCTCGGTCATATTGTCGGCTTGCTTGAACTGAGTGAAAGCAAGCTTTGCAGCATCGGCTGAATCGGCCGCATTGATATAGGCAAGCGCTGTATTACGCAGCCGCCGTGCACCCTTGGCCGCAGGGGACAGGGAAAAACTGTTGGCGCTGGTCCGGCTGTGGACGTCTCGCCATTCCTTTTCCAGCCGCCGGGCAATTTTTGCACGCAGTTTTTCACGCACTGCGTGAATGCTCTGCGGATCGACGATATTCATCTGATCCCCCAGATAACTTTCACTGGGCAGCGTGACCGTATCGGCGATGAAGGCATCATCCAGGCCTGTATCTGACAATGTGCGGCGGATAGCTTCGATAATTGGCGTAGCGTCGGCGGCGCCGCCAGCGATGCTGGCCATAAGGACATTCACCATGAGTTGCTGCATCGCTTCGTATCGGGCGAATGGATCATCATCATGAGCCGACAGAAAAGCCAGGTCCTTCTGGCTGCGATTGGTGTCGACGATGACGGGCGCGGAAAAGCCGCGGTTGATGGACAGGACCGGCGGAGCGGGAAAGCCATTAAAATCGAATTGCTGTTTTTCTTGCGTCAGCATCAGCAACTCATCACCTTGATGCGTGCCCGTCGTTGAATCGAAAAGGGCCACACGCAAGGGAATGGTCACAGGCTTCTTGTTGGTTTGGCCGGGTGTCGGCGGAATATTCTGTTCCAGCGAAAGCGTCGCCTGACCGGTCGTGACGTCATGGGACAACAGCGCCTTGACACGCGGCGTGCCAGCTTGTTCGTACCACAGACGGAATTGTGAAAGGTCGATGCCGCCGCCGTCCTCCATCGCACGGACGAAATCCTCGCAGGTGACCGCCTGACCATCATGACGATCGAAATAAAGGTCGGCACCTTTACGGAATCGTTCGGGACCCAGCATCAGCGCCATCATGCGGATAAGCTCTGCTCCCTTGTTATAGATGGTCGCGGTATAGAAATTGGAGATTTCCATATAGGATTCGGGGCGGACCGGATGAGCAAGCGGGCCTCCATCCTCCGGAAACTGCGCGGCGCGGAGCACGCGGACGTCCTCAATGCGCTTGACTGCGGCTGAGCCCATGTCGGCGGAAAATTGCTGATCCCGAAAGACTGTGAAGCCTTCCTTCAACGATAATTGGAACCAGTCGCGACATGTGACGCGATTGCCCGACCAGTTGTGAAAATATTCGTGCGCAACCACGCCCTCCACCGCGTCATAATCGGCATCGGTTGCGGTTTCGGGATCAGCCAGGATGTACCGTGAATTGAATATGTTGAGACCCTTGTTCTCCATCGCGCCGAAGTTGAAGTCGGACACGGCGACGATGTTGAACACATCCAGGTCATATTCACGGCCATAGGTTTTTTCATCCCACGCCATGCTGTTTTTGAGCGCGGTCATGGCATGGCCTGTCCGTGGCAGGTCCTCCTCCCGTACCCAGATGCCAAGCGAAACCTTGCGGCCGGACATGGTGGTGAAGGTGTCCGTATTGACCTGTAAATTGCCTGCCACCATGGCGAACAGGTAGCAGGGTTTGGGGTAGGGATCGGTCCATTTGACCCAGTGCCGACCACCTTCCAGGTCGCCGCTGGCCACCGGGTCGCCATTGGTCAGCAGCACAGGGCAGTCTTTCCTGTCGGCTTCCATTCGGACGCTATAGCGGCTCAATATGTCAGGCCGGTCGGGGAAGAAGGTAATACGACGGAAACCCTCAGCCTCACATTGGGTGCAAAGCAGGCCGTCACTGGCATAAAGGCCCATAAGCTGCGTATTGGATTTGGGACAGATTTCAACCAACGTTTCAATTTCATGCCGGTCGCCGGGCAGGTCAATTACCAGCGCCCCTGCTTGCAATGTCCAGCCATCCTGATTGCGTTCTACGCCGTCAACCTTGACCACCAGAGGCACCAGTGCGTCGCCGTCAAGCTTTATGGGGCGCTGATGATCGCCATTGCGCACAACTGTCATGATGGCCCGAACGCGGGTCACGGCAGGATCAAGGGAGAAGTCCAGCGCGATTTGCGGCACCAACCAATCAGGCGCACGATAATCCGCGCGACGAATGACAGCGGGACTCGGGGCTTGCATGTGTTGTTTGTCGGCCATTATTTTTTCTACTTTGCCGCGTGCTTGCGCACAATGACCCAAGCGCGGCTTTTCTCCTCCAAATCATGGAAAAATCGCGGTAGAGGGGCTTCGATGTCACATATGATGATCTTTGGCCTGGGTTACACCAGTGGCCGATTGGCTGAGCGCTTGCGTTCCATGGGCTGGAAGGTCACTGGAACGCGGCGCTGCGCTGATGGCAGCGCTATCGCCTCTGATGATGAGCCAACAGTGGCCGCGGCACTATATAGAGCGACGCACATCCTTTCTTCGGTGCCGCCGGTTGGAAGCGAGGACCCCGTACTGTCTCACTATGGCGCTGCCATTGCTGCCGCGCCCGCAATCTGGACCGGCTATCTTTCTTCGACAGGGGTCTATGGGGATACGGGAGGGGCGTGGGTGGATGAAACCGCGCCGATTGGCAGCGGACGGCGAAGCGCGCGATCAGACGCTGATCTGGCATGGCAGGCTTTGCGTGATGATGTTCACGTCTTTCGCTTGCCCGGTATCTATGGACCCGGACGCAGCGTGCTTGATCGCATTCAGCAGGGCAAAGCGCATCGCATCGATCTTCCCGGTCAGGTATTCAGCCGCGTGCATGTCGAGGATATCGTTTCAGGCGTAATCGCAGGATTGAAAGGACCAGCGGGGGTATACAATCTGGCCGATGATCTGCCTGCCAGCCAGAACGCGGTTATTGCACATGGTTGCGACCTGCTGGGCCAGCCTCTGCCGCCGTTGTTGTCACTTCAGGAAGCAGGGCTTTCCACCGCAGCCCTTGGCTTTTATGCTGAAAACCGGCGCATCGCCAATGGCAAAGCCAAGCGCGTACTTGGTTGGCGACCGCGATTTTCGACCTACAAAAGCGGTCTTGCCAACCTTGCCCGCAGTGCGACGACCAAGCCAACCATCGACAATCCAACGGATCGCGGATGACGAACCATGTTGATCCGCAGAAAAGTCGCGCGCCGCAACTATCGCTATGCGCGCAAGCCCAGAAAATGCGGCGCTTTGTTCAGCCGTCTGAGTAAACAGCGTTCGACAATGAGTGTGAGCGCAAGGCTGATGCCAAAAAGCGGCACCAAAAAACCAAGGCCAATGACTACCGAAACCAGCAGCCAGCTATGCCGAATAACACCCTGCGGCGGCGGGGCGCCCAGACTACCGCCCGGGCGGCGCTTCCACCACATGATCACGCTGGACACAGCAAGCAGGAAGAGCCCTGATACGGTTGCCAACCCGGCAAGCTGATTTGCAAGACCAAAATACGCGCCTTCATGCAGGGCGATGCCATAGCCCACGACCCGATCGATGAACGGGCGCTGGTTGAAATCCTCCCTGCTGAAAATCGTGCCGGTGCGACCGTCCATTTCTATGGTGGTGCGCAATGGGCGGTTAGGGGCGTTGGATTTGACCGTCCAGATGCCTTCGATCGTGCTCGGCGGCGAAATTTCGACGGGGCCGGCCAGATGTAAAGCCTTGGTGCGGGGAACCAGAATATCGAGCGCGCCCAATGAATCGGCCATATGGGGCATAGTCATTCCGCCGTGCTCGCTATGTTCGATCATGGCCCGGGCGCCTGCATCCAACCTTGCTGTTGCCTGGGCATCGGCCTCGCTGCCTGCCGACCAATCCTGTTCGGCAACGGTCGTGGCGGCAATTGATCGGACTGTACCGAGATAGTCGCCCCAATTTTTTGCCCAGGGCAGGCCGCTGAGTATCAAAAATATGGCGAAAAACGACACCCAGACGCCTGTTACCGCATGCAGATCACGCCACAGGACACGTTTACCCGCTCGCAGGCGGGGATAGAGCGTTCCGGCCAAGCCCGACCCGCCACGCGGCCACCAGAGGAACAGACCGGTGAGAATCATGATGATAGCCCAGCTCGCAGCCAGCTCAACCAGCGCCGATCCCCATCGTCCAGCCATCAATTCGCCATGCAGGCGAAATATCTGGCGCAGGAATTGATCCTCCTCCCCCACCGTCCTGAGCACTTCCAGTGACTGCGGGTTCAGATAAGCCCGTGTTTCGCGGCTGCCGACACCAACGATGATCTGGGTTGCGTCGGTAGTCCGTTCGGACAGCACGTAGCGGTGCAACACCGATCCCGGCACGGCATCGACCGCTGCCTGCGCTTGTACCGAGGGCGGAGCGAGCGGGCCGCTATAGGCAAGGCCTGTATAGGGGCGGTCGATCAGTGCCTGAATTTGTGGCTTGAACAGATAAATGCCGCCCGTCACGGACAGCCAAAGAATGAATGGCACGCAGAACAGCCCGGCATAAAAATGCCAGCGCCAGACGGTTCGGTACAGGGACTCCGGTCTGCTGGTGATGGCCGTCATGGTCAAAGCCTCCAGCCCGCTTCAATCAGGAATGTACGCTGCGGATAGGGGTGATAGACCCAGGCGCGGTCGTTGGTGATGTTGTCGACCCCGGCGGACAATGTGACGTTGCTGCTCACATCCCATGCCACACGCGCGTCGAGCGCAAAGAATTCCGACGCATAGCCATAGGTGTCGCCGCGCTGCAATCCATTGAGGTCGCTATTGGGCCGCGAAGCATAGCGTATGCCAAGGCTGGTCAATATCGCAGGCGTCACATGATAACGAACATTACCGCTCAACCGCCAGCGTGGAATGCGCGGGAACTGATGCCCTTCCGTCGTCGGATCGGCATCGTTGCGTGTGACGGTGCTGTCGATCCAGGCGAGATTGCCGTCCATATTCATGCCCGCGATTGGCCAGTCCTTCGCCTCGGCAATCAGTTCCGCGCCATATTGGCGGGTGCGGTCGATGTTGAAGTTGCGGGTAAAAGTTGCGCCACTGTTGAGCAGCCCGGTAAAGCGAAACAGTGCGTCCTTCACATGCTGATAAAACAGGCTGCCGGTGATCGCTACCTTGCCCGCGTCATGGCGGATGATGAAGTTGGCGTCATGGCTCCTTTCCGGCTTCAGATCAGGATCGAAGCTGTCCGGATCGAACTGGCCATCGCCGGTCAGGCTGCCCTGAAACAGTTCGCCCACAGTCGGGAAACGGGTGGCCATCGCGAGGCTCAATTGTGCATTCCAATCCGGCGCGGCCGCCCAAGCCAGTGAGAGGGTGGGACTGATGACGCTGTCGCTGCGGCTGGCATAGGTGCTGGCGGCGCGAGAGCTGCCCATCATCTGCTCCATGCCGCCGCCGAATGCGCGCCAGAAATCGGCGCGAATTCCTGCCGTCAGTGACAGGCTGTCGGTGAACGCAATCTCATCCTCCGCGAACAAGCCGATCTGGCGGCTCTTGCCAAAGGCTCTGTTCTGAAAGATCTGACCCGTTGCGGCGCGCCAACTGGTCGTGGCATATTGCGATTGGTCGGTTTCATAGAGGTTGGCGTTGATGCCGAGGGCAAGATGATTGCGCCCCACATCGCCGGTCAGCAGCAGGTCACCCGTGTACCAGCCGGTCGGCCCGGCGAGCGTCAGCGTGCCCGCTCCCTCCGTCTTGCCATTCGTATAGCCGTTGGACGTGCGCACGCGCTGGCTGTCGGTGCGGATGGTGGACAGGTTCAACCGGACATTCCAGTTCCTGTCCAGACCCGCTTCCGCGCTGAATCCGCCCAGCCATTCGCGTTTGTCGCGAATGGTGAGGTTGGACCCATTGGCGATATAGGCTGTGCCGTCATACAGCACCTTTACCGAACCGCCAGCACCACCGAAGACGGGATCACCATTCATGCCACGCAAATAGGTGGATGGATGGGTCTCATCCTCTGTGTTCCACCAATAGGTGAAGAGCCAGGACAGCTTGATCGTGCCGGTATCGGCAATCAGCTTTGCCCGGACCTGATCCTGTGTCGTATCGACGGCGGAATAATCGCCGAAATAAAGCGGCAGAGACGGATTTTTCGTATCCGCAACAGCGCCCGTCACTGGAATGGCGCCAGTCGCATTGCCGGCGCTTGTCAGCGCGTAGAATTGCTGAGGTTGGCCCTGATTTTTCAGACGTCTGGCCGATATGCGGAACGCCAGCGGTCCATCCTTCTGCTTCAGGCCGAAGCCGCCCTCTGCCGACCAGCCATAAAGCTCCTCATCCGTGCCATATTGCCGGTAGTTCTGGTAGATGCCTTGTACCTTGCCGAATGCTTCGGCGTCTTCGGGGTCGCGGGTGGTGATGTTGACGATGCCACCCATCGAATTGCCGGGATAGCGCGCGCTATATGGGCCATAGACAATATCGAACTGCTTGACCTCACCGGGGCCGATAATACCCCATTTGGGCGGGAAGTTGTAACTGTTGCCCAGAAAGTTCGAGATGTTGAAACCGTCCACCATGACAAGACTGCGCGCAGATTGCGTGCTGTGGGTGCCGCGGAAACCGGACACCGCATTATTGTCGCCAATGAAGCGCTTGCGGACGAAAAAGTCCGGCGCGTATTTCATCAAATCCTCGACATTATAGGCGTTGATGCCGTCGAATTGCTCCTTGCCCAGGCTGACGGACAGGCCGCGTGGTTCGATGGTCATCGGCGCTTCCTGTTGGCCAACGACCAGGATGGAGGCATGAGGCGCGCCGTCATCAGCAGATGCGGCGTCTTCGGCAAAGGCGGGATGCGCAGCAACAAGCGCCACGGCGAGCGCGATAAGGGACGATTTCATGGGTAGTGGATTTCCGTTTACTGAAGGTCAGTCTGCCGCTGATGACAGCGGGCAGGAGCGCAGGATCAATCCTGCACAGACAAGCAGCGAACGATAATGAGGGCGTCCGCCGCGCGAGCAATCAGCTCAGCGCGGGTGGTCCTTGCGAGGGCGGCGGCGGCGCAGCAAGGCGATGGACCGTAAAGTCAGCAAGGGCTGCGCCCGGCGCGGCTGGCACGGCCATGACCGTCGACAAAAGCAGATATGGCAAAGAGGCAGCCAGCAACCCCCCGCCCAGACCGGTCGCAAAGGTACAGGGGTGGGAATTCTGGTCCTGATGCTGGGCTGGGGCCTTCTTGCCGAGATCGACTGTCAGTTCGACAGGGCCCTGTCCGGTACACAGGAAAATGACCACGCCATGCGCCGACGCGGTGGGCATGTATCCGGTCGGGATCAGAATCCGCACCGACAGGGCGAACAATAATGCGGCGGCAAATATGCCGCGCCCCATTGCCGATTGCCTGAGCCACTCCGTCATGGGAAGCGCCTCTACCGTCTACAATGATGCTTGTCACCCGGCTTGTTTTGAATTTTGATGGCTCAGGCTGACTGAGCCGTCACTGCCTCGCGTCGGCGAAAATCTTCAGCGCTTCAAAAACAACAGCCGCATGCTCTTTCCGGCAGATAAGCAGGTCGGGCATATAAGTGTCTTGCCGGTTGTAGAGGAGCGGCGATCCATCGATGCGCGAGCAGTGGAGGCCATGGGCGTGCGCGACGGCGACGGGCGCGCAACTATCCCATTCATACTGGCCACCCGAATGGAGATAGATATCAGCCTCGCCGCGCACGATGGCCATGGCCTTTGCACCGGCCGATCCCATGGGGAGAAGTTCGGCGCCGATAGTTTTGGCGACCGCAACAGCCTCGGCTGCGGGGCGGGTGCGGCTGACAACCATCTTGAGCGGGGCTTTTGGTGGCGGCACGGCAGCGGGTTGGTCAGAACGCAGGGTCAAGTTCATGCCAGGCAGCGCAACCGCGCCGATAGTAGCGATACCATCGATGGCCAATGCCACATGCACGGCCCAGTCGGCGCGTTCTTCGCCATATTCGCGGGTGCCATCGACCGGGTCGATGATCCAGACGCGGGACTTGGCGAGGCGGCTGCCGTCACACTGGCTTTCTTCGGATAGCAGGCCATCGTCCGGGCGCTGCTCCTTTATGGCGTGAACAAGAAACTGGTTGGCGGTCTGGTCGCCCGCCTTGCCCAGCGCCTTGCTCGAAAGGAGGCCCGACCGGCGAACGGCCAGCAGGATTTCGCCAGCTGATGTCGCCAGTTGTGCCGCAAGCTGCGCGTCCGCACCAAGATCCGCGCTCAAAGTTCAGGACTCCACTCGCCGAGGATGTGTTCGACGATCAGGTCGGCGGCCTCTTCTGCGCTCATTGTGGTGGTATTGACCCGGATTTCGGGCTTTTCGGGCGCTTCATAGGGGCTATCGATGCCGGTGAAGTGCTTGAGCTGTCCGGCACGCGCTTTTTTATAGAGGCCTTTGACGTCTCGCTGTTCCGCAATCTCCAGCGGCGTATCGACATGGATCTCGAAAAACTCGCCTGGTGCTATCATTTGCCTCACCATCTCCCGCTCTGCACGGAAGGGCGAGATGAAGGCGGTGATAACGATCAGGCCCGCATCGGTCATCAGCTTGGCAACCTCGCCCACGCGGCGGATATTTTCTACCCGGTCGGCATCGGTAAAGCCCAGATCGCGGTTCAGTCCATGGCGAACATTGTCACCATCAAGCAGGAAGGTATGGCGATTCATCCGCGCCAGCTTCTTTTCCACGATGTTGGCAATGGTCGACTTGCCCGCGCCCGACAGCCCGGTCAGCCAGAGCACGGCGGGCTTCTGGTTCTTCAGCCGCGCATGGAAGCTGCGATCCAGATCGAGCGCCTGCCAGTGAATGTTCTGCGAACGGCGCAGGGCAAAATGGATCATGCCCGCCGCAACCGTGCGGTTGGTTATCCGGTCGATAAGGATGAAGCCGCCAAGGTCGGGGTTATCGGCATAGGCCTCAAACGGCAGGGCGCGATCGAGTGAGATGTTGACGACGCCAATCACGTTCAATGCCAGCGTGTCCGACGCCTCATGCGCCATGGTGTTGATGCAGACTTCGTATTTGGGTTTGGTAATCGCGGCCGTGACCGTCGATGTACCCATTTTCAGAAGATAGGGCCGTCCGGGCAGCATTTCATGTTCATCCATCCACACCAATGTCGCCTCGAACTGGTCGGCGACTTCGGTGGGCGCGTCGGATGCCGTTATGACGTCGCCGCGCGAACAGTCGATCTCATCCTTGAAGGTCAGCGTGACCGATTGGCCCGCTACTGCCTGTTCCAGCTCGCCATCAAAGGTGACGATGGACTTGATCGTGCTGGTCTTGCCCGACGGCAGCACGCGAATTGCGTCGCCCGGTTTGATGGTGCCTGACCCGATCAGCCCGGAAAAGCCACGAAAGTCGAGATTGGGGCGATTGACCCATTGCACGGCCATGCGGAACGGCCGCTGCGCCATGCGCTCGCTGTCGAGTTCCACCGTTTCCAGATGATCCAGCAAGGCGGGGCCTTTATACCAGGGCGTATTTTGGCTTTTCGCCGTGATATTGTCGCCTTTGAGGCCCGAAATCGGAATGGCAAGAAAGCTTTCGATGCCGATGCTGTCGGCGAACGCCTTGTACTGCGCAACGATTTCGTCGAAGCGTTCCTGACTATAATCGACAAGATCCATCTTGTTGATCGCCAGTACCACATTGCGAATACCGATCAGGTTGACGAGATAGCTGTGTCGACGGGTCTGTGTAAGCACCCCCTGCCGCGCATCGATCAGGATGACGGCAAGGTCCGCGGTCGATGCGCCGGTCACCATGTTACGGGTATATTGTTCATGCCCCGGCGTGTCGGCGACGATGAACTTGCGCTTTTCGGTGGCAAAAAAGCGATAGGCGACATCGATGGTGATGCCCTGTTCGCGCTCGGCGGCAAGGCCATCGACCAGAAGGGCAAAATCGATCTCCTGCCCCTGCGTCCCCATGCGCTTGCTGTCCGCTTCGAGTGTCGCCAGTTGATCCTCAAAGATCATCTTGCTGTCGTAGAGCAGGCGGCCGATCAGCGTCGACTTGCCATCGTCCACGCTGCCGCAGGTGATGAAACGCAGCAGCGACTTGTGCTGATGCACCTCCAGATAGGCATCGATGTCCGATGCGATCAGCGCGTCGGCCTGATAGGCATTGTCTGTGAGGGCTTCGGTCATCAGAAATACCCCTCCTGCTTCTTCTTCTCCATGCTGGCTGCCTGATCATGATCGATAGCGCGGCCTTGCCGTTCCGACGTCGTGGTCAGCAGCATCTCCTGAATTACCTGCGGTAAAGTGGCGGCTTCGCTCTCTACGGCGCCGGTCAGGGGATAGCAGCCCAATGTGCGGAACCGGATCGAGCGTTCCACCGGAACCTCGCCTTCCTTCAACGGAAAGCGGTCGTCATCGACCATTAGCAACAGTCCATCGCGCTCTACTGTCGGGCGCGGCGCGCTGAAATAGAGGGGCACGATCTCGATGCCCTCCAGATGGATATATTGCCAGATGTCCAGCTCGGTCCAGTTGCTGATCGGGAAGACGCGCATTGATTCCCCCTTGGCCTTGCGCGCATTATATAGCCGCCACAGTTCGGGCCGCTGCTGCTTGGGGTCCCAACGGTGATTGGCCGAGCGAAAGGAAAAGACGCGCTCCTTGGCTCTCGACTTTTCCTCATCGCGTCGCGCCCCGCCAAAGGCCGCGTCAAAGCCGTATTTGTCGAGCGCCTGCTTCAGCCCTTCGGTCTTCCACATATCGGTGTGCAGACTGCCATGGTCGAACGGGTTGATCCCCTTTTCCAGCGCCTCGGGGTTTTTATAAACCAGCAGTTCCATCCTGGCATCCGCCGCCGCCTTGTCGCGCAGATCATACATCGCGCGAAACTTCCATGTGGTATCGACATGCAGTAACGGAAATGGCGGGGGCGAAGGATAAAAGGCCTTCTTTGCCAGATGCAGCATGACGGCGCTGTCTTTTCCCACCGAATACAGCATCACAGGCTTTTCAGCCTCTGAAACAACCTCGCGCATGATATGAATGCTCTCGGCCTCAAGCCGCTGGAGATGGGTTAGACTGCTTGCCGTCATCGTACCTTCTTCATCATTGCCGGCCATCAGGATCAAATGGCCGAGCATGTGCAGGGCATTACCATTGCCCTTCGTCGGCATTCTAACAAGAAAAACTATTCGCCGCCCTCGTAACCCTAAGGCAGTACTGCCAATGCGACCAAGCGAACCAATGGAACCAATAACGCTCCGTTGGGGCCAACATAGATTTCAAGTGGCTTTGTATTTCTGTCGTTCTGTTGCGGTTCAAGCCGCCGTCGTCATTTTGAAAATGCCTTGCGCATTTCCACTGTCAAAACCCAGGTCAAGCCTGTCTTGGCCGCTTGCAGCGTCGCATATGCGATCTCGCTGGATGAATTCGAAAAAAGAACCGGGGACTTGTCGCGGAATTTCCCTGCCTTGCGCGTCAATGAAAATTCGTTCGACCGGGTCGGCCCTGAACGCCGTTTGCCGGACACTGCCTGACCGCGATACTTCGATCTTGTCCTTGAGCGGGCGGTTGAGGCTGCGCTGCTCGCTCACCAGTGCTTCCAATGAGGCGACGCGGTCCGTGGCATGATTGAAGGCATTCCCTTCCGTAGCAATCCAGGCCATTTCGGCGGACTCGGCGCGTACACATTCATAATCGGCCAAACTCGGGTGTGGGTGCTGACGCATGAAACAGGCCGTGAGTTTGGGCAGCAGTCGCGCAGCGTCCGATACCAAAAGCTTTGCATCCGCGGACAGGCGATCCAGCAATCGCATGTCGGCGGCATCGAGGGGATCGAGCGAATTTTCTGTAAGGCGCGCCACTGCGGCCTGGAAGGAAGTCGAAAAACGTGCGGGGTGCAGTTCACTCACAAAGAATTGCGGCACGTTTTCGGGAAAATCCACATGCGTATACGATCTGCCTGTCATCTTCAGAGCGTCGAGCGGATAAAGTCCGGTTTGACGATAGCCCAGAGGTTCCAGAATGCGTGTGATCGCCCGTTCACCGGCAGGAAGGGTTCCCATGCCCATAAGGTCGACCGTGCGCAGGGCGCCGTGGTCGAAAGTCATCTGCCGTCCGGCTGCGGCGAGTTCCCTCATATATTGGCGGCCGGTGGGCACGCGGCCCAGCAAATCCGCTAGCAGATATAGATTTAACGCCATGGCCATAACGGCGCGGGATGCGGTGTTGCCAATTTCTGCCTTCAGCGCCGGGTGAATATGCACCGCGCCAGTCAGCCATGGCGGCGGACGGATATCACGCTCGCTTTGCAGAAGTCGCAGCAACACCGATTCGTGCGCCTGTGTCATGTTTTTATCCCGAACTCTGATTCTTTGCCTGATTTAACAGCGCTGGTGCTTCATTGGATCAAGGACATAATACAATTGTATAACAAGAAAATCGATATGGTTTCGTCATGTTCCGGCGGTTTGCGGCAAAAGGTGAAATCGCCACTTCACAAAATCCAACAGGCCGCCTATATAGGCCGTTCGAGTTTTCCGGCTTCATCCCGTCATCCCAGATGACCGAAGCCGCTCTCGCTCCTTCGGGACACGGTCCGCTTTTGCGCTTCGGACCGCGACGAATTGGAGGATGCGGGGGTTTTACCAGACGCAGACAGTGCGGTTCCGACAGCCCGGACCCGCACTTTTTTTCGTGGCATGGGTCCCGCGAATCGGCTGCAATCCCGCTGCAAGGCGGAAAAAATGTTTGTAAAAACAAGGCAGGATAAAGCATGGCGACCAAGGCAGTCCCCCCGACACATCATAATTCGGGCGCAAAAAAGCGCATCCGCAAGGTTTTCGGCAATATCCACGAAGTCGTGCAGATGCCGAACCTGATTGAGGTGCAGCGCGAATCCTATGAACAGTTTCTGCGCTCCAACCCGGCGATCGGTTATGTATCGGGCCTGGAAAAGACGTTGCGCAGCGTGTTCCCGATCCGCGATTTTGCCGGCACTGCCGAAATGGATTTCGTCCAGTATGTGCTGGAAGATCCGAAATACGATACCGAGGAATGCCGTCAGCGGGGCATCACCTATGCCGCGCCGATGCGCGTGACGCTGCGCCTCATCGTGTTCGAAGTCGATCAGGACACCGAGAGCCGCTCTGTCCTCGATATCAAGGAGCAGGACGTGTACATGGGCGACATGCCGCTCATGACGGGGAACGGCACCTTCATCATCAACGGTACTGAGCGCGTGATCGTGTCGCAGATGCACCGTTCGCCGGGTGTGTTGTTCGACCATGATCGCGGCAAGACGCACAGTTCAGGCAAATATCTGTTTGCTGCGCGCGTCATTCCCTATCGCGGTTCATGGCTGGATTTCGAATTCGACGCCAAGGACATCGTAAATGTTCGCATCGACCGCAAGCGCAAGCTGCCGGTCACAGCGCTGCTGCATGCGCTCGGCTTGAGCGGCGAAGAAATTCTCAACACTTTCTATAACACAGTCACCTTCGTGCGTGGCGATGGCGGTTGGAAAATTCCCTTTGCCGCCGAAAACTGGCGCGGGCAAAGGCCGACCTTTGACATCATCGATGGCGGTTCGGGCGAAGTGATTTTCCCGGCGGGCCAGAAAATTTCCCCTCGCGCCGCGAACAAGGCTGCAAAGGATGGTCTCACCGATCTGTTGATCCCGACCGAGGAAATCTTTGGCCGCTATTCCGCCTTCGACCTTATCAATGAAAAGACAGGCGAAATCTATATCGAGGCTGGCGACGAAGTTTCGACCGAAAATCTCGAAAAGCTGGACAAGGCGGGCATAGACCGTCTGGAACTGCTTGATATCGATCATGTCGCCACTGGACCGTGGATCCGCAATACGTTGAAGGCCGACAAGGCGGAGGACCGCGATCATGCGCTCTCCGATATCTATCGCGTCATGCGTCCCGGTGAACCGCCGACACGCGAAACCGCCGAAGCGCTGTTTGAAGGCCTGTTCTTCGACCCTGAGCGTTATGACCTGTCCGCCGTGGGCCGCGTCAAATTGAACATGCGCCTCGAACTCGACTGTGAGGATACGGTCACCACGTTGCGCCGCGAAGACATTATCGCGGTCGTCAAGGAATTGGTGAACCTGAAGGACGGCAAGGGCGAAATCGACGACATCGACAATCTCGGCAACCGCCGGGTGCGTTCGGTCGGCGAATTGCTGGAGAATCAGTATCGCGTCGGCCTGCTCCGCATGGAACGCGCAGTCAAGGAGCGTATGTCGAGCGTTGACGTTTCGACCGTGATGCCCAACGACCTTATCAACGCGAAGCCCGCCGTGGCGGCAGTGCGTGAGTTCTTTGGTTCGTCGCAGCTTTCGCAGTTCATGGATCAGACTAATCCGCTGTCGGAAGTCACTCACAAGCGCCGTGTGTCGGCGCTTGGCCCCGGCGGCCTGACGCGTGAGCGTGCGGGTTTTGAGGTCCGCGACGTTCACCCGACCCACTATGGCCGTATCTGCCCGATTGAAACGCCTGAAGGCCCGAATATCGGCCTGATCAACTCGCTGGCTTCGTTCAGCCGGGTCAATAAATATGGCTTCATCGAGACGCCCTATCGCAAGGTCATTGACCATAAGGTGACCAGCGAGGTGGTCTATCTGTCCGCCATGGAAGAGGCCAAGCACACGATCGCGCAGGCAAACGCCGAACTGGATGCCAATAACGGTTTTGCAGAGGAAATCGTATCTTCTCGGCAGGCAGGCGAATTCCTGATGGCGCCGCGCGATACCATCACACTTATGGACGTCAGCCCCAAGCAGCTTGTGTCTGTTGCGGCATCGCTCATTCCATTCCTGGAAAACGATGACGCCAACCGCGCGCTCATGGGATCGAACATGCAGCGTCAGGCCGTGCCTCTGGTGTCTGCCGAAGCGCCATTTGTCGGCACGGGCATGGAAGAAACGGTTGCTCGGGATTCCGGCGCAGCCATCGCCGCCAAGCGGGCGGGCATAGTCGATCAGGTCGATGCGACCCGTATCGTTATTCGCGCCACAGAGGAAATCGCGCCGGGTCAGTCGGGCGTCGACATCTATACGTTGATGAAGTTCCAGCGATCGAACCAGGACACCTGCATCAACCAGCGTCCGCTGGTGAAGGTGGGTGAGGCCATTGCCAAGGGCGATGTGATCGCCGACGGTCCTTCGACGGAACTGGGCGAACTGGCGTTGGGCCGCAATACGCTCGTCGCGTTCATGCCGTGGAATGGCTACAACTATGAAGACTCCATCCTGATCTCCGAACGGATTGTGAAGGATGACGTCTTCACCTCGATCCATATCGAGGAATTTGAGGTGATGGCCCGCGACACCAAACTGGGTCCGGAAGACATCACCCGCGACATTCCAAACGTCGGTGAGGAGGCGCTGCGTAGCCTCGACGAAGCAGGTATTGTCTATATCGGCGCCGAAGTGGAGCCGGGCGACATTCTGGTCGGCAAGATCACACCCAAGGGCGAAAGCCCTATGACGCCGGAAGAGAAGCTGCTCCGTGCCATCTTTGGCGAAAAGGCCAGCGATGTGCGCGATACGTCGCTTCGCCTGCCGCCCGGTGTTGCAGGGACTGTCGTTGAAGTGCGCGTGTTCAATCGCCACGGCATCGACAAGGATGAACGCGCGATGGCGATCGAGCGGGAAGAAATCGATCGTCTCGCCAAGGATCGTGAAGACGAACGGGGCATTCTCAACCGTGCGACCTTTAACCGTCTGAAGGACATGCTGCTCGGCCAGGTTGCGGCTGCTGCGCCCAAAGGCATCAAAAAGGGCGTAGAGATAACCGAAGAACTGCTCGATGAAGCCGAGCATTATGAATGGTGGAAATTTGCGGTGGCCGACGACACCATCCAGACCCATCTGGAAGCGGTCAAGGCGCAATATGACGAAGCGGTCAAGTTGATCGTCGACAAGTTCGAGGATCGCCGCGACAAGCTGGAACGCGGTGATGAACTGCCGCCGGGTGTGCTGAAAATGGTCAAGGTGTTCGTCGCGGTGAAGCGCAAGCTGCAACCGGGCGACAAGATGGCCGGTCGTCACGGCAACAAGGGAGTCATCTCCCGCATATTGCCGCAGGAAGACATGCCGTTCCTGGCCGATGGCACTGCTGTCGACATCGTACTCAACCCGCTGGGTGTGCCGAGCCGCATGAACGTTGGGCAAATCTTTGAGACGCATCTGGGCTGGGCTGCCCGCGGCTTGGGCCACCAGATCAAGGAAGCCCTTGAGGCATGGCGCGACGCCAATCCCGATCCGCAGGCGGCAGCCCCGCCTGAAGCGGTTCGTGACAGGCTCAAGACCGTCTATGGTGCTGGCTATCATGAGGAAATCGGGGCGCGTTCCGACGATCAGATTGTCGAAATGGCATCGTTGCTGACCACAGGCGTGCCGATGGCGACGCCCGTGTTCGATGGTGCGCGTGAAGCCGATGTGGCCGATATGCTTGAGCTGGCCGGTCTCGATAAATCGGGTCAGGTCGATCTGTTCGACGGCCGCACTGGCGACAGGTTCGACCGCAAGGTGACCGTGGGCTACATCTATATGTTGAAGCTCCATCACCTTGTCGATGACAAGATCCATGCCCGTTCCATCGGTCCCTATTCGCTCGTCACCCAGCAACCGCTGGGCGGCAAGGCACAGTTCGGCGGCCAGCGCTTTGGTGAAATGGAGGTCTGGGCGCTGCAAGCCTATGGCGCTGCATACACATTGCAGGAAATGCTGACCGTGAAGTCGGATGACGTGATCGGCCGCACCAAGGTCTATGAAGCGATCGTCAAGGGCGACGACACATTCGAAGCCGGCATTCCGGAGAGCTTCAACGTTCTCGTCAAGGAGATGCGCAGCCTTGGCCTTAATGTCGAACTGGCGGCGTTTGATGCGATCGCCGACGATGAAGAGGCCGAAGCAGCCGAGTGATAGGCCTCCCCTCCCGCTTGCGGGAGGGGTTGGACGGGTTGGCCGCAGCCTGCCCGAAACTGGAAATACCCACCCCTAGCCCCTCCCACAGGCGGGAGGGGAATTAGATAAGGGATCAGAAATGAACGAACTGACCAATTTCGCAAATCCGGTGGCCAAGCCGGAATCTTTCGACCAGATCCAGATCGGCCTTGCTTCCCCTGAGCGCATCCGGTCATGGTCCTTCGGCGAGATCAAGAAGCCCGAAACCATCAATTACCGCACGTTCAAGCCCGAACGCGATGGTCTGTTCTGTGCACGCATCTTTGGTCCGATCAAGGATTATGAGTGCCTGTGCGGCAAGTACAAGCGCATGAAGTACAAGGGCATCGTTTGCGAAAAGTGCGGTGTCGAAGTCACCGTATCGAAGGTCCGCCGCGAGCGGATGGGCCATATCGAACTGGCCGCGCCCGTAGCGCATATCTGGTTCCTGAAGTCGCTGCCCAGCCGGATCGGCCTGTTGCTCGACATGCAGTTGAAGCAGCTTGAGCGCGTCCTTTATTTCGAAGCCTATATCGTCATTGAACCGGGTCTGACCCCGCTCGACAAATATCAGCTTCTGACCGAAGACGAACTGCTGACGGCGCAGGACGAATATGGCGAAGACGCTTTCTCCGCTGGTATCGGCGCGGAAGCGGTCAGGCAGATGCTGATCGACCTCGACCTTGAGGGCGAGAAGGAAATTCTGCTCAAGGACCTGGCCGAAACCAAGTCGGAACTGAAACCGAAGAAAATCATCAAGCGGTTGAAGGTCGTCGAATCCTTCATTGATTCGGGCAACCGTCCCGAATGGATGATCCTGGAAGTCGTGCCGGTCATTCCGCCTGAACTGCGTCCACTGGTTCCGCTCGATGGCGGCCGCTTCGCCACCTCGGATCTGAACGATCTTTATCGCCGCGTCATCAACCGCAACAACCGTTTGAAGCGCCTGATGGAACTGCGCGCGCCGGACATTATCGTCCGCAACGAAAAGCGCATGTTGCAGGAAGCCGTCGATGCGCTGTTCGACAATGGCCGCCGTGGTCGCGTCATCACCGGCGCGAACAAGCGTCCGCTGAAGTCGCTGTCCGACATGCTCAAGGGCAAGCAGGGTCGCTTCCGCCAGAACCTGCTCGGCAAGCGCGTCGATTATTCCGGTCGTTCGGTCATCGTGACCGGTCCGGAACTCAAGCTGCACCAGTGCGGCCTGCCCAAGAAGATGGCGCTCGAACTGTTCAAGCCGTTCATCTACGCGCGTCTTGACGCAAAGGGTCTGTCGATGACCTTGAAACAGGCGAAGAAGTGGGTCGAAAAGGAGCGCAAGGAAGTCTGGGACATTCTAGACGAGGTGATCCGCGAACATCCGGTGATGCTGAACCGCGCACCGACGCTTCACCGTCTGGGCATTCAGGCGTTCGAGCCGGTGCTGATCGAAGGCAAGGCGATCCAGCTGCATCCGCTGGTCTGCTCCGCCTTCAACGCTGACTTCGATGGCGACCAGATGGCCGTACACGTTCCGCTGAGCCTTGAGGCGCAGCTGGAAGCGCGCGTGCTGATGATGTCGACCAACAACATCCTCTCGCCCGCCAACGGCAAACCAATCATCGTGCCTTCGCAGGACATGGTGTTGGGCATCTATTATCTGTCCATGGAGCGTGAAGGCGAGCCGGGCGAGGGCATGATGCTGACCGACATGCAGGAAGTGCATCAGGCGCTATTTGCCAAGGCGGTGACCCTGCACAGCAAGATCATCAGTCGCGTTCCGCAAACGGACGAGGACGGCAACCAGTATATGAAACGGTTCGAAACGACACCGGGCCGTATGTTGATCGCCGAATGCCTGCCGCAAAGCCACAAGGTGCCTTTCGACATCGTTAACCGCCTTCTGACCAAGAAGGACATCGGTGACGTCATCGATCAGGTCTATCGTCATACCGGCCAGAAGGACACGGTCCTGTTTGCCGACGCAATCATGGCTCTTGGCTTCCGTCACGCGTTCCAGGCCGGCATTTCCTTCGGCAAGGATGACATGATCATTCCGGACTCGAAGGTGGGCACGGTTGATGAAACCCGCGCACTGGTTGCTGACTATGAACAGCAATATCAGGATGGTCTGATCACCCAGCAGGAAAAATACAACAAGGTGATCGACGCATGGTCGCGTTGCGGCGATGTCGTCGCCAGCGCGATGATGGATGAGATCAAGGCGACTCCGAAACTGGCCGACGGGCGGCTTGCGCCGATCAACTCGATCTACATGATGTCGCACTCCGGTGCGCGTGGTTCGCCAGCGCAGATGAAACAACTCGCCGGTATGCGCGGTCTGATGGCAAAGCCATCGGGCGAGATCATCGAAACGCCGATCATCTCGAACTTCAAGGAAGGCCTGACCGTCCTTGAATATTTCAACTCGACCCATGGCGCGCGCAAGGGTCTGGCCGATACTGCGCTCAAGACGGCGAACTCGGGCTATCTGACCCGCCGTCTTGTGGACGTGTCGCAGGATTGCACGATCGTCGAAGAAGACTGCGGCACCGAACATGCACTGGAGATGAAAGCCATCATTCAGGGTGGTTCGGTCATCGCTTCGCTTGGTGAGCGCATCCTGGGCCGCACCACGGCGGAGGACATCATCGACGTCAAGGATGGTTCGGTCATCGTTGAAACCGGCACCTTGCTGGACGAAGCGGCGATTGTGAAGATCGAGGCCATCGGTATTCAGGCGGTGAAGATCCGTTCGCCGCTGATCTGCGAATCGAAAATGGGTGTGTGCGGCAAATGCTATGGCCGCGATCTTGCCCGTGGTACGCCGGTCAACATCGGTGAAGCCGTCGGCGTTATTGCGGCGCAATCGATCGGTGAACCTGGCACGCAGCTCACGATGCGGACCTTCCACATCGGCGGCGCGGCGCAGCTCAACGAAACGTCGAACCTGGACGCAGTGGCCGACGGCCATCTCGAATATCGTGACATGCCGACCATCATGGACTCGCGTAATCGGCGGTTGTCGATGGCTCGCAATGGCGAGCTGGCGATCATCGATAAGGAAGGCCGCGAACGCGCAGTTCACCGCCTGCCTTATGGTGCGCAGTTGATGCTGGAAGACGGCGCGCAGGTTAAGCAGGGCGACCGTCTGGCCGAATGGGATCCGTTCACCATGCCGGTGATTACGGAAAAGCCCGGTATCGTCAAATATCAGGATCTGATCGACGGCAAGACGCTGGTGGAACAGACCGACGAAGCAACGGGCATCGCCCAGAGCGTCGTCACTGAATATCGTGGCGCCGCGCGGGCGAAGGAGGATTTACGTCCTCGTCTGACCCTGCTCGATGCGGACAGCGGCGAAGCAGCCCGTTATATGCTGACCATCGGGGCGACCCTGTCGGTTCAGGATGGGCAAGAGGTCCATGCCGGCGACGTGCTGGCCCGTGTGTCCCGAGAAGCTGCCAAGACCCGCGACATCACCGGCGGTTTGCCGCGCGTTGCCGAACTGTTCGAAGCGCGCAAGCCCAAGGACAATGCGATCATCGCAAAGGTTTCAGGTCGCGTTCAGTTCCTCAAGGATTACAAGGCGAAGCGCAAGATCGCCATTGTTCCCGAGGATGGCGAGCCGGTTGAATATCTGATCCCCAAGTCGAAGGTTATCGACGTGCAGGAAGGCGATTTCGTCAAGCGTGGCGATAACCTGATCGGCGGGTCGCCCGATCCGCATGATATTCTGGAAGTGCTTGGTATTGAACCGCTGGCCGAATATCTGGTCAGCGAAATACAGGAAGTCTATCGACTGCAGGGCGTGAAGATCAACGACAAGCATATCGAAGTGATCGTGCGTCAGATGCTGCAGAAGGTGGAAATCACCGATGCGGGCGATACCACGCTATTGGCTGGCGAACAGCTCGACCACGAGGAAGTGAGCGAGATCAATGCCAGACTGAAACCTGGTCAGCAGCCTGCCGTGGGCAAGCCGGTGCTGCTCGGCATCACCAAGGCAAGCCTGCAGACGCGCAGCTTCATTTCTGCCGCCTCATTCCAGGAAACCACCCGCGTTCTCACCGAAGCGGCGGTTCAGGGCAAGAAGGACACGCTGGTTGGTCTGAAGGAAAATGTCATCGTTGGTCGCCTGATCCCGGCGGGCACGGGCGCTGGCATGAACCGCATGCGGATCGCGGCCAACAGCCGTGACGCCGCACTGCGGGCGCAGCTCAAGATGATGCAAGCGCATATGGTTGCGCCGCAAAGCGCTGCCGAGGAACATGAGGCTGAACTGCAGCAAGGCCCGGAAGCCGCTATCGGCGACGATCCACTGGCTGCGGTTCAGGGTGAGGACTTCACCACGCAGTCGCTGGATCAGGAATAAACCAGCGGTCTGCGGCCGACATAACTGAAAACCGTGACAACCGAATCGGGGCGGCGTTGAAAAGCGCCGCCCCGATTTGTATTTGGCCGGTCGTCTTGCGGGAAACGAGTATCACGCGGCGGCAATATAGACGCGGTTGCGGCCGTCTGTTTTGGCATCATACATGGCCGCGTCTGCGGCTCGCAGCGCCGCGCGGGCGTCCTCATAGGCTGCGACATCGGCTATACCAGCCGAAAAGCTGACCTTGTCCAGACGTTCGCCCGTCGTCTTGTTGACCAGAGTGCGGCTTGACAGGTCGATGCGGGCGGCGTCAACGATTTCGCAAGCCGCCGCCGTCGTCTGACCTTCGAACAGCATGACGAATTCCTCGCCGCCGTGTCGTGCGACATGGCATGTATCATTGGAAATATCGGCGAGCAGCTTGCCCACGAATTTCAGAATGCGATCGCCCACGTCGTGACCATGGACGTCATTGATTTGTTTGAAGTGGTCAATGTCACAAAAGGCGATGCTGAGCGCCTTGCCGTTCCCTTGCGCCCGCAGCGCGGCTTCACGCAGGGTCGCTTCGAAGGCGCGGCGGTTGGGCAGGCCAGTGAGATGGTCCTGCTCGGCTGCCTTGCGTGCATGGTCCAGGTTTTTCTTGAGCAGTCTGGTCTGGCTATGGCTTTCGCGCATCTGCGCTTCAACGGCCCGGCTCTTGTCGATCATCGACCGCGTCAGCGCAATGAGCCGGCCCATCACGGGTTCCGCCATTTCCGGAACGGAAAGGTCCTTCACCTGCGCTTGCAGAGCGGCTCCATAATGCGTGGCCTCATGCTGTGACTGTTTGACCAGTTCGGAAAGCTGGGCAAAGTTGGATTCGACCGAATCGAGCATTTCCGTCATGGCTTCGGGGGTAAATTCGTCTTTGTGCGTTTCGGCGAGGATGGTTTCGGCCTGACCATTGGTCAGTTTTCCCTTTTCCATGATGATGGCGCGCACGGCCTGTTCGATGGCGCGATCGTTGCCGGTCACATAGTCATAGGCAAGTCCGAAATTAAGCGGCGTCAGGTCCAGGTCGTGCGCGAACATGAATTCGCCGATCTCCTGATATAATCTGGCGCGGCGGTTCTCTGCGCGATCATGACATGGTTGATTATCCATCGCCGCGGCGTCGCCGCCGTCTTCGTTGGCCATCAGGTTGAAAGAAAAATGTCCCAGCCATTGCGACAGGCGTCCCCGCGGCGCGACCGCAGGTGTGCCATGTTCATTTCGTACCGATGTCGGCTCGTATCCCATGGGCGTCAGAACGGAAATCTGACGACGCTTTTTAGCTTGCCGTCGATTTTTTCAGATTCCAGCCTTGATCAACCAATCGTGGAATAGGCTTACGGCCCGCCCTTGCAAGGCCTTTGGCCGGCAGACGAACCAGTAATAATAGGGGCTTTTCACCTGCATATCGAACAATCGGGCGAGGCGATTATCCTTTGCCTGATGATAATGGCTGGCATGCATAAAGGCGACGCCCAGACCTTGCGCTGCCGCTTCCAGCATCAAGGGTCCGGAATCGAAATTGTCGATCGCAGCCGGTTGCAGGTCGGGTAGTCCCACCACGTCTTTCCATGCATCAAAACTGCCGGGCATTTCACGGTGGACCAGGATGGTCATATTGGCAATCTGTTCTGGCCGGGTAATTGCATTCGGCCCATGCACCAGATCATGTGCGGCAATCAGGTAAACTTCGTCATGGTCAAGCTGATGGGCATAAAGCGATGGTTCTACCTCGCGCGCCAACACGATTGCTGCATCGATACCTTCTCCCAGCCGGGAAATGCTGTGCGGCGTCGTTTCGATGTCGAGATGAAGGTTGGAATGCATCTGCCGAAACTCACCCATGCGCGGGAACAGGCGCTGACTGGCGAACAGCGGCATGACGCTGAGGCGCAGGCGAAGCTGACCATTATCCTTTTGCACTTCTTCGACCGCAATCGACAGAACATCAAGTGCCGGTGCGATATTGGCCAATAGCCGCTGGCCATCGGCGTTAATTTCGATGGCCTGATGCTTGCGTTCGAACAGGGGCTTTCCGACAAAGCGCTCCAGCGCCTGCACTCTACGGCTCAACGCCGGAGTAGACAGGGCCAGTTCCTCAGCGGCGGCTTTGACCGAGCCGAGTCGGGCGACCTGTACAAAGGCTTCCAGAGCCGTAAGGGGTGGCAAACGCCGCATCTGTTACCTTTTCAACCCAATACTATTGCGGCGCACCAAGCATTATCAGTGGCCCAATTGATAATTTTAACATGAAAGTCCAATTGAATAGCTGAAGATTTTATACCGACGTCAGTTCGTAACGCATTTAATATGGTTTTGCATATTTGCATCTGCATATATAATTGGCCAGGCGGCATGGTCAGCCGCCAGCCAATGACAGCGACAAAGGTGGCAACAAGGCTCGCCCAGCCCAATATCCCGCGAGAGAATAGTGGCACAATGGAACCGTCGAGGTCCAGCGGCGGTCTATGCCCGACCGATCGGCAATTCTCTGGCACGAGCTATTTCCATGGCACGAGCTATTTCCATTCGTCGCAACTCGGAGCGGGCGCAGCTTGTAAAGATGATTAGCGTACTTGAAACTTGCCGCCGGATTTGCGACGGCTGGTGCCATAGGGTTTAAAAGACAGGAACAGAATGAGCACTTCACGCGCCGAAAAGCTTCGCGGTTCGAACAACCTTCTGGTCCGCTTCACCCGATTTTTAGGCCCCTGGGGCTTATTTTTCCGGGGGTTTCTGAAACATCCGGTCATGGTCGGGTCGGTGATTCCCTCATCGCCCACGTTGATCCGAACAATGTTGAAGCCGGTCGATTGGCAGAATGTGAAACTGTTTATCGAATATGGACCGGGCGTGGGTACGTTCTGCCGTCCGGTATTGGAACGGATGCGGCCGGATGCGATGCTGATCGCCATCGACACGAATGACGAATTTGTCGATTATCTGAATGCTGACATTGCCGACAGCCGTTTTCTGGCTGTGCATGGGTCGGCTGCCGATGTGCGCAAGATCATCGCTGACCATGGCTTTGCCCATGCGGATTATATATTATCCGGCCTGCCTTTTTCGACCCTGCCAGGTGGCGTGGGGCCAACTATAGCCCGCGAAACACAGGCAGCGTTGCGGCCGGGCGGCGCGTTTCTGGTTTACCAATATTCGCCCAAGGTTCACAAATTCATCGCCCCGCATTTCCGGGACATCGATCATGATTTTGAATTCTGGAATATCCCGCCCTGCCAGCTATACTGGGCATGGAAAGACCAAGAGGTCGCTGAAATCGCGGCCTGAACCATGGCTCCCATCAATCATCATCGTCCTGCCATGTGCGGGCAGGGAAATTGAGCCGCCGGGTTACCGTATAGTCGATGACCGACACCATCACGTAGCTGATCCAGCCAAGAAGACGCGCAAAAATGCCGGTGCGATGCCGATGCAGTGATAGGGTGATTTCTTCGCAATCCGCAATCTCGCGCGTGACAAATGCGCGCATTTGTTCGGCAAAAGCTGCATCTTCAATTCGCAAAACCAGTTCCAGATTGATGAACAGGCTTCGCATGTCGAAATTGGCCGATCCGATATATACGATGTTATCGATGATAATCAGTTTCGTGTGCAGTTTGGCAGGCAGATATTCATAAATTCGCACGCCGCGTTTCAACAGCGCGGCATAAAGTGCACGCGCAGCCGAGATGGTGGTGCTGTTATCGGATCGAGATGCGGTGATGATCCGAGTTTTCCCGTGTGTGCCTATCCTTTCGATTCGGCGGAGCATTCCACGAGAAGGTGAAAAATAGGCCTGGATCATATCGACCTGGCGCCCCTTCTCCAGATCATGTTTTACCGCTTGTGCCCAGGGGCTGAGCCGTCGAACCGGACCGCCGATCAGGAAATGAAACATCCCATCGGCCGGCCGCCATGTGCGAATCATCCGGCGCAGCGTCGAAAATCGTTGTTTGTCGGCCATCACCCACGCCTGGAGCGCGTTGAACCAGCGTACCGCTTCCGCCGTTCCCGGTCCTTCCATATACAGGCCGATGTCCCGCCATGCCTTATCGTCAGGGATGCCGAAATAATGGTCGGACAGGTTAAAGCCGCCGATAATCAACCGTTGGTCATCGGCGATGGCGATCTTTTGGTGATTACGGATCAGATAGCGAGTGGAGCGGCGATTGCCAAAGACACCGAATCTGCCGCCGCCTTTACGGAATGCGTCAAAAAATCCTGGTGCCGCGTTTGACGATCCGAAGCTGTCGACCATCAGCACAACGTCTATTCCGCGCCGGACGGCGGCGATCAGCCGGTCCATGATCTGGCTTCCGCAATCGTCGCTTTCAAACACGTAATAATAAAACTTCAGGCTGCATCGTGCGCCGTCGATGAAATCGAGTAATACGGACAGGCGTTCAGGGCCGGTTTCGATAAGGCGTAAGCGATTACCCTCAATTTCTGCGTTTATGGGATCGGCTACGGGGGCGACGGCAACAGACATGAGAACAATGTGCCTGCTTTCACGGCAGTTGCATAGAGTTCAGCTTGATGGGGCGGGATTGCCATCCGCGATTTCATTGACTCGCCGAGGCCTTGCTGCTAGGCGACGCCACTTACTCTTTTTCTGCATTTCAAGGGAGCCCGCATGGCCCGCGTCACCGTCGAAGATTGCGTCGACAAGGTTACCAATCGTTTTGATCTCGTCCTGCTGGCGGCGCAACGCGCCCGCGAAATCAGCGGCGGCGCCGAACTGACTGTCGATCGGGACCGGGACAAGAATCCGGTCGTCGCCCTGCGCGAAATTGCAGATGAAACAGTCTTGCCTGACGAACTGCAGGATTCATTGGTCGCCAGTCTGCAAAAGGTTCAGATCGATGACGATGATATGCCCGATGAAATCGGATCGATTGCCCAGTCGGCTGAAGCGCTGCGTCTGACAGCAGCGGCGCCGCCTCGCAATCAGAATATCAGCAGCGACTACGACGGCTGACCGAATAAAAGAAAAATGGGGAGACAAAAGGCCCGGCTGGCAACAGCTGGGCCTTTTTCTGTGCGTCGATGACGTTCATCGTAGCAAATATAGCCTGATGCGCTTTGTTAATATTTACCCTCTTTATCGTCCCGAACCGAAACAGGCGGAATCCCCGTCTGGTACTTTTGCGGGTTTTTGATATGCAACCCGGTAAGGCAGATGGAGGCCTTGGTGATGGCGATCAGGATGGGAAGGATCAGAACATGGGCGGGCACCAGGCCGCTGGTTCTTGTTGCGCTGTTCGCCGCGATTTTTCATGTAACGAATCTGCCAGCACGCGCGCCTGTTGCTGTTGTCGCTGAACCCGATCGCCCCGCGCCTCCAGTGGAAAAGCCGTCTCCGGCACCTGTTGCACTGAACCCGGACTTTGTGGTGAAGCGCATCCTCAACATCGATCATCCATTCAGGCATGGTGATTATGTCTGGGACGATGCCGGTGTACCGGCGGGTCCCATCGTCATCACCGTCGATGTCGAGGCGCAAACGCTCTCCGTCTTTCGCGGCGGCTATGAGATTGGAGCTGCCGTCATCCTTTATGGCGCCGAAGAAAAGCCGACTCCTGAGGGCGTCTTCCCGATTACGGAGAAGGACGCGGATCATGTGTCCAACCTTTATGACGCGCCGATGCCTTATATGCTGCGGCTCACCAACGATGGCGTTGCCATTCATGGCAGCAAGGTGGAATGGGGTTGGGCCACGCATGGCTGCATCGGCGTTCCCATCGCGTTTGCGGCGAAACTGTTTGCGCAGGCCAAAATTGGCGACCGTGTGATCATCACGAATGGCAAGAGGTTGCAGCTTGGCGAGGCCATCATCGCCGGTTGAACAGGATACCGCTCGAAACTGACGTCATGCTTCCCTCGGCTATGGACACTCCGCCCCAAAGCATTAAAGCGGCGGCCAACAGCCAAATCCGGGAAATGAGGGAACCGCTTCATGATCGTCATCAAGGAATCCGACCTGATTGAAAGCGTCGCCGACGCGTTGCAGTTTATCAGCTATTATCACCCGATGGACTATATCCGCGCGCTGGGTACGGCATATGAGGCGGAAAAGAGTCCGGCGGCCAAGGACGCGATCGCACAAATACTGACCAACAGCCGCATGTGCGCCGAGGGGCATCGCCCGATCTGCCAGGATACCGGTATCGTGACGGTGTTCGTAAAGTGGGGGCAGAATTGCCGCCTGGAAAGTGACAAGAGCCTGCAGGATGTGGTCGATGAGGGCGTGCGGCGCGCCTATCGCAATCCTGAAAACCCCCTGCGTGCCTCAATTCTGCGCGACCCGGCCTTTTCGCGGGTGAATACGAAAGACAATACGCCTTCGGTTCTCCACGTCGAAATGGTGCCGGGCGATACGGTGAGCATCGACGTCGCGGCCAAGGGCGGCGGATCGGAAAACAAGTCGAAGTTCAAGATGCTGAACCCGTCCGACAGCATCGTTGACTGGGTGCTTGAAATGGTGCCGCAAATGGGTGCCGGCTGGTGCCCACCGGGTATGTTGGGCATCGGCATTGGTGGCACGGCGGAAAAGGCGGTGCTGCTTGCAAAGGAATCGCTCATGGGCGCGATCGACATGGCGCAGTTGAAAGAGCGCGGGCCGCAGAACCCGATCGAGGAGTTGCGGATCGAGATTTTCGACAAGGTCAATGCGCTGGGCATCGGCGCACAGGGACTGGGCGGGCTTTCTACCATCCTGGACGTCAAAATCATGGACTGGCCGACCCACGCGGCATCCAAGCCGATTGCGATGATCCCCAACTGCGCCGCCACCCGCCACGCGCATTTCACGCTGAATGGGTCGGGGCCGGTCTATCTGGAAGCGCCGAAGCTTTCCGAATGGCCGGACGTCAACTGGACGCCGGATAAAGCCGCGATCCGCGTCGACCTCGACACGCTGACGCCGGAAGTGGTGCAGAGTTGGAAGCATGGCGATCGCCTGCTGCTCAACGGCAAGATGCTGACGGGGCGCGATGCGGCACATAAGCGGATCAAGGATATGCTGGACGCGGGCGAGGAACTACCCGTCGAATTTGCCGGGCGCGTCATCTATTATGTCGGCCCGGTCGATCCTGTCGGCGAGGAAATCGTCGGCCCCGCGGGACCCACCACCGCCACACGCATGGACAAATTCACGCGCATGATGCTGGAAAAAAACTTGCTCGCCATGGTCGGCAAGGCGGAGCGCGGACCGATGGCGATCGAGGCGATCAGAGATCACAAATCGGCTTATCTGATGGCGGTGGGTGGTGCGGCCTATCTGGTCGCCCGTGCCATCAAGGGATCGAAAGTCGTGGGCTTCGAAGATCTCGGCATGGAAGCAATATACGAATTTGAGGTGCAGGACATGCCGGTCACCGTTGCGGTAGATAGCGAGGGCCAGAGCGTCCATCACCTTGCGCCGCTGGTGTGGCAGGAAAAGATCAAGCGGGAGAAATTGCTAGCGGGGGTATGATCGCATTGCCTTCATTCCCTGCGTCCCGGCTGAAATAATATTATGATCACGTCCTCCATATGGCTACCCGCCACCCTCATCGCTGGCGCGCTTCAAGCGTGGCGGACGGCGGTACAGCAGCGGGTGCGGGCGACGCTTTCGGTCAATGCGGCGGGGCTGGTGCGCTATCTGTTTGGCCTGCCAGTCGCATGGGCTTTGCTGGTCTTGTATGAAAAACTGATCGCGGCGGATACCTTTCCCGCCATTCACCCCATGCTGTTGCTCTTTGCGCTGGCGGCGGGGATAGCGCAGATACTGGCGACCAATTTACTGATCATGGCCTTTGGCTATCGCAATTTCATTGCTGGGACCGCCTATTCCAAGACCGAGGCGCTGCAGAGCGCGATATTGGCGCTGGTGCTGCTGGGGGAGAGACTTTCGCCTTTGAGTTGGCTCGGCATATCGACGGGTGTGGCGGGCGTACTGGTACTGTCGGTTGGCGGGCAGCGAATCGGGCCGGGCGGATTGCTGCGGGTGCTGGGGCAGCCCGCTGCGATTTGCGGTATTGCCGCAGGCTTCCTGTTCGCCATGACATCGGTGGCGGTAAAGCGCGCAACCTTTGAAGTTGCGAGCGACGACAAGATAGAGGCTGCGCTGATCGTCCTTGCAGTTACAGTTTTTCTGCAGACGCTGATGCAAGGCGCTTATCTGTTCTGGCGAGAGCGAGAACAATTTGCAAAAATCGCTGCAAGCTGGCGTGTTTCGGGGCAAGTGGGTTTGCTTGCTTCGCTGGGGTCGGCTTGCTGGTTCACCGGTTTTGCGACCGCGCCGGTGGCTTTGGTGCGGATCGTTGGACAGGTGGAGGTGCTTTTCACTTTGGGCTTTTCGCATTTCTATTTGCGCGAAAAGCTGGCGCGGACGGAAGCGGCCGGTTTGTTGCTGGTGGCGTTCGGCGTGATCCTGGCGCTGGCGGGTACAGGGCTGCGATAGGCCATTGCAAGGCAGGACGAGAAAAGGCTAAGGCGGGCCATGGGAATCCTCGGCAAGATCTTCACCTGGTGGGACGGCGCCACCATCGGCACCTCGCTCTATAGCGCGCGTAACGGCGCGAAAGTAGGGGAGGACCATCTGGGCAATGTCTATTACAAGGGCAAGGATGATCGCCGCTGGGTGATCTACAATGGTCCCAATGACGCAAGCCGTGTGCCGGCCGAATGGCATGGCTGGCTGCATCATACATTTGATGAGGAACCTGAAAGCTTTCTGCCGCCGTCGCGCATCTGGGAAAAGGAATCGACACCGAACCTTACTGGTACTGCGCATGCCTATCGCCCCAAGGGCGCCCTGGAACAGGGCGGGCGTCGTGCGCAGGCGACGGGCGACTATGAAGCGTGGAGCCCTGACGCATCATGAATATCAAGCTGGCGGGTGCGGTCCTGCCTGCCCTGCTGATGCTCGGCGCTTGTAGCGACAAGCTCCCCTCCGACGATCAAACCAACAGCGGTCCGGTAGAAGTCGGCAATGGCGTCGATCTATCCGCAACCGGCAAGGAACTCGCCGCCCTTCCGGGCACGCCAATGGCTGAGCGCGTCGCTGTGATCGGCCTGCTTAACAAACGCAATGGCCTTACTCGTGATCTCACGATGAAGCCGGGTGAGGCGTTACGGGTGGGCAACGTCATTGTTCGCCTGCGCGCCTGCGAAACCACTGCGCCTTGGGAAGAGGTGCCCGAAACGGGGGCGTTCGTTCAACTCGATGTTCATGGCAACGACAAGAAATGGCGGCGCATCTTTTCAGGTTGGTTGTTCAAGGAACGGCCCGAACGCAACGTCGTCGAACATGGAATTTACGACGTCTGGGTCAAAAGCTGCAAGATGAGTTGGCCTGAAACCGGGCCTGATACCGTCAAGTTGGGCAAGGACGGAGCAGCAGCCAATACGTCCAGTGCGGAAAAATCTCCTGCGACGGGCAGCACAGATGCTGCAGCTGCGCCCGAAACCCCTCCCACCATCGCCGCTCCCGCACCGGCAAGTGCATCGTCAAGCAACGACAGATAGTGTTTCTGGCTGATTTCCACCGCACCCAGCGAGCGGAGATGATCGGTCATGAATTGGCAATCGAGCAATTCGAATCCGCCTAATTTCAGTCGCGCAACCAACCAGGCAAGCGCCACCTTCGACGCGTCAGTTTTTCGGCTGAACATGCTTTCGCCAAAAAAGGCGCGGCCCAAAGATATGCCATAAAGGCCGCCGACCAGTGTGTCATCCATCCAGCATTCGACGCTGTGCGCATAACCCATTCGAAACAGGGTGAGGCAAGCCTCCGCAATCGTCGGATTGATCCAGGTTTCGGGCCGATCCGGAGCAGGTTCGGCGCAGGCCTGTAAAACAGCAGGAAAATCGCGGTCCGCAGTGACGCGAAATTTGTCGGACCGGATAGTTTTACGCAAGGACCGGGACAAGTGCAGTTCATCAAGCGGCAGGATTGATCGCTTCTTGGGCTCTACCCAGAAAATCTCTGGATCGTCCCTGCTATCGGCCATCGGGAAAATTCCCATGGCATAGGCGCGCAGCAGGATGTTGAGGTCGATGGCCATCACGCCATGGATTAGCAAAGATTTCGTCCCTTGCCAGCAAGAAGCATGTTCGCTGATTGCTACCATATCCCTTGCGCCTGCCTGCTCCCCAAGCTAATAGCCCTCCCCTTGACGTGCAGGAGTGTAGCTCAGCTGGTAGAGCGTCGGTCTCCAAAACCGAATGCCGGGGGTTCGAATCCCTCCACTCCTGCCAAATACTTGCAAGTCCATGCAGTTCAGGGTAAGGGCCGCAGGGAAATTGGTACGAGGTCAAAGCCGCTCCGGTTGAAAGACCGGCCTGCGGCTTTTGGTTTCGATGTTTTTACTTGGTATGTGAACGGATTAAGGTCCAGTGGCTAAAACATCTCCCGGTGATTTCGTTCGGCAAGTACGCGCCGAAGCGGGCAAGATCGTCTGGCCGTCGAGGCGGGAAACGGTTGTCACCACTATCATGGTGGTGATCATGACCACGATTCTTGGCCTGTTCTTCTTCGGGATCGATTCGTTTTTCGGATGGGTCGTTCAATTTCTACTTGGCCTTGCCCGATAAGGGGCAAGGTTCGTTGACTGGAGTTTAGACAGTAGACATGTCGCGCTGGTACATCATTCACGCCTATTCCGGATTCGAGAACAAGGTGCGCGACGCGATCATGGCGGAAGCCACGCGTATGGGCCTCGAGCAGCTTGTCGAATCGGTCGAGGTTCCGACCGAGACGGTGACCGAGGTGCGCCGTGGAAAGAAAATTCAGTCGGAACGGAAGTTCTTTCCCGGCTATGTGCTGGCGAAACTGAACTTGAACGACGATGTCTATCATCTGATCAAGAATACGCCGAAAGTGACCGGCTTTCTGGGTGCCAGCGGCAAGCCGCAGGCGATCAGCGAAACAGAGGCCGCGCGCATCCTCAACACCAAGGAGGAAGCAGCAGCCCAGACCAAGCATAAGGTCACCGTCAATTACGAGATTGGCGATCAGGTCAAGGTTCTGGACGGCCCGTTCGCCAGCTTCAACGGCACGGTCGAGGAACTGGATTTCGAAAAGAATCGTGTAAAAGTGTCGGTTTCCATCTTTGGCCGGGCAACGCCGGTTGAACTCGATTTCGAGCAGGTGGAATTGGCGAAGTGACGGCCCCCACAGGCCGTCATCCCGGCGAAGGCCGGGATCCAGCTTGGCAGGGATAAACACAGGTTTTTCGTCACCCTGAATTTGTTTCAGGGTCTATGAGCGCCGAAGCTTCCGAAAGAGGCGCAACGGCAGAGCCAATGGATGCTGAAACAAGTTCAGCATGATGGTTAGGAATTTTCGGGGGCAACCCCGGGATACGTGCGGGAGGCAGTCTTCGGGCTGCCGATTGTACCGCTAAACTTGAAACAGGGCGAGGCGTTTCGGCGCGGCAGCCCCGACTATAGAGTGAGTGAATAATGGCTAAGAAAATCACGGGCTATATCAAGCTCCAGGTGCCTGCGGGCGCTGCAAATCCGTCGCCGCCGATCGGTCCTGCTTTGGGTCAACGCGGCGTCAACATCATGGAATTCTGCAAGGCCTTCAACGCGGCGACCGGCGACCTGGAAAAGGCGATGCCGATCCCCACGATCATCACCGTTTATGCCGATCGCAGCTTTTCCTTCGAAACCAAAACCCCGCCTGCATCCTTTCTGATCAAGAAAGCGGCGAAGCTGAAATCGGGTTCGAAAGAACCGGGCAAGATTTCCGCCGGACAGATCAAACGTTCGCAGCTTGCTGAAATTGCAGAGAAGAAGATGAAGGATCTGAACGCCAACGATATTGAGTCGGCGACCCGCATCATCGAAGGTTCGGCGAGGGCCATGGGCCTTCAGGTTGTGGAGGGTTAAGGACATGGCAAAGCTGACCAAGAAAGCCAAGACTCTGGCCACCACCGTTGACCGCGACAAGCTGCATGGCGTCGACGAAGCGATTGCGCTCATCAAGACCAATGCCACCGCCAAGTTCGATGAAACCATCGAAGTAGCGATGAACCTGGGCGTTGACCCGCGCCATGCCGATCAGATGGTCCGTGGCGTCGTGACGCTGCCCGCAGGCACTGGCAAGACCGTTCGGGTTGCAGTGTTTGCGCGCAACGAAAAGGCCGCCGAAGCGACTGCCGCTGGTGCCGATATCGTAGGCGCAGAAGATCTTCTGGAAACCATCCAGGGCGGCACGATCGATTTCGACCGCGTCATCGCTACGCCTGACATGATGGGCCTGGTTGGTCGTCTGGGCAAGGTGTTGGGTCCCAAAGGCTTGATGCCGAATCCGAAGCTGGGCACTGTCACTCCGAACGTGACTGAAGCGGTCAAGGCTGCCAAGGGTGGTCAGATCGAGTTTCGCGTTGAAAAGGCCGGTATCATTCACGCCGGGCTTGGCAAGGCCAGCTTCAGCCAGGACGATTTGCGCAAGAATTTCGACGCCTTTGTCGATGCTATCGTCAAGGCCAAACCATCGGGCACCAAGGGCAAATATGTCCGCAAGGTCGCGCTTTCGAGTTCGATGGGTCCTGGCGTAAAGGTTGATGTCGCCGCATTGTCGGTGGCGTAACATTATTTCAGCGCCCGTTTGTCCCGAGCGAAGTCGAGGGACGTTGACGTAGCGCTGGCATGTCTCGACTTGGCTCGACATGAGCGGAGTTGGGGCGAGATCCTCGGGGGCTTCGGCTTTCGTGGTCCGAAGGAATGAAGCGCCCCGGCGTTTTCATTTTTTTAAACCGTCCGAGACAGCAGGTGGAGGGAATTTGCCCTCCTTAATCTCCTGCCAAGACGGGGAAAGTTTTTATCGGTTCGCTGACAGAGCGGCGTACCGGGTCTGCCTGAAGTCCTCAGATAAGGATCGAAGGCCAGGCAACATTCCCCTCGGACAGGCGGCAGGGCCGGCTTTGGCCACCCTGTTGCTTAACCCGCGCGGGCGGATGGTCCGTCCGCGCCAGAGTGGAGAATGGCATGGATCGTGCTCAAAAAGCCGAGCTGGTTACCACGCTTCACGACACGTTCGCGGAGATCGGGGTTGTTGTGGTCACACGCAATCTTGGCCTCACCGTGGCTCAGTCAACTGATCTGCGGGCGAAAATGCGTGATGCCGGCGCCAGCTACAAGGTAACGAAGAACCGTCTCGCCAAGATCGCCGTCACGGGCACCGCTTACGAACAGCTCGGCAATCTGCTGACTGGTCCGACAGCGCTCGCCACATCGTCGGATCCGGTAGCGGCCGCAAAGGTCGCTGTCGATTTCGCCAAAACCAATGACAAGTTTGAAATTGTCGGCGGTGCGATGGGGGATACCCTGCTTGACGTCGAAGGCGTGAAGGCGCTGGCATCGCTGCCGTCGCTCGATGAACTGCGCGCCAAGATTGTGGGCCTGGTTCAGGCACCCGCAACCAAGGTCGTACAGGTCATTCAGGCGCCGGCCGGACAGCTTGCACGGGTCTTCAATGCTTATGCAACCAAAGACGCAGCCTGATTTTTCGATTTGACTGAAACACTTTGATTTAAACACACGGGGCCATATGCGCCCCGATATGGAGATAGTAACATGGCAGACATCAACACGCTCGTAGAACAGCTTTCCGAACTGACCGTCCTGGAAGCCGCTGAATTGTCGAAGGCTCTGGAAGAAAAGTGGGGCGTTTCCGCCGCCGCCGCCGTTGCGGTTGCCGGTCCCGCCGCTGGCGCTGCTGCGCCTGCCGCTGAAGAGCAGACCGAATTCGACGTCATCCTGACCGGCGACGGTGGCAAGAAGATCAACGTCATCAAGGAAGTTCGCACGATCACGCAGCTTGGCCTGACCGAAGCCAAGGCGCTGGTTGAAGGCGCGCCGAAGGCCGTCAAGGAAGGCGTGAACAAGGAAGAAGCAGAGAAGCTGAAGGCTCAGCTCGAAGCAGCCGGCGCGACCGTCGAACTGAAGTAAGCTTTTGGATGTTGCGCCCGGAACGGGATGCGACGACCAGGTTAAAGAAGGGCGGCTCCATAGGGGTCGCCCTTTTTTGTACCGATAGCTCAGTTATTCTGAACTTCGGGCAACCGCGCCATTTGCTCTTCCCGCGACAGCGACGGTTCGCCCGTATCTTCATCCCTTTCGCCAGCCGATATAACTGTCGCGGCAACCAGGTCGCCTGTCACGTTCAACGTAGTGCGGCACATATCGAGGAACCGGTCGACACCCAGCACCAGACCGATGCCTTCTGGCGGCACGCCGACCATGCCCAGAATCAGCGCCACGACGGGCAAGGAGCCCGCTGGAACGCCGGCCGTGCCAATCCCGCCCAATATGCACACCAGCATCACCATGAACTGTTGGCTCAGCGTCAAATCGACGCCGAAAAATTGGGCGAGAAAAATGACGGTCACACCCTCGAACATTGCGGTGCCGTTCTGGTTTGCCGTGGCCCCTATGGTGAGGACGAAGCGGGCGACTTTGGGCGGCAGCTTCAATTGTTCATCGGCCACGCGCAGCGCCGTTGGCAGGGTCGCATTGGACGACGCGGTGGCAAAGGCCATGATGATTGCCTCTTCAACCTGACGGAAGAAGGTGAGTGGGGATTTCTTTGCCAGCACCACGAGCAGCACTGAAAAAACAATGAACATCTGGATCGCCAGCGCCAGCAGGACAACGCCGACATAGGCGGAAAGGCGCACCAGCAGGTCCCAGCCGAACAGTGCGGCAAGATTGAACATGAAGCAGGCGATGGCGAGCGGGGCCATCTTGATGACAATGCCGATCAGACGCATCGCGATCTCAAAAATACCCTCAATCGCATCCTTCAGCGCCCGTGAATTTGGCGTCTGCACCAGTACCAGACCGATGCCGAAGAACAGGGCGAAGAACATCACCGCCAATATGTCGTTGGCGCTCATGGCGGCAACGATGTTGGAGGGTACAATGTTGACCAGCGCATCAATGCCGGACACGCTTTCAGCCGATTGCCTGACAATGGCCTGTGCGCCCTCGCCAGCGCTGGACAGTAATTGGCGCGCGACCGTCGGATCCACACCATCGCCCGGCCGGAATAGGTTCACGATTGCAAGGCTGACAATCACGGCAATACTGGATACGACCAAGGTGTAGATCAATGTCCGCATGCCCACACGCCGCAGCGAACGGATCTCACCCATTTCGGCGATTCCGATCACCAGTGCCGAAAAGAGCAGCGGGATGACCAGCATGAAAAGCAGGCGAAGAAATATCTGGCCGATAGGACCAGTTACATAGGTAATGGTAGTTTGAACCCATTCAGCATCGGGAGCGCCAATATGCGCGATCAGGCCGAACACAAGGCCGGTCAGAAAACCGATCAGCATTTGCCATTGAAGCGAAATGCCCTTGCCGCCCTGCAATGTTGCGCTCTGTGTCATGTGCGTAATGCTCCCGCAGCCATGGGCATGGCTATCAGGCCATCGTAATTACCGCAATGCAGTCAGCCGCATTGGGCCCGGTGCAACAGCTTCTGATCGGCAAGGACAAGTGCCATCATCGCTTCGACAACGGGCATCCCGCGAATGCCTACGCACGGATCATGACGGCCCTTGGTGATGATCTGGCTCGCGTCTCCTTGCCGGTCAACCGTTTCGACCGGAATCAGGATGGAACTGGTCGGTTTGAAGGCCACGCGAAGCTTCACAGGTTGTCCCGTGGAAATGCCGCCTGCAATGCCGCCTGCATGGTTCGCCTCGAAGACCGGGCCGTCTTTACCTGGATGCATGGGATCGGCGTTCTCTTCGCCGCGCAGACGGGCAGCGGCGAAGCCATCGCCGATTTCGACGCCTTTGACCGCGTTGATTGACATGGCTGCACTGGCCAATTCGCTGTCCAGCTTGGCATAAAGCGGCGCACCCCAGCCTGCCGGAACCCCGGTTGCGACGCATTCGACGACTGCGCCCAGCGACGACCCCTCTTTGCGCGCACCATCGACCAGTTTTTCCCAGCGTATGGCGGTCTTCGCATCGGGGCAGAAAAAAGGATTGTTGTCGATTTCGGCCGGATCGAAGTTGGCAAAATCAATGGCGTCGCCGCCGATTTCAGTCACATAGGCAAAAATATCGACGTCCGGGATCACCAGCCGCGCCACCGCGCCCGCCGCGACCCGGCTGGCGGTCTCCCGCGCGCTAGACCGGCCGCCGCCGCGATAATCCCGGAAACCATATTTGGCGTCATAGGCATAATCGGCATGGCCGGGGCGATAGGATTTGGCGACGTCGGAATAATCCTTCGACCGCTGATCCACATTGTCGATCATCAGGCTGATCGGCGTGCCGGTGGTTTTGCCTTCAAACACGCCCGACAGGATGCGGACTTGGTCCGGCTCCTGTCGTTGCGTTGTGAATTTCGATGTGCCGGGCCGTCGCTTGTCGAGGAAAGGCTGGATGTCCGCTTCGCTCAATACCAGCCCCGGCGGGCAACCATCGACTACCGCACCAATGGCAGGCCCGTGGCTTTCCCCCCAGGTCGAAAAGCGAAAGACGCGGCCGAATGTGTTGAAACTCATTTGTCGAGCGCAATGTCCGGAGCGTCTTCGGCCTTCATGCCGATGACGTTGTAGCCTGCGTCGACGTGGTGAATTTCGCCGGTAACCCCGCTCGCCAAATCGCTGAGCAGATAGAGGCCCGCGCCGCCGACATCGTCGATGGTGACATTACGGCGCATGGGAGAATTCAGCTCGTTCCATTTCAGGATATAGCGGAAATCGCCAATGCCGGAGGCCGCCAATGTCCGGATCGGACCCGCCGAAATGGCATTAACGCGGATATTTTCCGGCCCCATGTCCATCGCCAGATATTTGACGGAGGTTTCCAGCGCCGCCTTGGCCACGCCCATGACGTTATAATGAGGAATGACTTTTTCCGCGCCATAATAGCTCAACGTCAGCAGGCTGCCCCCTTCGGGCATCATCGCGCGGGCGCGCTTTGCCACGGCGACGAAGCTGTATGCGGAAATGTTCATCGTCATCAGGAAGTTGTCGAGGCTGGTATCGACATATTTGCCGCGCAGCTCATTCTTGTCGGAAAAACCGATGGCATGAACAACAAAGTCAATCGTCGGCCAGCGTTCCGCAATCGTGTCGAAGGTGCGGTCAAGCGCCGTCATGTCCGACACGTCGCATTCCACCAGGAAATCATCGGAACCGAGCTCCGCGGCCAGCGGACGTACACGTTTTTCCAACGCTTCGCCTTGATAGGAAAAGGCAAGCTGCGCTCCTTGCGCCGCCAACTGCCGTGAAATCCCCCAGGCCAGTGACTTTTCATTGGCCAAACCCATGATCAGGCCACGCTTCCCCGCCATCAAGCCAGTCATTATTTTAATACCTCCTGATCGTCCGCCTGCTGATCACCCGCCGGATCTCCCTCATCAGCCGGAAATTCGGCGAGCGCCGCATTAAGCTCCGCGCCAATTACCACGCCCAGCCCAACCACAAAGAAAAAAATGAGCGTAATCATCACGCCCGCCAGACTGCCATAGGTCAAATCGTAGCCGCCAAGGCTGGAAAGCACCACGGGCAGCAGCAAAGTTGTGCCATACCACCATATCGCAGTGCATATGGCACCGGGCCATTTTGGGTATTGTTTCGCTTTGTAGGCGCTCGGGGTCAGTGAAACGAACAGGAAATATAGCGCGCCGCCCACGACCGCCATGGGCAGCAACCGTGTAGTGGAGACGATGGTAATGGCCTGGTCAGCGAAAGGCAAAAGGGCTCGCAGGAACTGTTCGAGCCCGACCAGGATCACCTGAATGCTGAAGGCGAACATTACGGCAAAGATGGAAAGGAGGATGATGCCGATCGATCCCAGCCGATATTCCCAGAATGGCCGCCCACTGGTCGTCCCATAGGCGCGGCGCAATATGTCGCGGATGGTTTCGATCAGGCTTGCCGTCGTCCACAGGCCCACCAATGCGCCCAGCCAAAGCAAATTCCCCGTGCGTGCGGTCAGCACGTCCTCAATCGGTCCGCGCAATGCATTGGCGACGCTGGGCGGCACGTTGGCCAGAAAAGTATTGACGCTGGCCATGCCGTCCTGCGTGCGTCCGAAAATCTTCGCAATGGCAACTGCTACGATGAAGAAGGGAAATAGAGCGATGAGCGAAAGGTAGGCAAGATTGCCGGCATGGATGAAGCCGTCGCTATAAACGCCGACCACAACGCGCTTTAGAACCTCGAAAGGATGCGAAACGGGCCGTGGTCGCTCCAATTGCTGCCGCACTTTGGCTCTGGCCAGATGCAATCGCTTGCGGCGCGCTTCGGGAGATTGTGGTGAGAAATCCCTCATTTTCTAGCGGCCGACGACATCACACTCCCAAAGCCCCGCGCACCTTCCGTGTGTCGCTCCAGCCTTGAAGCGTGCTTTTCAGTTTGTCGTCATCGGCGGGAATATCGATCATCAATGTAACGAACTGATCGCCGCGCACACCGTTTTTGTCATGAAAACCCTTGCCCTTAAGCCGCAATGTTTTGCCGGAGCTGGAACCGGCAGGAACGCCTAGCATCACCGGACCATCGACGGTCGGCACCTTTACCTTGGCTCCGTTCACCGCCTCATCAAGGGTGATGGGCAGTTCCAGTCTGACATTATGACCTTCGCGCGTAAAAAATGCATGCGGTTTGATTTCAATCGTGATTATCGCGTCGCCCGTGCCGCCCGGTCCGGGCTGCCCTTTGCCCGAAAGGCGCATTTGCGTCCCGTCTTCAACGCCGTTGGGCAGTTTGAGATCGATTGTCTTGCCATCCTGCAATGTAATGCGTTGCGGCGCCAGGGTGGCAGCGTCAATAAACTGGACGGGCAGACGATATGCCGCATTTGCCCCCTTTGGTGGCGGCGCGGACCGGCCAAATCCGCCGCCCGGCGCACGACGTTCGCCGCCAAACAGGCCTTCGAAAATATCGCCGAAATCACCGCTTTCGCTGTGAAATTCGAATCCGCCGGCTCCAGGCCCACCAGAACGGGCGCTGCCGCGCCCGCCGCCAAAACCGAAAGGTGCGGTCGGGTTGCCATTTTCGTCAATTTCGCCGCGGTCGAATTGGGCGCGTTTGTCCTTGTCCGTCAACAGGTCGTAGGCCTGCGTAGCGGCCGAGAATTTTTCCGTCGCCTTGGGATTGTCGGCGTTGCGATCGGGATGCAGTTCCTTGGCGAGCGTGCGATAGGCCTTTTTGATTTCGGCCTCGCTCGCGTTACGCGCCACCCCCAATGTCGTATATGGATCTGCCATTAATTGCCTTTGCCTATTCAGTCTTTCATACGGACATTTGGCGATCGAGCCTCCGTGCTTCAAGCGTTTACTGCGCCTGCTCGACTATTCGGCCCGCAATGCCTAAATGGCAAGTCATGACGACTAATCCCTTCGCCCTTTTCGACGACTGGTATGCTCAGGCCCGCGCCAGCGAGATCAACGACAGCAATGCTATGGCGCTGGCTACTGCTGATGCGCAGGGGCAACCGTCGCTACGGATGGTGCTGTTGAAAGGACACGGCCCGACCGGATTCGTCTTTTACACCAATTATGAGGGCCGCAAGGCCGCTGACCTGTTGGCCAATCCCTCTGCGGCGCTTTTGTTTCATTGGAAATCACTGCGGCGGCAGGTCCGGATCGAAGGGCCGGTGGAAAAGGTCAGCGATGCGGAAGGCGATGCCTATTTCGCTACGCGCAGCCGTGATTCGCAGCTTGGCGCCTGGGCATCGGATCAATCCCGTCCGCTTGATAACCGCGCCGCCTTTGAAAAGCGCTTTGCGGATATGGAGGCACGGTTTAAAGGCCGCGATGTGCCCCGCCCGCCGCATTGGTCGGGATTCCGTGTCGTTCCGCAGCGCATCGAATTCTGGCAGGACCGCGAACACCGGCTGCACGAACGCCGTTTGTTCGTGCGCAATGGCGACAGCTGGGATGAAGGCTTGCTATATCCATGAGCGGGCCAGCAACAACAGCAGGACGGCATGGCGTCCTTACGTCTCGCGCCGCCTTGGCCAGCGTGACCGTCGCCTTGCTGCTTCTTTCGCTCAAGGGTTATGCTGCCTGGGCGACGGGGTCTGTTGCCATGCTCGGATCGCTTGCTGACACCACGCTCGATTTTATTGCCAGTCTGGTCGCCCTCTTTGGCGTGCGCTTTGCCGCGATGCCTGCTGACCGTAATCACCGTTTCGGGCATGGCAAGGCAGAAGCGCTGGTCGCCATGTTTCAGGTGATCCTCATTATCTTTTCCGCCTTTGGCATCGGCCTGCGCGCCATTGACCGGATCGGCAGCCCGGAGCTGACCAGCAACGCCGAATATGGCATTGGGGTTTCATTAATCGCGATTGCCGCAACCTTTGCCCTGCTCGCCTATCAGCGGCATGTGATACGCCAGACGCAATCGCTCGCCATCGGTACGGATCATCTGCATTACAAGTCGGACCTGCTGCTCAACCTGTCGGTTATAGCGGCGTTGATACTGGATCAGTATCTGGGATTCGCGGGTGCGGATGCGCTGTTCGGTATCGCTATCGCGCTCTGGCTCGGTTGGGGAGCACTGCGGGCGTCCAGTAAAGCTGTCGATCAGTTGATGGACAAGGAATGGCCGCTGGAACGGCGGCAGCGCTTTATCGAGGTTGCGGGCCATCATCCCCTGGTTGCAGGCATTCACGATCTGCGCACGCGGACCAGCGGGATGCACGATTTTGCCCAGTTTCATGTTTGGGTCGATCCGCAGATGAGTATACGGGAAGCTCATCGTGTCATGGATGAAATAGAGGCGCGGCTCCGTCCCGAGTTCCCTGGCGTTGAAATCCTGATCCATCCCGATCCGGAAGGGCATGTGGATGGCGAAGGCGACCCCCTGCTGGCAAAGGACGCAGCCATATTGGTTGAGCAGGAACGAACGACATGATCCGGATTCCGTTCACCCAGGTCGATGCCTTCGCATCGCGGTGTTTTTCAGGTAATCCCGCCGCTGTGATGCCGCTTGACAGCTGGTCGCCCGATGATGTGTTGCAGGCGATCGCGGCCGAAAACAATCTGGCGGAAACGGCCTTCACGGTGCCGCTACCGGACGATGATGATGCCGATTATGAACTGCGCTGGTTCACGCCCGCTGTCGAAGTTGCACTATGCGGCCATGCGACGCTTGCCAGTGGTCACGTCCTGATGAAAGGCAACACGGTTCGTTTCCGCTCACGCCGATCCGGATTGCTGGCGGTGCGCCGTATCGGTGAGGGGTATGAACTCGACCTTCCTGCATGGGGGACCGAACCGAGGCCATTACCCGAGTTCGTAAGGGGAGTGGGTGGCACTCCCATTGAAACCCGTTGGCGCGAGGGGGGATATGCCCTGCTCATATACGAGAATGAAGCGGAGGTGCGCGCGCTGGCTCCCGATTTTCGCGCGTTGATGTCATTTGGCGATACAGTATTCATCGCAACCGCGCCGGGAAAGGACACCGACATTGTCAGTCGCGTCTTCGTCCCCGGCGGGGGCATTGATGAGGACCCTGTCACCGGATCGGCCCACAGCCTGTTGACGCCCTATTGGGCCGACAGGTTGGGTCGCGATCGCTTCACCGCTTATCAGGCAAGCCATCGGGGTGGCTACGTCGATTGCCGCTTGGCAGGCGACCGAGCGGTACTGGGTGGTCACTGCGCCACGGTAATCGAGGGTGTATTTTTGTTGTGATCTGACGGTCGGCGCCATTCCTGGTCCTGCGGAATGGCGCTGAATAGCAGTAAGCCTTATCCCTGTACGTCGTTTTGCGTTACGGGAACGATCTTGATTTCCACCCGGCGATTGGCAGCCTTGCCTTCTGTGGTCGCGTTGCTGGCGATCGGCTGGGTCTCACCATAGCCGCGCGTTGCAATCCGTGCCGACTGCACGCCCTGCATGGACAGGTAATTGGCGACCGATTGGGCGCGCCGTTCGCTCAGCCCCTGATTATAGGCGTCCGAACCGTCACTGTCGGTGTGACCATAGACGTCGATATACGTGCTCGGATAATCCTTCAGCACGTTGGCGACATCGTTCAATACTGGCTGGAACTGTGGCTGCACGGCGGCCTGGTCATAGGCAAAGGTAATGCCCGACGGCATCCGCAGCATCAAATTATCGCCCTCGCGGATAACGTCCACACCCGTGCCTGCCGTTTCCTGGCGCAGTTTCTTTTCCTGCGCGTCCATGTAGGCGCCGATACCAGCCCCCGCGACCGCGCCAATGCCAGCGCCGACGATTTTTTCGGTGCGGTCACGCTTGCCACCGACCAGATCGCCAAGGAAATAGCCACCCACAGCACCCGCTACGCCGCCGATTGCGGCCTTGGACAGACGCTGGTTGCCGGTTTCCGGATTTGTCGTGCAGGCGGCGGTCAGCAAAAAGGCGCTCATTGCGCTCGCACCCAGAATCTTGTGTGTGATGTTCATCCCTATTCCTTTGCTTATCATCTCGTTTGCGGCGAGCCACAGTCATGTAACAGCCTTGCAAGGCCGTTAGTTCCACATCCGAATTGAATGACAGATGAGAGCTTTGTTGTGAAATTGAAAGAAACACGCCAATAAGGCGGGACTATATGGAGCCCATGACACCTTTCCCGTGGATCGACGTTGCGATCATTCTGGCACTGATCGCCCTTAATGGCCTGTTCGCGATGTCGGAACTGGCGATCGTATCGTCGCGCAAGCCCCGCCTGCAATCGATGGAAAAGGCGGGCAAGCGCGGTGCGCGCACGGCAATGGACCTTGCGGCCAATCCCGGCAAATTTCTGTCCACGGTGCAGATCGGCATTACCCTGATCGGTATATTGGCCGGTGCCTATTCGGGGGCCAGCCTGGGTGGTCCTGTTGGCGAGCGGCTGGTATGGCTGGGAATCGACGTGAATACAGCCCACACAGTCGGCTTTGCACTGGTGATCACCTTGGTGACCTATGCTTCGCTGATCGTCGGTGAACTGGTGCCCAAGCAATTTGCCCTGCGTGCGCCCGAACGAATCGCGGTGCTGATGGCAACGCCCATGCTTTGGCTGGCCTATATCACCGCTCCGATCGTCTGGATATTGGACGGTAGCAGCGCCCTTATTTTCCGCCTGTTACGGATGAACCGCGAATCGCAAAGCCATGTGACGGCAGAGGAACTGCACCTGATCGTTGCTGAAGCCAGCCGCTCGGGTGTGATCGAGGAAAGTGAGCGCGCGATCATTTCGGGCGTTGTGCGCCTTGCCGACCGGCCCGTGCGTGAAGTGATGACACCGCGAACCGATATTGACTGGATTGACGCCGATGCCGATGCCGATGCCATACGCAATCGTCTGCTGGACAGCCCGCATACACGATTGCCCGTGGCGGAAGGATCGGTGGAGAATATTATCGGCGTTGTCCAGGCGCGGGATATCGTATCGGCGCAGTTCCTGGAGCAAATTCTCGACCTGCGGCAATTGATGCGTCGGGCAGAGGTTGTGCCCGATCAGCTCGACGCGATGGACGCGCTCGATCATCTGCGCAAGGCAGAGGTGCCCATGCTGCTGGTCCATGACGAATATGGTCACTTCGAAGGCATCGTGACCCCTGCCGACCTGCTGTCAGCTATCGCGGGTGAATTTGCGTCCGATCAGGATACCGGTGCGGAACCGGCACTGGTCGAGCGGAGCGACGGCAGCCTGTTGGTGTCCGGTCAAATGCCGGCCGATGCACTGGCCGAGCGGTTGGGCATAGATCTGCCCGAGGATCGGGATTATGCAACCGTCGCAGGTCATGCCCTATGGGTGCTCAAGCACTTGCCGCAAGTGGGCGAATATTTTCACGATCAGGGCTGGCGTTTTGAAATCGTCGATATGGATGGACGCAAGATCGACAAGCTGTTGGTGAGCGCGGAGTGAGGCGGGCTATTGTGGACATGATTGTCCACCGCCTGACTCAATTCTGCAACGCCCTGCCGAATTGCCCTTGCAGATTGCCATTGGGGATGATTCCTGTACGAACGGGTCAGATCAAGGAGCCCGTATCGGGTCGCAATTATATACTATCAAGGGACTGCAGGAGAGTGGCGCGCTCGTTCGTTGTTTCTGTAATGTTGCTCGCCCTCTCCACCCCTGTCGCGGCCCAGGATGTCGCGCCTCCCGATGATCGATGCGCGCAAACAGATATTGAGAGCCCCTTGGGAGAAGGCGGACTTTCGATAACACTTCCAGCCGAAGATGAGGAAGCCGTCGCATGCACCCCGACCCCTGTCGCGGTGCGGCCACCCGGCCCGGATATTTTTGGGTCGGTCGCGCTTGCAGTCGCCGCTACATCACTGGATGCGCGTTGGCGCAATGTCATGGCGGAACCGATCGAAGCGGAGGCAGGCCCGTGGCGTGGTTTGATCAGACAGGCGGCGGCGCAGAATTCCTTCCTCCGGCTTCAACTCGTCAACAATTGGGTCAACACACACGTCGCCTTTGTCGAAGACCGGGCAGACGATCACTGGGCTAATCTGACCGAAACGATTGCCCGCGGACAGGGTGATTGTGAGGATTATGCGATCGCCAAGATGCAGTTGCTCGAAAGCGCCGGCGTGCCAAGTGATACCCTGTATCTGGTGATCGTCACGGATGTGGCGCGCCACGCCGACCATGCTGTGCTTGCGGTGCGGGAGGGAACGGAAATGTTCATTCTCGACAACAATACGGATCGCGTGCTGCGGTCCCGGGATGTTGTCGATTATCGTCCGATCGTCAGTTTCAGCACGCAGTTTTCATGGACACATGGCTATCGCACGGCGGGGCAGGGGCAACTGCAAGGGATTCGAATGGTATCGCCGGACGCTGCGTCGTACTGACCATCCATTCTCCTCGCAATCAGCATTTGGGCGAGGAAACTTGAAGCCCACGGCATCTCGCCCTATGCCACGGGGATCACCAGCAGGATTTTCATGACAGAAAAAAGCATTGCCATTGTATCGCCGATTCATACCGGTGGCATAGAGCAGACGTTGGGGGCGGGTTGGACATCAACCTATGTCTGGATCAGCGCTAACAGTACCGCCATCATTATCGCAACGCTGGCTGGTATCTGCATTTACCTTTTGCTTGGGTTGGCGCGCGGGCTTGGCAAGCAGTTGCGGAACAAGAGTGACCCCTTGGGCCTGATGCCCATTATGGGCCGGGTCATTGGCAGGACCAGCCAGTTTTTCATGATCATGGTATCGGCAAAGTTGGTGGTGGACCATGCCAGTCCACCTGCGGTTATGGCCGAAACAGTCGGTTTTCTATTCACTATTTCGGCTGTTTTTCAGGGCGCGATCTGGCTGCGCGAATTGATATTGGGCATGCTGGAACGGCGTGCCGGCGATGGTGAAGGCGAAACCCTGGCCAACGCCATGGGTATCATCCGCGTGATTGTCAGCTTTGCGCTGTTTGCCATCGCCATCGTAGTCGTGCTCGACAATCTGGGCGTCAATGTCACGGGTCTGGTTGCGGGTTTGGGCATTGGCGGCATCGCTATCGGTCTTGCCGCGCAAGGGATTTTTTCCGACCTGTTCGCGGCGCTGTCGATCATTTTTGACAAGCCGTTCCTGCGCGGAGAAACAATCAATTACGACACGACCATCGCTACGGTGGAAAAAATCGGTCTGAAAAGTACGCGGTTGCGGGCTCTCACCGGGGAAAAGAAAATCATTTCCAATACCAATCTGCTGAGCAAGGAAATTACCAGCTATGCTGAGCTGGATCATCGCCGGCTGAAATTTGCCATCGGGGTCATCTATCAAACCGATCCAGATGCCGCAGCGGGCATTCCTGACCTGTTGCGAGAGATCGTTGAGGCCAACAACGCGGTCTTCATCCGCAGTGGCTTCGTCGGTTTCGGGCAAAGTTCGCTGGATTTCGAAGTGGAATTTGAAGTCTACAGCCCGAACTATGAGGAGGTGTATCAGACGCGGCACCTGATTGGCCTTGGCATATTGAAGCGTTTCAACGAAGCGGGCCTGGAATTTGCCTATCCGACGCAGACAACCTTCACCTCTGCGCCCGATGGACAGATGATCATGCCCTATCCACAGGTCATGCCGGTACAAAGGGTAGAATGAGAGGGTCGCCTACTGGCCGATTCCCCATAGCGTGCCGGGTTGCAGCAGGCCGCCCGTTTGCTTCAGCCCACCCTTGCGGTCCTTTGCCAGCAACAGCGCGCCATCCAGGTCGATCCATTTGGCCTGTTGCCCGAGCAGGAACGCGGGAGCGATGCCAAGCGATGTGCCGAGCATGCAGCCGATCATGACATCTAGTCCGCGCAACCGTGCCTTTTCCGCCAACAGCATCGCTTCGGTCAGCCCGCCAGCCTTGTCCAGCTTGATATTGACCGCCTGATAGCCTTCCAGCCGGTCAAGGTCTTCATGCGTGTGGCAGCTTTCATCTGCGCAAAAAGGAATTGGGGATTTCAGACCAAGGAGCAGGTCCTCCTCGCCCGCCGAAACTGGCTGCTCGATCAGTTCAACGCCATATTCGGCCATTGCATGGGTTTCGGCCTCAATATCGAGTTCGTCCCAGCTTTCATTGGCATCGACGATCAGGCGGGCATCGGGCGCGCCCTTGCGCACAGCCGCGACACGCTCACGATCATCCTCGCCCGTGAGTTTGCATTTCAGCAGCGTGTATGTCTTCGCCGCTTCGCGTGCGTCCGCAGCCATCTTGGCCGGATCGGCAAGACTGATCGTATAGGCAGTGACAAGCGGTTTGGGGGCGGGCAGGCCAGCCAGTTGCCACACCGGCTTGCCAGCCTGCTTTGCCTCTAGATCCCATAGCGCACAGTCCAGCGCGTTGCGCGCTGCGCCTTCCATCATGCTATCGAGTAAATCCTCACGCGTGATCGTGCGGCGTTGCTTGCCGCGCATCAGGATCGAATCGACGCACAACTCGGCAGTCTCGCCTTCATAATATATGGGTGTGCCTTCGCCCCGTCCGACATGCGTGCCGTCCGTGACTTCGCAGACGACGACGTCAACGTCCGTTTTTGCGCCCCTGCTGATGATGAAGGCGCCATCGACGTTCCAGCGCTCGACCTTTGCGGAAATAATTTCAATCATGATGCAATAGCCCTTAAAGAAGACGCCATGGAAGGCAAAGCAAAAGGCAGCAAGCTCAGGCAATTTGTTCATGCGTTGCGCATCGACGCTCACGCGATCTGGCTCGCCGTGCGCGATCCGCGCACCCCGGTGGCGCTACGCATTTTCGGTGCGCTGGTCGCCGCATATGCGCTCTCGCCGATCGATCTTATTCCCGATTTCGTGCCGGTGCTAGGCTTGATCGACGACGCGATCATCCTGCCGCTGGGCATTTGGCTGTTTGCGAAAATGGTGCCCAAACCGCTCTGGGCGGAATATAAGGCAAGGGCCGAAGCGGAAACCCAGCGCCCCATCAGCATCGCGGGCGCCGCAATGGTCATTGCCATCTGGGCTGCCATGGCGGTCCTGATCGTCTTCATGGTAACGAACTGGCAATATTATTAAGCGCTGATGTCAGTCCAGCACACAGCCGAATCCCTGCCTTAACCGCGCCGTGCGGCGGGCCATCAACGGCACGCTGCCTGTCACCGTCTTTGCGTCAGAATCATCATCAAGGCGCACCATGTCCATGCCGGATTCGATCATGTCGCCCTTGCAGCTTTCCATGCTTCGTCCCTGGATATAACGACATGAACAGGTCATTCGCGCACCATAGGCCGCGCCCGCCGCTGCCTGCGCCTTGAGATCAGGCCACGCCCAGACGAGCAGCGCCACGCCGCATGCCAGCACGAACGCCGCAATATAACTGGCCACCCGTACTTTTTTCATGCCTCCCCTTTCAACGATCGATGCTGTAAAGCACGGCCCATGAACCGCAAAATGACGATAGTGGCAAGCCTTGCTACCTGTGCGCTTGTTCCCTTTCTCCTGATGCGATCCTCTCCGGCGCAAAAGCTACCCGAATATGACGTGCAGACATCCAGCAACGTTGGTCAGATCGCGCTGGGCGATGCGATCGATTCGCTGTTCGACGATCCTGCCATGGGTGAAACCCGCGCCCTGCTGATCATGAAGGATGGGCAGATGCTTACCCAGCGTTACGCGCCCGGTTTCGGGCCGGATAGCAAGTTCATCAGCTGGTCCATGGCAAAAAGCATCACGGCCGTTCTGGTCGGCCTGATGGTGTCGGACGGGCGGCTGGTGCTTGACGCCCCCGCTCCGGTTCCCGCCTGGAGCCAGCCGGGTGATCCGCGCGGAGAGATTACATTGCGGCAGTTACTCCACATGGCATCGGGACTCGATCACATCGAAACCGGCGACCCCGCCTATAACAGCGATACGGTCCGCATGCTGTTCACCAGCGGCGCGGCTGATATGGCGGCTTATGCGGAGGCAAAACCCCTTGCAGCGCGGCCCGGCAGCGCGTTTCAATACAGCACCGCGACCAGCATCATCCTGTCCGACATCATGACCCGTGCTCTGACCCAAAGCGATGACCCGCAAGTCCGCCGCGATGCCATGATGCAATTCATGCGCGGTCGCCTGATCGAACCGCTTGGCCTTGCCAGCCTGACCCCGGAATTCGACGCCCACGGCACGCTGATCGGCGGCAGCTTCATGTATGCAACGGCAGGCGACTATGCGAAATTCGGCGAATTTCTGCGGCATGACGGTGAAGCGCAAGGACGCCAGATCCTGTCGGCCCGCTGGGTGGATTTCATGCGCGCTTCATCATCGCTTGATCCTGGATATGGCGGGCAAATCTGGCTGAACAAGCCACGGCCCAAGGGCGCCAAGGCGGCGCTGTTCCCCGGCCGAGGTCCATCCAGCCTGTTCGCATGCCTTGGACATCAGGGGCAATATATCCTGATTTCGCCTTCGCAAGGCCTGACCATCGTGCGCCTCGGCATCACAACCGAGGAAGAACAGCCTGCCGTCCGTGAGGCGCTGGCTCGGCTGGTGGAGGTGTTTCCCGCCGAGTAAGATCCTCTTCTCCGGTTAGGGAGAAGCAAAAAACATCTATGGAATGTCTGTTGCTTCCTCTTTGGCAAGGCGCCGCTCTTCGAACCATTGGCGCAGCATCGCTTGCGTGCAGCCCGTTTGTCCGTTGCTGCCGATAGCCGAGCAACTATTGGGCAGCAATTGCCGGCCCTTCCCTTCCATGGTTGCGACACGGCTGGCCCAGCCCTGGCTGCCTGTCACCGCTTTCTTTTCGCGCAGTGTTTTGGGAATGCGGTATCGCTCATTCTCGGGCTTTCGCGCACACACAACGATGGCGTCGCCCGATTCCACGGGACAGGGATCATCGCCATAGACAACAAGTGCTATCACGCGCTCGGGCGGCTCGGCCTGCGCTGCGCCAGCCATGATAGGCAGGGCGGTGGCAAACAAGGCCAAGGTGACAATTTGATGGGACCGGGGCATGACAAGACTTTAATCAGTCTCCTCAGATGAACCAGTCATGTATCCCCGCTAAACGCAGAAAGAACAGAAATATTACCGGGCGCCTTGTTCCTGCGCATTGAGCTGCTGTTCGATCGCTGCGGCTTGGGCATCCAGCTTTTCGAGCCGCTTCTGGCGCTCGGCCTCGACCAGCTTGCCCCAGCTTATATTATCGGAACCTAGTCACCCGGAACTGTAATCCACCTCATTGATTCACGCCTCTTTGAGGAGATGAACAATGCTAGGTCGGCAGG
>NZ_JAKKIE010000190.1 GCF_021742065.1 Rhizorhapis sp. SPR117
TCGGGGCAGTTCGGCCAGACCAACTATGCCGCCGCCAAGGCGGGCGTGATCGGCTTCACCAAGGCGCTCGCGCTCGAAGGTGCGGCGCGTAATGTCACGGTCAACGTGATCGCGCCGGGCTATACCGACACAGCGATGGTCGCCGCGGTTCCGGCGGAGGCGATGAAGGGAGTTCTGGCCGCCGTTCCCGTCGGGCGCCTCGGCACGCCCGATGAGATCGCGCGCGGCGTCCTCTTCCTGGTCGAGGACGAAGCCGGTTTCGTCACAGGCGTCACGCTTTCGATCAACGGTGGCAAATACATGGCCTGAAGCGGCCGAATGGAAGGAAAAGATCATGACCACGAATATCGTTCTTTGCGCACCTGTGCGAACCGCAATCGGAAGCTATGGCGGCAGTCTCAAGGACATGGCTGCGCCGAGACTCGGCAGTATCGCCATCGCGGAGACGCTGAAGCGCGCCGGTGTCAACGGGGATGCGATCGATACGGTCGTCATGGGCCAGGTGGTGCAGGCCGGCGCGAAGATGAACCCGGCGCGGCAGGCGACGATCGGGGGCGGGATCCCCGACGCGGTGCCGGCGATGACCGTCAATCGGGTCTGCGGCTCGGGGGCCCAGGCGATCGCCACCGCCGCGCAGGAGATCATGCTGGGCCTGACGAACGCCGCCGTCGCGGGCGGGATGGAGAATATGGACCAGGCGCCCTACCTCATCGAGAAGGGCCGCTGGGGCTATCGGATGGGGGATGGCAAGCTTTTCGACAGCATGCTCCATGATGGGCTCAACGATGCGTTCGCCGACCAGCATTCGGGCTGGGTGACCGAGGACCTCGTCACGAAATTCCAGATCTCGCGCGAAGCCCAGGACAGCTGGGCCGTGCGCTCGCAACTGCGATTCAGTACGGCCCAGGCGGCCGGCAAGTTCGACAGCGAGATCGTAGCGATCGAAATTCCGGGACGAAAGGGGCCGACCAGCTTTTCGCGGGACGAGCAGAACCGGCCGGATGCGACGCTCGAAAGCCTCGCCCACCTCAAGCCGGCCTTTCGTCCGGAAGGAACAATCACGGCAGGCAATGC
>NZ_JAKKIE010000191.1 GCF_021742065.1 Rhizorhapis sp. SPR117
GCGAGCCTGGTAGATCGCCATGTTCAATCTTTGTTCTTCAACATGGCCAAAATCGCAGCTTCGGGCCGACTGGGCCTTGTTCGCCGGATCGAGCTTCGTCGCCGCCCTCGGTGCGAACTGGATCATCGCGGTGGTCGTGCTCGCGGGACTATTTCTTCTGTGTTTGAGTCGCGCGCTGCGTGCATTCCAGACAAAATCCTGAGCGCTGCCATATCGTTTCCTGAGTTCGTCACCGACATGTTGCTGCCTCTCACGGTCGCTGCGGCGGTCGGCCTCATGCTTGGCCTGGAGCGGGAATTGTCGCGCAAACCGGCAGGCCTTCGGACGCAATTCCTGGTCACGGTGGGTACGGCCATCTTCGTCCTGGCCGGGGGCTCGATCCCGGGGGCGGAAACCGGACGGGTCGCGGCAAATGTCGTGACGGGCCTCGGTTTTCTGGGGGCGGGAGTCATCTTGCAGCATCGCGGCACCGTGCGCGGACTGACGACCGCCGCGCTCATCTGGGTAAACGGCGCCTTGGGCCTGGCCACTGCCACGAAGGAATATGTCTTGGCGGGCGTCGGCGTCGGCCTGGCGTTGGCTGCGCTGCGCGTGCTGGCGCTTATCGAGCAACGCATGCGCGAAAAGTGGCGCATCCTCGAATATCAAATCACGACACATGAGAATGAGAGCGTCATCCAGGCCGTTGATGCCGCTCTTAGCAAATGCCGATTCCAGGAAGGTCCGCTCGCATTTCAACGGCAGGACGGGGCAGTCCAGATGCATATCTCATTCTGTGACACGCCGACGCGGCACCGCGAATTCATGGACCGGCTCCGCAAGATGTCGGATGTCACCGAGGTCAAGGTGCTGTGATGCCGGCTCGCGCAGGAGGATTGCTCCATCGGTTATCCAGCCCTTGCGCATCTCGATGAACCGATGCGCGGCCATCGCTCGCGGCCGTAAGCGTTCTCAGGTTGTTCTTCCTTAGACCCAATGACTGCCGGGAGCCATTTTGGCTCCGATCTGCGTTGCTCGCCTGGGGGTCAGAGCAAAGGAGATA
>NZ_JAKKIE010000192.1 GCF_021742065.1 Rhizorhapis sp. SPR117
CCTGCCGACCTAGCATTGTTCATCTCCTCAAAGAGGCGTGAATCAATGAGGTGGATTACAGTTCCGGGTGACTAGTGCCCGGTGCTGCCAACCCAAGGAACGTGACAAGCTTCGTCATTACAGGCTAACCACACGGCATGAGTTACACTTCGAGAAATGAACTCCCAGCGGGGACTAGCCTCACGCGAGTCATTCAGATTGTGGAATTACTCGGCTACCGGCTCCTTCGAGACAGCTTGCGCGTGCCAAGCATGATCGGAAACTACCAGTGGTACGACGAAGATGATTATCGCTCCTGGTCTGGGGTTGAGCTTCAGATTTACAATGAGAATGGACAGATCGCAGTTGACACCCGATCTACGGTGTCTCGAAGCTATTGGGACCTTACTCATCAGAATAAGACCATCAAGCTGATACGTGATTTGTTTGGAGGTCACTTTATTACCGACGCGGGCCGGAACCGCTACTGGCGACCGGATGAGCCACCGAATCCACCCCTCGTATCGGGATGTTACCTCGCTCGTTGGAGGTTAAAAAACGCGCTCATCAAGTCTCAAATTTATCTGTGGGCGAGAAAGCTAGAGGGCGACGTGGCTCGGGAGAAGCCAACGGGCCTTCACTTCATGGACGCGATGAATCCGCGACTGCTTTCCAATAACCTACTGGTGCCATTTATCGTAGCAGTGTGGGAAGAATACTTCCGTTCGACATTCGCCGCTGTATTGAAGTACGCCGACCGTCGAGAACAGGTCTTGAAAAAAGCTCGGCTTAGCCACACGCAATTAGAGCAGATTGCCATCAACAAAAAGCCGGTCGAGCAGACCATATCCGAGTGCTTCTCTTTCCAGCGCCCAAGCGTCATCGCGGAGAACTTTCGACTCCTCGACAGCAGGCTCGATCTCGCGGCGGCATTGCGTAAGCCTTTCAAGCGCAGAAAGGTGACGTTATTCGATCAAATCGAAGACCTAGTCACCCGGAACTGTAATCCACCTCATTGATTCACGCCTCTTTGAGGAGATGAACAATGCTAGGTCGGCAG
>NZ_JAKKIE010000193.1 GCF_021742065.1 Rhizorhapis sp. SPR117
AGATTTCATATCGTTCCGTGGCGCGGCACTGCATCGCCCAATGCAGTTGCGCGCCGGTGCCGGTCACGCAGTTTTTTTTACACCGAGCGCGCGCTCGATCGTTCTGGGGTGGACGTCGAGGCCGAACCTTGTCTGGATACGGTCCGTCAGTTCGCGCGCCCGGATGGGCTCGCCTGGGGCCACCTGTGCCTTGAGGAATGCCAGCACTTCGCCCTGGAGCTTGTGCGGTCCGCGCGGCCCGCGCTTCCTCGGCACCAGACCGGCCAGACCCGCGTCCTCGAAGTCCGCCCTGGCCTGATAGAAGGTCGGCCGGGAGACACCATATTCGTCGGATGCCTCCGTCACCGACATTTTGTCGACGGATACGCGCCGCAGCATCTCGTATTTCACTTGCACGATGTCGTGTGGATCGAAGAAGCCGTCCTCCTGGAATTTCGGATCGCCGACTTTCTCCGGTGCCGGATTGAGCGTGCCATCCTCGGCCAGAACACTGGCCTTCGATCGCTTGTGCTTGACGTTGTCCGGCACCTGCAGCCTCCGCCATTCGCTTAATAATTGTAATATACAATATGCCGCATAAGGCTAGGTCGTCAAGGCAAAGGGAACCGGTGATTCGCCAATTAATGGCCAATAAGTAGGCCATTCAGCGTAGCGCCCAAGGGCTTTGCGGCATTTTTTCCTTTACGGATGCGGCATAATTGCCCTTACGCCTCTTCGCCCCAGTGACTGTCTTTTGCGACATGAGGTGGGCCACGAGCTCACCGAGTTCCAGCAGATCGGTAAGGCTGCACAGGGCTCGCCCGACCCCCGCGACAACCTCCAGATCAGGAGTTTCCGCATCGGTCCATTGCGGCGGAATGGAGCAAATCTGGCCGTCATCAAAACGCAGCAGCCACCGCTTGCCCGCTCGGTTACCGCGCTTTGCAATGCATACTCCGCGCTGTCCGGAATATGGATGAAAGGGGTGGGTCACCGTCACAAGGTGCGGCGAGGCCGACGATACGTCTGCATTTCTGACTGAGGTACAAA
>NZ_JAKKIE010000194.1 GCF_021742065.1 Rhizorhapis sp. SPR117
GCATGAGAAGATCTTCGGCTGGGTTCTGGCGCTGGTCGCCGAACACGATCTGGTGAAAGCCGAGCGGATCGGCGTGGATGGCTCGACCATGGAAGCCAACGCGGCGCTGCGCACGATCGTGCGGCGGGACACTGGCGAGACGTACCGCGAGATGCTGACGCGGATGGCTAGGGAGAGCGGCATCGACACCCCGACGGCGGAGGATCTCGTCCGGCTTGATCGCAAGCGTAAGGGCAAGAAGCTGTCGAACGCGGACTGGGAGAGCGCGACCGATCCCGACGCGAAGGTCGCCCGGATGAAGAATGGTTCGACCCGGCTGGCCTACAAGCCCGAGCATGCGGTCGATCTCGACACAGGCGTGATCGTTGCCGCGCCGATCCACGCGGCCGACCAGGGCGATACGAATACGCTCGACCCGACGCTGAAGGCGGTAGCGCAAAACCTCGCCGGTATTGGTCTCGCGCCGACATCCGAGGATCGCTGCGATCTCGTAGCCGACAAGGGTTATCATTCCCGCGACGTCCTCAAGCGCCTCGACGGCGACGTCTGGAGGAGCCGCATATCTGAACCCAAGCCGGCCAAAGGCGTCCTGCGCTGGCATGGCGACGAGGCCGCCCAGAAAGCAGTCTACGCCAATCGGTCTCGTCTCAAATCGGCGGTTGGACGCAGAGCTATGCGCAAGCGTGGCGAAATGGTCGAGCGCAGCTTCGCGCACGTCCTTGACCGCGGCGGCATGCGTCGTGCCTGGCTGCGTGGGCGCGAGAACCTCCAGAAGCGCTACCTGGTCCATGTCGCCGGGTTCAACCTCGGCGTCCTCATGCGTGCACTGTTCGGTTGCGGCACCCCGAGGGAGGCAACGGGCGCGGCACAAGCGGTTTTGTTGGTCATTCAGGCCAACGCCACTCTTCTCCTCGCGTTCGTCGGCGAGTTCCAAGGCAAACGCGGCTTACTCCTCATCGCCTTCACGCCAAACGACATTTGACCTCGCACCACCCGGTGACAGAAAAAGCGACTCCGTCACCGGGCTG
>NZ_JAKKIE010000195.1 GCF_021742065.1 Rhizorhapis sp. SPR117
TCAGCGGTTACTCCTTCGGCCTTGAACTGCCGTTCTTGGTGGGTACCCGGACGGTGCTGATGGAGAGCTGGAACGCTAAAGCGGCCATCGTCCTGATCGAGGAGCATAAGATTGTCGGAACCGTGGCAGCAACGCCATTTCTCATGGAACTGACGAACGAAGCGGCCGCAGCTAAAACCGGATTACCAAGCCTACGGTTGTTTGCCTGCGGCGGCGCCGCCATTCCACCCGATATTGTGCGGAAGGCGAATTCGACTTTCTCCTCACCTTGCGCATTTCGCGTCTACGGCAGCACGGAAGTGCCCCTCGTCACGCTCGGGTACACCGGTGCGCAGCATGCGCAACTTGCGGCGACCACCGATGGCGAGATTATTGATTATGATGTGCGGCTTATTGATGATCGGGGGCAGGATGTGCCGCAGGGGAGCGAGGGCGAGATCATCGTTCGTGGCCCCGCTATGTTCATGGGCTACGCGGATGAAGAGCAGACGCGTGAAGCGATCTGCAACGGTTATTTTCAAACTGGCGATATCGGCACGATCACCTCCAAAGGAGCCCTGATCATCACCGGGCGAAAGAAGGATTTGATCATCCGGGGCGGCGAGAATATCAGCGCGAAGGAAATAGAGGATGTGCTCCACCGACACCCCGCAGTGATCGACGCGGCGGTGGTCGCGATGCCGCATGCCCGTCTCGGCGAAGGTATTTGCGCTTTTCTCGTGCCAGCGGAAGGAGCCTCGCAAAGCTTTGCCGCCTTGGCGGACTTCGTATATTCGAGCGGGCTCGCAAAGCAGAAATGTCCTGAACGGATCGAGTGGGTGGAAAGTCTCCCGCGCACTACCTCGGGCAAGATCCGGAAGGATCTGCTGCGCGAGGAGATCCAGGCCATCATCAGGCGTGAATCAGCAGGCGACGCTTAGCAGCCCGTTGACGAAGTCGGGCGTGGCTGATTCAGTGTAACCGTTGATTGACGGTGCGGGTATGCGGCGATGGCGAT
>NZ_JAKKIE010000196.1 GCF_021742065.1 Rhizorhapis sp. SPR117
AATCACATGCGTAACGACTGGTCCAGCACTATTGGAACCACCTGGCGCGGATATATCACGCCTTAACGAGCGGCTCGATTTTAGGCGAAATTACGCGTCTTGGAGCGCGCGATCGACGCCAATCCATGCCCGAAACAAGCGCCGCAAGTTGAGCGGCCGTGATCCGGAAACTGCCGTCATGCGGTTGCGGCCAGGCGAACCCTTCGGCGGACTCCGCACGCTTCGTCATGAGCCAGATACCGGTCGAATCGAACCACAAAATCTTCAGCCTGTCCTTCCGCCTGGAACGAAATACGTAAACGACGCCTCCCCAGGGATCTTGCTGCATCTCGTGCTGCACCTTGGCGACGAGCGTATCGATACCGCACCGAAAATCTATCGGCTTGGTGTAGATCAGCACCTTCGCATCACAGCCAGGTCCGATCATCGCGCTCTCTGCAGCGCCGTGATCACCGAGGCGACCAGCGCCGGGTCGGCGCCATGCGCGATCATGACGGTCACGCCGCGTACTTCCATCGCGATCTGCACCAGCGCGTCGGGCAGCAATCGGCCCTCTGCCGCATCTGGTATAAACATAGTTGCCGCCGCGGGTGTCGGTTCGACCACCGCGGGCAGGAACATCGGCGCGTCTTCGCAGGCATCCCCTTCGGCCAGCTCGCGCAGTTCCCGGCGCCACGCATATACCTGGTTGGGGGCCAGGTCGAAGCAGGCGACGATCTCCGCCATGCTGCAATCTGGATCGAGCGACATCGCCACGACGGCACGCTTGTCCTCCAGGCTCCAGCGCCGCCGGCGCCCAGCCCCTGCCACATCCGACTCGCCCATCCTCACCCCGTACAACGAACTCAATCGACATCGCGGCGTAAACTCCAGGCTATAACGATACGACGCAACGTGACCTCGGACGAATGCTCACAATGTCGGAGGCCGTGGCCTGCTTCAATTTGATGGTGACGACCAACCTCAGAATGTCCTCCCAGTGATCGCGGACGA
>NZ_JAKKIE010000197.1 GCF_021742065.1 Rhizorhapis sp. SPR117
GCCTGCCGACCTAGCATTGTTCATCTCCTCAAAGAGGCGTGAATCAATGAGGTGGATTACAGTTCCGGGTGACTAGTGGCAGGTAATGGTATCGTTGACGGGCAAGATGGATCTCTTGATTTTTCTCCCGAGGCTTTGGAGGAAAAATACAGGATCGAGCGGGAAAAGAGAGTCCGTACCGATGGGCTACAGCAATATGTCGACCTGGCCAAAATCACTGGCGATCATGCCGTCGATCCCTATCTGGAAGAGGAGCTGGTCCGCGAGCCGTTTGACGAAGACGCCAATGTCCTGATCATTGGCGGAGGGTTCAGTGGGATGATGACAGCAGTTGCCCTTGGCCAGGCCGGGATTGAAGACGTAAGAATCATAGAGAAAGGTAGCGACTTTGGCGGGGCCTGGTACTGGAACCGTTATCCCGGTGTGGCGTGCGATGTGGAATCGTATGTCTACTTGCCGTTATTGGAGCAAACCGGATACATTCCGACCCAGAAGTACGTGGGCGGGGCAGAGATTTTCGCTTATTACCAGCAGGTTGCCCGCCAATTCGGTCTATACGATTCAGCGATCTTTCAGACTGGCGTTGAGGCGATAACCTGGATTGAGGACAAAGATCGCTGGCTGGTTGAGACCGACCGCGGCGACCGCCTGTATGGACGCTTCGTGGTCCTCGCCGGAGGGCTGCTGCATAAGCCGAAGATCCCGAACCTGCCAGGGATCGAGTCGTTTAAGGGCAATGCATTCCACACGGCCAGGTGGGACTACGAATACACTGGCGGCGATTCCTATGGCAACCTTTCGAAATTGAGCGATAAGCGGGTGGGCATTGTTGGCACCGGAGCCACTGCTGTGCAGGTGGTTCCGCAAGTCGGTGCCTCCGCGAAGCATCTCTATGTTTTCCAGCGGACACTGTTGATTGTCGCTGAGAAGTGACCCGGTAGCGGCATAAATTTTCACTGAGATTTGACCCATGTTTGAACCACTC
>NZ_JAKKIE010000198.1 GCF_021742065.1 Rhizorhapis sp. SPR117
ATTTCGGCCGAATGCACGCAGCCCGAAGCCGCGTCCGCGCCAATGTGCGCCTTCATGCCGAAATACCACTGATTGCCCTTCCTGGTCCGCTTCATCTCAGGATCGCGCGACTTCGTGCGGTTCTTGGTTGATGGCGGCGCGGCGATCAAAGTCGCATCCACGATCGTTCCCTGGCGCAACAGCAAACCACGCTCGTTCAAAAACCGCCGTCATCTCGTCCAACAGCGCTTTGCCCAGCGCATGTTTCTCCAGCAAATGGCGGAACTTCAAGATCGTCGTCTCGTCCGGCACACCCTCGAAGTCGAGGCTGATCCCTGCAAAATCGCGCAACAGCGGCGTTTCCCACAGCGAAGGGGAATCGCATTTGGGTCTGAGGTGACCTTTGGGAGCTGGATTGCTTAGCGAAGCGAGATCGATTCTACCCGCCAGCCTGGATAGCTGGCACGAGGTTGGATCGGGCATGGGTGGTTTTGAAGCCTGCTTTGTTGGGTTGGAGGATCCACGGACCGGCAACGCGGGTCGGCACAAGCTTCTGGATATGCTGATGATCGCGCTGTGCACGGTGCTGTGCGGGGGGCAGACGGCGGTCGACATGGCTGAGTTTGCGGAGGCGAAGGAGACTTTCCTGCGCGAGTTCCTCGCTCTGGAGAACGGACCGCCCAGCCATGACACGTTCAGCCGGGTGTTGCGGTTGCTCGATCCGGACCAGTTCGGTTCGTGCTTCCGGCGGTTCATGGCGGAGTTCACCGCCGCGTGCGAAGGCGTCATCGCGATCGACGGCAAGGTCTCGCGCCGATCGTTCGATCGGGCCAGCGGCAAATCGGCGCTGCATATGGTGAGCGCCTGGGGATGCGATCAGCGACTGGTCCTCGCGCAGATCGCCACCGACGAGAAGTCGAACGAGACTACCGCCGTGCCCAAGCTGCTCGAGATGCTCTCGCTGAAAGGTACCATCGTCACCGTCGACGCGCTCAATTGCCAGC
>NZ_JAKKIE010000199.1 GCF_021742065.1 Rhizorhapis sp. SPR117
CCTTGCGGCCGCTTCGCGCCGTCAGTTCCCTGCTCGTCGCGTGATGTTCGCCATCCGTTCGCCCTTAGCGTGCAGATGCGTCACTTTCGTGTAGTCACCCCCTGTTGGAGCCGCATTTCTTCTGGAGCAGTTCTAGCCCGATCTTCCATTCGTCCTTCACGCCGCAATGCTTGCGGGCCAGCTCATACATGCGCCGCTCGAACGGCTTGCGGAGCCGGAAATAGTCCCGGTGGAGGGTGAGGACGTTCTTGCTGATGACGGAGCGATAAACCCATTCCGACAGGGTGATTTCAAGATCGAGCATCCGGCCATCGAACGTCTTGCGGGTGATCTTGGCTTCTTCGATCAAGCCGAAAATCCGCGTTTCCTCAATGCCGCCGGTCTGGATGTTGGTCCGCACGGTCGTTCCGCGCAGGCGGGTGAGGGCGTCGGCCATCAGCCGATAGCCTTCGCCGCTGGTCTGGCGGTTGGTGGCGACCAGCATGTCATAGGCTTGCAGGCGCACGGTGCGGCTTGGGAATTCGCCCCGGTTCATTTTCGCGACGAGCTGCGAAATGCAGTAGATCAATATGTCCTTGTCGTGGATCGTCGCCAGGCCCTTGCCCGAAGGGATAATCTCGATGACGTTACCGTTATGCTCGTAGCGCCGCATCCGGTTGTCGGGCTTGGTCGAGAGCGAAAAGACCGGATGCTCCATCGAGGCCATGTCATCCTTCGGGATTGCGTCCAGCACGTCGCAGATGAACAAGTCCTGGTTGGGATGCCGCACCGGCAGCAGCGGCGTGCGATCGTCGCTTTCCACGGCCGGCACGGCGTCAAACAGGGAAGGGGCGGGGTCTATCGTCATTTCACTAACGCAGAGCTACTATCGTCATTTCACATACGCAAGCTGATTATCATCATTTCAGAGTCCTCTTGGAGGAGGAACCCCTCCGACTTCAGTCGGATACTGGCTTTAGCCTTAGACTCGGCCAGTAGC